>CAZQVN010000014.1:44268-85581 GCA_964596775.1 uncultured bacterium
CCGGTCTGCCTCACGGCGGCCTGCGACTACCCGGTGACCGCTCCGCAGTGGCGGCCCGACGGAACCGCGGTCGTTGCGGAACTCGCGGGACGGGCCACGAACTCGATCGTGGAAATCCCGCTCGACGGTTCTTTCGATCCGGAGGGGGACTGGCCCGATCCGAACCCCGACCCGAAGGATCGACCGGAGCCTTCGACGTACAGAGCCGTACTGGATTACTTTTGGAGCAGCTTCGACTCCGGCGTGGCCCTCGCCGCGGACCTGCGGGCGTTCATCAGCGAACCGTCCTGGAGTGCCGGAGCCTGCGCGTTCGTGGTTGTCAGGAGCGAAGACCGGAGCGGGCTGAGGAGGCGCGGGCGCGCCATCAAGTTCGGCCGGGCGGAAGGGGGGCGCCCGCCCGCCTATCATCAAGCGCCCTCCATCAACGCCATCACCTGGATCTCCTCCGACGGCACGGAAATCGGCGGGCTGCTCTACGGGAACGGCAGTCGCAATCTCCCCACCATCGTGATCCTCCACGGCGGCCCCTACAACCGCGCCACCGCCCGTCTCGGCGGCAGCGACACGGCCGTTGTCCTGGCCTCCCGCGGCTACCTCGTGTTCATGCCGAACTACCGGGGGAGCAAGGGTTACGGCGAAGCGTTCGGACAGGCGCTCCGCGGCGACCCCGGGCGCCTCGAACTCGAGGACATCCACACGGGCCTCGACAGCCTGATCGCCCGGGGGCTTGCGGATCCGGACAGACTCGGTATCCTCGGCTGGTCGTACGGCGGGTATCTCGTGAACATGGCGATCGCCACGTCGCAGCGTTTCCGGGCGGCCGTTTCGATGTACGGCATGTCGAGCCTCGAAAACGATTTCTATTTCGGCGAATCGCCGTCGTACGAACTCGAGTACTTCGGCGGGGCGCCGTGGGACAAGCCGGACCTGTACCGGGAGCGCTCGCCGCTGACGCATGTCGCCGGAGTCAGGACGCCGCTCCTGCTTCTGCACGGCGAGAACGACGCCAAGGTGTCCGTGATGCACGCGAAAGCGATGTGGACGGCCCTCACGACGCTCGACCGGACCGTGGAACTCGTCCGCTATCCGGGCGAGGGGCACGGGTTCCGGCAGTACGGACACAAGATCGACGCCGCCCGTCGGACGACGGCGTGGTTCGACACTCATTTGAGAAAGTGAAACCATGACCCGTTCGCATGCCGGTCTCCCGGCGCTCGTGATGATCGCCGCCCTGTTCGGTCCTGCCGCCGCGGGAGCGCAGAGAGCCGTTGCGGAAAACCCGGTCATTCCGGAGCCCGATCCGGTGCCTGTGGACATCGCCGCTCCGGCGGTGACCCCTTCCGTGATCTTCTACCAGGGGCGACTGACCGACGCCGGCGGGACTCCGCGGTCGGGTCCGGTCACGCTGGCCATCTCGCTGTATGCCGGCGCGTCGTCGGCCACGCCCCTCTGGACGGAAACGCATACCCTGGTGCCGCTGACCGACGGTGTGTTCAGCCTCCTGCTCGGCAGCCTCACCCCGTTTCCGGTCAACGCGTGGACGGATCCGGACCGGTTCCTCGGAATCTCCGTGGACGGTACGCCGGAACTGACGCCGCGGCTCCGCCTTGCGTCGGTGCCGTTCGCCATGGAGGCGAACCGGCTGAACGGCAAGAGGTCCACCGACTTCGACACGTTCGGCTCCGCGGCGATCGCCGCCGCCGGGCTGGCATCGCAGCTCAACGGCTCCGACGGCGATCCGCCCAACAGCGGATCGAACCAGGTGCACTGGAACAACCTCTACGGCATGCCCGCCGGATTCGCGGACGGCGTGGATTCCGTCGGCGCGGGCGTGACGGTGCACGGGCAGCTGACCGGCCTCTCCGCCAACGACCACCCGCAGTACGCGCTGAACTCGGTGCTGCAGGTGTCCGACGGGAGCGCCCCGAACCTCGGCTCCAACCGCGTGCACTGGGACAACCTCGGCGGCGTTCCGGCGCCGCTCGTGAGCCAGCAGCTGCCGAAGGAGTGGATCACGGCCGGATCCCTCGACTCCACCCGGGTGGCCGCGGGCGGGCTCCGCGGCGCGAACATGGCCCTGGAGAGCATCGGGGCGGATCGCCTCGTTCCGGCGTCGATCGGTTCGCTGCAGGTGGCGGACGGCTCCCTCTCGGGTATCGACATCCAGAACGAGTCGGTCACCGGCACCGACATCCAGAACGGCAGCCTCACCGGTCTCGACATCCAGGACGAATCGATCCTCACCAACGACATCACCAACGGAACGATCCTCGGCGTGGACGTGGCCCTGTCCACGATCACCGGGGCGCACATCGAGGACGGGTCGATCAACGCGGAGGACCTGGCGCCGGGGATCGTCACCGGGATGACGCTCGCCGACAGTTCGATCGCGGGGCAGAAGCTGGTCACCGGAGCGGTGGGTCCGAGGGAACTGGCGAACAACACCGTGGACGGCTCGAAGGTGGTGGACGGCTCGCTCGGCGCGGCGGAGCTCAAGGAGCCCCCGGGCGTGGCGTTCCGGAACCTGACCGGTTTCGCGGCCACGGTGGACAGCACGTCCGGCCAGGACATTCTCGCGGTGACGATGAACAGCCCCGGCCCCGGTTTCGTGATCGTTCACGGGGCGGCCCAGGTCTTTCTGCTGCACGACATCGGGATGGCTTCGACGGTGACGCTGGCCCTGTCGACGGTCAGCGGCGACGTGCCGGATTCCACGAACGCGGAGATTGCGCTCCCGGGCAGTTTTTCCTCGGAGCTCTACATCTTTCCGGTGGTCACCCAGAACGTGTTCCCCGTCCAGGCCGCCGGCCCGGTGACGTTCTACCTCACCGCGAAGAAGGGCACCCAGGTGCGCGACCCGAGCCTGCATGACGTGAGGATCCAGGCCACGTACGTTCCGCGGGAGTATTAGCGGCGAGCCGCCCGCGCGTCCTGCCCGCGGGCGGCTCGTCAATACGTTCCTACTTCAGGCGCTTGATGATGTGCCAGCCGTACGGGCTCGTCTTCGGATCGAACTCGGCGATGTCGATGTTGCCCGGAGAAATCGCGAAGCCGACGTCGCCGAACGCGGCCACCATCTTGTCCCGCTGGAACTCGCCCTCCTTCGGCGGCACACCCTTGTTGGCCATCGAGTAGATCCCGGGAGCCGAGTCGTTCGTCCACTGGACGCACAGCGTGTCGAAGTCGGAACCCATGCGGGCCATCTCGAGGATCTCGTGGGCGAGATTCTTCGCCTCCTCCTTCGTTCTGGAGATCGGTCGGCCGGGGAGGCTTCCGTCGAACGCGATCAGGATGTGCTGCACGGTCACGTGCTGGGGCGTGACCTTCGGGGCGACGGGGATCGTTTCCTTTTTGTATTTCGACATGTCCACCTTGACTTCGGCCTTGGCCTCCGCCGCGGGCTTCGAGGCCGGAGCCGAAGCCGGGGCCGTGCCGTCGGGGGTGTGCGCGGACGCGGTGCCCGCGATCAGGGACAGCGCGATCGCCGCCGCGGACGCAATTTCGAAAGAGCGATTCCTGAGCATGCAAGTCCTCCATTGAGTGATCGTGACGAGGGGGCGAGTATAAGGCGTGCGGGCCTTTCCGTGAACAGGTCCGCGTTCCGGGCACTTCGGGCGACCGGCGTCCCGCTCGTGACGGAGGACCGGACCCTTTCCGGGAGCGACCGGAACTGTGGTAAATTCCGGCCCGCATTTGCCGCGAAAACAGTGAAAAGCCGGGTCCGCCCGCGCGCAGCAGGATCCCGTGGAAGGCAGGGGAAAGCGAACATGGTCCGTTCCGCCGACATCCGCAGAGAATATCTCGATTTCTTCAAGGCCCGCGATCATCGCATCGTGCCGTCCTCGTCGATCGTTCCGGGAAACGACCCGACGCTCCTGTTCACGTCGGCCGGCATGGTCCAGTTCAAGGCGCTCTACGCGGCCACCGGGAAGCTGGAGTACACGCGGGCGGCGTCGGTGCAGAAGTGCTTCCGCGTCACCGACCTCGAACAGGTCGGCCGGACGCCGCGCCACTGCACGTTCTTCGAGATGCTCGGCAACTTCTCCTTCGGCGACTACTTCAAGCGGGAGGCGATCAGCTGGGCCTGGGAGTTCTGCACGGTCGTGCTCAAGATGGACGCGGACAGGCTGTGGCCGTCCGTGTACCTGGACGACGACGAGGCCGCCCTGATCTGGGAAAAGGAGATCGGCGTTCCGGCTGCGCGCATCGTGCGCCTCGGCAAGAAGGACAACTTCTGGGGTCCGGCCGGTTCCACCGGCGCCTGCGGGCCGTGCAGCGAGATCTACTACGATCTCGGCCCGGACTTCGGTCCCGACACCGCGCGCCCCGGCGACGAGCACGACCGCTACCAGGAATTCTGGAATCTCGTCTTTCCCCAGTTCTTCCAGGACGAAACCGGCCACCAGGGACCGCTGGCCAACCGCGGCATCGACACCGGCATGGGGCTCGAGCGCCTCGTCCAGATCCTCAACGGCCAGGGCTCCGTCTTCGAGACGGACGCGTTCCGCCCGCTCATCGAGGCCGCCGCGGACATGTGCGGCCGTGATCCCGACTCCCCCGGTGCGAAGATTCCGCTCCGGATCGTGGCCGAGCATGCGCGGGCACTGACGATCGCGGTCACCGATGGCGTGTATCCGGGCAACGAGGGGCGGGGTTACGTCGTGCGCCGCCTGCTCCGTCGCGCGGCCCGCCAGGGGCAGATCGTCGGCCTCGACGAGCCGTTCCTGTTCAAGCTGTCCGGCCTGGTCGTGGATCTCCTCGGCGATCACTACGTGGAGCTGAAGGAAGCCCGCGGGCGGGTGGCCTCGATCCTCAAGGCGGAGGAGGAGCGCTTCCAGTCCACGCTCAGCTCGGGGATGCACCGCTTCGAGGAGATCGCGGAAAGGCTGAAGGCGAAGGGGGAAACGCGGATCGGCGGCAGCGACCTCTTCCTGCTCTACGACACGTTCGGATTCCCGGTCGACCTGACCCGCGACATGGCGGAAGAAAAGGGGCTCACCGTCGACGAGCCCGGCTTCGAAACGGAAATGGCCCGCCAGGTGGAAAGGTCGCGCTCCGCGTCGAAGTTCGACAACGCCCCCGGCGAGAAGGAGCAGCCGTGGCGGTACACGGGCTCGGCCGGAGCCGAGACGCGGCACAGCGAATTCATCGGCTACGAGGAAACGGAGGCGCCCGTCGCGCTGGTCGCGTTCCGCCCGGCGGGCGACGACATCGAGTTCCTGCTCGACCGCACGCCGTTCTACGCGGAGAGCGGCGGCCAGGTGGCGGACACGGGAACGCTCGCCTGCGGCGACGTCCGGATCGCGGTGACCCACGTGCGGAAGAACGACCGCGGCGAGATCATCCACCGCGGAGCGATCGCCGCCGGGGGGGCGGACACCTTCACGCCGCCGGCCGGTCCCTGGACCGCCTCCGTTCCGGTCGACGTCCGCCGGAGCACGGAGCGGAACCACACCGCCACCCATCTCCTGCACGCCGCGCTCCGCGCGGTTCTCGGCACGCACGTGGCCCAGGCGGGGTCGCTCGTGGCGCCGGACCGTCTCCGGTTCGATTTCCAGCACTTCGCGGCGATCACCGCGGGGCAGCGGGAAGAGATCGAGCGGATCGTGAATCGCGAGATCCTCGCCGACACGCCGGTGGCCACCGAGTGGGACTCGCTGGAGGAGGCGCGGAAGAAGGGCTCGATGGCGCTGTTCGGCGAAAAATACGGGGACTGGGTCCGCCAGGTGATCATCGGGGGGTTCAGCCGCGAACTGTGCGGCGGCACGCATGTCCGGCGCACCGGCGAGATCGGCGCGTTCCGCCTGCTCGTCGACGAGTCGGTGTCCGCCGGAACCCGCCGCGTCGAGGCGGCCACCGGCTGGAAGTCGGTCGACCTGCTCCGCGAGGACGAGGAGATGCTGGCCCGGTTGTCCGAGACGCTCCGGACCACCCGCGGCGAACTCGAGGAGAAGGTCCGCGCCATCGTCGCGGACAACGAGGAACTCCGCCGCGAGCGCGACCGCATGAAGAGCGCCGCGGTGCTCGAGAGCGCGGGGAGTCTCGAGGGGCGGATCGTCGAGGTCGCGGGCGTCCGTTTCGTGGCCGCCGAGGTTCCGGCCGACAGCATGAATCACCTGCGCGAAGCCGCCGACCGTCTCCGCCCGTTGCTGAAGAGCGGGGCGGCGGTGCTCGGGGCGAAGTTCGACGGCAAGGCGGCGTTCGTCGCCGTCGTTACCGACGACCTGGCCGGGTCGAGGCTCCGCGCCGACGCGCTCGTCCGCGACGTGGCGAAGATCGCCGGGGGCTCGGGCGGCGGCAAGCCGAACCTGGCCACGGCGGGTGCCAAGGAGCCGGACAAGCTGGACGAGGCGTTGAACGCGGCGCGGTCGCTCGTGGAAAAACAGCTCGCGGGTTGACGCCGGGGAACGGAGCGCACTCGGCCCGGCGCGGGCGTCAGACGACCTCGACCTCCACCCGGTGCCACGCGTTGTTCCCGTAACCCTTCACGTTCGCCGTGTCCTCGAGGCGGGCCGGCTGCCGCGATCCCGCCGCGTCGAACGCCCGGACCACCAGCGCGTGCCGCCCCGGTTTCAGGTCGACGGTCGCCTCCCAGAAGGTCCAGGACCACGCCGGATTTTCGCCGGCCGTCCGGGCACGGATCCAGCCGTTTCCGCCGTCGAGCGACACGTCCACGCCGGTGATCGGCGACCCGCCGGTTCCGATGGCCCATCCCCGGACCGTCGCGGGCCCCGCCGCGATCCGGGCGCCCGGCGCCGGATCGACGATCAGCGCGTTCAGCGGCACCTCGCTCATCGCGGTTCCCGTGGAAACGTCGAGGGGGCGCTCCGGGTCCGCATCCGCATCGCGCAGGATCCGGTACGCCTTCGTGAAGAAGTAGTTGTCGGAGGGCGTGTCGCGGACGGTGATCCGTCCCAGCCATTTCACGCTGCGCGCCCCGATCCACCCGGGCACGACGGCCCGGAGCGGAAATCCGTGCGCGGGAGGAAGCGGCGCCCCGTTCAGGTCCGTGGCCAGCAGCACATCGCCGGTCAGCGCCTTGTCGAGGTCGACGGAGCCTCCGAACGGAAAGCGGAGGCCGCCGCGCTCGACCTCGTCCAGCCCGGTGAACTCCACGTGGCGGGCGGCGGCCTCGATTCCCGCGGCGGCGAGGACATCGGCGAGAGCCGGTCCGCTCCAGCGACCGTTGCCGGCCGGTTCGAGGCCCCACGGCAGCTCGCCGTTCAGCGGGCCGATCGCGGCAAACTCGGCGCGGCGCAACCCGGCGCAGACGAGCGTGGCTTCGAGAGTCCGCTGCGGAAAGCGGCCCAGCAGGTCGGACAGGGACAGCGACAGCGGCCGGTCGACGAGCCCGTCCACGGCAAGACGAAACGCATCCGGAGCGACGGCCGGCACGGGGGCGTGGCTGCGGGTAAAGAATCGCCCGGACGGGGTGAGAAACGAGGTGCGATCCGCCCGCGGTGCCGCGCCGGTGTTCAGCCCCTCGGGATCGAAGCCACGCCGATCGTTTCCGCTCATCGCGATCCTCCCGGGCCACTCATGCGCCGGCGCATGGCCCCCATCACGGCGTTCCCGCCGGATAGCGGGCCAGGACACCGTCGAGGAGGATCCGCGCGTACTCGTTGTCCGGGTCCCAGAGGATCGCCTCCACGAGGTCGTCGCGGATGGTCGCGAAATGTCGCCGGCGCGGCCCCTCGCCGGCCGGAGGCGTGGTGGCCAGCCGGTCGCGGGCCGATGCCACGAGGAGCCGCGATTCCAGCTTCCCCTGGATCCACGCGAGGCGGCCGCTGGCGTCGAGAAAGTCCACCCGGATGTCCGCCGACGTCGCGTCCCGCTCGACGGCCCGGGCGAACACGCGCACCGCGGTTTCGAGCGCGGCCGCATTCCAGGCCGGAAAGCGCCCGTCGAAGGCGAGTCCGATCCACGCGCGGCCGAGCCCCTGCAGCAGGCGCGCATCGCCCGGCTCCAGGCGCGCCGCGTTCCGGAACGCCGTGACCGCCTCCTCGAACCGGCCGGCCGCCAGGGCCATCGCGCCACCGGCGGCCTCGGTCCGGCTGCGCGGCAGGTTCTCCGTCACCGGGTTCAGGTCGCGGAACACGAAGCGTTCTCCGGAGACGGCGCGTTCGATCCACAGCGCACGGTGGCCGTCCGGGGAAAAGGCGGGACGGGAGGCCGTGACCTGTCCGAGGCGGATCGCGTCGCCGCTCCACGTGTCGTGAAGAAACAGGCCGCCGCCTTCGCGGTAGTCCTGCCGCGCGGCACACCAGCGCCCCGAGGGATGCCAGGCAAACTCCGGGAGCCCGGCCGCCGGGGGGTCGTAGCGGACGCTGTCCGGCACCGGAAACGCCACGGTCCGGACGACGGAACGTTCGTGCAGGAAAAGGGACCCGGCGAAGCCGTCGACGCGGAACCCCTGCGGCGATCCGTCGATGCGGACCGCGCATCTCCGGCCGTCCGGCGACCATGCGGGGCCGGACACCGAGGATCCGGCGCCGAGCCGGAAGAGCGGAATCCGGTCGTGCTCCGGCCCGTCCACCGTCCTGCGTTCGAGGAGCAGTTCCACATCGTCCGCGGCGCCCGAGAACGCCAGCGCGGTGAGGGAGCGGCTGTCGGCATACCACCGCGGGCGGTATCCCGCGAACGTCTCGTCCAGGACAGCGGACCCGGAGAGCGCATCGAACACCAGCGCCCGGACCGTCTGCCCGTCGGGCCCCGGGGTGAGCAGGGCCACGTGCCGCCCGTC
The DNA here is from genome assembly GCA_964596775.1 of uncultured bacterium. Classification (GTDB taxonomy): domain Bacteria; phylum Eisenbacteria; class RBG-16-71-46; order JABDJR01; family JAWXBZ01; genus CAZQVN01. The sequence goes on from CAZQVN010000014.1 coordinate 53,012, forward strand.
CGGCGACCAGGCCAGAGAGGACGCCGGGGCGGCTCCGTCGGTGACCCGGCGCGCGTCGCCGCCCGCGGCATCGACGAGTTCCAGCCGACCGTCGGCCAGAACGGCGAGCGTGAGCCGGCGCGGGTCGAACGCCATCGTGTCCACGCGGGCCGCGGTCAGGACGGTGCGCGGTTCCGCGTTCGTCAGGCGCCGCAGGAGACGCACCTCGGTGCCGCCGCGCGCGCCGACCGCGACCGCCACGTACTCGCCGGACGCCGACACGGTCGGCGCGGGCACGGCGGCCGCGGCGGCGATCCGCTCCGCCGCACCGTCCTGCTCGAGGTCGACGACGTAGAGGTCGTGACCGTCGCCGGAGAGAACGTAGCGCGATCCCGGCAGGAAATGGAACGTGACGCTCCCCGAGCCCGGCACGGGAACGGACCCCGAGGCGGGCGTTTCCAGGAGCCGCGGGGCGTCGCCGAACGAGACGCCGGAAAAGTCGGGGATGGGAGGCCGGGGAGTCTGTTCCCCCGTTTCACCGGCGGCTTCCGCGAGCAGCGCGGTCATCGCCCCGAGGTCGTCCGCCACCGGAAGCCGCGTTTCGGGGATCCGGGTGACGAGGTGCTGAAGCGCGGCGGCCCGCGCCCGGGACAGGTCCGCGCGGAGTTTCGACGCGGCGATGTCCGGGTCGCGGGCGAGTTCGTCGAGCAGGGAGACGAGAACCGCGGTGGACTCGAACGCGGCCGCCGTGCGACCCCCGGTGATCCCGATCAGGCGATTGACGCGCGCATGACGCGCGCCGTTGTCCCGCCCGGTTGCGATCAGGCCGTCGTCGAACTCCCTGATCGAGGTCACCAGCGCGCGCAGTTCCTCGGCGCGCGTCCTGCGCTCGGCGGCCAGCAGGCGGTCGCCGGCGGACGGGGCCGCCGCGGCGCGACCGGCCGGGGGGGCCATGCCCATGTGCAGGAACAGGATCGCCGCAAGGATCCCCTTTGACATGAACTTTTCTCCAGTGTTACGGTACCGCGCCCCCCGGATAAACGCGTACCAGGAGGATGGTTATCAAAGCTCTCATACTGTCGGGCGGCCGGGGAACACGACTCCGGCCCATCACACACACCAGTGCCAAGCAACTCGTGCCCGTCGCCAACAAGCCGATCCTCTTCTACGGCCTCGAGGCCATCCGGAATGCCGGCATCACCGATTTCGGCATCGTCGTGGGCGATACCCGCGAGGAGATCAAGGCCGCCGTGGGGGACGGATCCCGCTTCGGGATCAAGGTCACCTACATCCACCAGCAGGACCCGCTGGGGCTTGCCCACGCGGTCAAGGTGTCACAACCCTACCTGAAAGACGACTCGTTCGTCATGTTCCTCGGCGACAACCTGATCAAGGACGGCATCACTCCGCTCGTCCAGGAGTTCGAGCGCGACAGCCCGAACTGCCAGATCCTGCTCGCGAAGGTGAAGAATCCCCAGGAGTTCGGCGTGGCCGAACTGTCCGGCGACACCGTCGTCCGTCTCGAGGAAAAGCCGAAACAGCCGCGCTCGGACCTGGCCCTGGTGGGCGTGTACATGTTCGACCGGACGATCTGGGAAGCCGTCGACGCGATCCAGCCGTCGAAGCGGGGCGAACTGGAGATCACCGACGCGATCCAGTACCTGATCGACGCGAAGTACAACGTGAAGTCGCACGTCATCACCGGATGGTGGAAGGACACCGGCAAGCTCGAGGACATGCTCGAGGCCAACCGGATCATCCTGACCGGAGCCCACTCCTCGATCGAGGGCACGCTCTGCCCGGAAACGCGGGTGGAGGGTTCGGTCCTCGTGGGGAAGGGCACGAAGGTCGCCGGGTCGGTCCTGCGCGGGCCGGTCGTCATCGGCGAGGGGTGCGACATCTCCGGAGCGTACATCGGGCCGTTCACGTCGGTGGCCGACGGCGTGGAGATCAAGGACAGCGAAATCGAGCACAGCATCGTCCTCGAGGGCTCGCGGATCATCGGCCTGCGCCGCCGCATCGAGTCGAGCCTGATCGGGAAGGGTGTCACCGTCATCCGGAGCCCGGAGAGGGTGCCCGCCGCCTACCGGCTCATGGTCGGCGACAACAGCCAGATCGAGGTCATGTAGCGATGCGCATCCTCGTCACCGGGCATTCCGGCCTGCTCGGCTCGGAAATCGTTCCGGTGCTCCAGGCCGGGCACGAGGTTCACGGCTGCTCGCTTCCGGAGTGGGACATCGCCGATCCGGAGTCGGCCCGCCGCGCCGTGAAGCAGAGCGGCGCCGAACTGGTGATCCACGCGGCGGCCTACACCGCCGTGGACGAGTGCGAAAGGCAGCCCGACCTGGCCTACCGGGTCAACGCGCTCGGAACCCGGAACATGGTGGTCGCCGCTCGCGAGGCGGGGGCGCGGATCGCCTACGTGTCCACGGACTACGTGTTCGACGGCACGAAGGGGGAGCCGTACGTGGAGTTCGACGCGGTGAACCCGCTCGGCGTGTACGGCCGCTCGAAGTGGGCGGGGGAGCAGTTCGTCCGCTACCTCTCGCACGACTTCACGATCATCCGGAGCGCCTGGCTGTTCGGTGCGGGAGGGCCCTGCTTTCCCGACACCATCCTCAGGCTGCTGCGCGAGAAGGGAACGGTCGATGTCGTCGACGACCAGACCGGCAATCCCACCTACGCGCCGGACCTGGCCCGGGCGGTGGCCCTGATCGCGCTCGAGGGGTTGCCCGGCACCTATCACGCCGTCAACGCCGGAGCCACGACCTGGTTTGCGTTCGCGCGGAAGATCGCCGAAACGTTCGGTCTCGATCCGGAGACCGTCCGGCCGACCACCACGGAAAAATTTCCCCGGCCGGCGCGGCGGCCGCAGCATTCGCCGCTTCGCAACTTCGTGCTCGAGGAAACGCTCGGCCACCGGATGCGCCCGTGGACGGACACGCTGGCCGAGTACCGTGCCGAACATGCCCGCACCCGGGAGGTGTCCGCGTGACGACGGAACGCAAGGCGGCGGAAGCGCGCGTCCGCGCCGCGCTCGAGGAGTCGTCGGCGCTGTTCTCGGTCATGGCCGAGTCCATGAACGGACAGATTGCGAAGGCCGCGGAAGCGGTCCGCGGAAGCCTGGCGCGGAAGGGGACGCTCTACTGCTGCGGCAACGGCGGGTCGGCGGCCGACGCGCAGCACATCGCGGCGGAACTCGGCGGCAAGTTCTACCGGATCCGTCCCGGTCTTCCCGCGGTGGCGCTCACGGTCAACAGCTCCATGGTCACGGCCATCGGCAACGACTTCGGTTACGACGAGGTGTTTTCGCGCCAGGTGGAAGGGCTCGGAAGGAAGGGAGATGTTCTGCTCGCCATCACGACGAGCGGGAACTCCATGAATGTCGTGCGGGCGGCGGAACTCGCGCGGACCATGAAGATCACGGTGATCGGCCTGACCGGAGCCGGGGGCGGGAAACTGGCCGCCCACTGCGATCACCTCCTCGCGGTCCCTTCGCGGGACACCGCCCGGATCCAGGAAGCGCACATCGCCATCGGTCATCTCCTCTGCGAGATCGCGGAGGCCGGGTTGTTTCCGGACGCGCGCGAGCCGGTTGCACAGGCACGCCGCCCGAAATGACGCGAAAGGACTCCGCTTGATCAAGGACCTGATCGTTGAGGCCCGCCCCTGGCAGTATTCGAAGAACCTGATCCTCTTTGCCGGCCTTGTTTTTTCCGAGCACCTCATGGATCCGGGTTTCCTGACCCGGACGATGATGGCGTTCGCGGCCTTCTGCCTGCTTTCCTCGTCGATCTACGTCGTCAACGACCTCGTCGACCTGGAACGGGACCGCCTCCATCCGCAGAAGAAGAACCGGCCGCTGGCCTCGGGGCGGGTGTCCCGGGGAGCGGCGATCGGCTTCCTGGTGTTCATCCTCGCCGTGGCCGCATTTCTCGTCAGCCGGCTCGGCGTGCCCTTCGCGGTGACCTCGGTCGTGTTCGTGCTGTTCAACGCGATGTACACGTTCTTCCTCAAGGAGATCGTGATCCTCGACGTCATGGCCATCGCCCTGTCCTTCATCATCCGGGCGATCGCCGGGGTCGAGTCACTGAAGCCGCTGGACGGCACCATCGAGATCTCGCCGTGGCTTCTGATCTGCACGCTGTTCCTCGCGCTGTTCCTCGGGTTCGGTAAGCGCCGCCATGAACTCAACCTGCTGAAATCCGAAGCCGGCGGTCACCGGCCGACCCTGGCCGAGTACTCGGAACGATTCCTCGACACGCTGATCAGCGTGGTGACCGGCGCCACGATCCTTGCCTACGCCATCTACACCGTGGCTCCGGACACGGTGCTGAAATTCCACGGAACCAACCTCGTGTACACGGTCCCGTTCGTCATCTACGGCGTGTTCCGGTATCTCTATCTCATCTACGAGCGGAAAACCGGGGGGAGTCCCTCGGAGATCTTCCTCACGGACGTGCCGCTGGCACTGACCATGGCCGGCTGGTTCGGCACCGTGCTGTGGGTCATCTACCATCGTTCCTCCTCCTGACGAGGGCGTCGAGTGGGTTCCCTCACCGCGATCGCTCCGGCCAAGATCAATCTCGGCCTCTGGGTGCTGCGGAAACGGCCGGACGGCTTCCACGACATCCTGACCCTGTTCCAGGCGCTGGACCTCGCGGACCGGCTGACCGTCGAGGCGGCCGCCCGGGGCATCACGATGACCTGCGACGATCCGGCGCTGCCGGTGGACGGCCGCAACCTCGTCCTCCGGGCCGCCCGGCTCATGGCGGAGGAAGCCGGGGTCCGCTCCGGCGCGCGCTTTCATCTGAGCAAGAAGATTCCCGCCGGTGCCGGGCTCGGCGGGGGCAGCAGCGACGCCGCCGCGGCTCTCGTCCTGCTGAACCGTCTCTGGTCGCTGGGTTGGTCCCGCTCCCGGCTGGGTCGCCTGGCGGAGCGGATCGGATCGGATGTTCCCTTTTTTCTGACGGGCGGAACCGCCGTCGGTCGAGGTCGGGGAGGGCGCCTGACGCCGCTGAGAGGCGCTGAGGCGCTCTGTTTCCTCCTCGTGCACGGGTCCGAGCCCATAGCGGCAAAACGGGCTTACTCGAATTACAAAAGGGAGTTGACACCTTCCAAACCCCCTCCTAGAATAGCGACGCTGGAATCTGGAGATCGGATAGACGCGCGGATTATTAAAGAAATTGATAATCAGCTCGAACCCGGTCTCCTGAAATATTTTCCGGATATCGCGCAAAGAACGGATGCTTTGCTGAAACATGGCGCGTTGAAGGCCCAGCTTACTGGAAGTGGTTCCACTGTTTTCGGTGTCTTTGATCGTTTCGATCTGGCGGGCCGCGCCGGAGATCAACTCTCGAAAAAAGGATTTCCAGTCGATCTCTGTCAATCGGTGTCGCATGGTGTTGTGGAAGTGACGTAGGCAGGCGGATTCACCCTGACCCAAGCATCGCACGACATCTTCGCCTGAAAGTCCAGTCTGGGTGGTGGACTCCAGCTCGTTTACCGGAAGGTGGTGAACTGGTTGCAGATTACGGAGATCCGGATCGCGCTTCGCGACGACGAAAAGCTGAAGGCCTTCGTCAGTGTGACGTTCGACAATGAGTTCGTCGTCCGGGGGATGAAGATCATCGAGGGCAAGGAAGGTCACCTGTTCGTGGCCATGCCCTCGCGCAAGAAGCCGGACGGCACGTACCAGGATGTCGCGCATCCGATCAACAATGAGTTTCGCGACCTGCTCGAACAGCAGGTCATCAGGAAGTACAAGGAGGAAAAGCAGAGTCAACCGGCCTGAACTCGATCGAGTGGGGAAAGGTCCGGTCAGGAAAAGCAAGGAGCGCACGTCCCCGAACCACGGTCGACTCAATCCTGCGACCCGCGGTAAACCGATCATCGCGTTGGGGCGTCGTCAAGCGGTAAGACACAGGTCTTTGGAACCTGCATTCGGTGGTTCGAATCCACCCGCCCCAGCCATTTCAAATACATCTGAACCGATGGCGGAGATGCGTCCTGTCTCCGTCGCTTCCGTCATTGCGTGTCCAGCGGAGGAGCCCGATTCGTGGAAACCATGATCAAAGTATTCACCGGAAACGCCAACCGCGTGCTGTCCGAGGAAATCTGCCGTTCGCTCAAGCGGCCGATCGGCGATGCCACGGTCACTACATTTTCAGACGGTGAAACCTGGGTCAAGGTCAACGAGAACGTCCGGGGCAACGACGTCTTCGTCATCCAGCCGACGAATTCCCCGGCCTCGAACATCATGGAACTCCTCGTCATGCTGGATGCCGTGTGCCGGGCGTCGCCGGCGCGGGTCACCGCGGTCATCCCGTACTTCGGGTACGCACGCCAGGACCGCAAGGACCAGCCGCGCGTGGCCATCTCGGCCAAGCTGATGGCCAACCTGATTTCCACGGCCGGGGCGGACCGGATCCTGACCATGGACCTCCACTCGGCGCAGATCCAGGGGTTTTTCGACATCCCCTTCGATCACCTTTTCGCGTCGCCGGTGTTCGTCGAGTACCTGAAGGCGGAACTCCCCGAGGACCTCGTGGTCGTGGCTCCGGACATCGGCTCGGTGAAGATGGCCCGGGCCTACGCCACGCGCCTCAATGCGGCGCTGGCGCTCGTCGACAAGCGCCGCCACAAGATGGACGACGTGGAGGTCATGAACGTCATCGGCGACGTCAGCGGGAAGAACGTGGTCATCTTCGACGACATCATCTCGACCGGTTCCACGCTGATGAAGGCGGCGGAGGCCATCAAGGAGCGCGGGGCGCTGCGGATCTTCGCCGCCGTCACGCACGCGGTCTTCGGGCCGGACACGGCCGAGCGCATCCAGGGGTCGCTGATCGAGAAGCTCGTGGTGACGAACACGATCCACCAGCCGGCCGAAATGCTCTGCCCGAAGATCAAGGTCCTGTCCGTCGGATCCCTCCTCGGCGAGGCGATCCGGCGCATTCATGAGGAAGAGTCGCTCAGTTCTTTGTTCATTTAGTGCGTTTGTTCATCCAGGAGAAGGAAGGAAGTCATGGCTATCGTTCAATTGAAGGGAGAGGTCCGCACGAAGACCGGGAAGGGCGCCGCGCGCTCCACCCGGCGCGAGGGGCTTGTTCCCGGGGTTCTGTACGGCAAGGGTGAAGAGTCCGTCGTCATCAAGGTCAACCGCAAGGATCTCGTGTCGGTCATCCAGGGAGGTGCGGGTTCCAACGTGATCATCGACCTCAAGCTGGCCGGCCTGGAATCCACGGACACCAAGGCCCTGATCCGCGACCTCCAGCGCGATCCGATCACCGGGGGCATCACGCACCTCGATCTCCAGCACATCTCGATGACCGAGAAGATCAACGTCGAGGTTCCGATCCACGTGGTCGGCACGGCCATCGGCGTCAAGGACTTCGGCGGAATTCTCGAGTACGTCATGCGCCAGGTGCCGGTCGAGTGCCTCCCCACCGACATCCCGAACGCGATCACCGTGGACATTTCGGCGCTGATGGTGCACGACTCGATTCATGTCGGCGACATCCAGCTCGAGAACGCGGTCATCGAACTGGATCCCGGCCAGGTGATCCTGACGATCGTCGCGCCGACGGTGGAAAAGGAAGCCACGCCCGAGGAGGCTGCGGCCGCGGCTGCGGAGCCCGAGGTCATCGGCAAGAAGAAGGAAGAGGGTGCCGAGGACAAGGACGACAAGAAGGACGACAAGAAGAAGGACAAGAAGTAGGTCGCCGCTGCACCATGAGGATGGTCGTCGGCCTGGGCAATCCGGGCGTCCGGTACCGGAACACGCGCCACAACCTGGGATTCCGGGTCGTGGATCGGCTGGCCGGGCTTCTGGATGCGGTGCCGGTGCCCACCGAGGTTCCGGCGGAAGTGGCACGGGTCCCCGGAGAACCTCCGGTGTGGCTCGTCAAGCCGCTCACGTTCATGAATCTCAGCGGCCGTGCGGTCACGCTTCTCCGGGAGCAGCCCGGCCTCGCCGGGTTGACGCCCGACGGCTGCCTGGTCGTTCTGGACGACATCTATCTTCCGTTCGGAAAGCTCCGTCTGCGGCTTTCCGGATCGGACGGCGGTCACAACGGGCTCGCCTCGATGATCGATGCGTTCGGCACGCCCGGGGTTCCGCGTCTGCGGATCGGCGTCGGGCCGGTTCCGGAAGGAGCGGATCTCAAGGAATTTGTTCTGGAAGGCCTGTCGGGCGAACTACTCGAAGAGGCGGATCGGGTGGTGGACCGCGCCGCGGCGTGCGCCAGGGACTGTCTGGAACACGGAGTTCTGAAGGCTATGGATCGATGCAATGGTTGAACACAAGGAGACGGAAATGTTGAAAGAGTACGAGACGATTTTCGTTCTGGATCCGGGGCAGGATGAATCCCAGGTCGAAGCGGAAATCACGAAGATCAGCGATATCATCAAGAACGGCGGCGGCGAAATCGTCACCGTGAACCGGTGGGGTCGGCGGAAGCTGGCCTACGAAATCAGGAAGAAGAAGGAAGGCATCTATACGCTGATCCAGTTCCAGGCGGGGTCCGGCGTGCTGGCCGATCTGGGCCGGCGGTACAACCTTCTCAAGAACGAAACGATTCTGCGCCACATGACGGTTCTCTACGAAGCCCCGCCCGAGGTACCCGTGGTGCCCCAGGAAGAAGGCAGCGCGGAAACCGTCGGAGTTCGGGACAGCGACTGATCGGCCCGTTCTCGGGCACGGATTGAATCACAAGGTTTGAAAGGATGGAGGTCATGGCTCGTGAAAATTCGGGGCGCGCCCCGAAAAAGAAGTACTGCAAGCTCTGTTTCGAGAAGGTGACGTTCGTGGACTACAAGGACGACCGGAAGCTTCAGCGGTTCGTCACGGATCGGGGCAAGATCGTTCCCCGGCGGATTTCCGGCTCCTGCGCCCGGCACCAGTCCCAGATCATGCGGGCCGTCAAGCGGGCCCGGGTCCTGGCGCTTCTTCCCTACACGAACGAACAGTACCGTTAATCGGGACTGCGGCCGAATCGGCCCGCAGTCTGTAGAATAGAAAGAGGAGACTGGAATGGAAATCATTCTGCTGGACGACATCTCGGGCCTGGGAAACCGGGGAACCCGCGTGAAAGTATCGCCGGGCTATGCCCGTAACTACCTGATTCCGAACAAGATGGCCATCGCCGCCACCGGCGCCGGGGCCAATGTCTACAAGGAAGCCGAACGCCAGCGCGCCGCCAGGGACCGTCGCAGCATGGGCGAGTCCCAGCTGCTGGCAGCCCGGCTCGAGAAGCTGAACATCACGATCTCCATGGAGGCCGGCGAGGAGGACAAGCTCTTCGGATCGGTCACCTCGGCGGACATCGCCGAGCAGATCGCGGCGAACGGCGTCGAACTGGACAAGAGAAAGATCACACTGGATGAACCGATCAAGCAGCTCGGTGTGTACACCGTGCCCGTCAAGCTCCAGGCCGGCGTTGAGGCCAGCGTCAAGGTCTGGGTCGTCAAGAAGTAGAACTCGTCTGCAGTTGCCGTTCACCGGAGGTTTTCGGATCATGTCGATGTTTCGTGCCAGGACTGGCTTTCGTTTCGTTCTCGTTCTGTTGTTTCTCGGGGTTTCCGGCTGCGGCAAGTCCGGCGGCGGACCGGAAAATCTCGAGAGCCCCGACGGCTCGCCGGTTCTCGCCCGGGTCGGGGACTACCTCGTCACCGCCAAGCAGGTCGAGGAACGGATCAAGCAGAGCAGCGGGAAAGAGTCGCTGGAGAGCAACATGGCCAATCCCGACATCAAGCAGATCGCGCTCGCGGCCATCATCGATCAGCTCTGTTTCGGAAAGGCCGCTGAAGACGCCGGCTACCTCAAGAACGTCAAGTACGAGCGGGCCGTCTACCTGTACCAGACGGAAATCGTCGCCACGGATTACCTGGCCGACACGATCGACCAGCAGGCCACGCCGTCCGACGAGGAAATCCGCGATTTCTACGAGAAGAACAAGGAAAACTACATCAGCCCCGTCCGCATCGCCGCCCGTCACATCCGGGTTTCCTCGCGCGAGAAGGCCGAGCAGGTGATGAAGCGGCTGCTGACGGGCGAAGAGTTCGCGAAGGTGGCCCGCGAAATGAGCGAGGACGATGTCACCCGTGACCTCGGCGGGGCGGTCGGGTACGTGTCCGACGACGAGGGGGTCATGGGCCTCGGGAAGGACCGCAACTACCTCGATGCCGCGCTGAAGCTCAAGCAGGGCGAGACGTCGCCGGTCTTCGAGGCCACATCGGGCTCCTGGTACATCGTTTACTGCGAGGAGCACGAGGGCGGCCGCCTTCAGACGGTCGACGAGGTGCGCGACAACATCATCCGGCGGATCAAGAACACCGGCAAGCTGGCGGACACCTACAACGCGGCCCTCGCCGAGGCCCGCGAAAAGTACAAGGCGGAGATCTTCCAAGGGGAACTCGACAAGTACCTCGGCACGGGAGATTCCGCGGAACGGCTGTGGGAGATCGTGGACATGCAGCCGAACGACCGGGGCCAGCTCGAGGTCCTGCGGCGCATTTCCTTCGACTTCAAGGACAATCCGCTGGCCGACGACGCCCAGCTGCGCATGGCCTACATCCTGGCCAGGCTGGGGGAACCGCGCCGCTCCGAGAAGGCGATCCAGAACCTCAAGAAGCGTTTCCCGAAATCCGAACTGATCCCGGCGGCGGACTGGCTGCTCCAGAATGCGTCGGATCCGGCCCTGACCGACAAGGTCCCCACGTTCGGCGACCTGGTGGCCAGGGGAAAGGGCTGAGTCATGGCCGGTCTCGTCCAGGTCAAGGTGTCCGGGCTGATTGTCGACGACAACAGCAAGAGTCCCGTCGTGATCCTCCAGGAAGTCGACGGGGATCGCTACCTGCCGATCTGGATCGGTCCGTTCGAAGCCCAGGCCATCGCCAACGAGATCCAGGGGAAGAAGTTTCCCCGGCCGCTGACCCACGACCTGATGATGTCGATGATCGGCAGCCTCAAGGCGCAGGTGTCGCGGATCGTCATCGGCGACCTCAAGGAGAAGACGTTCTTCGCCAGCATCATTCTCGACCGCGGGGGGGACACGGTGTCTCTCGACGCCCGTCCGTCCGATTCCATCGCGCTCGCCGTCCGTTCCGGCGCCCAGATCTTCGTCTCGGAGGCGATCCTCGAGGGAGAGGGGAGCACGAAGCCCCCCCTGGAAGCGAGCGAGCCTACGGAGGAAGAGCGGATGGAGGAACTCCGGAAGCGCCTGGAAGGGCTCGATCCCGAGGATTTCGGCAAATTTTCCATGTAGTCCGCCGGCCGGATGGACTAGAATGCCGGCAGCGTCGCCGGGGGGGAACCGGAGCGGCGCGTCTGGCTCATTCCGGGGTCACGCACGATAGTTTATATGTGCGGCATCCCGGATTTGTTTTTCCCGGTCGTTCCTGGACCCCGGCGGTCGGCCTACCTCCATATATGGAAACATTTTGACCGACCCCACAATATCTGGTATTAATCCCCGCTGATGAATCCGGACACCAACGCAACCCTGCGGGCCATCCCCGCCGTCGAAACCCTGCTGCACCGCCCGGAACTGGATCCGGTCCGCGGGCGGCTGAGCCATACCCATCTGGTGCGCGTCATCCGGATCGTCCTCGAGGAGGCCCGCCGCCGGGTGCTCGGCGGCGAAGTAGTCGAAGTCGGCGAAGTGCCGCTCCTGCAGTGCGTTGTCCGCAAGGCGGAAAGTCTTCTCGGCGCCGGCCTGATCCCGGTGCTGAACGGCACGGGCGTCATCCTCCACACGAATCTCGGGCGGGCTCCGCTGTCCGCCCGCGCGATCGACGCCGTGCGGGCCAGCGCCTCCGGCTACTCGAACCTGGAATACAACCTGGGGCAGGGCGCCCGCGGATCGCGCATGAGCCACGTGGAGGAACTCATCACGTTTCTCACCGGGGGCGAGGCCGCTCTTGTCGTCAACAACAACGCGGCGGCGGTGCTCCTGGCGCTGAACAGCCTGGCCGAGGACCGCGACGTCCTCGTGTCCCGCGGGGAACTCGTGGAGATCGGCGGCTCGTTCCGGATTCCGGACGTGATGCTGAAGAGCGGGGCGCGTCTTTGCGAAGTCGGCACGACGAACAAGACGCATCTCCGGGACTACGCGAAAGCCATCTCCGATCGAACCGGGCTCCTGCTCAAGGTGCACACCTCGAACTACCGCATCGAGGGGTTCACCGCCGAAGTGCCGCTGGCCGAACTGACGGCGCTCGGAGACGAGCGCGGCCTTCCCGTGATGATGGACCTCGGCAGCGGCGCGCTCATGGATGTGTCCCGGTACGGAATCGGCCCGGAACCCCCGGTGTCCGAGTGCCTGGCCGGCGGCACCGGGCTCGTCACGTTCAGCGGCGACAAGCTGCTCGGCGGTCCGCAGGCGGGGCTCATCGTCGGCCGGAGCGACCTGGTCCGGAAATGCCGCGAGAACCCGCTGGCCCGCGCACTGCGCATCGACAAGCTCTCGCTGGCCGCCCTGACCGCAACACTCACCGCCTATCTCGATCCGGACAAGGTCGCGGACGAGGTCCCGGCGATCGGGATGATGGCCGCCGATCCGGCTACGGTCCGGTCACGGGCCCTGGCGCTGGCGGAAAAACTGAACGCGATCGACCCGTCGCGCCTGTCGGCCGAGGTTCTCGAAGCGGAAAGCGCCGTGGGCGGAGGGGCGCTTCCGCTGGAGGGGCTCTGCACCCACGTCGTGGCCCTGCGTGCATCGTCTCTTTCGCCGGACACGCTCGAAACGCGTCTCCGGCTGGGCACACCGCCTCTTCTGACCCGGATCCAGAACGGCCGGGTGTGGATCGACCTTCGAACGCTCTCCCCGGAAGGGGAGACACTGGTTCCCGACCTGGTGGCCCGGGCGCTCGACCCGGCCCCGCGGAACTGAAAGGAGCACCGTCCCTTGTTCGTCGAAAAACTCGAGGTCTTCGGCTTCAAATCCTTCAACAAGAAGCTCGAACTGGACTTCGGTCCGGGCATTTCGGGCGTCCTGGGCCCCAACGGCTGCGGCAAGAGCAATCTCGTGGATGCGTTCCGCTGGGTGCTCGGCGAGCAGTCCACGAAGACCCTGCGCGGCGAGAAGATGGAAGACATCATCTTCAACGGCACCCGCGACGAGAAGGCGCTGGCCATGGCCGAGGTGCACCTCACGCTTTCGAACGAACGGAAGCTCCTGCCGGTGGACTACAACCAGGTGACCATCGGCCGCCGCCTGTACCGTTCGGGACAGTCGGAGTACACGATCAACCGCAATCCCTGCCGCCTCAAGGACGTCCGCGACCTCTTCCTCGACACGGGCATGGGCAGCCACGCCTACTCCGTCATCGAGCGCGGCATGGTCGACAACGTCCTGTCCGACAACACCGGCCACCGCCGCTTCCTGTTCGAGGAAGCGAGCGGGATCATGAAGTACAAGACCCGCAAGAAGGAGGCGTTGAACAAGCTCGACGCCACCCAGGGCGACCTCGTCCGCCTTTTCGACATCATCCACGAGGTGGAGCGCGAGACGGAATCGCTGAAGCGCCAGGTCGGGAAGGCCCAGCGCTACCGCGAATTCCGCGATCAGCTCCGCGCCGTGGAACTCGCGTTCCTCCAGGCGAAGCTCCAGGGTTTCTCCGACGAGCTGTCGGGCCTCAAGGAGTCGGGAGAAACGCTGTCCGTCGAGGAGCAGACGGTGGCCACCCGTCTCAGCGTGGCCGAGAACCGCCTCGAGGAGCTGAAGCTCCGCGAAGTGGAATCGGAGAGGGCGCTCGTGTCGGCGCGCGAGGAGCTGTCCCGGCTCGACGCCACGATCACCGACCTCAATCACCAGATCGTCGTGCTGCGGGAGCGTGAAACCGCAACGCGCGACCGGATCACCGACGCCAACCAGCAGATCGAGCGCCTCAAGCTGCGCGGCGAGGAAAACGAGACGGCCGCGGAACGGGCGGCCGAGGCGCTGGCCGGGCACGAAACCGCGGTCGTGGCCGACCGCGAGGCGCTCGCCGAGCTGGAAAAGGAATGGCGGAAGGCGGACGACAGTTTCCGCCAGCAGCGCGAGGTCGTCGGAAAGAAGAAGCAGCTCTCGCTCGACCTGTTCCAGGAAAAGATGAAGCGCGAGGGTGACCTCCGTCACTGCCGGTCCGAACTGGACCAGGCGCTGGCGGCGCGCCGCGAGCTCATGGAGGAGCGGGAAAATCTGGCGCAGCGCCGGGCCGACGTGTCCCGCCGGCTGGAAACGGCGAAGGGGCAGGTTTCCGACCTGCTGAACCGGCTCGACGACAAGGGCGCCGAACTCGCCGGCATCACCGCGAACATCGAGGGGCTGGAAAAGGGGCTGCGTGAAGCGGCCTCCCGCGAGGCGACCCTCCGCGAGGAGTCGGCGGGGGTCACGTCCAGCCTGTCCACGCTGCACAATCTCCGCGCCGGATACGAGGGATTCGACCGCGGCGTCCGCTCGATCATGCTCGAGCACGGCGCCGAACCCGACGTCCTCGGCACGGTGGCCGACCTCGTCAAGGTTCCGGCGGAATGGGTCGGCGCGCTGCGCCCCGTTCTCGGGCCGGCGCTCCAGTGGGTCGTCACGAGGGACCGGGCCGCGGCCGAACGGCTGATCGGCGACCTCACCGAGAACGAAAAGGGCACGGTGACGTTCCTCCCGCTCGACCGCCTCGCCCCGCGCGACCACCACGGTGTGCCGTCGCACGCGGCGGTCATCGGCCAGGCGCGGAATCTCGTGCAGGCGCCGGCGGAAGTGCGCGTTCTCGTCGATCACCTGCTCGGCGACGTGATCGTCTGCGACGGGCTCGGTCACGCGCTCGACCTGTCCGGCCGAAGCGAGTTCGCCGGCTTCCGCTTCGTGACCCCGGAAGGGGAGCTGGTGGCCGGCCCCACGATTTCCGGCGGGCGCAGCGGCGACGCGGGGAGCGACATCCTCGGCCGGGCCCGCGAGATCGAGCTTCTCGAAGAGAAGCTGGCCGGACTCAACGAAAGGATCGCCGCCGCGGAAGGGGAGTGCCGGAGCCTCGAGACGAAGAAGAACGAGGCCCAGCGGGCGCTCGAGGCCGTGCGCGCCGAACTGGCCGGCCTGGGTTCGGAACGGACCGCGCGCGAGGCGGAGGCGGGACGTCTCGAAGGGGAGCTGAACGTCGTCGAGGAGCGGGACGCGGACCTTACGCTCCGCGAAGCCGGCCTCGATTCGCGCGGGACGGCCCTCGGGGAATCGCTGGGCCGCCTGGAAGGCGCCCTGTCCGCGGTGGCCGAGGACAGCAGCACGGCCGAGGAGTCCTGGCGGAACGAGGAAAACCTCCTCGCCGAGCTGGAAGCCCGGCGCGAAACGACGCAGGCCGCGGTGCACGAGGCCAAGATCCGGCGGGCCACCCGCGAATCGGCGCTGCTCGAGTGCCGGGAGCGGATCGAGCGGATCGCGGCCACCGCCCGGGAGATCGATGCGGAACGCACCCGCCTGACCGCGGAGATCGCTGAAGGGGAGGAGCGCCTGGTCCGGCTGGCCGGCGAGGTGGAGGCCACGGCCGACCGGGTGCAGGAGATGCACTCCGGGCGGGAGGCGAAGGTGGAAGCGGTGTCCGGCTGCGAACGCGTCTGGTCCGACCTCGGTGAGGGGGTCACCGCCGCGGAAGCCGAGGCGCGCGAGGCGCGGCGGGCCGCGAACGAGCTGCGCGAGAGGGCGCACGGAACGGAGCTGCGCCTGACCGAGCTGCGCAGCGAGTTCCGGAACCTCGAGGCCCGGCTCTACGAGGACTACGACATGCAGGCCCAGGCCCTCCTCGAGATGGGGCTCGAGTGGCCGGCGGACGAGGAAGGGGCGCCGCTGACCGACGAGGCCGTGGTGGCGCAGGTCACGGAGTACAAGGACCGGATCAAGCGTCTCGGCCCGGTGAACCTGCTGGCCATCGAGGAGTACGAGGAAAAGTCGACCCGCCTCACGTTCCTCCAGGCGCAGTACAACGATCTCGTCCAGTCCAAGGAGCAGCTCCTCGACGCCATCAGGCAGATCAACACGACGGCCTCCGAGCTGTTCAACGACACGTTCCGGAAGGTCCAGGAGAACTTCCAGAAGACGTTCCTCGTCCTGTTCCAGGGAGGGGAGTGCTCGCTGCAGCTCGTCGGGGACGATCCGCTCGAGGCGGAGATCGAGATCGTGGCCCGGCCGCGCGGCAAGAAGCCGCAGTCGATCGCCCAGCTGTCCAGCGGCGAGCGCGCGCTCACGGCCATCGCGCTGCTGTTCGCCATCTACCTCGTCAAGCCGTCGCCGTTCTGCCTGCTGGACGAGGTCGACGCGCCGCTCGACGACGCGAACGTGGACCGTTTCGTGGCCATGCTCAAGGAATTCTCGTCGCGTACCCAGTTCATCGTCATCACACACAACAAGAAGACGATGGAAGCCGCGGACACGCTGTACGGGGTCACCATGGCCTCGCCCGGCGTTTCCCAGGTGGTGTCGGTGCGTCTGTCGGAGGCGGAGGCCGTCCGCGACGGCAAGTCCGCGGGCCGCGCGAGGACGCGCGGGAAGTCCGCCGCCGATCCGGAAGCGGACAACGGCATCGGGCACCGCGACGAGGACCCGGAGGAAGCCAGGGACGGCGTGCCCCCGATCGCCGATCCGGTCGTCCAGTAGCGGCGCATGAAGAACCTGTTCAACAAGCTCAAGGACAGCCTGAACAAGACGCGGGACAGCCTGACACTGGGCGTGCGCCGCGTTCTCGCCGGAATGCGCCCGGTCGATGAAGCGCTGTTCGAGGATCTCGAGGAGGTGCTGATCGGCGCCGACGTCGGGCTGGACACGACGGAGAAGATCCTCGACCGGGTGCGGGACCGCACGAAGCTGGAAGGGGTGCGCGATTCCTCGGGCGTGGAGGCGATCCTCCGCGCGGAGATCGCGGCCCTGCTTCGGGGACAGGGCAACGCTCCGCCCGTGGCCGATTCCGTCAAGCCGAAAGTCATCCTGGTCGTCGGCGTCAACGGCGTCGGCAAGACGACAACGATCGGCAAGATCGCCCACCGGTTCTCCGGCGAAAACCGGCGCGTGCTGATTGCCGCGTCGGACACGTTCCGCGCGGCCGCCGTCGAGCAGCTCGCGGTGTGGGCGGATCGAGCCGGCGTGGAACTCGTCAGGAGCGGTCACGGCGCGGATCCGGCCGCGGTGGCGTTCGACGGGCTCGACGCGGCTTTGTCGCGCGGGTCCGACGTCCTGATCGTGGACACGGCCGGGCGGCTCCAGACCAAGGTCAACCTGATGGAGGAGCTGAAGAAGATCGGGCGCGTCCTCACGCGCCGTCTTCCCGGGGCGCCTCACGAGGTGCTGCTCGTCCTTGATGCCTCCACGGGCCAGAACGCGGTGATCCAGGCCCGGGAGTTCAACGCGTCGATGGGGATCACCGGTCTCGTTCTGACGAAACTGGACGGAACGGCCAAGGGGGGCGTGGTGCTGGCGATCGCCGACCAGCTCGGCGTTCCGGTGCGCTATCTCGGCGTCGGGGAGGGGATCGAGGATCTGACCGATTTCGACGCGGATCAGTTCGCGGCGGCGCTCTTCGAACCGGAGTCGTCCGCGGCCGGGTAGGTCGCTTCCTCGGCGAGCATCGCCAGGAATTCCTCCACGCAGCGCGGATCCAGCTGTCGCCCGGAAACCCGGTGCAGTTCGTCCACGGCTTCCGGGATCGGCAGCCCTTTCCGGTAGGGACGATCCTCGGTCATCGCCATGAACATGTCGGCCACGGCCATCACCCGCGCCCCCAGCGGAATTCCCGTGCCGCTCAGCCCGTCCGGATATCCGGCGCCGTCGAACCGTTCGTGATGGTGCCGCGCGATCACGGCCACGGAACCGAGACCGCGGACCTTGGACAGGATGTCGTACGACCAGACCACGTGCGACTTGACGATCAGGGTTTCGCTTTCCGTGAGCCGGGACGGCTTGAGCAGGATCTCGTCGGGGATGCCGATCTTTCCGATGTCGTGGAGGAGGCCGGCGAGGTGAATCTCGTAGAGTTCGCTTCGTTTGAGCCCCAGTCGCCGCCCGAGCCGGACGGAGAGGCGGGCCACCTGTCGGGAGTGATCCTTGGTGTAGGGATCGCGGGCCTCGAGCGCCACGGCCAGTGCGCTGATGGTGTGAACCAGGTCGTTTTTTTCCCGCCGCCGGAGTCCTTCGATCCGGTCCGCCCCCGCGGTGGAGATGTTCGACGGCAGCCGTTTCATGCCGATGCCCATCCACGCCGCGGCGCCGGACACGCCGAGAACCACGGGAGCGGCGCGCAGCAGTTCGGGCGGGGGGAGGAACAGCGCGAGGGCGGCGCACCCGGCGAACGCCGCGGCGAGGGTTCCCAGGGCGATGCGCCCCGGGGAGTGGTGCTCGGCCGGAAGGGAGCGGCTCTCGCCGGACCAGTCTTCCGGTGAATCATCCAGCAGTTCGAGGGGTTCGTCTTCGGCGAAGCCGGCGCGGTGCGCACCCGTTCGCGAGTCCAGGTACGGGCGGAGATCCAGAATCTTCTGTGTCGAGGAACCCGAAGTCATGCTGCTCCGTTTCACTGTTTCGGGAAGTCCGGCAGGGACCGGGCCGGTTCACCTTGTATCGGCGCCCGGTGGGCGGGAATTGAGAGGATTCTGGGAGCACTGCCGGTCCAAGTCGCCCCGACGGCGGTTTCCCCCGGGCCCCGGGGATTGTGACCGGCGGCGCGGGTGATTAGAATCCGGGGTCTGATGGACAAACGGGAGGTTTGGCGTTGAAGAGCATGAAAATCATTCTGTTGGCCTTTCTGGTGGCCGCACCGGCCGTGGACGCGCTGGCCGGTCCGGGCGCCCAGCTCGTATTCCGCGGGGGTGCCGTCGTCACCGGCGATCCCGGAGCGCCCCCGGCGTCCGCGATCGCCGTCCAGGACGGCCGTATCGTCTACATCGGCGACGACGCCGGCGTCGGCGCGTGGATCGACAAGAAGACCCGGGTCGTGGAACTGGGGGAAAACACCCTGCTGCCCGGCTTCGTGGATCACGGTTTCCGGGTCGCGGAAACCGGGGAGGCCGCGAACATGGTCGATCTGGCGGAGGCCACGAACTCCCGGGAGTTGTCCCGGATCGTGGCCCGCACGGCCCGCCGCATCACCCCGAATGCCTGGGTCGTGGCGCGGGGATGGGACACCGCCGGCTGGCTGGAGCCGCGGATCAGCCTCAGCGACATTTCCACGGCGGCCGGACGCCATCCGGTGGCCCTGTTTCACGCCACCGACGATGCCGTTTTCATCTCGGCCCAGACGATGACGCTGGCCGGAATGGATCGGGACTATCCGGACCCCCCCGGCGGTCGCCTGGAGCGGGTGCTCACCGGGGACCTGACCGGCCTCGTGACGGATCGCGCCGCGGATGTGATCCGGCGCATCCTGCCGAGGCCGGGCGTCGATGAGGTGGCGGCGTGGATCCGCTCCGCCGCGGACAGCGCGGCGGCCCGCGGCATCACCACCGTGTGCGATCCCGCGGTGACGCCCGATGTGCTGGCCGCGCTGGAAAAGATCGCGGTCGGAAAGGACACGCTGCCGGTCCGTTACGAGGGCGCCTGGTCGGGCGCCTGGACGGAGATCGCGCCGCTGATGGCGATGGGACCACGGGATCTCGCGGGGGGCCGTATCCGGATCCGCGCCGTGGCCATTCCGCTCGACGGCGGATTCAACACCGGCGGGGCCGCGCTCAGCGCCCCCTACCAGGACAACTCCCGCAATGCCGGCGTCGTGCAGTACACGTCCGATGAAGTGACCTTGCAGATCGAAGCCGCGGCGGGCATCGGGCACTCCGCGTGGATCCTCGCCACGGGAAACCGCGCCGTCACGACGGCGGTCCGGGGGATCGAGGGCGCGCTCGGCGACGAAAAGGTGCGCGCCACGTTCCCCCGCGTCATCGGGGCCGATCTTGTCGATCCGGACGACGTGGAGCGGTTGCGGGGAACGGGAGCTTCCGTCGTGATGATGCCCGATCGGCGGGTCCGCTCGAAAAGGTGGCTCGAACGCCGGATCGGCGATCGGAGCCTTGCCGCGTACAACTGGAAGGCGCTGGCCGAAGCTCAGGTGCCGCTGCTCATCGGGTCCGGGTCGCCTTCGGCGCCCGCGGATCCGCTCCGTGATTTCGCGATCGCCGTGACGTCGCCGAAGGGGATCACCCGGGAGCAGGCCCTGACGGCGCTGACCGGCGGCGCCGTTCTCAAGCCGGGCGCCCCCGCCGATTTCACGCTCGTCTCCGGCGACCTCATGACGCTCCCCGACGGGGAACTCGGGAGCACCCGGGCCGTGATGACCGTCGTCGACGGCCGCGTCGTCTTCGAGCGCCCGGTCCGTCCGTGAGCGACACCCGGCCGGGTCCGAATCTCGTCCTCTTCGAAGACGCGGCATGGCGGAAACTCTACCCGCTCGCGCTGACGCGGCCGGCGTTCGACCTCCGCATCGGCGTGACCACGCTCGGTCGGCGTCTCACCGCCCAGACGGCCGCGCTCAAGCGCGACCGCCCGGCGTTCGTCACCCGTGACTGGCTCCGGCCGACCGTGGAGAGGGCGTTTCCGGGCGTGCCGGTCAATGCGATCGGCTCCGGCGACGACATCCTGTTCCTGAACGGCTGCGCGCTCTTCTACAAGGGGGAGCTCGACCGGCTGCTCAGGCAGCTGAACGACGCGCCGGTGCTGGAGAGCGGCGGGCGGATCGTGGCGGCCCGCCTGTCGCAGGGGCTGGCCCGGCGCTTTCTCGCCTGGCTCGAGGAATCGCTGAAGACGGGCGGCGTGCCTCCCTGGCCGAAGGGGATCGCGCCGAAACCGGTGCGGGAGGCAGTGCGCCTGGTCGGCCGCCCGTGGGACCTCGTCCACTGGAACGAGGCCACGCTCATGGACGACTTTGCCCTGACCCGGAAGGGGAAGGAACCGCAGCTGCCGGTGGCGGCGCCGGGCGCCCATCTCGTCCGCAAGGTGCGCATCCTGTCGCGGAAGGGCGCCCGCGTCGATGCGGGCGCGGTCCTCGACGCGTCGGGCGGCCCGATCATCCTCGGCGAGGGCGCCCGGGTGATGCCGAACGCGGTGATCATGGGCCCGGCCTACATCGGAACGAACAGCCTGATCAAGATCGGCGCGAAGATCTACGGCGGCACGTCGATCGGCGCCTGGTGCAAGGTCGGCGGCGAGGTGGAGGGGTCGATCCTCCACGGCTACGGCAACAAGCAGCACGACGGGTTTCTCGGCCACTCCTATCTCGGCGAGTGGACGAACATCGGCGCCGGAACGGACACGAGCGATCTCAAGAACAACTACGGAAACGTGCGCCTCTGGACGGAGGACGGGATGGTCGACTCCGGCCACCGCTTCGCCGGCCTGTTCATGGGGGATCACTCGAAGTGCGGCATCGGCACGATGTTCAACACCGGCACGGTCGTCGGCGTCTGCGCGAACGTGTTCGGAGCCGGGTATCCCCCGAAGCACGTCCCCTCATTCGCCTGGGGCGGTGCCGCGGAACTCGTGGAGCACGATCCGGACCGGGCCATGGCCACGGCGTTCGTCGTCACCGGGCGGCGGAACCGGATGTTCGAGGCGATCGACGAGGCGTTGTTGAGGACGGTGCATGAACGGACGCGCCCGCACCGGGCGGAGGCGTTCGCAACCAGGAAGGGGTCGCGGTGAGGAGGAACGGCATGATGCGAGTGACGAACCGGCTGGGCGCCTTGCTGGCGCTGACGGCGGTGCTGATGGTGGCGTATCCCGGCGGAGCCGCGGCGCAGCTCCGCGAGGACGAACGGCCGCCGAAGACGGCGATGGAAAGGGAAAACGAGGCGCGCATTCTTCTCGACCAGGCGATCCGCCTGGAGGACAGGGGGGAGCTGACGCCGGCCCGCCTCATCTACCGGGACATCATCGAGCGCTACGACGGCACGGTGGCTGCGGCACAGGCGCTGGAGCGGATCGCGAACATCGAGGGGCGTCCGGACTGGGGTCCGGGCCTGCCGCCGGTCGAGCGCGACCCGGGCCGCAGGGCTCCCGCGCCGTCCACGGACATGCGGAAGCCGAGTCCGGGGCTGAGCGGTCTCGATCAGTCCGGGCGCACATCGGTCATCGTCCACAGCACCGTCCTGGCTACCTGGCTGGGCCTCGCCATTCCGATCGCGGCCGAGGCGGACGAGTCCACACCGTACGGCATCGGGATGCTGCTCGGCGCGCCGGCGGGGCTGTTCACGTCTTTGTATGCCACGCGGGACCGGAAGGTCACCGCCACCCAGGCCGATGTCTTCAGCCAGGCGTCGCGGATGGGGGCGTGGCACGGGCTGGCGCTCGGCCTCATCTACGACTGGGACGGCGAGGACGTCGCCCTGGCCACCGCGATCGGCGGCGTGGCCGGCGCGGCGTTCGGCACGTCGCTGATCGTGCCCGGAAAAAACCGGGAATCCGCGGCCTCGCTTTCAGCGCTTGCCGGCACATACGGAATCTGGCTCGGCCTGGTGGGGTCGCAGGTGTTCGGCGGCGAAAGCGGGGGAGAAGAGGACAACGTGGCCACCGCGATGCTCGCCGGCGGCGACCTCGCTCTCGCCGCGGCGATGCTGTCCAGCAAGAAGGTGTCGCTGTCCCGCTCGCGGGGCACACTGATCGCCGTGTCCGGAGCGGTGGGGGCCGCGGTCGGCGGCGCCACCGACCTGATCTTCCAGATCGACGATCGTTCCGATGCCTGGGCGCTCGTCGGCGTGGGCACGATCGGAGGGCTGATCACCGGCACCGCCCTGACCGCGGACTACGACCGGAAGCGCGCGTTCGACGATCGGGTCGCGCTGTCGCTCCCGTTCGAACCGGTGCTCCGGCGCGACCTGGCCGGAGGGGTGATGCGGGGGATGAAGGTGTTCGCGGCGCGGTTCTAGGTTTCAGGCGTTCAGGACGAAGAGGAAACCTTCGATCGTTTGCGGCGACCCGTCCGGTAGGTCCCTGCGCCTTCATGCACACCCTCGGAGAGGAACGGATTCCGGACATTCAGTCCCGGAAACCGCGTGAAGTCACGGTCGGCGGTCCAGAGTTCGGTTACGCCGTGCTCGAGGGCAAGTGCCGCGATGTGGGCGTCATGCGCCAGGTTGCCGGTCGCGCGACCGCCCGCCACGGCACCCTTCAATGAGGAAAAGTGTGACGGGCCCTCCCCCAGCAAGTGAAGGGATGGCGAGGACAGCAGTGACTCGAGAGCCACAAGGACACTGTCTAGGTCGCTGGGCGGGCTGAAAATACGAGGATGGGTCACAACCCGGACGTACTCGTAGACACAGGGCCAGGGAATGGCCCACAACTCGGTCCCTCCCGCGAGCTTCGTCACGATCCTGAGAGCCGTTGCGTGATGGCCCGACTCCTCGCGCCGGGCGTGAACGAGCACGTTCGTATCGAGGGCGATCACTTGCGGCCTTCCATGATATCGAACAGGGATTCGCGACTGTCCAGGTCGACTCCGGGAAGAAGGGTCCCCCTGTCGGTCGTCCATTTCAGCCGGTAGCCCGAATCGATGGCCTTGCCGGAAAGGTACAGACGAAGGGCTGTTTCCACGATTTCGCGAAGGGCGACACCGTCATCCGCCGCGCGGCGTTTCAACTTCCGGAAGAGATCATCATTCAGATCAAAGGTTGTTCTCATGCATGAAAGCATAAACAAAGGGGCATAAATATGCAACGGACGTGTCGTTCCGACATGTGGAGCAGGAGCGGTCTGCCGAGTGTGCCTAGCCCTTCTGTGCCGCCAGCTCCGCCGCCCGCTTCTTCTCCGCCCTGGACAGGAAGTACACCGCCACGAGGATGAACCCGAGCGACACCCAGTCCTGCATCTTCGGCGCCTTCTGGCCGAAGAACCAGAACAGGATCAGCGTGGCCGCGGTGCCGGCCATCAGCGAAACGAGCCGGTTGACGAGGCCGGCGAACGTGGCCGTCCGCCCCTTGAACATGAAGATGAACACGGAGAAGAACGCCACGATGCCGAACGGCACGCCGGACAGCACGGCCATCAGGTCCGGGGCCTGGGCGGCGGCGCGGAAGTCGGCAATCCGCACGTCGGAGGCGTCGAACGGGCCGAACAGGAACACGGCCGCGGCGATGACCATCGTGCCGCTGGCCGCGATCTGCTCCAGCGCGAAGAACCCCTTGTTGTCCTGGGGCACCCCCTGCGCCCGGGTGTTCTTGTAGTAGTTCATGATGTAGATGCGGATCGAGTAGGCCACGATGTACATCCCCATGATCGTCATCGCCGCGGCGTTCGTCAGGAAGTCGAAGCTCCCCTTCATCGAGGCGCCGGAGAGGCCGAGTGCGGCGGAAGCGTTCATCCCCTTCGCGTCGAGCCAGGTGACGACCGGGATCAGGAGCACGTTCGTGGCCACCGCGAGGATCGCGAAGACGACGCCCCAGTTTTCCTCGGCGTAGACCTTCTTCCTGAGGATCCCCTGGCCGATCTGGATCGCGTCCACGCAGCGGCTGATCACGATGACCGAGCCGCGCATGATCACCATGGCCACGAGGACCGAGATCGGCAGCGTGTACATCAGGGTGGTGGTGGGGATGATCACCGCCGTGCAGACGCCGGACGGAACGATGTAGCGGAGTTCGACCGGTATCCGGAACCCGGCGAACGGAACGGTCTGGTTCGACTTGATCTTCACCCAGCCGAGCGCCAGGACGACGCCGAGGGCCACGGCCGAGCCGCCGAGGGTGTTGTTGAACAGGTAGCCCATCTGGGCCATCGGGGGCTGGCGCAGGCCGCCCACGAAGTACTTCACCATGATTCCGGTGACGATGTAGAACAGGAAATATCCGATGCTCAGCTCGATGAGCCGGCGGGTCGAACCCTCTTCCGATGTGAACATCCGCAGCGTCTCCGGGTGGTTTGGCTCGAGTGGGACGAAACCGGGATCAGGCCTTGTGCCTGATCTCCCACAGTCTTCGGAACACGTCTTCCAGCGCCGGACCGAGCTTGGCCGGGTCGTCCGTCTTTTCCGGTTCGTTGTCGAACACGGCGTAGGGAACGTCGAAGTCCTTGATCCGCATCGTGCCCTGCTTTTCGGGCGCGAGCTTGTGCCAGTCGTTCACCTTGTAGTAGTGCTCCATCTTGTCGTCGGGGAGCGAGTGATGGAGGATCGAATCGGCGAGTTCCGGCTTGAACCGGCGGCGGTTCTTCCGCACCGACTCCTCGTAGCTCACGTTGATGTACACGATGCCGGCGCGGGAGAGGATCTCCGGGGAAAGGTAGGAGAACGCCTCGCCGAACCCGTTCTCGCCGCCGCGGGCAAACTCGATGATCGCCGTGTTGTCGGCCAGGTAGTGCTCGTCCCTGGCCAGCTTCTTCCGGAATTCCAGGTTGATCCGCTCGATGAACAGGTTCCAGACGAAGTGGTCCTTGAAGTAGTAGTCCGACGTGGTGAACGCCCGTTCCTTGCCGTGTTTCTCGAGGATGTCGTCGATTTCGAACGTTTCCCAGACGTAGAGAAAGTCGTCCAGTTCCTCGAACGGGCCGATGTGAAACCGCCTTTTCCGCTCGGACAGTTCCGTTTTCTTGAGGTAATCGATGACTTCGCTCTTGCCGGCGGCCGGCCGGCCGATCAGGATGATCGATTCGAATGTGGAGCTCATTGGCGTGCCTCCATGGGCGTCGATTCCGTGGTCGAAGTGGGTAAAACTATCACCCGTGCGGCCTTGCGTCCACCCTGAGCCCCCCTTAATATCCGCATCTCCATGACCGACTCCACCCGACGCCAGATCGGCGCCGCCACCCTGATCTGGATGCTCTCGGCAATGGCCTCCCGCGTGGCCGGGCTGTTCCGCGAAATGGTCATCGCCCGGTCGGCCGGCGCCACCGGCCAGACGGACGTCTACTTCGCCGCGTTCACGATCCCCGAGTACATCAACTACCTCCTGGCCGGCGGGGCGCTCTCCATCACGTTCATTCCGATCTTCACGGCGCTCATGGTTCGGGCGGACGAGGAGGAGGGTTGGAAGGTCTTCTCCACCGTGATGACGCTATTCGGGTCCGTCCTCGTGACCCTGCTCGTCCTCGGCTGGGTGTTCGCGGAACCGCTGACCGCGCTGACCGGCCGCGGTTTCTCGCCGGAGAAACAGGAATTGCTCGTCCGCTACACGCGGATCCTCATACCGGCCCAGTTCTTCTTCTTCACCGGCGGCCTGTTCGGCGCCGTGCAGATGGCCCGCGGCCGGCACCTGAACTACGCGATGGCCGGCCTCATCTACAACTTCGGGATCATCGTCGGGGGGCTCCTGCTCGGGCCCCGGATGGGGATGGAGGGGTTCTGCTGGGGTGCCCTGGCCGGCGCGTTCCTCGGTCACGGCGTGCTGCAGCCGCTCGGGGCGCGGAAGGTCGGAATGAGGTTCCGGCCGCGGTTCGCGCTCCGTCATCCCTCCGTCCGGCAGTACGTGCTGTTGACGCTCCCGTTCATGATCGGCCAGTCGATCCTGCTCACCGACGACTGGCTCGTCCGCTACTTCGGGAGCTTCCTCTCCGACGCCTCGATTTCCTGGCTGAACTACGCGAAGCGGCTGGCGCTCGTGATCCCCGCGGTCCTCGGCCAGGCCGCCGCGGCCGCCGCGTTTCCGGCGCTGTCGCGCCAGGCGGAGGAGGGACGATTCCGGGAGATGGCCGCCACGCTCGGCGAGGGGCTGTCCCGGGCGCTGCTGCCGGCGATCGCCTGCGCGGTCCTGCTCGGTGTCCTGTCGCGGGAGGCCACGTTCCTGGCGTTCGGCAGCGGCCGGTTCACCCCGAGCGCGATCCTCGCCACCGCGATGGGGCTCGCCATCCTCGTGGCCGGCGTGCCGGGCTGGGTGGCCCAGTCGATCCTCGCCCGCGGCTTCTTCGCGCTCCGCGACATGTGGACGCCGACAATGCTCGGCACCGCGGTGACGCTCCTGGCCATCCCGACGTACGGCGTCATGGCGCGGGCCATGGAGGCGCGGGGCGGCGGGTATCTCGGCCTGGCCATCGTGTCCGCTCTCTCGATCACGCTCTATTCCGTGACGCTCTACTTCGTCCTCTTGCGGAAGATCCGGGCGAAGGCGCCGGACGCGCCGCCGCTCATCCGGCCGGCCACGGCGATGAAGGGTGCGGCGGTGGCGTTTCTCGTCTGGGCGGCGGCGATGCTCGCCCGGAACGGCGCGGCGGAGGCCTGGCCGGACCTGTCGCTTGCCGACTGCACGGCGCGCGCACTCGTCACGATCCTGGCCGCCGGGGTCACGTTCCTGTTTGCGGCCCGCCGGATGGGTCTGATCGCGGATCCGGTTTCGCTTCTGCGCACATTCCGTCGCCGGCCTCCCGGTGGTAGAGATACGTAGGGTCAAGGCAGACGATCACCGGTCCGGTTCCTTCCAGGCGCTCGAAGAGCGCCAGGTCCATGGCGTAGGGAATGTCCGGAAATCCGCCCGCCGCCGCGAAAACCTTCCGGCGGATCACGAACGTGCCGCCGACGACGCACTCCGCGAGCGGAATCATCCGGGAGGAGTCGCGGGCGTCGGGCACGAAGTGCGCCTCCGGCGGACCGATCACCCGGTAGCCGCCGTGGATCAACGCCGCGTCCGGGTGATCGCGGCAGAGCCCGGCCCGAACCTCGAGGTGGTCCGGCGCATACGCGTCGTCGGAATCGAGGAACGTGATCCACGCGCCCCGGGCGATTGCCGCGCCGGCGTTGCGGGCGACGGAGAGGCCGGCATGCGGGCGGGGGAGATAGAGAATGCGCGGGTCGGCGCGGTAGCGGTCCACGACGGCGGCCGTGTCGTCCGTGCTCCCGTCGTCCACGAGGATCGCCTCCCAGTCGGTGAAGGACTGGGCGAGCAGCGCGTCGAGCGCCCGGGGGAGGAGCGGGGCCCGGTTCCAGGTGGCGATGAGGACTGAGAACTTGGGCTCTCGGGCCCCGGGTGGCTGAGGCATGACCCGGACAGTGTGACGGAATTCCGGACCCCGTGCCAGAGCGACCCGGAGCCGGCCGCTCGCCGCGTGCCAGCCGTGCCGCATCGAAGTCGCGCGAGGCCAGGGCCGTCCGCCGGGTGACGCCGACACTGGAACCTCCCCTCCGTTCGGTGTAGTCTCAGCCCCCATGACCGACACCAACCCCTTTCGCGAAGGCCTGCCCCGCGGCCGCGTGCCCGACCCGGCCACGATCGTCATCTTCGGGGCCACCGGCGACCTCACCCATCGCAAACTGATCCCGGCGCTCTACCGTCTCCACCGCCAGAAGCTCCTGCCCGACACCTACACCGTGGTGGGCGTGGCGCGGCGCGAGTGGAGCGACGAGGACATGAGGCGTCACGTCCGCGACGCCATTCTCAAGTCGGGGGGCGCGGAGCCTCCCGCGGAAGAGTGGCGCTCCTTTGATCACCACTTCCATTACGTGTCCGGCGAGTTCGGCGATCCCGCGGCCTACACGGCGCTGGCCGGGCGCCTCGACGCCATGGAGAAGGAGAGGGGTGGTCACGCTTCGGTCCGGAACCGCCTCTACTACCTGGCCACGCCGCCCGACGCGTTCGAGCAGATCCTCAAGGGGCTCCTCGACGCCGGTCTCGTCCACGACTCCGGTTCGAAATCCCCCTGGTCCCGGGTGATCGTGGAAAAGCCGTTCGGCCACGATCTCGAATCCGCCAGGGATCTCAACGCCCTGATCGGTCGGACGTTTCACGAGTCGCAGATCTACCGGATCGACCACTATCTCGGCAAGGAAACGGTCCAGAACATCCTGGTCCTCCGCTTCGGCAACGGGATCTTCGAGCCGTTGTGGAACCGCAAGTACATCGACCACGTGCAGATCACCGTGGCCGAGGAACTCGGCGTGGAAGGGCGGGCCGGCTACTTCGAAAAGTCGGGCATCCTCCGCGACATCGTCCAGAATCACGTGATGCAGGTCCTGGCGCTCGTGGCCATGGAACCGCCGGTGGCTTTCGAGGGGGAGGCGGTGCGCGACGAAAAGGTCAAGGTGATCCGGGCGCTCCGGCCGATCCGGGAGACCGAGGTCGACGCGGTGGCCGTGCGGGGCCAGTACGGGCCCGGTTCGATCGGGGGTGGCGCGGTGCCCGGCTACCGTGAAGAGCCGGACGTGGCGAAGGAATCCGGCACCGAAACCTACATGGCGCTCCGCACCGAAATCGACAACTGGCGCTGGGCCGGCGTGCCGTTCTACCTGAGGGCCGGCAAGCGGCTGGCCCGTCGGGTCACCGAGGTGTCGATCCAGTTCCGCGATCCGCCCCACCGGATTTTCCAGCAGGCGGGGCCGGAATCGCTGGCGTCGAACGTGCTGGCGCTCCGCATCCAGCCGGACGAGGGCATTTCGATCCGCTTCGGCGCCAAGGTGCCGGGACCGGCGGTCAAGGTGCAGCCGGTGAAGATGGACTTTCTCTACGGTTCCGCGTTCGGCGTCGAGTCTTCCGATGCCTACGAGCGGCTGATTCTCGACTGCCTGCTCGGCGAGTCGACGCTGTTCATCCGGCGCGACGAGGTGGAAGGCGCCTGGGCCTACATGCAGCCGCTCCTCAACGCCTGGGCCGCCCGCAAGCCGGAGGGCTTTCCGAATTACGCCGCCGGCAGCTGGGGGCCGGAAGCGTCGTCGGAGCTTCTCGAACAGGACGGACGACAGTGGCGACGCCTGTAGACCCCCGGGGTCACGAGGTCTTCACGTCCGGCGAGACGCACCGTATCGACGTGCGCTCCATCGAGAAGGAACTGCTCGGTCTCTGGAAAAGCGCGGTGGAAGCTTCGGAGTCGACGGGGCAGCAGGCGCTGACCCGCGCCGCCGTGCTGACGCTCGTGGCCGTCTGCAACGGCGATGAGGGGGAGCGGTCGACCACGGAGTTGATCGCCCGGCTCACCGAGTCCGCGCCGTGCCGCGCGATCGTCATCAAGCGCGTGGCGGCCGAATCCGAACCGCCCATCTCGGCGTTCGCCTCGGCGCACTGCCACCGGGTGGCCGGCGGCCGCCAGGTCTGCTGCGAGCAGATCACGGTAACGGTGTCCCCGTCCGCGGTGAGACTGGTGGCCGGCCTCGTCACGCCGCTGTTCATTCCCGACCTGCCGGTGTTCGTCTACTGGCCGGACGCGCTCGCCGAAACGCGCCCCGGGCAGTTTCCGGAACTGCTCGACCGGCTCGCCGGGCAGGTGGAGTATTTCGTCGTCGATTCCGGGAGCGCCCGCGACCCGATGATCGCCATGACGCTGCTGGCCGACCTCGTGGAAAAGCCGGGCGTCGGACGTCCGCGCCCGCGTGACCTCAACTGGTCGCGCCTGCTCACCTGGCGCGAGGCGATCGCCGACATCTTCGAGGCGCCCGAGCGGCGCGCCTGGCCGGCATCGATCCGTTCCGTCCACATCGAGGCCGCGGCGGGAGCGAAGGACGGCGACCACTGCTGCCTGCCGTCCCGGCCGATGCTCCTCGCGGCGTGGCTGTCGCAGCGGCTCGGCTGGACGCGCACCGGCGTGGAAACCGCCGGCGACCGCTTCACGATCCTCTACGACGGCGGCCGCCGCGCGGAAATCCGGCTGTCCGGCGCCGAAACACCGCGCGGGCGCCTCGACGCGGTGGAATGCCGCTGCGCGGACGATCATCGGGTGATGCTCCGGCGCACGACCTCGGGGCATCTCTCCGTGACGATCGACGGGGGCGGCACGGCGCACGAGGAGCGGCTGGCCCGGCGCGCCGAAACGGAAGACGTGCTTCTCGGCGAGGAAATCGGACGCCGGGACCGTGACCATGTGTTCGAGGCCGCGATGATGGAATCCGCCGAGCTCGTCAGGGCTTCACTGCAGGGGGCGTCATGAAAAAGCCGGACCGGGTGATCGTCGACACGCGGAAGGAACTCTTCGAAACCGCGGCGCGCCGCGTCGTTGCGATCCTCGGCGAGACGCTGGGATCGCAGGCCCGCGCCTCGGTGGCGCTGGCCGGGGGATCGACTCCGGAAGGGCTCTACCGCCTGCTGGCCACTCCGGAGTATGCGTCGCGCATCGCCTGGGACCGGGTCGAGCTGTTCTGGGGGGACGAGAGGATGGTGCCGATCGAGGATCCCCGGAGCAACTACCGGATGACACAGGAGGCGCTGCTCCAGCACCTGGACCTGAAACCGGGGCAGGTGCACCGGATCCCGGTGGAGCGGATGGAGCCCGCCCGCGCCGCTGCGGCGTACGAGGAGGATCTCAGGCACTTCTTCTGCCGCGGTGGCCGGGTGGATGCGCCCCGGTTCGACCTGGTGCTCCTGGGGCTCGGCACGGACGGTCACATCGCGTCGCTCTTTCCGGGAAGCCGGTCGCTGACCGTCACCGACCGCTGGGCCGTGGGCGTGGAACGCCCCGCCGACGTGTCCCGGGTTTCGCTGACGTTTCCCGTGCTGAACGCGGCGCGGACGGTCCTGTTCCTGGTGGCCGGGGAGGACAAGGCTCCCGCCGTGAGCAAGATCATGGATTCCGGCGGCGACGTGCGCGACTGGCCCGCCCGGGGTGTCCGGCCGACCGACGGGAAGCTGCTCTGGCTGCTCGACCGCGAGGCCGGGGCACTGGTCGGCTGACCGGGCCATGCCTTCCGAACTCGAGCCCGTCCGCCTCATCACCCTGGCCGAGATCCGCGAGGCCCGCGAGCGGATTGCCGGCACGATCCTCCGGACGCCGCTCGTGCGCCTGGAACTCGGGCCGGAGTTTCCCGACATCCGGCTGAAGCTGGAGAACCTGCAGCCGATCAACGCCTACAAGCTCCGCGGCGCCGCGAACGCCGTGGCCCGGCT
Organism: uncultured bacterium; assembly: GCA_964596775.1. GTDB lineage: Bacteria > Eisenbacteria > RBG-16-71-46 > JABDJR01 > JAWXBZ01 > CAZQVN01. Next base: position 84,714 of record CAZQVN010000014.1, read on the forward strand.
GTCCGACCAGGACCGGCGGAAGGGGGTCTGGACGATCAGCGCCGGCAACGCGGGGCAGGGGGTGGCGTACGCGGCCCGGAAGGCGGGCGTTCCCTGCGCGGTGGTGGCCATCGAAACGGCGCCGAAGTCGAAGCTGGAGCGGATGGCGGCGCTCGGCGCGAAGCTCCTCCTCGTGTCCTACGACGACGCGTGGAAGATACTCGAGGAGAGGGCATACCCCGGCGCGGACGGCACGTTCATCCACCCGTTCGACGATCACGACTTCATCGCCGGTCACGCCACTATGGGGCTCGAGATCCTCGAGGACGCGCCGGACGTGGCGGTGGTGATCGCCGGAATCGGCGGCGGCGGTCTCGTCACCGGCGTGGGGAGCGCGATGAAGGCCCTGAAGCCCGGCGTCCGGGTCGTGAGCGCGGAACCGGATACGGCGGCGCCGTTCGCGCGGTCGCTGGCCGCCGGGTCGCCGCAGGCGTTTCCGGAGTGGACCGCCTCGTTCGTCGACGGCGCCGGGGGGAAGAGCGTGTTCCCCCGCATGTGGGAGCGGATGAAGCCGATCGTCGACGAGGCCATCGTCGTGAGCCTCGACGAAACGAAACGGGCGATGCGCCTCATGGCCGAAAAGGTCCGGGTCATCGCGGAAGGGGCCGGGGCGCTCCCGCTGGCCGCCGCGCTGACCGGCAGGGCGGGCCCGGGGCCGATCGTGGCGATCGTGTCCGGGGGCAACATCGACCTGGAAACGTTCAGCGCGTTGATCCGCACCGAAGGATTCGAGTCCGGATGAAGTTCGCGACGCAGTTCCCTGTGTGGTTCTTCGCCGGCCTGGCCGCGGGCGTGTACGCCACCGCCCTGACGCTCGCCGGCCTGCTCG
>CAZQVN010000015.1:0-81048 GCA_964596775.1 uncultured bacterium
GGCTCGGATCGCAGTACAGCCTGCCGGTCATCTTGTTCTTGATCCGGTTGCGGAGATCCGCGGGCTCCATGGCAAACGGCACCCAGCGCATCACGTTGTCGACTCCGGCCTCGGCGAGGACGTTGGATACGGAGTAGGACATGCCGAGGTTCGCGGACACCGTGCGGTTGAAGATTTCGGAGAAGACGGAAAACACGTCGGTGGTGGCGCCGCCGATGTCCACGCCGAGAACGTCGATCTCCTCCTGCTTCGCGATCGTTTCGATCATGAGCCCCACCGCGCCGGGCGTGGGCATGACCGGCACCGGCGTCCAGGAGAGGAGCTTGTTGTACCCCGGCGCGTGGGCCATCACGTGCTCCATGAACAGGTCATGGATGGCGTCGCGGGCCGGCTTGAGGTTTTCCTCCTCGAGCTTCGGCCGCAGGTTGTCCACGACGAGCAGCGCCGTCTTGTCCTCGAGGCGCTCCTTGACGATGTCGCGCGCGTCCTTGTTTCCGGCGTAGATGACCGGCAGGCTGTACTGCGATCCGAGCCGCGCCTTGGGATCCGCGGCGGCGATCAGTTCCGCGAGTTCCGCCACATGGAACGTGGTGCCCCCGTCCACGCCGCCCGACATGAGGATCATGTCCGGGCGAAGCTGGCGGATGCGCTGGATCTTCTCGTGGGGCAACCGCCCGTCGTTCGACGAAATGATGTCCATGACGATGGCCCCGGCGCCGAGCGCGGCGCGTTCCGCGGACTCGCCGGTCATCGACTTGACGACGCCCGACACCATCATCTGCAGACCGCCGCCCGCCGACGACGTGGACAGGTAGATGTCGACGCCGACGTTGCCCTTCTGGGGAGTGAGTATCTTCTCCCCGTCGAGGATTTGCCGGCCGGCGAGTTCCTCGACTTCGCGGATCGCGTTCAGCACGCCGCGGGTCACGTCCTCGAACGGGGCCTCGACCGTGGTCGGCGCCTCGCCGCGGACGATCAGGCGGTACTCGCCGTCCCGCTTTTCGATCAGGATGGCCTTCGTGGTGGTGCTGCCGCAGTCCGTGGCCAGCACGCTCTGTATCTCCGCCGGAATGGCGGCCGACTTCGGTTCCTCTTTCAACGGCGTGAATCCTCCCTGAGCTTCCTGCGCGCCTTGTCCTCGGCCTTCCGCTCCTTCGCCGCGCGGCGGGCCGCCTTTTCCTTTTCCGTAAAGTCGTTTTCCTTCGACTCGATTGCCCGCAGCAGCAGTTCGATGTTGCTGCGATCCTCGAGGAGCGTTGCGAAACGCGTGTACTGGTCTCCCCGGATGAACGCCCGGATGATCGGCTCGAAGAAGAACAGGAACTGGCTGCCGATGAACGACAGCGGCTTCGACGATTCGATGAACAGGATCGCCGGAACGCTCATCCGCCGGTTGACCACCTGCGCGGCCACGGCATCGATCAGATCCAGGTCGTCCTGCGACGGCCTTCGTTCCCTGTCGCCCGGGTCACGGGCGGGACGGTTCTCCGAGCCTTTCATTCAGGATCTTTCTGATGTCTTCCTCGCGATCCCCGAACAGGAGCCGTATCGAACGATACGCCTCCAGCCAGGACTTTCCCGCGAACGGCGAGAGCGTGGCCCCGTGATCGTCCACGTACCAGGCCCTGATCTCGTCCCAGCGGCGCCGCCGCTTCAGGAACGGCGAATCGATCGCCACCCCTTCCTCGTCCATCACGTAGCGGCTCGTCACGAAAAACGGGCCGATCGACCCCCAGAGCACCGCGGCCGCCAGCAGCCCGAAAAACCACTGCCCGCCGAGCCACCAGCACCCCGCGATCGAGACCGCGAGAATCGCCAGCGCCGCGGCGGCCCGTTTCGGGTCCCGCCGCCACGGTTGTACGCTCCACTCAAGAAGTGGAGCCGCTAGCCCGCCTTCGGTTCCCACCGCAGCCTGACCTCGCGGGCCGCCTTCCCTTCGTCCGGACGACGCACCGGCGTCGTGTGCGGGGCGTTTTTCACCGTTTCCGGATCCTCCACCGCCTCCCGCGCGATCTCCTGCATGGCCGTCACGAAGCGATCCATGGTGTCCCGCGTTTCCGATTCGGTCGGCTCGATCATCAGCGCCTCCTCGACGATCAGCGGAAAGTAGATCGTCGGGGCGTAGAACCCGTGATCGAGGATGCGCTTGGCGATGTCGGTGGTCCGCACCCCCTTCGACTTGAACTTCTTCCCGGACAGGACGAACTCGTGCATGCACGGGCCGGGATAGGCCAGGTCGTAGGTGTCCTTGAGGCGCGTCATCAGGTAGTTCGCGTTGACGATGGCCATGCGCGTCATCCGCTCCACGCCGCCGCGCCCGAGCAGCCAGAGATAGGCCACTGTCCGGACCAGCGCGCCGAAGTTGCCGTGGAACGCGTGGACGCGCCCGACGGAGTCCGGCCGGTCGTAGACGAGCCGGAAGCGGTCGCCGTCCTTGCGGACCACCGGCGACGGCAGGAACGGCTCGAGGTCGGCCCGCACGCACACCGGGCCCGCTCCGGGGCCGCCGCCGCCGTGCGGCTGCGAGAACGTCTTGTGGAGGTTCAGGTGCATCATGTCGAAGCCCATGTCCCCCGGGCGGGCCTGGCCGGCCAGGGCGTTCATGTTCGCCCCGTCCATGTACATGAGCCCGCCCGCCTCGTGAACGAGGCGGGAGATCTCCTGGATCTGGCTCTCGAAGATCCCCAGCGTGTTCGGGTTCGTCAGCATCATCGCCGCGGTGTCCGGACCGAGCACGGCCTTGAGCGCCTCGATGTCCACGAGCCCGCGGGCATTCGACTTGATCTCGATCACCTGCATCCCGGCGATCCGCACCGTGGCCGGATTCGTGCCGTGCGCCGAGTCGGGGATGATCACCTTGTTCCGCTGCGGCTCCCCGCGCTTCTCGTGGTACGCCCGGGTGACCAGCATCGCCACGAACTCCCCCTGCGCCCCGGCGGCCGGCTGCAGCGTGACCGCCGGCAGCCCGGTGATCGCCGCGAGCATCGACTGCAGGTCGTGCAGCAGCGCCAGCGCCCCCTGCGACAGCGACTCCGGAGCGAGCGGATGGAGATCGGCCAGGCCGGGCAGGGCCGCGGCCTTGTCGTTCAGCTTCGGGTTGTACTTCATCGTGCAGGAGCCGAGCGGGTAAAAGTCGCGGTCCACGTGATGGTTCAGCACGGAGATGTTCGTGAAGTGGCGGACGACGGTCGGCTCGGAGAGTTCCGGCAGCAGCGGAGCCGTAGAGCGGCGCTGCTCCTCCGGGATGACGTCGGCCGGGTTCAGGTCCGGCACGTCGAGCGCCGGAAGCGTGTAACCGCGGCGCCCCGGGTGCGACATCTCGAAAGTGAGGCGCCTATCCACGCGGAGCCCCCTTTCCCGCCGCGGCGCAGGCCGCGATCAGCGTTTCGATCTCCTCGGCGTTCCGCTTTTCGGTGACCGCCACCAGGAGGAGATGCGACCAGTCGGCGTCGAAGCGGCCGAGGTCCACGCCGGCGAGGATCCCGGCGTCGATGCCCGCCTCGACGACGCGCGCCGCCGGAACCGGACAGCGGACCACGAATTCCTTGACGAACGGACCGGGCAGGATTTCGAAGCCGGGCAGCGCGCCGATCCGCCCCGCCGCGAACTGCGAGCGCTTGAGGCACTGCTCTCCCACCTCGCGGATCCCGTTCGGGCCGAGGAGGCTCATGTAGATCGTGGCGCGATGCGCCAGCAGCGTCTGGTTCGTGCAGATGTTCGACGTGGCCTTTTCGCGGCGGATGTGCTGCTCGCGCGTCTGGAGCGTCAGCGTGAATGCGCGCTTGCCGTCCCGGTCGACGGTTTCGCCGACGAGGCGGCCGGGCATGAGCCGCATGTACTTGCGGTCCGCCGCGAAGAAACCGGCCACCGGGCCGCCGTACGACATCGGGATGCCGAGCGGCTGCGATTCACCGACGGCGATGTCGGCGCCGTAGTCCCCCGGCGGGGCGAGAATGCCGAGCGTCAGCGGATCCACGGAGGCCACCAGCAGCGCGCCGTGCTTCGCGGCGATCTCCCGGATCTTCCGCACCGGCTCGAGCCGGCCGAAGAAGTTCGGGTTCTGCACGAACACCGCGGCGGTCGTGTCGTCCACCGCCTTCGCCAGCGCATCGAGATCGGTCACGTGGTCCGGCGCGTCCACGAGGACCACCTCGCCGCCGCTCCGCTCCACGTAGGTCTTCATCACCTGGATGTAGTGCGGGTGGAAGCGGCCGGCCACCACGATGCGCTTCCGGCCGGTGGTGGCGAGCGACAGGAGCGCCGCCTCGCCGCAGGCGCTGCCGCCGTCGTAGAGCGAGGCGTTGGCCACCGGCAGCCCGGTCAGCTCGGAGATCATCGTCTGGAACTCGAAGATCGCGATGAGCGTGCCCTGGCTGACCTCGGACTGGTACGGCGTGTAGGCGGTGTAGAACTCGGAGCGCATCGACACGTGGTCGATCACGCTCGGAATGTAGTGGTCGTACATGCCGCCGCCGAGAAAACAGGGCATCCGTCCGGAGCCGCCGTTGGCCGCGCCCCACTTCGAGAGGTCGCGGACGACGTCCAGCTCGGAACGCGTTTCGGGGATGGCGATCTTCCCGTGCACGCGGAGCGATTCCGGCACCGGGGCGAGGAGATCCTCGAACGTGGAGACGCCGATGGCCTCGAGCATCTCCTTTTCTTCCGCCTCGGAGGCGGGGATGTACGGAAACGTCAAGCGTCCTCTCCAATTTGGGATTTGTAGTCGTCCGCGGACATCAGGCCGTCGAGTTCGGACGGGTCCGCCATTTCCACCTTGATCATCCAGCCGTCCTCGTAGGGGGACTGGTTCACCATTTCCGGCTTCTCGGCGAGGTCCTTGTTGACGGCCACGACCTTCCCCGACACCGGCGCGTAGAGGTCGCTGACCGTCTTGACGGCCTCGACCGTTCCGAACACCGACATCTGGCGGACGGGCGCGTCGATCTCCGGCAGCGTCACGTAGACGATGTCGCCGAGCTCACCCTGGGCGTAGTGCGTGATGCCGATCGTGGCCACGCCGCCGTCCACCCTGATCCACTCGTGTTCCTTCGTGTACTTGAGTCCAGGAAGTGTCTTCATTTCTTCCGCGTCCCCTGCGTGTAAAAAGGCAGGCGGCAGACCCGGGCGGTTCCCGGGCGGCCGCGCACATCCACGTTCAGTTCCGTATCCGGCGACGACATCCCCTTGACCACGTAGGCCATCGCCACCGCCTTCTTCAGCGTCGGCGACATCGTGCCCGAGGTGACCCGGCCGATCGACTCCCCTTCCGAAACCACGTTCATCCCCTGCCGGGCGATCATCCCCGGCTGGTCCAGCGTGAGCCCGACGAGCTTCTTCCGGATTCCCGCCGTCTTCTGGGTGACGAGGGCCTGCTTCCCGATGAACTCCGGCTTGTCCAGCTTGACCGTCCACTGGAGCCCGGCCTCGAGCGGCGTCGTGGTGTCGTCGATGTCGTTCCCGTAAAGGCAGTAGCCGACTTCGAGGCGGAGCGTGTCGCGGGCGGCCAGGCCGATCGGGACGATCCCGTGAGCCTGTCCCGCCTCCATCAGGCGGCTCCACATCGCGTCGGCGTGCTTCGCGTCGAAGAACAGCTCGAACCCGTCCTCGCCGGTGTACCCGGTGCGCGAGGCGAGAACGTCGACGCCGTCGACCGTGCTGTCCCGGAACGAGTAGTAGCCGATGGTTTCGATGTCGTTTCCGAGCAGAGGTTTCAGCACCGCTTCCGTTTTCGGGCCCTGGACGGCAAGCAGGGCGGTTTCCGCGCTGCGATCGGTGATCGTCACGCCGGGGGGCGACTGGTCGCGGATCCAGTTCAGGTCCTTCTCGATGTTGCTGGCGTTGACGACGAGAAGAACGCCGTCCTTCCTGCGGTAGGCGAGCACGTCGTCGACGATGCCGCCGTCCTCCCGGCAGATCGGGGAGTAGACGATGTCACCGGGGGGTTTTGCGGCCACGTCGTTCGTGATCAGCCGGTTCGCGAACTCCACTGCCCCGGGGCCCTCGATCTCGAACTCTCCCATGTGGGACAGGTCGAACAGGCCGACGCCGGACCGCACGGCTTCATGCTCGGCGATCTGCCCGGCGTACGACAGCGGCATCCAGTAGCCGGCGAAGTCGACAACCCGGGCTCCAAGACCGCGATGTATCGCCGTAAACGGCGTTTCCAAAGGCATATACGTCCCCTGGTTCAAGTTGTTGAAGAACGTTGTGTGGTGCCGGTGGCGCCGGGTCCGGAGCCCGGCTCGACAGGCCGCATTTTCAGGCGGCGAAGTCTACCACAATCCGCCTCACCGGGTCCCTGAGGGCCAGCGCGCCAGGAGATCGATGAGGAGCCGCACGCCGAAGCCGGTGGCTCCGCCGGGCGCATAGGCGGACGCCTTGTCGGAATAGGCCACGCCGGCGATGTCGAGATGGGCCCAGCGGTACTTTTCCGCGAAGGCGTAGAGGAAACAGGCGGCGGTGATCGCGCCCGCCGGGCGCCCCGCCGAGTTCCGGACGTCGGCCACGTCGCTCTTCACGATCTCGCGGTAGTCGTCCCACAGCGGCAGCTCCCAGAGTCGCTCCCCCGTCTCCTCGCCGGAGGCCGTCAGGCGCCGGGCGAGGTCGCGGTCGTTGGAAAAGAGCGCCGCGGCGGCGCCGCCGAGGGCCACGACACAGGCGCCGGTCAGCGTGGCCAGGTCGATCACGACCTGCGGCTTGAAGCGGGCGGCATAGGCCAGCGCATCGGCCAGGACCACGCGCCCCTCGGCGTCCGTGTTCCGGACCTCGATGGTCGGACCGCCGAGCGTCTTCAGGACGTCGCCCGGCTTGTAGGCCCGGCTTCCCGGCATGTTCTCGACGGACGGGATGATGGCGACGACGTTGACCGGGAGCTTCAGCAGGCCGACGCCGTGCATCGTCCCCACGACCGCGCCCGCGCCGCACATGTCGAACTTCATGTGGTCCATGTTTTCGGCGGGCTTGAGCGAAATGCCGCCGGTGTCGAACGTGAGACCCTTTCCGATGAGAACCACGGGCGCCTGCCCCTTCGGCCCCCCCATGTGTTCCATGACGATGAACGCGGGCGGTTCGGCGCTCCCCTTGGCCACGGCGCAGAACGCGTGCATGCCGAGCGCTTCGGCCTTCTTGTAGTCGAGGACGGTGCACTTCATGCCGTGCTCCGCGCAGATCTCCTTCGCGGCCTTCGCCAGCGTGGTGGGAACGAGATCATTGCAGGGGCGGTTGCCGAGGTCGCGGGCCACGTGGGCCGCGGCGGCTCCGGCGGCGATCCGGTTCAGGGCCTGCTGGTGCTGCTTCAGCGGCGCGTCGTCCTCGGGCGCCACCCCCACCGACTTGAGCGTGACCGCCCGCTTGTCCTTCGTCTTCCAGTCGTCGTAGCGGTAGGTGCCGAGGCAGAGCCCCTCCACGATCGCGCCGGTGGCCGCATGGACGTCGATGCCGGCCTTTTCGGGCACGCCGCCCAGCGTGACCTTCTTGAGCTTCAGCTCCTGGATTTTCTTCGCCAGGCGGCCGCCGAGGCGGCGCCCCTTCTCGACGGTGAAGCTCTTCGCATCGCCGAGGCCGATCAGGATCACGCGGGCGGGGAGGGTCTTGCCCTTCGCGTAGACGACGTGGATCTCGTCGCACTTTCCGGTGAAGTCGCCGAGCTTGACGAGATCGGCCAGGCCGCCCTTGAGCGTCGTGTTGAGGGACTTGAACAGGGTGCCGCCCCCGCCGGCATTCCCCTTGAGAACCGGCACGACAACGGCATCGCCCCAGCTCGCCGCCGGTTTGCCGCTCAAAGCCTTGATCTGAAGCATGTTTTCTCCCCCCGCAAACGTGTGACGAAAACGAGCCGGAACTATAGCAAAGGCGCCCGGGGATGGGCAGGGCCGGACGGAAAGACCGAATCCCCCCGGCCGCGCCGCCCTCCAAGAAGCATGGCACATCTCCTGGAACGTGAGACCGTCGTCCCCGTCGACCTGGACACCGCTTTCGCGTTCTTCTCGAACGCGATGAACCTGGAGAAAATCACGCCCCCCTGGCTGAACTTCCGGGTGCTGACACCGGCGCCGATCACCCTGAAGCCCGGCACGCGCATCGACTACCGGCTCCGGGTGCGCGGCATCCCCATCGCCTGGACATCGCTCATCTCGACATGGGAACCGCCGTACCGCTTCGTGGACGAGCAGGTGAAGGGGCCCTACCGGGAATGGATCCACGAGCACACGTTCGAGGCGGTCGACGGCGGCACGCTGGTGCGGGACCGGGTCCGCTACCGGGTGCCCGGCGGCGCCCTCGTGAACCGGCTGTTTGTCGAGCCGGACGTCCGGCGGATCTTCGACTACCGGCAGAGCGTGATGCGCGAACTGCTGGCCGCCGTGACCTGACCGGGCTTCACCGGCATCCCCGCGTCGGCGGTCGGCGCCCTGTGCCGGTGCGCCGAAAAAAAGTGACGGCTTTGCAGCGTGGCGCACGCAATGCGGGGTGACAGCACGCCGTCCAGCCCCGAAGCGGGCATGGTCGGGAACACGTCGCCCTGAACGGCTTGCCGGCCCCTGTCCGGCGCCGGTGGAGATTGCCATGTCAACTGCCCGCACCGCATCGCCGCACCTGGCCGTCATTTCGGCCTTCGTCCTGTTCCTGGCCCTGTCGCTGACCGGCTTCGCCGGGGCCACCCCGGTCGTCGACCAGCAGAACAGCGTTCTCCCCACCGGGAACTTCATCGCGGTCCGGTCCGGGGTCACCGCCGCGCAGACGTTCACCGCGGGCTTTGCCGGAACGCTCAAGTCCGTAAAGGTCGTGATCGATCCCCGGGGAACCCCGGCGCAGAACCTGGTCCTCGAAGTCCAGGCCACCACCGGAGGGGCCGCCAACGGCGTGATTCTGGCCAGCGCGGCCGTGCCCCCGTTCGGCGGGGTGAACCCCCTCGTCACGTTCGACGTGTCCGCCGCAAATCTTGCCGTCTCGGCCGGCCAGGTCCTGGCATTCGTCCTCAGGAGCGCCGCCACGCTCGGAGATGATTACCTGGCCAGGATCGTTCCGTTCAATCCGTACGGGGGCGGCCAGTTCACCGACTCCTCGGGCGCCTGTGCGAACGGAGCCGGCTGGGAGGGCATCTTCAAGACGCTTGTCGAACCGGCGAGCGTGCCCGGCCCCGGGGTCGCCGACCAGTCGAACCTGCCGGCGCCGACGAACAACTTTTCGGCCGTCTTCAGCGGCCGGACGGCGCGCCAGACGTTCACGGCGGGAACGACCGGCACGCTGACCCGGATCGACGTGGTCGTGGACCCCCGCAATTCCCCGGTTCTCGACCTGACGCTGGAGGTCCAGGCCACCACCGCCGGCGTGCCGAACGGCACCGTTCTCGCGGCGGCCCACGTGGCGCCGTTCGGCGGATCGAACCCCACGGTGACGTTCGACGTGAGCCACTACAACCTCGCCGTGACGGCGGGACAGGTGCTGGCCTTCGTCCTGAAGTCGAACGCGGCCGGCGGCACGGACTACCTGTGCCGGATCGTTCCGGGAAACACGTACGCCGGCGGCGAGTTCACCGACTCCGGTGGAAGCACGCCCCCCGGCTGGGACGGGATCTTCACCACGTACGTGAACGCCGGATCCTCCGCGGCGGCTCTTCCGCCGGTCGCGGAAACGATCACGCTGCGCCAGAACTTTCCCAATCCGCTGCGCGCCGTCACGACGATCGGTTTCGTGCTGACGGAACGCGCTCCCGTACACCTCGGGATCTTCGACGTGGCCGGCCGGATGCTGCGCCTGCTGGCGCAGGACGAGCGGAACGCCGGGTCGCACGAAGTTCAGTGGAACGGTCTCGACGAATCCGGAGTGCGGGTTCCGGCGGGCGTGTACTTTTACCGGCTGGAAGCGGGCGGAGAGGAGAAGACGATGAGGCTGGTCGTGGCGGAGTAGTTGCGCATGCTCCGCTCCGGGCGGGCGGACGGATCCGCTGCTGTCCGGCGCGCCGGCGCGGGCAGCAGCGGAGTCCAGGTAGCGGGGGCCTCTAGACCGCCACGCCGTCCCTGAGCACCGACCTGAGCGCCTGCCCCGTGTAGGAGCCGTCCACCGCGGCCACCTGCTCCGGCGTCCCTTCGGCCACGAGCGTCCCGCCGCCGTCGCCCCCTTCCGGGCCGAGGTCGATGATCCAGTCCGCCGTCTTGATGACGTCGAGATTGTGCTCGATGACGACCACGGAATTGCCGCGGTCGACGAGCTTGCCGAGGACGGTCAGCAGGAGCCGCACGTCCGCGAAGTGCAGGCCGGTCGTCGGCTCGTCGAGGATGTACAGCGTACGCCCGGTGGCCACCTTCGACAGCTCGGTGGCCAGCTTGATCCTCTGGGCCTCGCCGCCGGACAGCGTGGTGGACGGCTGCCCGACGTGGATGTAGCCGAGGCCGACGCCGGAAAGGATCTCCATCTTGCGGCGGATGGCCGGGATCGGGCGGAGGAATTCCAGCGCCTCGTCGACGGTCATCTCGAGGACGTCGTTGATGTTCTTCCCCTTGTAGGTGACCTCGAGCGTTTCGCGGTTGTAGCGGCGGCCGGCGCAGACGTCGCACTTGACGTACACGTCGGGCAGGAAGTGCATCTCGATCTTGACGACGCCGTCGCCGCCGCACGCCTCGCAGCGCCCCCCCTTCACGTTGAACGAAAACCGGCCGGGCTTGTAGCCGCGCGCCTTGGACTCGGGGAGCTGCGCGAAGAGGTCCCGGATGTGGGTGAACACGCCGGTGTAGGTGGCCGGGTTGCTGCGCGGCGTCCGGCCGATCGGGCTCTGGTCGATGTCCACGACCTTGTCGATGTTCCCGAGGCCGTCGATGGCCCGGTGCCTTCCCGGGGCCGTTCCGGCGCCGTGGAAGTGCCGGGCCACGCTCCGGTACAGGATGTCGTTGACGAGCGTGCTCTTTCCCGAGCCGGACACGCCGGTGACCGCGGTGAACACGCCGAGCGGCAGGTCCACGTCGATCTCCTTGAGGTTGTTCTCCGCGGCGCCCTTTACCGTGATCCGGTTGCCGTTGCCGTTGCGCCGCTCGCCGGGTACGGGGATCTCCTCCCGGCCGGACAGGTAGCGGCCGGTGATCGACGCGGCGTTCTTCTTCACCGTGGCCGGCGGGCCGAACGCCACGAGTTCGCCCCCCTTCTTGCCGGCGCCGGGACCGAGGTCGATCAGGTAGTCCGCCTCCTCCATGGTTTCCTGGTCGTGCTCGACGACGATGACCGTGTTGCCGAGGTCGCGGAGGGCGTGGAGCGTGGACAACAGCTTCCGGTTGTCCCGGTGATGCAGCCCGATCGACGGCTCGTCGAGGATGTACAGCACCCCCATGAGCTTGGAGCCGATCTGGGTGGCCAGCCGGATCCGCTGCGCCTCGCCGCCGGAGAGCGTGCCGGCCGCGCGGTCGAGCGTGAGATAGCCGAGCCCGACGTCGGCGAGGAACTCGAGGCGGACGCGGACTTCCTTGACCACCGCGGTGGCGATCACTTCCTCCCGCTCCGACAGCCGGATGCTCCGCGACCATTCGAGCGCCGCGGCCACCGACCGCCCGACGACCTGGTCGATCGACTCGTCGTGCACCTTCACCGCCAGGCTCTGCGGCCGGAGACGCGCGCCGTTGCACTCCGTACACGGCTTGAGCGTCATGTAGCCCTCGATCCACTCGCGGATCCAGTTGGACGCCGTTTCGCGGTAGCGCCGCATCAGGTTCGGCACGACCCCCTCGAACTTCTTCTTCATCTTTACGTCAAGCCGCGCTCCCTTGTAGTTGACGGTGATCTCGTTGTTGCCGCTGCCGAACAGGACGAGATCCCGGTGCTTCTTGAGCATCTTCTTCCACGGCGTGGTGAGCGAAAACTTGTAGGCTTTGGCGAGCGCCGACACCTGCTGCCCGTACCAGCCGTCCTCCACGTCGCGGAGCGCCGCCAGGGCGCCGTCCTTCAGCGACAGGTCCGGGTCGGGAACGAGCAGGTCGAGATCGATGTCCATCCGGGTGCCGAGGCCGTCGCAGGTGGGGCAGGCGCCGTACGGGCTGTTGAACGAGAACATCCGCGGCTGGAGTTCGTCGAACGACAGGTTGCAGTGCAGGCAGGACGCGTTTTCGTTGAGGAGGATCTCGTCCATTCCGTCGACCGCGATCACCGCCGAGCCCTGGCCGAGCTTCAGGGCCGTCTCCAGGCTGTCGGCCAGCCGCCCCTGGTTCTTTTCCTCGAGGCGCACCCGGTCGACCACGACCTCGAGCGTGTGCTTCTTCTTCTTGTCCAGCTTCGGCGGCTCCTCCAGTTCGTGGATCTCGCCGTCGATCCGGATGCGGAGGTATCCCTGCTTCTTGAGCCCCTCCATCTCGGCGCGGTACTCCCCCTTCCGGCCGCGGACGACCGGCGCGAGGATCTGCGCCCGGCTCCCCTCCGGCAGGGCCAGCGCCTGGTCCACCATCTCCTGGACCGTCTGGCGGCTGATCGTCCGTCCGCAGCTGTGGCAGTGCTGCACGCCGATCCGCGCGAACATCAGGCGCAGGTAGTCGTAGATCTCGGTGACGGTGGCCACCGTCGAGCGCGGGTTCCGCCCGGCCGTCCGCTGTTCGATGGAGATGGCCGGAGAGAGCCCCTCGATCTGGTCCACGTCGGGCTTTTCCATCTGGCCGAGGAACTGCCGCGCGTACGCGGACAGGCTTTCCACGTAGCGCCGCTGCCCCTCGGCGTAGATCGTGTCGAACGCCAGCGACGACTTGCCGCTGCCGGACACGCCGGTGATCACGATGAGGCGGTCTCTCGGGATGTCGATGGAGATGTTCTTCAGGTTGTGTTCGCGGGCGCCGCGGATCGAAATGTGGTTCATCGGACGGGGATTTTCCTCTATGGTTGGCGGGTCGGGAAGCCGGACCGCGCAAGAGTATCAGAACCGCGGGAGCCGGTCCTCCGGACCCCCTCGCCGGCGCCGGCCCGGAAGACGCTCACTGCATTTGCGAACACCACACGAACGTTTTCCGATTGACGACATACCAGACATTTGAGTAGTTTTTAGCACGTCCCCGCAACGTTGTCCACCCATATAAAGGAGGAACCCATGCCCGTGAAACCGATCCCTGACGGCTACCACACGATCACCCCCTACCTGGTGGTGGGAGGCGCGGCGAAGGCCATCGACTTCTACAAGGCGGCCCTGGGCGCCGAGGAACTGTTCCGGCTCGACATGCCTGGCGGCAAGATCGGCCACGCGGAAATCAGGATCGGCAACTCCATCGTCATGCTCTCCGATGAGCACCCGGACATGGGAGCGCTCGGGCCGAAGACGATCGGCGGGAGCCCGATCAACCTGATGATCTACTCGGAAAACGTGGACGAGGCCTGGCCGAAGGCGCTCAAGGCCGGCGGCAAGGAGCTGCGCCCGCTCAAGGACCAGTTCTACGGCGACCGGTCCGGCACGTTCGAGGATCCGTTCGGGTTCCAGTGGACGATCGCCACGCACAAGGAGGATCTCACGCCGGAGCAGATCAACCAGCGGATGGCGGAGATGATGAAGGGGCAGGGAGCGTAGGGGTCAACGCAGAGCCGGATTCCGTGGTGATTGCGCTTCCCGGCTTCGACCACGGGACGACGTCGGGAATCCTTCGATTCCCCGTCGTCCCTCATTTCGATCCTAGGGCTCCCGCAGCACCTGCCAGACCAGCAACGCCACCACCGCCAGCCCGGCGGCAACATAGAGCAGCCACATCACGATGTTCCGGCGTTTCTGCCCCGCGTAATACGCCGCGATCTCCGTTTCCGTCAGCGGACGACTCGGGCCGGTCGCGATCGACCTCCTCCCGGTCGGGCGCTCTCCGCCCACTCCCATGAAACCGACATGGACGTTCCGGGTGTTCGACTCCCGCTTCCGGGGTTCGCGGGTCTTTTCCTCGTGGGTCAGCTTCGGAGCTTCGCACTCGGCGCAGTAAGCCGCCGAAGAGAGATTCGTTTCACCGCAATGACAGCGCCACATGGGAAAAGTGTAACCCTATTCGTAGCGGAGCGCATCCACCGGGTTGAGGCGGGCCGCCTTCATCGCCGGCCAGATGCCGAAGAAGAGGCCGATCCCCACCGAAAACGTGAACCCGGCGATCGCCGCGGCGGGAGGAACGTACGACGGCAGGGGTGTGAGGGCCCGGACAAGTTGCCCCACTCCGGCGCCGAACAGGATGCCGAGGAGGCCGCCGAGGCCGGTCAGCGTCATTGCCTCGATGAGAAACTGCCAGAGGATGTCGGAGCGCCGGGCCCCGATCGCCTTGCGGATGCCGATCTCGCGGGTCCGCTCGGTCACGGCCACGAGCATGATGTTCATCACGCCGATCCCCCCGACCATGAGCGCGATGCTCGAAATGAGGAGCATCACGAGATACACGGCGCCGGTCACCTGGTTGTAGGTCTTCATCAGCGTGTCCGAGGTCATGATCTCGAAGTCGTTCCCCTTCTGCGGGGGCACCCCGCGGGAGCGCCGGAGGCTCTCAGTCATCTGGTCGATGGCCACGCTCATCTGTTCCGGCGACACCGGCTTCGCGTCGATGACCAGCCACTCCCCCTTGCCGATGACCTTTTCGAAGGTGGTGTAGGGAAACACCATGTAGTCGTCCATGCTCTGGCCGAGAAACTTCCCCCGCCGCGTGAACGTGCCGATGACCTGGAATTTCTGCCCCTTGGCGGTGACCCACTGGTCCAGCGGTGAAATGCCGTGGAACAGCGCGTCCACGACGTCGGCGCCGAGCACGCAGACGTTCACGCGATGGTCGATTTCGGAATGGGTGAAGAAGCGCCCGGTTTCCAGGTCCATGTTCTGGATATAGGGAAAACCCACGTCGGACCCGATGAGGCGGACGATGCTCGTCTGTTCGGCCCGGTAGCGGACGCGGTCGCCGTCGACCATGAGGATCGACACCTCGCCGACGGCGGGCGACGTGCGGCGGATCGCCTCCACGTCCTCCACGCTGAAGTACTTGCGGTTCCGCAGCGAATCGGGGCGCGACCCGACCTGGATGCCCGGCTTGAACCGCCGCACGCGGATCGTCTCGCTGCCGAGGCTCTGGATCTGGGTGGCCATCGAGCGGTTGAGCCCCTCGATGCACGAGGCCATGGCGATGACCGAGGATACCCCGATGAACACGCCGAGGGTGGTGAGGAACGAGCGCATCTTGTTGGACCGGATCGCCCGGGTGGCCATGAGCAGCGATTCGCGCAGGCTGCGGAGCATCTCGATGCGGGATCGTTTCATCACTCGAACCTCAGGGCCACGATCGGGTCGAGCTTGGACGCCTTCGCCGCGGGCCACACACCGAAGAACAGGCCGACCCCCGCGGCCATCGACATGCCGAGCAGGACGACCCACGGCTGGATCACCGCCGGAAGCGGCGACACCGCTTCGATCCCCTTGGCCATGCCGACCCCGAGGAGGACACCGAGCAGTCCGCCCATCAGGCCCATCACGCACGCCTCGATGAGGAACTGCCGGAGGATATCGATGCGCCGGGCCCCGATCGCCTTGCGGATACCGATCTCGCGCGTCCGCTCGGTGACCGACACGAGCATGATGTTCATGATCACGATACCGCCGACGAGCAGCGCGATCCCGGCCAGCACGATCATCGTCATGTAGGCGCCGGCGGTGAAGCTGTTGTAGATCTGCATGAACATCTCGCTCGTCAGCAGGTCGAAGTCATCGGCCGTCTGGGGCGGAACCTTCCGCTGCACACGGAGGATGGAGCGCGCCTCGTCCTGGGCGGCCAGGTAACTCGCCTGGTCCCTGGCCTTGACCGTCAGGCTGAGGTCTTCCCCCGTGCCGAACTGCTTCTCGAAC
This sequence comes from uncultured bacterium, assembly GCA_964596775.1. GTDB lineage: Bacteria > Eisenbacteria > RBG-16-71-46 > JABDJR01 > JAWXBZ01 > CAZQVN01. Next base: position 15,809 of record CAZQVN010000015.1, read on the forward strand.
GCCGGGAGCGGCACTTTCACGAAGTCGTCCTGGCTCTGGCCGAGGAGGCTCCCCTTCTTGTCCACCACGCCGACGACCGTGTAGTACATGGACCCGACCCGGAGCTCCTTGCCGATCGGATCCTCGCCCGGAAAGAGGTCGTTCCGCACATCGTGACCGATGACGACCACGGTGCGCCGCCGCTCGATGTCCGAGGACGCCAGGTGCCGGCCCGCCTCGAGGTCGTCCTTCTCCGAGTCCGGATGGTCGGCGGTGACCCCGCGCATCTGGACGTTGGACAGAGATCGGTTCAGGTGCTTGACCCGCACCGTGCGCGACCGTCCGGCTCCCACCCGGGCGAAAGCGGAACCGTGCTGGCTGAGCGCCTCGTAGTCCGTCATCTTCAGAGGCTTGCGCTTGTTCTTTTCCACGAACTCGTCCCACGAGGTGGCGATGCCGATCCGCTCGATGGAAAACACGTTCGACCCCTGGTCGAGGAGCTTGTCGGACACGTAGTGGGTCATCCCCTGGGTGATCGAGAGGATGGCGATGACGAACATCACGCCGATGATGTTCCCGAGCAGCGTCAGGAACGTGCGGAGCTTGTTGGCACGGAGCGACGACAGCGCGAGCTTCCAGCTTTCCAGCCAGAGGCCCATCAGCGGGTCCGCTCGTCGGATTCGACCTTGCCGTCGCGCATCCGGATGACCCGGTGCGCGTTTTCCGCGATGTCCGGCTCGTGCGTGACGAGGATCACCGTGTTGCCCTGCTCGTGGATCCTCCGGAAGGTGGCCATGATCTCGTCTCCCGACTTCGTGTCGAGGTTCCCGGTGGGCTCGTCGGCGAGGATCAGCGAAGGCTTGTTGACCAGCGCCCGGGCGATCGCCACGCGCTGGCGCTGTCCGCCGGAAAGCTGGTTCGGCCAGTGATGGATGCGGTCGGCGAGACCGACCTCGGTCAGCGCCTCGATCGCGCTGGCCCGGCGCTCGGCGGCGGGCTTTCCCGAGTAGACCAGCGGGAGTTCCACGTTGTGCAGCGCGTCGGCGCGGGGCAGAAGGTTGAACGTCTGGAAGACGAAGCCGATTTCGGTGTTGCGGATCCGGGCCAGTTCGTCGTCGTCCATCGTGTGCACCGCCTGGCCGTTCAGCGTGTACACGCCGGACGTGGGGACGTCGAGGCAGCCGATCACGTTCATCAGCGTGGACTTTCCGGAGCCGGACGGACCCATGATCGCCAGGAATTCGTTCCGGCGGATCGTCAGGGAAACGCCGTCGAGGGCATGCACGTTCTCACCCCCGAGATGGTAGACCTTCGTGAGGTCCCGGACTTCGATGAGAGCGCCGTTTCCGGCGGGGCCGCCGGTCACGTTATTTCTTCTCCTTCCCCTTCTTGCCCTGCTTGATCGGCTTGACCGGAGCGCCGTGCTTGAGTTCACGAAGCGTCTGGAACGGTCCGGTGACGATCGACTGCTTCGCCTCGATGCTTCCTTCGACCTCGATGTGCGTGTCGTCGGAGATGCCCGTCCGGAGCGGCTCGAAGAACGCCGTGCCGTCGCGATTCACGAAAACCCCTTCGACGAGCTTCGTTTCGCCGGCGGATGCGGAGGTGTCCTCAGCCTCGTCGTCGGAGTCCTTGTCCTTCCCGGCCTTGTCACCGGCCAGGCGGCGCTCGTACTCCTTCTTCTGGCGCTCGATCGTCTTCGGATCCCGCGCCACCAGCGAGGCGATGGGAATGGCCAGCGCGTTCTCGCGCGTGGCGGTGGTGATCTCCACGTCCGCGGTCATGCCGGGCCGGAGTTCCCCGATGTCGTCGTTGAACAGGACCTTGACCTGGAAATTCGTGGCCGATTCCGCCGTGGCCGACGCCGACAGCGTGGCGCTGGCCCCGATCTGCGTGACGGTGCCCGGAAAACTCGTGTCGGGCATGGCATCCACGGTGATCTTGACCGGCTGGCCGATCCGGATGTCCACGACGTCCGTTTCGTCCACTTCCGCCTCGACCTGCATCCGGCTCTGGTCGGCGATCGTCAGGATGACCGTCCCCGGATTGTTCATCGTTCCGGTGATCACGATCTCCCCCTGCTTCACGTTCAGCTGCGAGACGATGCCGCCGGTCGGGGCCTTGTAGACCGTCTTGGACAGGTCGTCGGCCGCCGAGGTGACCTGCGACGTGGCCCGGGCATAGTCCTGGCGCCGCGCCGACAGTTCCGCCTCGGCGATCTTGAGATCCGTTTCCGCGATCTCGATGGCTTCCGGCGAGACGAGCTTGTCCTTTTCCATCCGTTTCTGGCGGTCGAGGTTCTGGCGCGACCGTTCGACGCGCGCCTCGGACAGCCGGACGGTGGCCTCCGCGCTCTTTGCCGCGGCCCGGGCGCTTTCCAGTGCGGCGCGGTACTGCGTGTCGTCGAGGCGGATCAGCAGCCGGCCCGCTTCGACCGTGTCCCCCTCGGCCACGGCCAGCTCCACGATCCGGCCGGGAACCTGGGCGCTGAGGTTGACGAATTCGGAGGGCTGGACCCGCCCCGGCGCGCGCACCGTGGCGATGATCGTCCGCGTCTCCACGGTTTCCAGGCGGACTTCGGACGCCTTCGGACCGGCGTTCTTCTTGAGGTTCAGGACGACGATGGCGCCGAGCGCCACGACCGCGAGGCCGATGATGAGGATGCGTTTCATGCGTCTACCAGGTCTGACGACCGACGGCCCGGTCCAGGCCGGCCTCGGCGCGCTTCAGGGCGGCCATGGCCTGCACCTCGCCGGTGCGGGCGCGGGTCACGTTGACCTGGGCATCGATGAGCTCGAGGATCGTGCCGAGACCGACGCTGTAGCGCTCCTGGGAGAGCTTCAGGTCCTCCTCGGCGGACGCGAGCCCCTCGCGGGCGGTTTCGATCTGGCGCTGCGAGGCCCGGATGGCGAGGAGCGCCTCCTTGACCTGCAGTTCCACCTCCAGCGAGAGCTTTTCCATCCCGTGTTCCGCGGAGCGCTGCCGGGCCTTGGCGCCGATGATGTTGGCCTCGGTGACGAGGCCGTCGAAGATGTTCCAGCTCAGCCCGATCGAGTAGGACCACCGGGTGGTCTTGAAGTTGAGATAGCGGACGTCGGTTTCCGTCGTGGACGGGTCGATGTCGTAGTCCCCGGGCTGGCTCGTCACCCCGTAGCTGTAGCGGTGGGAAAGAGACGGCAGCTTGGCAGCGAAGGCCGATTTCCGGCTCGCCGACGCGGAACTGAGCCGCAGCCGGGCCGCGGACAGGTCGGGACGATTCCGCGCGGCTTCCTCGTAGGCCGCCAGCGAATCCACGAGGTCGGCGCGCGGATCCAGCGATTCCACAACGGAGAGCGGAGAGTTGGGCGACAGGCCGAGCGACGTAGCCAGGCGGCCCCGCTGAACGTCAACGTTGTTTTCCGCCGTCGTCAGGGCGCTCCGGGCCTCGGCAACGCGGACGCGGGCCTTGAGCACGTCCGTGCGGGCCACCGACCCCACTTCGAACAGGCTTTCGGTGCGCTTCTGCTCCTCGGACGCCAGGCGCAAATCCTCCTGGCTGACCTCGAGCAGCTTGATGGCTTCGATCAGCGTGTAGAACTCCTGCCGTACGGCAAGCGCCGCGAGCTGCTCGGCGTTGCGTACGTCGGATGCGGACGCGTTGGCCGCCCGCTTCTCGGAAACGATCCGGAGGAGCGTGGGGGCCGAAAGCAGGGTGTGACTGACGTCGATCGAATAGCCGCGGGTGTCCGTCCGCGTCTGGGGAAACTGGACCTCGCTGCCCTGGCTCGGAAAGTCCTTGAGCGTTCCCTGGGCACGGCTGTGCGTGTAGTTCCAGTCCGCGCCGATGCTGGGCAACAGGCCGCCCCACGCCTGCAGTCTCGCCGCACGGGCCTGTCCGTGCTGGTCCTCGCTCAGCAGAATGTCGTAGTTGCGTTCCAGCGCGACCCGGACGCATTCGTCCGCCGTCAGCGCTCGCGAAAGATCGACGGGCACCGGTTCGGCGAACGCCCCCGGTGCCGCAAGTGAAATAAGAACCGCCGCGATGGCGGTCGAAAATGCCCTGCGGGACCCCATGTCCTGCCCCCCCTCTGAAAGTCACTCATACGGACCCGTGACCGGCCGGGTTTCAGAAAAACATCCGGCCAAGAAAAAAGCGGGCCGTCCGGGGACCCGCTTCTTTCTCTGATATCGACGCTCCAGAACGGGGCCTCTCAGGCCGTGCGGCCCTTGATGCGACCCTGGTTCTGCTGAAGGATTTCGACGAGTTCGTCTCCTGCCTCTTCCATCTGGACGTTGACGGTGTCGATCCGGGCCGAGATCAGGTTGATGAAGACGTTGACGATGATGGCGATGGCGATGCCGGTGGTGGTGGTCACGACCGCCTCGGAAATACCGCCGATGGCCTGGGGAGCGTTGACCCGGCCCGATTCCACGGCGGCGTCGAACGCGTGCAGCAGTCCCATGACCGTTCCGAGGAAACCGAGGAGCGGCGCGGACTGGCTGACGAACGCGAGAATGCCGAGCCCCCGGCGCATGCCGATCAGGTGCGACAGGCTGGCCGTGGCCACCGCCTTTTCCGCTCCCTCGACGCCGCGGGAGGCGCGCTGAAGCCCGTAGGTGACCACGGAGGGCACCGGACCTTTCGAGCGGCTGCAGACTTCGAGCCCGCCGTTGATCCCTTTTTCACCGACCGCCTTGCTCACCTCGCCCATGAACCGGGCGACGTCGACACGGCCGCGGGACAGCGACAGGAACCGCTCCAGCGACACGAGCAGGGCTCCGATGCCCATGACGACAAGAACCCAGAAAATCGTGCCCCCCTCCTGGGCCGCGAAGGAAAAGAAAGATCCCTGCGGGCGCACGATGGGCGGAGGGGGCGCGTCGGGCACGTCGGAAGGAAGATCCATGGGAAACGCATCGTTGGTTCCCGTCTGGCCCTCGGTCGTCTGTGCCGGCGCATCCGTTTGTGCCGGTGCCTCCGCCGGGGTTTGCGTATCCGCTGCGGTGCCGCCGTGCTGTGCCGATGCGGCGGTCGCGCAGAACCCGAGAAGGGCCAGTGCGAAGACAGCCGAGACGGGCAACCGGAATGATCTCCTGTGAAGCATGGAATCGAGTCTCCTTCGTTCAAGCCTGCGCGTTAAGTTCTGTCATGAGTCAAAGTTCGACGACTCGAGGGGTTGTTGAGCCGCCGGGGAATACTAGGCGCGGATCCCCCCTCTGTCAACCGTTATGGAGCCAGGCGGTTCAGCATCCTCGGGAACGGAATGGTCTCCCGAACATGGGGCAGTCCGCAGATCCAGGCGAGGGTCCGCTCTACCCCGAGGCCGAACCCCGAGTGGGGAACGCTGCCGTAACGCCGGATGTCCAGGTACCATTTGAAAGCCTCTTCCGGAAGTCCGTGCTCGGCGATCCGGGACACGAGCACGTCGAGGTTTTCCTCCCGCTGGCCGCCCCCGACGATCTCGCCGTACCCCTCCGGAGCGAGAAGGTCGCAGGACAGGGACAGTCGGCTGTCCTCCGGATCGGTCTTCATGTAGAACGCCTTCACGGCGGCCGGGAAGCGGTGCACGAAGATCGGGGTCTCCCGCGACTCCGTGAGGATCGTTTCGTCGGTCCCGCCGAAATCGCCGCCCCATTCGAACGTGCCCCGGGACTGAAGCTCCGTGGCCGCGTCATTGTAGTGAACGCGCGGAAACGGGGCGCGGATGTTCTCGAGCAGCCTGGTGTCCCGTTCGAGGAGTTTCAGTTCCTCCTTTCTCCGGTCGAGAACCCGGGCCACCAGGGAGGACACGAACTGCTCGATCAAGGCCATGTTGTCGTCCAGGTCCGCCCAGGCCACTTCCGGCTCCACCATCCAGAATTCCGTGAGATGCCGGCGCGTCTTCGACTTTTCGGCGCGAAACGTCGGGCCGAAGCAGTAGACCTTTCCCATGGCCATGGCCGCGGCCTCCATGTACAGCTGGCCGCTCTGGGTCAGGTACGCCTTCTCGTCAAAGTAGTCCGTCTCGAAGAGATTCGAGGTTCCCTCGCAGGCGTTCGGCGTGAAGATCGGCGCATCCACGAGCGTGAACCCCCGCTCGTTCAGGAAGTCGCGGATGCCGGCGACGATTTCGTGACGGACGCGGAGGATCGCGTGCTGGCGGCTGGACCGGATCCACAGGTGCCGGTGGTCCATCAGGAATTCCGTGCCGTGCTCCTTCGGGGTGATCGGATAGTCCGGCGATCCGGACACGCCCCGGACCGATGTCACGGTCAGTTCGTATCCCCCGGGCGCCCGTTCGTCCGCGCGCACGAGGCCGGTCACCGTGAGCGAGGACTCCTGGGACTGGGCCTCGCAGGCCTCCCAGGTCGCTTCATCCACGTCCTTGCGGGACACGACGCACTGGACCGTGCCGGTGCCGTCGCGGACCAGCAGAAAGTAGAGTTTGCCACTGTGCCTCTTGTTGTACAGCCAGCCCCGGACCTGAACCTCTTCGCCCGGGTGCCCGCCCAGTTCCTCAACGTAAACGGCTGTCGCCACGGTGCCTCTTTTCCGAGAACAGATACTTCAAGTGGGTCGAAAGACTGCCGATAGAATGCAGGAGAATAACGGCCGTCCCACCGGGTGTCAAACCGGGTCGCCATGGAGGTTAAAGGTAATGATTACAGGCAGTTGCCCAAGAGCCAACCGCCTTGGAACGGGCCTCCTTGGCCTGGTCCTCGGACTTCTCGGCGGGGCCATTCCGGCCCTCGCGCAGTCCGACGGCCCCCCCAATCCGATCGTCCAGGCTCAGAAGTTGTACCGGGATGGTCGTGCCGACCAGGAAGCCGGTCGTCCCGACCAGGCCCGCCGCAAGTTCCAGGAGGCGATCCACCTGGATCCGACCTACGCGGATCCCTGGTACGCCACGGCGGCCACATATCTGCCGTTTCGCCCCGACGCGGCCATTTCGGCCGTTTCCGACGGATTCAAGGCCGAGTTCCGGACCTTCCGCGGACAGCATCGTGTCCTGATGAACGGGTCGCTGATGCTCCTCCTCATGCTGTCCGGCGCGCTGGTGGGCACGGCCGGTATCATCACCCTGCGCGGCCTTCGTCACTTCCAGCACCCGATCGCGGAGTTGTTCCGCCGGCGGCTGCCCGCCCTCGCGGCGGCGATCGCCGCCTGGATCATCGTGATCCAGCCGGCACTGTGGGGCCTCGGACTTTTCTGGACGATGGCGATCGCTCTCGGGCTCCTCTGGGAGTACCACTCCCGCGGAGAGCGACGCATCGTCATCGCCACGCTCCTGATTTCCCTGGTGGTTCCCGTTTCGTTTCACTTCCTGTCGAGAGTCGCGGCGCCGCTCAATCCGGAATCGAATGCGTATCTGCTGAGCGCCGCATCGGAGTCCCCCGACCTTCCCAACCTGAAGGACGCGCTGAGCCGGGTGAGCCAGGCCAACCCGGACGATCCCGGCCCCCGCATGGCCATGGGGCTGATCGCCGAACGCACCTCGGACTGGACGACGGCGGAATCGGAGTACCGCAGGGCGCTCGAACTGGACGGATCGAAGGCGCGGCTGCACAACAACCTCGGCAACGTTCTGGCCCAGACGGGCCGGCTGGATGAAGCCGTGGACGAGTACAGGAAATCCGTCGACAGCGACCCGAAGCTCGCGGCGCCGCACTTCAATCTCAGCCAGGCCTATGCGCGCCGGCTGCAGTTCGACCTCGTCGACTCGGAAATGAAGAAGGCGACGGATCTCGACTTCGACGGCATGCGCTCGGCCATTGCGAACACGGTCGACGGCCGGAAGGCGCTGATCAGCCTCGGGCTGTCGTCGGAGGAGCTGTGGCAGGCCACGTTCGACCAGCCGGCCTCGTTCCGGCTCGGACTCCCCCGGGCCATGGCTTTCCTCTACGACGGAGCGCTGAACCTTCTTCCCGTCGGAACGCTGGTGCTGTTCCTGCTCGGACTGGTCGTCGGCCGCCGGGTCCACCGCTTTCTGCCCACGTACGCCTGCGCCCACTGCGGCAACGTGGTCTGCCGGAAGTGCCTGCGCCGCATCCGGAAACACGCGTACTGCGCGTCCTGCGGCGACACGATCCTGTCGTTGAAGTCCACGGAATTCACGAGGATGCTGCTGGACCGCCGCCTCAACGAGGATCGCGGACTCAAGCAGATGGCAACCCTGGCCCTGAAGGTCATGATCCCGGGCTGGGAGGCCGTGCGGCGCGGGCGGCCGATCATCGGCTTCGGGCTGATGGCGGCATTCATGGCCCTGCTGAGCCCGGTACTCATGCGCGGCCTGCCGGTCAAGTCCGTACCGAGCCTTCCGGACATGCCGGGGGCAACGCTGCTGATCTACTTTGCGACGGGCATGCTGGCGCTCTACGGCGCGACCGTGCTGATTCTCCGGGTGCTCCCGGAACCGGAATCCGCGCTCATGCGACCTGAACTCGGCATGGTGCCGGGTCGAAGCCACCCGATGGATCGGGCAGCGTAGGTATCACGATGGGACTCTCCGGAAACCTCGAATCCTTCGGCGTACCCGAAATCCTCCAGCTCCTGGCGCTGCAGCGCAAGTCGGGCGTGCTGAGCCTCGTCCGGGAGGATGGAGCGCGCCAGGTGCTGTTCCTGGAACGCGGGCGCATCGTGGCCACCCGCGACCGCCGCGACACGAACGAGGACCCGTTCCTGAAATTCCTGAGCGGCGCCAATTTCATCACCGCGGAGCAGCTCGAAACGATCCAGCGCATCCAGTCCCAGTCCGGCAAGGACGCCGTCTACGTCATGCTCTCCGGCGGCATCGTCGGGCGGGACCGGCTCGTCGAGGCGGTCATGCAGCACACGCAGCAGATCGTGGACGACCTGCTGCACTGGACGCAGGGTTCGTACGAGTTTTCCGGCGACGAGCGCTCCGTCCCCAAGCAGACCCTCAAGGTTCCCCTGAACATCGAGGAACTGCTCATGGAGGGGATGCGGCGGATGGACGAACTGGCCACGATCAAGCAGGCCGTTCTCGCCCCGGATCTGTATCTGCTCCGGTCCGAGGATCCCGTGGATCGCGGCGACATGTCCCGCGAGCTGCTGGTCGTCTTCGACCTCGTCCGGGAATCGACGACCGTGGAAACGCTCGTGGCCCACTCGCCGCTCGGCGAATACACGACGTACGAAGTGATCTCGACGCTGCTGAACCAGGGAGCCCTCGTCGTCGATCCCTGTCCCCCGCCGCCGTCCGACGACCTGAATCCCGCGCCTCTCGAGGTCGTGATGCCGGTCCGCCGGCAACCGATCTATTCCACCTGGGCCGGTGTTCTCATCCTGACCGTCGTTTCGGCGGGTTTCGGCCTTGCGTCGGGCAACGCGTTCCGGAACCGCTCGATCGGGCTTCTTCCGCGGGAGATCGCGGAGGCGCGTCATCGTGCCGACGTGGCGCTGGCCACCGAGGTCTACGAAGCCGCAACCGGCCAGGACCGCCCCGCCGTCGACCGGATGGTCACGGAAGGCTACCTCCGGCCCCGCTCCCGATAGGCAAGGATTCTCCCGGCCAGGGCCCTCAGCGTGCCCCCGGTCCGTTTCGCGCGGCGGCCCGCCGGGGTCGCGCGCGTTCGTGAGCCGTAACCGGTCAGCACGAGCCCCGTCCGGCACCCCGCCGCCTCCCCCGCCTCGAGATCCGACGCGCTGTCCCCGATCATCCAGGATTCGGCGGGATCCACGCCCAGGGCGCGGGCCGCGCCCAGTATCATTCCGGGAGCCGGCTTGCGGCAGGAACACGGGCCCGTGAAATCGGGGTGATGCGGGCAGACCTCGACCCTGTCCAGCTTCACCCGCTCCCCGGCGAGGAGTTCGCGGAGCAGCCGGTTCAGGCGATCCACGTCCCGGCGCGTCATGAGCCCGCGGGCGACTCCCGCCTGGTTCGTGACCACGACAAGCCGCGCGCCGGCATCCCGCAGCATCCGGAGCGCGGCGCCGACGCCGTTGTACAGCCGCGCCTGCCGCGGGTCCCGCAGGTAGGGCACGAGATGGAACAGCGTCCCGTCCCGGTCCAGGAAGACGGCCCAGTTCCGCTGCGCGGCGCGCCCGGGCTTGCGAGCCGGGGCGGCCCCCGGAACGCTTCGTTTTCCGCGCGTGGCGCGCGCGGGCGGCGACGTCCGCGGACGGCCGCTCATCGGAGGACCTCGCGCAGCGCCGATTCCACGCGGCTCGCCGGGATCTCCGTGAGGCACGTCCTGGGGGACCCCGGAAGCGGACATTCCCGCCGGTAGCAGGGGCTGCATTCGAGATGCAGCGACACGACCGTGCCCTCATCGTCCCCCGGGCCTGTCCAGCGCGGATTCGTGGATCCGTAGATCCCGACGACCGGGGTGCCCACCGCGCGGGCGAGGTGGAGCAGACCGGAGTCGTTGCCGACGAACCCGCGGCAGCGCTTCAGGAGTGCTCCGACTTCCGGGAGCGAGAGATCACCGGCGAGAACATGCGCACCGGGGAGCCCGGCTCCTATCTCCTCCAGCACGGCCGCCTCCGCGGCCGAACCGATGAGCAGGACTCCGGCATCCGCGGAGAGGCGGTCGGCCAGTTCGCGAAACCGCACGGCGGGCCACATCTTCGCCGGGCCGAAGGCCACGACCGGGGCGAGCGCGTAGAGGTCGCGGCCGGCCGGCAACCGCCCGGCCAGCCAGCGGTCCGCGGCGTCCTCGTCCGCGGCGGAGACCGCGAACCGCAGCGGCGGATCCTCCCCCGCGTAACCGAGGGCGGCGGCGAGACCGAGGAAATGCCGGGACTGGTGCACGTCGCGATCCGGACGCGGAACCCTGCGGGTCAGGAGCGGGCTTCGCCCTTCGCCGGCCCAGCCGACCCTGCGCGGAATGCCCGTCACGCCGAACAGCAGGGCCGAGGAGAGTGACGGGGTGAACAGAACCCCGAGGTCGTACCCGGCCCGCCGCAGGCCACCCAGGTCGGGAAGTGAATGGAGCGTGTCGACGAAACCGAGCCGTTCCGCCAGGGCCCGGCAACGGTCGTGCACCTGCAGCGCGAACCGGGCGTCGGGGAACAGTCGCCGGAAGGCCTCGAGCGCGGGGAGCGCCATGAGGAAATCGCCGATCCAGTTGGGCGCCCGGACGACGAACGCGCGGGTCACCTCTTGCCCAGGAGAAGGAGCAGTCCGAGGCCGATGATCGCCAGCGGCCAGACCGGACGGTCGGCGATCCACGGGATGAGCCCGCGGATGAGCGCCACGCTCCCGAGGCCGACCAGGGCCACCCCCAGTGAGGTCAGCAGGTCGCGCGGGAACAGCGGCGCCCGCGCCGCGCCGGATTCGTCGGGCGCCTCCGGGATCAGGATCCAGGCCAGGGCATAGAGTACGATTCCCGCGCCTCCGACCAGGGTCAGCACGCCGAACCCCAGGCGGACGGGAGCCGTTTCCGTGTTCAGGTAGTCGGCCAGCCCCGATGCCACCCCGGCCAGCATCCGGTCTTCCGCGGATCGATAGAGTGTGCGCATATCGGGATACTACCTGAGGCCGTCGAGTTCGCGAAGCATGGCCCGGGCCTGGGAGGCCCGGGGGTCGGTCGGAAAGCGTTCCAGGAAATCCCGGAGACTGGCCCTGGCCGCGGCGTTCCTCCCCATCTGGATGTGACAGATCGCGCTGGCCAGATACGCCTCGGACAGGCGGGGGTTGGCGGCCATCGCCCGGGCGTATGCGGCGAGCGCCTCGGACCACAGTTCCTTCCCCTGGTAGAGCCGGCCCACATTGTAGTGAAGGATCGGATCGTCGGGCGCGATCTGCAGGGCCCGCTGATACCCCTTGAGCGCCGGGAGATACTCGCCCCGCCGGGCGCGCAGCGACGCGAGATTCGACAGGCTCATCGGGTCGTCCGGCGCGAGCGCCACGGCGTGTTCGGCCGCGGCCAGGGCCAGATCCTCCCGCCCGGCCCGGGAGAACGTGGCACCGAGCGACGTCAGGAAGCGCGCGATCGGCCCCGGATTCTCGATCCGGTTGTAGAAATCCCCGGAAATCGAGCGGAAGTCGGTGGTCCCCGTCCCCTCCCTGCGCCGGAAAATCCGGATCGGCGACCCGGTCAGCCCGCTGCCCGATTCGAACCCCGCCACCTCGTCGAAATCCCGGGCGATGCCGTCGTAGAACGCGGCCTGGGCCGGGTACTCGCGCGGTTGGTCGAGATACCGGTTGTACTGGGCCCCCGACAGGACGACGTACTCGAACGGCGCGTAGTAGGGCAGGCTGTAGGCCGGGTCGTAGAGATGCGGGTGGACCGAGTCGAACGGAATCAGGAAGAGGGTCAGGCTGTCGGCCGCGCTCTCGATGGAATAGCGCTCGGCCGCCGTCAGGGCTCCGCGCGGAATGTTCTCGATCGCCCAGGCCGAGGCCGCGCTCTGGGTTGTGGGCAGCGACCGCCACTCCCCTTCCCGCCACAGTCGACCCGCCGAAGGGAGGGCCATGAGCAGCGCGAGCCCCACGCCGAGAACCGGCGCCGGGCGGGCACGCCCGAACAGGCCGCCGACCAGCGCCACGAGCACCGGAAGGACGAGGAGAATGTACCGGTCCGCGGAAACGCGCCACGAGCCGATGAACAGGAGCCCGGTCAGCGCGAACAGGACGGTGATCCGCGCGGCCCGGCCGCCGCGCACGAGAAGGAACACAAGCGCGGCAAGGACGGCGACCAGCCCCGGCCAGGCGAAGGCGCGGGGCAGGACGTCGGTGACGTAGCGGATCAGGGCCAGCTCGCGGGAGGTCCCGAAGTGACCGGTGGACATGTGATGCCGCTCGAACGCCACCGCGGACACGGCGTCCGGGAGGTCGAAGATCACGAACGGCGACGTGGCCGCGAACGCCAGGAACGCGAACAGCAGCGCCTGTCCCCAGTCGCGGCGGGAGCTCTTCGTCACCGCGAGGGAAGCGGCCAGCGGAACCATCAGCCAGGCCCCCGGATACTTGCACGACGCGGCGAGTCCCACCCAGACCGCGGCGCGGCGAATCGAGCCGAGCCTGGCCCTGTACCTGGCGGGATCGCCGTTGAAAGGCCCCGGCCCGTGGTCGAGCGTGTCGAGGATGCAGGCCAGCGCCATGGAACCGGCGAACGCCAGCGGAATGTCCGTGCCGATGAAGCGCGCCTGGGCGGCAAAGACCGGATTGGCGGCGAGCAGGACCGCCGCGGCCATCCCGCCCCCCGCCCCGCCGAGCCGGCGCCCGATCCGCCACACGGGATAGACGGTCGCCGCGGCGATCACCGCCGTCGTCCAGCGCGCCGCCATGACGAACTGCGGAAGGTCCGCGACCAGCGCCGCCCGGAACTCGTTGAGCCCCGACCAGGCTCCCCCGGCGATTCCGACCAGGTACATCACCGCCTGGACCACCCACTGCACGTAGAAGGACAGGTGCGGGTAGTTGTAGAAGCGGGGATTCAGCGTGAAGGAGCCGGACGATGCGCCCCAGAACTCGATCGACTTCCGCAGCGGCGTGGCTTCCTCGCCGAGCCCGGGGAGCCCCCACGAGAGCCCGCGCGACACCGACAGGAGCAGGAGCGCCGCGAGAACCGCCACCCCGACATGCTCGGCCCGGCGGACCGGCGGATCAGAAGTCGGCGCCAAGAGAAAAGAAGTGGAGCGCGTGCCCCAGGTTCTCGTCCAGGTTCGTGGGCTGGGCCACGTCGTAGCGGAGAATCAGGAATCCGAGCCCCATCCGGAGACCGACTCCGTACGCGGCCGTCAGGTCGTTGAGCCGGAATCCCCCGTCGCTCGTGAACGGCCGGAACTCCGTCTTGCGGTTGTCGAGGTTGTATCCCCAGCCGGCGCCGGCGTCGAAGAACACCGCGCCGCGGATGCTCGGCCAGCTGAACGGAAGCGGAAACGCCGTGTTGAGCCGGTCGATGAACGGAAAACGGAACTCGAGATTCGTGAACGCCAGGTGTGATCCTTCGGTGACGCCGTAGTCCACGCTGCGCAGCGTGTACGGGCCGCCGACCCGGAAGATCTGGGGATCGTGCCCGGCGCTTGTGGCTCCGAGCAGGCGCCAGGCCAGCGAGTAGCGCCGCGACAGGCTCCGGTACGTCCGGTAGTCGAGAATCGCGTTCGTGAAGCGAAGGTCCCCCTCGGCGTGGTCGACGGACAGGCGGGCGCGCGTACCGTCGATCGGTCCGATGCTCCCGTACACCGCGGTGTCCCGGACCAGCGCCGCGCCGGGCTGCACGTAGAAACTCGTTCCAAGGTTGCGGAGAACGAACTCGTCGTTCGTATAGAATCCGTAGCGGATCACCTTCTCGTTGATGGCCACCCCGGCCACGCTGAACTCCACCCGGTTGAACTTGCTGAACGGGCGGGACAGGAACAGTTCCGCCCCGCGGTACACGAAACTCTGGAAGTCCTCCGAGGTCTGGCGGGTGGCCAGGTAGAAATCATTCCGGTACTGGAACAGCGCCGCGCCGAAGTTCGTGCGCCGCGACTGGTCCGTGTACTGGACGAGAACGTCGCTGTCGAGAAGGGAACCGTAGATGCCCGCCGCGATCAGGACGTTCTTGTTTCCGAGAATGTCGCTGAACGAGAGGATCGCCTGGCCCGCCAGGCCCGCGTTGGATCCGAAGAGCGCCGAGGTCGACGCCACGTCGCGCGTGAGTTTCGTCTTGTAGGGCGTGTGCCGGAAATCGGAACTGTCGGGGAGCGTCATCAGCGCCGCGCGGAGCGAATCGACGTTCACGCTCACGTCCACCGATTCGGACAACGCAAGCCTGCGCAGGCCGGAGGACGGCAGGTCCCCGGGCGGGTGCCGCCTGTCCCGGTCGCCGAAAAACGCCAGGTCCTTCGTGGAGTCCGGCGGAGCCTGAACCACCGGCGGAACATCCATGGCCACGCGCCCGAGGCCGCCGGGCTCGCCCCGCACCGGCTGCCCGAACACGAACACCGGAGCCAGCGTATCCGCGGCCGCCGGACCGGCGGCGATCGGCGACGGCGGGGGCGGCGGGTCCGCGGGCTTCACGGCGGGCAGCTGGAACGGATCCTTGACCGCGTAGAGATCCCATCCGGCACGCTGGAAAGCGGAAAAGATCAGCCGCCGCCCGTCGCGCGACACGGTCACCGGCGGCGATCCGTTCGTGATCCCCGACACCCCGGTGAGAAGGTCGGAGATCTGGCGCACCTCCCCCGACGCGCGGTTCAGCACGTAGAGGTTCGTGATGCCCGACCGGTCGGACACGAAGAGGATTTCCCCCCCGTCCGGCGACCAGTGCGGCGAGATGTTCTTGCCGGCCTGGGCGGGAAGCGCGGTGATCTCCCCCGTGGTCGCGTCGCACAGCGCGATCTGCTCCGGGGCAAAGTGCAGGGCATCGAAGTCCGTGTCGCCGAAGCGGTCGGTGGAAAAGACGAGCGTGGTTCCGTCGGGGGACCAGCGCGGATCCATGTCCGCGAAGCGGTCCGCCGTCAACCGGACCAGGTTGCTTCCGTCGGCGTCCACGACATAGAGATCGGACTGCCCGCCCGCGTACCCGGTGAACGCGAGTTTCGACCCGTCCGGCGACCAGCACGGGGAGGTGATGGCATCGAGCTCCCTCGGCTGGATCCTGCCGATCTTCTTCTTTTTCCGCGTGTCGATGATGTACAGCGCGTCGCGGGCACCCGACTTGGCCGGAAACGCCACGCGCGTTCCGTCGGGCGACCAGTCGATGGCGCTCGTGAAGAATCGCAGCGCCTCGTACTCCGCGGTCCTCTCCCCCTTGACCAGCCGGCCGAGGTCCTTTCCGTCGATCGCGGAAGCCAGGTAGAGACTGGTCGCCAGGCCGCGGTCGCTGATGTAGGCCACCTTGTCCCCGGTCGGGGATACGGCGGGCACGACGTTGAAGTTCGAACCGTCCTTTTCGTGATTCGTCAGCCGGCGGCCGAAGTCGGACACCTTCTGGTAGCGCGCGATCTGCGGCAGGTAGGTGACGCGGAGGTCCTGCAGCCAGTCCTCGGAAAGCCGCTCCAGCGTGATCCCGGTCACGTACTCGATCGCCCGGCCGGCATTGTGAACCTGGGCCGTCTTGCGGAGGATCTGGCCGACCTTTTCCTCGCCGAAGCGCCGCGCGATGTACTCCCAGACCGACTGGCCAAAACGGTAGGCGCGGATGTCCCATACGTAGTCCATCTGCGTCAGCGGAACGAGATACCCCTGGAGCGCTCCGTCCCGCAGCCACATTTCCGTGTTCGCGTCGACGCCGCCGAGAGACAGGTACTCCGCCATCCCCTCCATGAACCATCCGGGCGGCTGATAGGAAAACGGGTTGGCGAACGGACTCTGGTTCCTGCCGAAGAGGATGTCCACCTGGAACGCGTGGACGAGCTCGTGGGACAGTACGTGCTCCAGTTCCGCGTAGGACCCGGTGAACGGCAGGAACACCCGCTGCTTGAGGAACTCGGTGACGCCCCCGGTGCCCTCGTCGATCTGGTCGGGAAGGATGTTCGTTTCCTGGAACTGGCTGTGCGATGCGTAGAGAACGAGGGGGATCGGCTTCGTGAACTCGTGGCGCAGCACGTGCGCCAGCCGGGCATAGCTGCGTTCGGCCATGCGGGCGGCATCGACGGCGGCCTCGCGCTCCGAGTCGTAGTAGTACACGTGGAAGTGTTCCGTCTCGAGCACGCTCCACTTGAAATTCGTGTAATGAACCTTGTTTTTTCCGAAGTACTGCGCGGAAGCGCCCTGGGGCGAGATGGACAGAAGCATCAGGGCGGCGGTGAGTCCCAGCAGGGATGATCGCATTGAACCCCTCGTGATTTGAACCGGGCAGCCGGCACCTGTGAAAAACATTATAGGAAGCCTTCTCCCGCCCCGTCAAGGAACGCTAGAATGGGCGGCCGTGAAACCGAAACTCGATCTGCCCTGGGCACTCGTTGCCGCGGTCCTCGCCGCGCTGTACTTCACCGCCATGCTGCTCGGCACGGACGGACACCTGTCCCTGCCTCTCGACGATGCGTTCATCTTCTTCCAGTACGCGCGCGAAGCGGCGGCCGGACATCCGTTTCAGTATAACGGCACGGATGCTCCGTCGGGCGGAGTCACCAGCGTTTCGGCGATGCTCCTCTACACCCTCGGATACCTGGGCGGGTTTCGCGGCGATGCCATGATCCCCTTCGCGTTCCTGATCGGCGCGATCGGCCTGTACCTCACGCTCTCGGGAGCGCACCGGCTGGGCCGCGCGGCCGGACTCGAAAATCCCGGGTGGGCCCCGCTGTTCATCGCTCTCAACGGCCCGCTCCTCTGGGGCCTGTTCGCCGGAATGGATCTTCCGCTGTACGTGGCCGCCCTGGTGCTCACCCTGGCTTCGTGGGCAGAGGAAGCCCGCGCCGGTTCCGGACGCACCCGGACGATCGTGTGGGGTTCCCTCTGCGCGGCCAGCCGGGCCGAGGGGCTCACGTTCGGAGTTCTCCTGTCCGTGCTGCTGCTCATCGAGGCCCGTGACGCCGCACCCCGCCGCCGGTTTTCGGGGCTGATTCCCCTTGCCGCGGGAGTGGTTCCGTCGCTCGTGCTCCTGGCCTTTACCGGTCATCCGAGCCCGACGTCACTGTCGGTCAAGGGGATTCTGGGAGTGCCCGGGCAGGACATCGGGAGCTGGCTGGCCACCGCCACCGGCTATTTCGCCGCGGCGGTCCGCGGCATCTTCCTCGGGCTGGAGAGCGCCGATCCGGGGCGGCTTCAGGCCAACAACGGGTCGGGCATTCCGCTCTACCTCGCCCCGCTGACGCTGCTCCTGACGCTGGCCGGCGCCCTGCCCGGCGCCGCGGCGGAAGCCGCGAAGCGGCGGCCGGGGCCGTTCCTCCTTTCCCTGCTCATGTTTGCCGCGGGCCTGGCCGCCGCGGCCCTCGTGGTTCCGCGCACCTGGCACTGGCACCGGTACCTGATCCCCCTGTACGCGATCGTTCTCCCCTTTGCGGCACTCGGTCTCGAGCGGGTCCTCGCCGCGCTGTCCCGGCTTGCTCCGGAAGCCCCCGTCACGGCGCTGAAGAAGGCCGGCCTCCTGGCCTACGTGGTTCTGGCCCTCCCGGGATCGGTCTACTTTCTGTTGGCCTATGCCCAGAACTCGGCCGATATTCATTATCAGCAGAAGGCTCTGGCCCTGTGGACCCGGGACAACCTTCCGCCGGGTGAAACAATGGCGGTCAACGACGCGGGGGCACTCCGCTACTACGGAAACCGGACCATTCTCGACCTGGAGGGGCTTATTTCTCCGCAGATGACGGAATCGCGGCGCAACGGATCCGGCTCGCTCTATGAGGCGCTGGAAAGAATGCCCGACGCCACCCGGCCGAACTGGCTGGTCGTCTACCCGAACTGGTACGACGCCGCGTTCCTCCGGCCGCACCGCCTCGTTCATCAGCGGCGGATTCATCGACAGACCATTGCCGGGGGCAACCCGATGAACGTGTACCAGGCCGACTGGTCGCTGGCCAACAGCGGCAACGCCGTCACCGCCCCGGCCGTCCTCGCACGGGTGGCCGGCCTGCAGCTCGCGGACCGGCTCGATGTCGGCGACGTCGAGGACGAGCACCGGCACGCGTACCGTTTCCGTTCCGTCGAGGGGCAGTACCAGGGGCTTCTCGTCATCGAAAATTCCGCGGCGGGCGCCCCCGAAGTGATGGACGGCGGGCGCGGCATCACCCGTGACGAGACGTTTCTTCTGCGCGGCCTGACGGCCGGTCGCGATGCCTGCCTGGTCCTCCGATCCCATTCGGCGTTCCGTGTCCGGATTGCCGTGAACGGGGTCGACGCCGGCGAGTGGCTGGAGACGGGAAAACCGGGCCCCAACTGGACGGAATCCGTTTACGTGATTCCGGGATCCATGATTACGGCGCCCACGGCCGGGATCACCGTTTCCGCGGCCGAGCCGCACGTGACCGCCTATTCCGCGTTCCACTACTGGATCTACCAGTGATGGAGACAACTTTTTACATCACCAAGTGTCCTTTTTTGAACAAGTTGGAACTTTGCGTGGTCTATACTCATCGTAACGGCAACGTTCAGAACGTCCGCTTCGTTCCATCCTCGCTGGAGGTTTTTTGATGCAGCTGAAGAAGCGCACAACCGCTTTCATCGCCCTTTCGATCGCCTCGGGCGTTGTGCTGGGCCTGCTCCTGACGAACCGGGTCCAGGCACAGTCCGACGGCACCGTATTTTCGCAACTGCGCCTCTTCGGCAAGGTCCTCGAACTGGTTCAGCAGAACTATGTCGAGGAAGTCGATCCGACGCCGCTGATCAAGGGCGCGATCGAGGGCATGCTCGAGAATCTCGATCCGCATTCCACCTACGTCGACGCCGAGCGTTTCGCGCGGATGAACGAGAGGAACCAGGGAGAGTACTTCGGGATCGGCATCTCCTTCGAACTGAGAAACGGATACATCACGGTCATTTCGCCCATCGAGGGAAGCCCCTCGGACGAACTGGGCATCCGGGCCGGCGACCGCATCGTGAAGATCGACGGCGAGAGCGCCAAGGGGATCACGAACGAGGAGGTTTTCGACAAGCTCCGCGGCCCGAAGGGATCGAAGGTCCACGTCACGATCAACCGCCCGGGCATCGACGACATGTTCGAGTACGACATCCTGCGGGACAAGATTCCCATCTACTCCGTCCCCTACCACTTCATGCTCGACGACGAAACCGGCTATGTCCGGGCCACCCGGTTCTCGGCCACCACGTCCGAGGAACTCGGTTCGGCCATCGACGACCTGATGACCCAGGGAATGAAGCGCATGGTGTTCGACCTCCGCGGCAACAGCGGCGGTTACCTGAACCAGGCGATCGAGGTGTCCGACAAGTTCCTGCAGGGCGGCAAGACCGTCGTGTACACGAAGGGGCGCATCGAGGGTTCCTCGCAGTACTACTACTCCACCGACAACGACAAGTACCCGGCCTTCCCGCTGATCGTGCTCGTCGATCACGGTTCGGCTTCGGCTTCGGAAATCGTCTCCGGGGCCATCCAGGATCACGACCGCGGCCTGGTCCTCGGCATGACCACGTTCGGCAAGGGGCTGGTGCAGCGCCAGTACACGCTGAAGGACGGCTCCGCGCTGCTCCTCACCGTGGCCCGCTACTACACCCCGAGCGGACGCCTGATCCAGCGGGACTGGGAGGATCGCGACAAGTACGCCTCCGAGGAAGCGATCGAGGCGGCGGAAGTGGAAACGGAACGGGCCGTCGAGGGGAAAGAGGCTCTGCCGGAGTTCAAGACGGACGGCGGACGCACCGTCTTCGGGGGCGGCGGCATCACTCCGGACATCAAGGTGGCCTATACCCGCAAGCTGACCGAGTTCCAGACGCGCCTCGAACGCGAGCAGGTCTTCCCGGACTTCGCATACAAGTTCGCGAATTCCCGCGGCATGAAGAAGACCGACGACTTCGACGTCTTCCTGAAATCGTGGAACGTCGATGACGCCACGCTGGCCCAGTTCAAGCAGCATCTCGACAACCGGAACAAGGACCAGGAGGACGACCGCAAGATCACCTACACCGACGTGGAGTGGAAGGACGACACACCCTACGTGCGCCTGGCGATCAAGCGCGAAGTGGCCCGCAACGTCTGGGGCGAAGCGATGCGGTACCGGGTGGCGATCCAGGAGGACGAGATGATCGCCGAGGCGATGAAGCACTTCAGCGAGGCGGCTCTCATGGCCAACGCGAAGAACAAGGGATCGCGCTGAGGAAACTCAGTCCCGGCGGCCGAGTTTCTTTTCGAAGATCCAGCCGATGGCGAACAGGCCCATGCTGACGATCCACATGCGGAACTCGGTTCTCAGGTCTCCGGTCAGGATGCCCTGGACCACGGCCACCGGGATGCAGAGGATGCCGGCGGCCTGAAACGCCTTACCGATGATGAACACGGGGCGCCTTTCCCTCCCACGAGGAGCGGAAGGCGCCCCACGTTTTGAGCAGATCTCCAGCCAGGTACAGCGAACCGGCCACGCAGACCACCCCGTCCGGACCGGCCATCCGGCGGGCCCGGATCAGGGCGTTGCGCAGGTCGCGGGCTTCCTCCACCGGGCCGGCCACGCGCCTCCCCGCCGACTTGAGAATGGACTCCGCAGCCAGCCCCCGGACATGTTCGGAGCGCACGGCAACGAGACCGGAGGCCGCGTCCGCAATCCCGTCGAGGATGCCGTCGAGATCCTTCCCCATCGTGACGCCGAACACGAAGATCGTCCGCCGGCCCGGGAAACGACGGAGGAGCGCGGAGCGCAGCGTGACCGCTCCCGCCGGATTGTGGGCGCCGTCCACGACCAGAGCCGGGCGCGTCGAGAGCACCTGGAATCGCCCCGGCCAGCGCGCGCTCCGGAGGCTTCCGCGAAGAGCGGCCAGGTCCAGCGCCCGCCCCAGGAACAGCTCCGCCGCCCGGACCGCCAGCGCCGCATTTTCCGCCTGGTGCGCGCCGTGCAGGGCGATCTTCAGGCCGGGATAGGTGGCCGCGGGCGTGGCCAGCGCAAAGGACTCCCCGCGCGGACCGGGAGGCGCCAGGGTGATCATGCCCGGTTCGATGAACTCGAGCATGACTCCGGCCCGGGCCGCCTTTCGGGTGAGCGCCGCCCGCGCGGAAGGTGCCTGGCCGGCCGAAACGGCGGCGGCACCCCGCTTCATGATCCCCCCCTTGTCGGTGGCGATCGCGGCCAGGGTTCCGCCGAGGACTTCCACGTGATCAAGTCCGATCGGCGTGAAGACGGCCACCTTCGCCGGAATCACGTTCGTCGAGTCCAGACGCCCTCCGAGCCCCGCCTCGACGACGAGCGCCTCGGCCCCTTCCTCCCGGAACGCCAGGAAAGCGAGCGCCGTGAGGATCTCGAACGTCGTCCGGAAACCGGCGCCGGCCGTTCCCCCGATGGCCTCTGCGGCGCGTTGCGCCGCGGCGGAAAACGCGGCGCGGCCGATCGGGCGGCCGTCGATCCGCACGCGCTCCCGCATGTCCCGCAGGTGGGGCGAGGTGTACAGGCCGGAGCGCAGCCCCTCCCCGGTGAGGATGGCCGAAAGGAGCGCCGCGGTGGAACCCTTCCCGTTCGTTCCGGCTATGTGGACGGAGGGAGCCGTCCGCTCGGGATGGCCGAGGGAGGCCAGCGCGCGCGCGAACCGGCGCAGGTCGGCCGGCCCGCGGGACATGGGCTTGCCCCCGTTCAATGCTTCGTAGTTGACGAACGACAGGATGTGGCGGACCGATTCCTCGTAGGTCCATCTGCGCGAAACCATGCGCGCATGATACACTGCGCGCCCGATGGAATCTAAACCGCGCACTCCGGTCCGGCTCCTGCCGGTGATACTGCTGGCCATCGTCTGGACGATCTTCCTGGCGATGGGACTGCGGCACGTTCTCATTCCTCCGGTGGCCGCGCTTGTCCTCGTGTTCCTGCTGTTCCCGTATCACCACGAAAAGTGGGCCCAGCGGACCATCGCGGTGTCCGTCGGGCTGGCGCTGGTGTGGCTGCTCGGAAAGGTCTCCTCGATTCTCTGGATCGCCGGCCTCGGACTGTCCATGGCCTATCTGCTGAATCCCCCGGTGGCCTGGCTGGAAAGGAAGGGGGTGCCCCGGTCCCGCGGCGTCGTTCTCGTGGTTTTCCCGGCGGTGCTGCTGTTCGGGGTCACGCTGTTCTTCGCCCTCCCACCCCTGTTCGCCCAGGCCTCGGAACTCGTGGCCGAGATCCCCGGTTTCGTCACGACCCTGTATGACCGCTCCATCGGCTCGGTCCGGAACGTTCCCCTGGAGAGCCTCCCGATCGACCTTCCGGCGATCGTGGAACGATTGACGGCCGCGGCGGAATCGCTGATCACCGGCGCCGGGCAGAGTCTCGTCGGCGTTGCCCGCCGGGCCGGAGGGTTCCTGTCGATACTTCTCCTCAGCCCCATCGTCGGATACCGGCTGCTCAAGGACCTTCCCGCGCTCCGTCGCGGTGCACTGCATATCCTCCCGCGGCGGATGGAATCGGAGGTCGAGGCGCTGTTCTCCGAGATGGACGTGCTGGTGGGGCGGTACCTCCGCGGACAGATGCTGGTTTCGCTGATCGTCGGCGGGTTGACGATCGCCGGACTGACCGCCATCGGTCTCCCCTATGCGATCGTCATCGGGGCCCTGGCCGGGGCGCTGAACATGGTGCCGATCATCGGCTACTGGATCAGCCTGATCCTCGCGCTGCTCGTCACGCTGTCCACGGCCAGTCCGGGACAGGCGGCGCTGGCCGTCGGGGGCGTCTTCTTCGTGATCCAGATTCTCGAGCAGAACTTCATCTCGCCGAAGATCCTCGGAGACCAGACCGGGCTGCATCCGGTTGCCGTGCTCCTGTCGCTGCTGGTGTTCACGTCGCTCGGAGGGCTGGCAGGCGCGCTCCTGGCCATACCGTTCACGCTGTTCCTGAGGCTCTTTTTCCGGCGCTACGTGGCCGGTGGAATCCGCGAGGCGGATTTCAGCTGAGGGTGCGCCGCATGGCCGGCGGAGTCCGCAGGCCGAACGTGCGCGGAGGTCAGTCGAAAACGACCACCGGCATGCCGACGCCCGCATCGAGCCGCTCGGCCGCGCTCCCCTGTACAACGGCGACCTCCAGCAGCCCTCCGCTCCCGATGAGCGCGACCAGCGTGCCCGGCGGCGCATCGCTGTACGTCCGGACGACCGGCACCACGGCACCGCCCGCGCGCACCGTCCGGCAGCTCCCCACCAGGGCGGCGCTCACGTTCGTCACCATGTTGCCGAAGGCATCGACGTGGATCACGGAGCCGGTGATTCCGCCTTCGGCGATCACGGGTTCGGGCATCGCGAGGCGCAACGGATCCGGGACGGGGTCGCCGAGACGGGCCGGATCCTCGCCGAGGGCAATGCGCGCGGCGGCCGGCGCGAAGAGGTCGCGGCCGTGGAACGTGGCCGACACGGTTCCCGGGGCCCACGTGTCCGCATCGATCGCGAATACCGCCGCGTCCGGGCCGAGGAACGGCGTGAACAACCCGTTGTCGGGTCCGACGAACACGTGATCCCCGCTGCGCACGGCCACCGGACGGCGCGCGCTGCCGACCCCGGGATCGACGACGGCCAGGTGAACCGTGCCCGGGGGGAACGACGGCGCGGCCGCCCGCAGTATCAGCGCGCCCGACAGGAAGTCGAACCGGGGAATCTCATGGGTGATGTCGGCGAGGACGAGATCGCGCGACACCGAGAGAAGGGCTCCGCGCAGGCTTCCCGCGTAGGAGGAGGACGTGCCGAAGTCGGTGAGGAGCGTCACGATTCCGCTGCCGACCCAGCGATCCATCAGCCGGACACCGACGCGGCGATCCACTCCAGGTACGGAGCGTGACCGCCGAGCACCGGAAGAACGAGGACTTCCGGGACGTCGTAGGAGTGGAGCCGGGCCAGGCGCTCGACAACGGCCTCCGACCGGCTCCGCGTCGACTTGGCGATCAGCAGAACCTCGGCGGCGTCTTCGACCCGTCCCTGCCAGCGGTAGATCGAGCGGATGCCGGGGACAATATTGACGCAGGCCGCGAGGCCCGACCCGACGAGGTCCGAGGCCAGGGCGCGCGCCTCGTCCTCGGACGGAGCGGTGCCCAGAATGACCACGGCTTCGGCGCCGCCCTCCGGACCGTGCCGCGCGGGGTCGCCTGCGGCATCGCCGTCCGTGCCGTGCCGTATCGGGTCGCCGGCGGCCGCATCGCCCGGCGGGGGTCGCCGGGCGCCGTCATCCGCGGAGCCCGTGCTCATTCGACGTTGACGGCGTCCTTGAGGACCGGGGCGATCACGACCCGGACTCCGAGCGTGGGATCGTCGGTGCCGTCCTCGATCCGGTCGTAGATGACGTCGAGACCGTTGCGACCCCACCAGTTTCCGCTCATGTCCAGGTCGACGGCGGTTTCGCCCGGCTTCAACTGCCAGTAGTCGGCCACCCTGATATCCAGGGCCGCATTGTCGAAGATGTTGTTGTCCTTGATCTTCGGGCGGGAACCGCCGGCCAGGAAGATCCCGTACTCGTTCTGGGTGATGTTGTTCCGGGTGATCGTCGGGGACGAGGACGTGATCGTGATTCCGAAGTACGGGCAGAGCGAAACGAGGTTGTTCTCGATCCGGGCGTCGGAACCTCTTTCGATGGCCAGGCCGGTCTGGGAGCCGACGATCAGGTTGTCCTTGAACAGGACGTCCGGCGACTGGATCAGGTACACGGCCCGCCCTGTCCCGGCAAAATTGCCCACCGTCGTGAAAAAGTTGCGGACGACCGTTCCGCGCCCCTTGATGAACAGGATCCCCTTTTCACTGCAGGCCCGGACCGCGGACCGGGTGATGTCGAGCTGGCCTCCCTGGACGGCGATGCCGACCGACGCGAGTTCCACGACGACCTGCTTGAGGATGGCCCGGCCGCCGGGTGCCGGGATGATGATGCCGCCCCAGTCGTTCGCGGTCGGCAAGACCGCGTCCGAGGTGAAATAGACGCTGTCGCCGTCCGCGCCGGTGGCCTCGAGCGTTCCGTAAACGGCGATTTCCATGTCGAACGGACGGAGCCCGCGCTGATCGGCGAGATTCGGCTTGAACCGGAGAACGCAGCCGGGCCCGATCTTCAATGTGGCCCCCGCCTTGATTTCGATGTCCTGGGTCACGATGTACGGGCTTCCGGCCTTCGTCCACTCCACGACCCCGGTGATCGGCCCCCCGACCACCGTCTCCGCGAGGGCCGGCTGAGCCGCCGTCATGAGAGCCAGAATCGGAAAAAACCACAAAATCCTGTTCGCAAACGTCATTCCGTCCATCTCCATGGTGATCGGCCCTGAGGATGCCTCCCGCTAGCGCCCGAAAAGTCTAGCACGGGCGGCCGCGATGACCCAACCGCCCTTTACCCCTTGAGCAGTGCCAGCAGGGGGCGGACGAGATCGGGTCCCAGCAGGAAAACCTCGCCGGGGCGATTGTGATCCGGAAAAATGAAGCGGGCCGGCCAGAATTCGCGATCGCCGGGGCCGGACCGGGCGTCCAGGATCTCGAGGCGTGAAGCGGTGGTGTCCGCCCGCATCTCGACGACCAGTACGGGAGAGCTTCGGAGCCGGCCCCCGGCGGCCACGATGCTGTCCGCCGCGGCCTGGATCAGCGTGCGCACGAATTCGCCCCGATCGGGGGGCGGAGCTCCCGGCGTGGCCACCTCCCCGGCCAGCCGCCAGGTTCCGGCGGCATCCGGGAGGAAACGGGCCGTGTCCGCGCCCGCCGACAGGAGGATCTCCCTGACGCCGCGCAGGCCGGACGGATACAGGTATTTCTGCCGGAAGTCGAGATCCGACCGGCGGGACAGCGCGATGTAGGCGGCGGGAACGCCGTAGATCGCCTCCCGTCCGGAGCGCGCGGCAAAACGCTCCGCGCCGGTCAGTCCGTCAAACGTTGCTCCGAGGAGGAGCCGGTGCTGCCCCCCCGCGCTGTCCACGACGGTCACGCTCCCCTCGGGCGGATCCAGGCCGAACGGCCGGAGCGCCCCGGGGTGATCCTCGGGGTACGACCGGGCCTTCGTGGCGGCCAGCCCCTTGAGAAAGTCCGTGATGAACGCAGTGTCGCCCGGGCCGTCGAACGGGTCGGTGATTCTCCATCCCGCCGCCCCGGGCCCCCGGTCGACACGGACCCGGTGCCCCCCGGACGAAAGCACGAAGGACACGGCGGCTCCCGGGGAAAAATTCATCAGCGAGGGATCGCGCCAGCCGTCCGTCTCCTTGCGGAAGAAGTTGTCGACCTCGCCGTCCCTCAGCAGGCCGAGAGTGTCGGACTCGTCGATCCGGATGTAGTACGCCGGCGACGCCGCGGCCACCGATCCGATGGTGAGCGTGCGGGATGTGCCGTCCCTGAGGTCGAACCGCAGCCAGGCTCCCGGGTGCACGAGTCCATAGCTCTGCAGCTGGCCCGGATCCATGCGGAAGCGGCGGAGGATTTCGAGAGAGCGACAGCGCGACAGCAGGGCCTCCACCGCGATCGGATCCGCCGGAAAATCGACGGGGCTGATGATGCGCCAGCTGCCGTCCACGGGCTCCATCCGCGTGGTGTCCCGGGAAAACGCCACGGTGATCCCGGACAGGCGGGTCGATTCGACGGCCAGAAACGGAACGACCACCGGTCCCGTGTCCACGGGCCGGCGCGACTCGTAGTAGCGCACGTAGGCCAGGAGTCCCAGGAACAGCACGAGCGCGATCCAGAAACCGCGGCGGAGCTTCATCGTCCCGTCACTGCCCGTAGCGTCGCCAGCCGACCCAGATCCCGGCGCCGATCACGAACAGCGGAAGAAGGACGACGCCCACCGTGAAGATGGCGCGGGCCTGGCGGGCCGTCAGATCGACACGGCGGTCGGTCGGCTCGGCGGAACGGACCGCGATCTCGTCGGGGCGCTCCGCAAGCCAGGCGAACGCGTTCAGGACGAGGTCCCCCGAACCGGGCAGGCGCCAGAACTTGTTCCGGGCGAAGTCCGAATCGCCGAAGACGACGAGCCGGGATCCGACGGACGGATCCATGAGGACGGCGGCGGCCATCGGAACCGGACCGAGCCGGTCCACGCCGGGATCGAGGCGCTCGTTGCCGTCCATCGGTCCCGTTTCCGCCCACGAGCCGTTGCCGGACTTGAACAGGACCCACCCCCGCGCCCCGTTCGGAAGTTCCGGCATCAGCCCCACCGAACGGCTGAGCGGAAAGAACACCGCGAAGCGGAAACCGGCGGTGATCGGCGTGTTCTCGAAGCGGGTCACGATCGGCGAGTACTTGTCGAGACCGACGACCCGTCCACCCGCGTCCCTGTCGATGATCACGTCGTTGCCGACCTCCACGCCCCAGCGGGCGAGGAATTCGTTGAGGCCGGCGCGGGGGGCGGCGTCGAGAAACACGAGTAGCCGTCCTCCGCGCCGCATCCACCCGTCGATCTCCTCGAGTTCGCCGGGGAGCGGAACCTGCTCCGGGGAGGCGATCACGAGGATCTCCAGGCTGTCCGGAATGCCGTCCGACAGGCTGCCGACCCTGGTCAGCTCATAGGAGGTTTCGGACAGCCCGGCAGTGGCGGCAAACAGGCCGTCCCGCCCGCGGTCGCCCGGATCGAGCTCGCCGTGACCGGAAAGGAAGCCCACCTGGATGCGGCGGTTGCGGATCAGCCGCAGCAGCGCGTTCGTGATCCCCTCCTCGTTGTTCGAGCGCGCCTTCTCGGTGCGCCCGCCGGACGCGAGATAGAGCCCGGGTTCGTGCACCCCGAAACGGGCGGCCATCCCCGGGTTCTGGTCCGGATCGACGAACTCGACGACGACCCGGTCGGACTCCGACCGGTAGACGGCGAGCAGCCGCTGCAGCGAAACCTGCCCCGGGTCGTCGGAAGGAAAGAACCCGAGGAAACGCACTTCGGTGGACAGGGACCGGAGGAGCTGCTGCGACTGCGGCGACAGGCTGTAGCGCCCGTCCGAGGTCAGGTCGAACCGGGCGTGACGGCGGTTGCCGACGTAGTTCACCATCACCAGGATGCCGAGGGTCAACAGCGACGTCAGCAGGAAGCTGCCGCCGCGCCGCACGCTCCTGAGCCCGGGGATCAACGGGCGCCCCATCAGTCGCCGCTCCAGCGCTGGGCAGCCACGCTCTGCAGCGACACGTACAGGCCGAAAAAGATCACCGAGGCGAAGAAGACCAGGTCGATCGTGTCCACCACTCCCTGCGTCATCGCCTGGAAGTGATCGACCACCGACACGTAGAGGAACACCTCCGACCAGAGTCCGGAGGTCAGCGTGGAGCCCCAGTGGAGAAGCCACAGGAGGAGGAACGCCACGAACGACAGCGCCGCCGCCACGATCTGGTTCTCCGTCAGCGACGACATCATCAGGCCGATGGCGATGAACGACGCCCCGTAGAGGAACACCCCGGCGTATCCGCAGAGGATCGGGCCGATGTCGGGGTTTCCGTAGCGGATGAGCACGGCCGTCGTCCAGAACGATCCGGCCAGCATCATCGTGAACAGGGCCAGCGCCGCAAGATACTTGCCGAGCACGACGGCGAGGTCCGAGATCGGATAGGTCAGCAGGAGTTCCATCGTTCCCTGGCGCCGGTCCTCGGCAAGCAGCCGCATCGTGATCAGCGGGAACAGGAACAGGCCGACGAAGGCGAGGTTGAAGAAGTACGGGGTCATGAGCTGTTCGTTCACGTCGATCGTGGCGCCGCTGAACGCGCCCCCGGACCGCCGCACGTGCTCGACGAACTGGACGAGTTCGCCGTAGAACACGAAACCGACGACGAGCAGGAACGAGGACAGGACGATGTACCCGATCGGAGAAATGAAGTAGAGCGTCAGCTCCCTGCGGAAGACCGCCAGCATGCCTCTCATGACGACGCCCCTCCGCCGGTCGGAGGTGAAGCCGGATCTCCGGGGTCGCCCGTGGAAGCGCGGGCGTCTTCCGGGCCGCCCGCTGACGCCGGCCGGTCCCCCGCGGTTTCGCCGCGATCGCCCCTGACCAGCGACAGGAAGATCTGTTCGAGGCCGACGGACTCCACGCTCATCTCGAGAAGGTCGAAGCCGCCGTCGACGAGCCGCCGCGAGAGGATCCCGCTCACGTCCTCGCCGCGCAGCGCCTCGACGCGCACCCGCTCGAGCCCGTCCGGGGCGGTGAAAATCGAGGCCGCGCGGACCCCGGGCACGCCGGCGAGGACTTCGGCCGCCCGCCCCGTGTCCGCCGAAACGCGGATCCGGAACGCCTGCCCGGCATCGAGCCGTTCCGTCAGCTCATCCGGAGTGCCGGCCGCGGCGATCCGCCCCTTGTTGATGATCACCACGCGGCTCGCCAGCTGGCTCACCTCGGGAAGAATGTGGGTGCTGAGAAGCACCGTCCGCGTTCCGGCGAGCCCCCGGATCAACTGGCGCACCTCCACCACCTGTCCCGGGTCGAGCCCCACGGTCGGCTCGTCGAGGACGAGCACCGGAGGATCGTTGACGAGGGCCTGGGCGAGCCCCACCCGCTGGCGGTACCCGCGGGACAGGCGACCGACGATCCGCTTCCGGACGTCGCCGAGGCCGCACTGTTCCATGACCGTGGCGATGGCCCGCGTCTTGCCGGAGCGGGGCAATCCCTTGACGTCGGCGACGAACGAAAGGTAGTCGGCGACGGAGCGCTCGCGGTAGATGGGGACGCTTTCGGGGAGATAGCCGATGCGGCGGCGCACGGCGAGGGATTCGTCGGCCACATCGAGGCCGTCCACGGTGACGCGCCCTTCGCTGGCCGGCATGTACCCGGTGAGAATCCGCATCGTGGTGGTCTTGCCGGCGCCGTTCGGGCCGAGGAAGCCCAGGATCTCGCCGCGGGCCACGGAGAACGTGAGCCGGTCGACGGCGGTGACGGAACCGAAACGCTTTGTCAGGGACTCGACGTGTATCATTCTTCTTTCCCGAAACCCCCACCCCCAGGCGTTTCGATGACCAGTCTCTCCCCGGCCGCGGCAGTATAGGTAACCTTCCCCGGGAGTTCAATGGACCGGCCCGCCGGATCGACGCGCGTGTTCCGTCCCGGGGCTCCGTCGGCGCCGCCGTCGAGCCCCCACGGCGCGGATGTCCGCCGGTCGGTATTCAGGGACACGGTGATCGGCGACAGGAAGCGGAACTCGCGGATCACGCCGTCGCCGCCGCGATGCCGCCCCCGGCCCCCCGAATCGCGGCGCACCGCGTAGCGCTCGAGGACCACCGGGATCTCGGACTCGACGATCTCCACCGGCGTGTTCTTCGTGTTCGTCATGTGCGTCTGGACGGCGTCGAGTCCGCGCCGGCCCGGACCCGCCCCCATGCCGCCGGCGATCGTCTCGTAGTAGGCGAACGGCGTGCCGTCGGCGCGGACACCGCCGAGCATCACGTTGTTCATCGAACCGCACGACGCGGCGGGAATGCGTTCCGGAAACGCCTGGGCGAGAGCGCGCAGCAGCACGTCGACGATCCGCTGCGACGTTTCCACGTTGCCGGCGGCCACCGCCGCGGGGCGCTCCGCGTTGATCACGCAGCGGGGCGGAAGAACCAGGCGGACCGGCGCCAGTCCCCCGGCGTTGACCGGCAGTTCCGATCCGGCCAGGGCGGAAAGGACGTAGAGCACCGCCGAGCGGACGACCGACTCCACCGTGTTCACGTTGCCGGTCGTCTGCGGCGACGATCCGCTGAAATCGACGACCAGGTCGGCGTGTTCGCGGCGGAGTTCCACGCGGAGCGGTACCCGGCCCGATCCGGCGCCGTCGTCGTCGAGATGGTCCTCCGCCGCGAACCGCCCCTCCGGGAGCGCGCGGACGAGCGCCCGCATCCGCTCCTCGCTCCAGGCCAGGAGGTCGCCCGCCGAGCGCTGGAGCGCCGCGGCGCCGACCCGGTCCACCAGCGCGCCCAGGCGGGCCAGGCCCACGCGGGCCGCCCCGATCTGGGCCTCGATGTCGAAGCGGCGTTCCACCGGCGTCCGGCTGTTCGATTCCACGATCGCCAGGATGTCGGGATCGGCGACGCCGCCGCGGACGATCCGGACGGGCGGCAGGATCAACCCTTCCTGGTAAATGTCGGTGGCCGGTCCCATCGAACCCGGCGTCATCCCGCCGACATCGGAGTGATGCGCGCGCGCGGCGACGAACCAGGACGGCGCCGTCTCCCCCGGGGCGGCAAAGGGCGCCACAAGCGTCAGGTCGGGAAGATGCGCGCCGCCGCGGTACGGATCGTTGAGCAGGATCATGTCGCCGGGCGCCGGACCGAGCTTCAGGACTTCCTCGACCGACGTGGCCACCGAACCGAGATGCACGGGGATGTGGCTGGCCTGGGCCACGAGGCGCCCCCTGCCGTCGAAGAGCGCGCAGGAGAGGTCGCGCCGTTCGCGGATGTTCGGCGACACCGCGGAGCGGACGAGCGCCTCCCCCATCTCCTCGGCCACCGACACGAGGAGATCATGGATCACGGTGATCGTCAGCGGATTGAACGGACGTCCGGCGCTCATGACACGACCAGCACGCCGCCGTCGCGGCGCTCCACCCTGAATCCGGGCGGCACGACGGTCACGGATCCCTGCTCCACGACGAGCAGCGGTCCGGCCTGCGCTTCCGCCGGAAGCCGGTCGCGGCGGATCACCGGAGTCGGTTGCGGGCGGCCGCTGAAGATCACCGGGCGGGCCGGTCCCGGGTCCGCTTCCGGAGGGCCGGCGGACGGCAGCGGCGGCGGCGGCTCGACGGACGTGCGGCGGACCCTGAGCGTACCGACCAGCGGGGGCGTGTCGCGGCGCGCGTACCCGGTCACCCGTTCGTGATGATCGTGAAAGCGGGCGATCCAGTCCGGCCCGGCCGGGATCAGCAGTTCGTGCGCCTGCCCCGGGTAGCGGACGCCAAGCGCGCAGTGGAAGCCGGACTCGCCGGGGAGCGCCGGCACGAAATGTCCGAGCCGCTCCCAGAACGCGAAGTACGGCGACGCCTCGTCGAACTCCGATGCGCGGATCTGGACGCTCTGCCCCCAGTCGAGGCACGGCGGCGACGCGAGCGTTCCCCAGGCCGAAAACACGCCGGGCGCGGGCGGGATCAAGACCCGGCTCATGCCGAGGCGCCGCGACAGCTGCGCCGCGAACAGGCCGCCGGCGCCGCCGTAGGCAAGCAGCGCGGCCCGCTCCGGAGCGTGACCGCGCGCCGAGGAAGCCCGCCGGAGCGCGCGTTCCATGTGCGACAGCGCCACGTTGATCGCGGCGGAGGCCACGTCCTCGACCGTGACCTCGAGCCGCATGGCGAGGCGGCCGGCGGCCTCGCGGGCCCGTTCGAGGTCGGCGCGGAGTCCCGACGCGAGAGGAATCTCCGGCGGCAGCAGTCCGAGGATCAGGGCGCAGTCGGTGATCGTGAGCTCCGTCCCCGCCCCGTACGCCGCCGGCCCCGGGTCCGCGCCGGCGCTTTCCGGGCCGACGGTCAACGCGCCGGCCGCGTCGAGCCGGGCGATCGATCCGCCGCCGGCGCCGACCGTCACCACGTCGAGCGAGGGGAACGCCACGGGGAGGTCGCCGATGCGGCCGGACGTGGTGAGCGGCATGGCATCCCCGGACGGATCCACCCAGGCGGT
The DNA here is from genome assembly GCA_964596775.1 of uncultured bacterium. Lineage (GTDB taxonomy): Bacteria > Eisenbacteria > RBG-16-71-46 > JABDJR01 > JAWXBZ01 > CAZQVN01. Next base: position 48,750 of record CAZQVN010000015.1, read on the forward strand.
ATCCGTGGACGTGCCCCCCATGTCCAGCGTCAGCAGGGGGCCGGTCGACAGGGAGTGCGCCAGCCTGTGCGCGGCGGTGACCCCCGCGGCCGGACCCGACAGGAGCGTGCGGACGGGCCACTCCCCGGCGATCTCCGCCGGGGTCACGCCCCCGGAGGACAGGGAAAGGGCCAGCGGACGCTCCCCTCCAATCCGCGCGAGAAACCGACCGTAAACCGGACCCAGAAAGGCGTTTACGACGGTCGCCACCAGGCGCTCGTACTCGCGCCGTTCGGACAGGACGCGGCTGGAGATGCTGACCGGCACGCCGGGGAGCGCCTTCCCGATGGCCGCGGCGATCCTCCGCTCGTGATCGTCATTCCGGCAGGCGTGGAGAAGAAGTACAGCCACCGATTCCGGCGCCGCCGCCGTGACCCGATTCACGATGTCGCGGAGCCTCGCCTCGTCGAGCCCCGACTCGACCGCTCCCTCCGCGGTGATCCGCTCCCCCGCTCCGATGCGGAGGTCGCGCGGGACGAGCGGCGGCGGGACCGACTGTTCCAGTTCGTAGAGCCGCGGGCGCTCCTGGCGGGCCAGGTCGAGCAGGTCCTCGAATCCCGCCGTGGTGACGAGAACCGTCCGCGCCCCCTTCCGCTCGAGAACGGCGTTCGTGCCGACGGTCGTCCCGAGGAAGATCGCGCCGGCGTCCGCGGCCTCGAGCGCCTCGCGGATCGGGCGGCCGGGATCGGCCGGCATCGACGGCCGCTTCTCGATCGTCACCCGGCCGTCTTCGAGACGGGCGAAATCGGTGAACGTTCCGCCGGTGTCCACGCCGAGCCGGGGCGCGCCCCCCTTCGCCTTGAGATCGGCGCGCCACCGCTCGTAGGTGTCCTCGCCCCACTCGACGGAGGGAAGGGGCGGAGGCGCGAGGCCCGAACCGGGCCCGTCACCGGCGCCCGATCCCGAACCGGCGGCATCGTGGCCGGCCCCGGCGCCGAAGGAAGGCCCGCCCTGCGAAAATCCGTTCCCGAACTCCGTCATGCCCGGCGGAGCGCTCCGAGCCGGCGCCCCGCTTCCTCGAGCGTGGCCAGCGTCTTCGGAAAGCAGAAGCGGATGATCGTCCGCCCGTCCGCCGGGTTCCGGAAGAACGACGAGCCGGGCACCGGCGCCACGCCGATCTCCCGGATCAGGTGGTGCGCGAAGGCCGTGTCGTCCCCGGCGAAGCCGAACGCGGAAAAGTCGGCCATGATGTAGTACGCCCCCTTCGGCCGGTTCGCGGTGAACCCCGCGGCGACCAGCGCGTCGTAGAGGACGTCGCGGCGGCGCGCGTAGTCCCGCGCCAGCCCCTCGTAGTAGGAGTCGGGAAACTCGAGCGCCGTCTTCGCGGCCGCCTGGAGCGGCGCCGGCGATCCCACCGTGAGGAAGTCGTGGACCTTGCGGATCGAGGCGGTGAGGTCCGGTGGAGCGATGATGTAACCGACGCGCCACCCGGTCACGCTGTAGGTCTTGGACAGCGCGTTGATCGTGACCGTCCGCTCGCGCATGCCGGGGAGCGTGGCCAGGACGACGTGTTCCGCGCCGTCGTAGAGGATGTGCTCGTAGATTTCGTCGGTGACGGCGATCACGTCGTGCTCGATGCAGAGCCCGGCGATCAGGTCCAGTTCCTCGCGCGTGAAGACCTTCCCGGTCGGGTTGTTCGGCGTGTTGATGACGATCGCCCGGGTGCGCGGCGTGAACGCCGCCCTGAGCTCCGCCGGGTCGAACGTCCAGTCGGGGGGCGCGAGCCGGACGAAGCGCGGCATGGCCCCGGAGAGGATCGCGTCGGGGCCGTAGTTCTCGTAGAACGGCTCGAACACGACGACTTCGTCGCCCGCGGCGACGACGGCCAGCAGCGTGGCGATCATCGCCTCGGTGGCCCCGCAGGTGATGGTGATCTCGGCCTCCGGGTCGGTTTCGAAACCGCCGAACCGCGCGAACTTGGCGGCGATGGCGTCGCGCGCGCCTTTCGCTCCCCAGGTGATCGCGTACTGGTTGACCCCGGCGCGGATCGCCGCCACGGCCGCGTCCTTGAGCGCCTCGGGCGCGTCGAAGTCGGGGAACCCCTGGGCGAGGTTCACGCCGCCGTGCAGCGTGACGAGGCGCGTCATCTCCCGGATGACGGACTCGGTGAACTGCGATGCCTTGATCGATCCTCTGGGCTTCAGGGTGCGCCGTCCTTTCGCAGGTACGCCTCGGCTGCCTCGATGCGGCGGAGCGTGTTCGGGTGAGTGTACAGCAGCGCCTCGATGAACGGGGGCGGCACGACATCGCTCAGGTTCTTCCGGCCGAGGGCCTTTTCCACGCTGATCTGCGTCGCGGCGTCGCCGGTGACCTCCATGGCCACGTGGTCCGCCTCGGCTTCCATGTAGCGCGACACGGCGTTCTCGACCGGCAGCGCGAGGAACGTGCCGGCCCAGAACAGGAGCAGGTAAAGCGGCGCGGCCGCCGGATCGAGCGGCCCCTCGAGGCCGAACGCTCCCGCCCGGAACAGCCGCCCGAGGAGCCCCGCGGCGAGCAGCAGCGCCACGCCGACGCCGAGCGTGCCCCAGATGAGCCCCCAGGTGATGTGCCCCTTCGACCAGTGTCCCGCCTCGTGGGCGAGGACGAGTTCCCCCTCCTCAGGGGTGAGCGTCTCGACGAGCGTGTCGTAGACGACGATCCTCCGCGTGGGGCCGAAGCCGGTGAAGTAGGCGTTGACCGCGGTGGTCCGGATCGAGGCGTTGGACACGAGGACTTCGCGGACGGGCACCCCGGCCCGCCGGGTCACGTCCATGAAGCGCGCCGCAAGTGTCGGGTCCCTGAGCGGCGTGAACGTGTTGAACAGCGGGTCCACGACCAGGGGCAGGATCAGGGCCATGATCACGCCGCCGATCCCGGCCAGGATCGTGGCCGGGAGCGGCCAGGCGGACGGAAAGCGGCGCATCAGGAAGAACAGTACGGTCAGGACCACGGCCGAAATGGCGAGCGACAGGCCGAGCCCCTTGAAATGATCCGCGAACCAGAACGCGGTGGACTGCGTGCTGAGTCCGAACCGGCGGGAGTTGTCGAGCGCGGCCAGGCCGAACGGAATGCCCACCAGGTCGAGGAGGACAAGCAGCGCGAGGACGGCCGTCACGGCGCCGGGAATCGTGCCGGAGAACGGCACGCCGCGGAGCCGTCGATGAAGGCCGAAACCGAGCAGTCCGGCGAGGAGAAGGCCGACCAGCCCCTTGCGCAGGAAGTAGCGGTTGTAGCCGGACGAACGGAACGCCCGCCCCTTCTCGATGAGTTCGGCGTCGAAGTGCCGCGCGGCGGCGGCGAGGCGCGGCCCGTCCGGGCGCCATGGCGTTCCGGTCCGGCCCCACGGAACCGCGCCGAGGGCCACGAGGGCGACGGCCAGGAGCGTCACCGCCGCGAGAAAGCCGCGTCCGCTCAACGGTAGACCAGGAGCCCGACCAGTCCGGCGGCGGCGATCGCCAGGGCCGGATGCACCTGAAACGCGAGGACCGCGGTGCCGGCGGCGGCGGCGATCACGAACGACAGCCAGCCCCCCATCGACTCCGGCCAGACCTGGACGACGACCGCGGCGAGCAGCGCCACGACCGCGGGCCGCACTCCCCTGAGCATCCCCTGGACGGCCGTCGTGTCGCGGAAGCGCAGGTAGAGCGCCGCGAGACCGAGCATGAGCAGCATGCTCGGGAAGGCCATGCCGCTGGTAGCGGCGATGGCGCCGGGCCAGCCGGCGATCTTGTAGCCGGTGTAGCCCGACATCTTCGTGGCGATCGGCCCGGGCAGGGCATTGCCCATGGCCAGGGCATCGACGAACTCCGCGTCGTTGAGCCAGTTCTTTCCGACGACCTCGGCCTGGATCAGCGGCAGCATCGACGGGCCGCCGCCGAACGCCATGAGTCCCGCCTTGGCGAAGGTCAGGAACAGATCGAGATGGATGTTCATCGCGGGAACGATTCCTCGCTGAGCGTGACGTTCTTCAACCGGCCGGCATCGATCGACACGCCGATCCCCGGGCCGTCCGGAACCGTCAGCGTTCCGTCGTCGTTCAGGCGGAACGGCGGATCGATCAGGTCGGGGTCATAGTAGCGATCGCTCGCCGAGATGTCACCCGGGAGGAGGAAGTTCGGCAGCGTGGCCAGGGCCACGTTGTGCGCGCGGCCGATCCCGGTTTCCAGCATGCCGCCGCACCAGACCGGAAGACCGGCCCCCTGGCAGAGGTCGTGGACCCGGCGCGACTCGGTGTGGCCTCCGACCCGCCCGAGCTTGATGTTCACGACGCGCCCGCTCTTCATGGCCAGGGCGTTCCGGCAGGCGGCCGGCCCGGTGATGCTCTCGTCCAGGCAGAGATCCGTCTTCATCTCCTTCTGCAGCCGCGCATGGTCCACGAGGTCGTCGTGCGGGAGCGGCTGCTCCACGTAGACGAGATCGAACGCGTCGAGTTCCTTCAGCAGGTCGAAATCGGCGGCGGTGTAGGCGGCGTTCGCGTCGACCGTCAGCGGAAGCGCGGGGTGGCGTTTCCGCACGGCGGCGAGGACATCGAGATCCCAGCCGCGCTTGATCTTGAGCTTGATCCTCCGGTAGCCGAGGGCCTGGAAGCGGTCGATGCGCTCGAGCAGCGCCTCCACGGAGGGTTCGATGCCGAGACTGACGCCGACCTCCACCCGGCTCCGGACGCCGCCGAGGAACCGCGACAGCGACTGACCGGCGGCCCGGGCGGCCAGGTCGTGAAGCGCCGCCTCGATCGCGCCCTTCGCCATGGCATGCCCGCGGACGAAGGCGACCGCGGCGAGGACATCGCGGGGGTGTTCCCACGCGCCGGCCAGCGTCTTCGGAATCAGGAATTCGGAAAGGACGTGCCGGGCGGTGGCGATCGTCTCGTACGAATACGTCGGCGCCTCGTGGGCGGTGAGTTCCCCCCAGCCGGACAGTCCGCCGCCCTGGACCTCGACGAGGAGCGTGCCGCGCGTCGTGGTCCGGCCGAACGACGTTTCGAACGGATGCACGAGGGGCATCTCGATGTGATGAAGCCGGACCCGGTCGATCCTGATCGTCATGCGTCCTCCCCCGTCAGCGCGCGAAGCGTTCCCATCCGGGCGGCCGCACGGACGCCAGGACTTTCGCTTCGGCGGCCCGTCACGCTCGTGCCTCCTCGCGGACCAGCACGTGCGCGCCGCATCCCGGCGCGCCGGGCAGGTCCGGGAGGAAATCGACGACGGCGTAGCCGTTCGCGAAGGCGGCCCGGGCCGCCTCGCGGACGGCGAGCCGCCAGGCGATCGCGAGTTCGGTGGAGGATTCGCGGATCGGCTGGAACCGCGAAGGCAGGGGAATCAGGAGCGCCGCCCCGGATGTCCGCGAAACCTCCGCCGGCGGTCCCGGTCGCGGCACCGCGTCGACGTCGAGAACCTCGAACGCCGGCACCGCATCCCGTGCCGCGGCGCGGCGGGCCGGCCCCGTCCGCTCGATGTCCTCCGCGAGATCCCACTCGGCCAGGAACCGGTCCGTGGGCACCCCGAGGTCGAACTGGCTCGACCGCGTTCCGTAATAGTCCACGTGGTAGTGCCGGACCCGGGCGCCGAGCCGGCGCAGGTTCAGCCGCGCGTTCCGCGCCTCGAGCGGGTCGAACGTCCACTCCATCCAGGTGTACCCCTTTTCCACCGCGATCCGTTTCTGCTCGAGCTTCAGCAGCGCTCCCAGCCCCTGTCCGCGCCGGTCGGGATGGACGGCCAGCATCCGGCTGTACTGTAGAAATCGCCCGTTCCGCCGGCCGACCATGGAAAACGCGAACCCGGTCAGGTCGTCCCCGTCGAAGGAGCCGATGACGATGCCGTCGTTGTGCGCCGCCGCGATGATCTCGGTGACCGGAACGACGTCGATGTCCGCGGCGCGCCAGACGGTTCTCTGGAGCTCCACCGCCTTCGTGATGTCGGAAACGGTGTCTAGCGCGCGGACAGGCATGTCGGGAGAATCTCGAGCGCCGCGTCGATCTGGGCGTCGGGGACGGTCAGCGAGAACCGCACGTACCCTTCCCCTTCCGGACCGAACGCCGTGCCGGGCATGACCACGACGTACACGCTTTCCAGCAGGCGCGTGGCGAACGAGGCCGACGTTTCCCCGGCGGGCACCCGCGTCCAGATGTAGAACGCGGCCCGGGGCGTCATCGCGTCGAGGCCGAGCTTCTTCAGGCCGCCGACGAGGCGGTCGCGCCGCCCCTTGTAGCGGGCGCAGATCTCCTCGAGCAGCGGCTCGCCGTTGCGGTAGGCCTCGATCGCCGCGATCTGCACCGGCTCGAACACGCCGGAGTCGATGTTCGTCTTGATCTTCCCGAGGGCGTGGATCGCATCGCGGTTTCCGGCGGCGAAGCCGATCCGCCAGCCGGTCATGTTGAACGTCTTGGACAGGGAGTGGAACTCGATGGCCACGTCCTTTCCGCCGGGTACCGCAAGGATGGACGGCGGGCGGTACCCGTCGAACCCGACTTCGGCGTAGGCCGCGTCGTGCACGATGAAGATGTCGTGCTTCTTCGCGAACGCCACGAGCCGCTCGTAGAACTCGCGGTCCGCGGTGGCGCCGATCGGATTGTTCGGATAGTTCACGAAGAACAGCCGGGCCCGGCGGGCGAGCTCCGGATCGATGGCGTCGAGGTCGGGCAGGTACCCGTTTTCCTCCTTGAGTGGCACGTACGCCACCTCGCCGCCGGCAAAGTGCACGGCGTTCACGTAGACCGGATAGCCGGGATCGGTGATCAGCACGAGATCGCCGGGGTTGACCGCGGCGAGCGGAAAGTGCGCAACCCCCTCCTTCGACCCGATCAGCGTCAGGACCTCGGTGTCCGGATCGGCGGTGAAGCCGTGGCGGCGGGCGCACCAGTCGGCGGCCGCGGCGCGGAACTCCCGCATCCCCACGTACTGCGGGTAGCGGTGGTACTTCGGCTGCCGCGCCGCCTCCACGAGGGCGTCGACGATGAAGCCGGGCGTCGGCAGGTCGGGGTCGCCGACGCCGAAGTCGAGGATCGGCTTCCCCTCCTCGCGCGCCTTTCTCTTCAGCCGGTCGATTTCGGCAAACATGTAGGGCGGCAGGTCCAGGACCCGGCGTGCGGTCACGGGCATGGTCATCCCCTTTCGTTTTTCAAGGATTCGAGAACATCGTTCATGCCGTAGCGCCCCGGCGCCGCCGCGGCGGCAAACCGCGCCGCCGCCAGCGCACCCTGGGCAAAAACGTGGCGTCCGAGCGCCTCGTGGCGCAGCGTGACGACTTCATGGTCGAGCGCGAAGTGTACCGCGTGATCTCCGATGATTTCCCCGAGGCGCGCGGCGTGCACCTCCACCTCGCGGGCACCGTCGGGGCGGGCCCGGCGGGCCACCTCAGCGAGACGCAGCGCCGTGCCGCTCGGCGCGTCCACCTTGTGGCGGTGATGCATTTCCACGATCGAGCAGTCCGCGGAGTTTCCGAAGGCCGCGGCGGCCTCGGCCACCAGGCGGTACAGCACGTTGACCCCGAGACTCATGTTCGGCGCCCAGACGACCGGGACGCTCCGCGCCGCCTCGTCGAGCGCCCGTTCCGCGTCGTCGGTCAGGCCGGTCGTGCCGGACACGATGGCCGTTCCGGCGTCCGCGGCGGGTCCGGCCACCGAGGCCAGGGGCGCCGGACGCGTGAAATCGATGAGCACCGGTCGCGGACCGTCCGGCGACGCGGCAAAACAGTGCGCCTTGGAAAACGAATCGACGATCGGGACCCCGTCGAGGGTCGTGCCGACCAGGGCATTCCCGCGGGCCTCGATGCCGGCCCGCACGCCGAACGCGTCCGGAGCGCGCGAGGCCAGTTCCATCACCATCCGCCCCATCCGTCCGGCGGCGCCGTGGACGATGACGGCAATCACCGGAGCACCGCCTCGGCGATCTGCACGGCGTTCAGCGCGGCCCCCTTGAGCAGGTTGTCCGAGACGACCCAGAAGACGAGCGAGTGCGCGTCGCCGGGATCGCGGCGCAGGCGACCCACGAACACCGGATCCTTTCCTTCCGCGTTGCGGGGCAGCGGGTAGCGGCGCGATTCCGCGTCGTCCTCGACGACGATTCCGGGAAACTCCTCCAGCGCCCGGCGGGCCGCGGCGAGGTCCACCGGCTTGCGGAACGAGGCCCACACCATTTCCGAATGGCTCCGGTAGACGGGGACGCGCACGCAGGTCGGCGTGACCGCAAGGTTCGGCAGGTCGAGGATCTTCCGCGTTTCGTTGATCATCTTCCACTCTTCCCGCGTGTAACCGTCGGCGGTGAACTCGTCGACCTGGGGAATCAGGTTGAACGCGATCGGATGCTGGAAGCGGACCGGGTCGGGTTCCACGCCGGTCAGGTACCCCGCCGTGCTCGTGCGCAGCTCGTTCATCGCCTGCCGGCCGGCTCCCGAGGCGGACTGGTAGGTGGCCACGATCACCCGCGCCAGCTCGAACTCGTCGTGGAGCGGCTTCAGGGCGAGGACCATCTGGATCGTCGAGCAGTTCGGGTTGGCGATGAGGGCCGGCGGTCGCGGCAGGGCGTCCGGGTTGATCTCGGGGACGATCAGCGGAACGCCGGCGTCCATCCGGAACGCGCTGGAGTTGTCCACGACGAGCGCACCCGCGGCCACCGCCGCCGGACCCCACTCGCGGCTGACCGTGGCGCCCGCCGAAAACAGCGCGAGCTGGATCCCGTCGAAACACCCGGGGGCCAGCGGTTCGGCGGTGATGGTCCGATCCCCGAAGGGCAGCGCCTGGCCGGCCGACCGTTCCGACGTGAATAGGCGGAGTGACGCGATCGGAAACTTCCGGGCGACGAGGAGCCGGCGCATTTCCTCGCCGACGGCACCGGTGGCGCCGACGATCGCCACATGGTAGCGGGCCGCGCTCACGGGGACACCCGCGCGGTGCCGACGTTGCCGGCCAGGTCCGCGACGCGGAGGATCACCGTCACCGGTGTCTTCGCGGGCAGGTCGAGGTCCACGGAAATGTCCTCCTCGAGTTCGTCCATGACCCGGTCCACCGGATGGACCGGGCGCCAGTTCTCGCCGTCCGTCGAGATCTCCAGCTGCTTGATCGGGCTCAGGGCATCGCGCAGTTTCGCGGTGACCCGGATTTTCGCTCCGTCCACCCGCGCCGTCAGGGCGTCGATGACGGGCACCGTGTTGTCCACGACGACGAAATCCGTTTCGCGGCTTCCTTCGAGCGCTTCGCCGGGAGGATTCCGGGGTGCGTCGGACGCCGTCACCCGGAACCGGTACACGCCATCCTCAACCTGTGACGAATCAAAGACATACAGCGGTTCCTTGAGGTCGTCCTCGAGGGGCCGCCACGCCGCGTCCGCCCCGCCCCGGTACTCGAGCGTGTACATCATCGGGTCGTCGTTCGGATCCGAGGCGTCCCAGCGGAGCGTCCGGTAGCGACGGGCCCAGGCGGCGTCCTCGTCGGGCGCGGGGCCCCGGCCCGACTGGCTGGCCACCGAGAACTCGGCACGCACGTTGCCGGGAAGACTCTGGATGACCGGCTGCGGTCCGGAATCGCCGCCGCGCCCGAGCGGCAGCCCCGGCGCCGACACGTCGAACGACCGGACGACCGGGGCGCGGTTGCGGGCCAGGCTGGACAGCGTGACCTCGCGCAACGCCGGCGCGCCCTCCCCGCCCCGCTTGAACTCCGCGCGCCACTGGATGAACCGCGCCGCCGGGCTGGTGACCTGCGACCCGGCCGCGCCGGTGAGCGGCGACGACCAGTCGCTCCAGGTGCCGTCGGGATCGGCGGTGTTGCCCGTGCGCGTCCGGAACGCGATCGATCCGCCCCCGTCGCGATCGGCGCGCTGCCAGCGGAGCACGCCCCAGTCCGCCACCTGCTTCATGTCGCGCACTTCCGACGTCATGCGGCCGACCGGGCTTCCGCCGAGCGCGCCGCGGTACACCTTTCCCGGGGATCCGCTGCCGGCGTGGAGAACGCCGCCGGACACGGCGAGGGACAGGATCTGCGGAGGACCGGGGCGGGACAGGAGCGCCCAGTCCCCGGTGGCCGGATCGACGCGGTAGATGCCGCCGGACTCGCCCCCGCCGGTGGCGGCGTAGACCCGCCCTTCCGGATCCGCGGCGATCGCCTGGATGACGCTTTCCGTGGCCGTCCAGACCGGTTCGACGACGTTGTTCGGGCGGATGCGGTAGAGGACCGGCGACGGTTTTTTCGCCGAGGCCGCGTCCCCGCTCTTCCCGCCGCCGGCCGACCCGACCGGAGGGTTCACGGCGGCGATCACGCTGCCGTCCGCGAGGAGGATGATTCCCTTCACTTCCTCCTCGTCCGCGTCCATGAGAACCGTGGCCCGTCCCTTGTCGTCCAGGGAATACAGAAGCCCCTTTTCGCCGGCGCCGAGCAGAATCGTGCTCCCCCGGACGGCCAGGGACGTGAAATGATCCCCCTCCCCTTCGTAGAGAACTTCCGCCGCGCCCCCGGCGCCGATCCGGTACAGGCGTGCCCGGTCGCCGGTGGCCGCCAGCAGGTTTCCGGAGGCGTCGAAGGCCATCGCCCAGACGTGACGCTCGGGCAGGTCGGCGAACGTGCGCGCGGTGCCGTCGGCGGCGATCGCGAGAATCGTGGCGTCGGGTGCCGTACCGGCGTACACCGTGCCGTCCCGGCCGATCGCGATCGACTCCACCTGCAGCGCGATCGAGTCGTGGACGAGCCGGGCCGCCCGGCCGTCCACGCGGAACAGCGCCCCTCCGCTCCCCGTTCCCGCCCAGACCCTGTCGCCGGAGGCGGCGAGGGACCACACGTAGTCGGCGTCGAAGTCCTCGACTTCCTCGAACGCGGGGGCCGGGGTCACGACGCCCTCACTGGACACCGAGAGCGATTCCAGGTCCGTGGCGAGAAACGCCGCGGACCCGCTCACCTTCCAGGTGTCCGTCGTCACCGCACCGGCGCTTCCGGCAACGGCACACAACAGCAGAGCCGCCGTCGCCATGCATCCCCGCTTCATTGTCCCTCCGTCACTGTGATGGATAACTCCCTGGATCCTCCGACCATGCCGGTCAGCGTCACGTCCTGTCTCGATACGACGCCGCCGCGGGTCAGGGCATACGACCCCTCGACTCCCGGCGCGGAAAGCGCCGACAGGACCGAGGGGGGCAGGCGGCCGAGATCGTCGCCGCGGGCCGACACGCCCGCCCGCGTATCCGACAGCGTGACGACCAGCGTGTTGAACGGCGGCTCGGCGGACAGGATCGCCAGGATCTGGTCCACCGATTCCACGTTGTACAGTCCCGGCGCGCGCTGGCTGTCCCACTGCGCGAACGATCCCGCGTCCTCGACGCGGAGCGCATAGGCGCCGGCCGGAAGTTCCTTCGGCACCGGGATCGCGACCCGGCGCTCGATGCGGTCACCGCGGTAGTTGCGCAGCGTCACCAGGACGTCGAGCGGTTTTCCGCTCTCCACCCGCGACGTGGCCAGCGCCACGGCGTCGAGCGTGAGGACGTCCATCTCGTGGCGGATGCGGACCGACACGGTGACGCTCGCGAGCATCACCCTTTCCAGCGGATTCCGGAGCAGCAGCCCGGCCGGCCGCGCGACCTCGGCGGCCACCGCCAGCGGCAGGAACGCGGCGGCGGCCACGTTTCGCGTTTCCAGCGCGCGACCGTCCAGGAGCGTCATGCGGGTCGTGATGTCCAGCGTCGCGTCGCCCGATTCCTTGCCGTTCGTCAGCAGGGAGTTGGCCGTGACCCAGGCGGCGAGAATCCCGGAGAGCTGCTCGTCGGTAGCCACCTCGTAGCGGAACGTCTGGGCGGGGCCGGCCAGCGGGTCGTCGATGCTCACGGTCACCGGGATCATCGCGGGCACCGGGCCGATGCGGCCGCCGATGCCCGAGCGTAGATCCATGTCCATGACGCCGACCGGGCGCGCGGTGGAACCGAACTTGAACGAATCGTCGAGGCGCGGCATCACCGTCTGGATGGTGGCCGTCGACAGGGGCAGCGCCGACCGGCCCCGGTGGAAGAACGGATGTCCGAACGCCAGGATGCGGTCGCCGTCGCGCAGCGTGACCGTGCCGATCGCGGCCGCGGAGGCGTCGCCGCGCACGAGGTCCACGCCGACCGCGGCGCCGGGCTGGAGCGACTCCGCCCCCGGGCCGTCGGCGCCGCCGCCCGATCCGGCGGCCAGCGGCACGAGACCCGCCGGCCCCAGCCATTCCGCGAGGACCGGAAACAGCCGGTCGTCGAATCCGCCGAGCCAGAGCGGTGTGCCGATCGGCCGGGCCGCGCCCGGAAGCTCCGCGGCGCCCCTCGACAGGGCCGTCCGGTCCGGAGCCGGATCGAGCGCCGTCACCAGGGGGAGCGCGTCGACGCCGCGGGTGACCAGCAGCCGGTCCCACGCGGCGCGGGCCCCCGAACCGGACAGTCCGCCGCCGCGACCCGGCTCGCCGGCCGACTCCACGGCCCGCGCGTCGATCTCCAGCATCGCCTCGATCGGGGTGATCCCCATGATCGGCGTGACCATGAACGGCCAGCCGTAGGCGAGCGCCCCGATCAGCCGTCCCTCGATGTAGATCGGGCTGCCGCTCATCCCGGCGGCGATGCCGATCCGGTCCAGCCCGAGGCCGGACGCCCGGGCGAGGATCATGTCGCTCTGCGGAAAGTAGTTCTTGCGCACCCCGACGATCTCGACCTGGAACGTGTCGATCCGGGTCCCCTCGAGGACGGTGAGGCCGTAGCCGGTCATGCCCGGCCGGAGTTCGTCCGCGGTCATGAACCGCGTCCGGTCGAGGTCCGCGGCGCCGGCGGCGGGAGGCAGCGTCAGGAGGAAACAAAAAGCCACCAGCCGGCCCAGGAGCCGGAGGTGGCCGGGGGCCGCCGCGAGAACCCGGTCAGCGTTTCTTGTTGCGGACAAGCTGGTCGCTCGCTTCCATGGCTTCCCGGAACCGGATCGCGTCGGTGAGCGTGGGGTCCACTTCCAGGGCCTTTCCGTAGCGCTCGTAGGCGTCGTCGTACAGTCCTCGATCGTAATAGACGTTGGCGATGTGCAGATGGTCGATGGCCCGGGTCGGGTCGAGCTTCAGCGCGCGGAGGTACATTTCCAGGGCGCCGTTCATGTTGCCCGACTTCTTCAGCGCCACCCCGAGATTGCTGCAGGCGATCGGATCCATGGAGTCGGCGCGGACGGCGCTCTGCAGCGCGAAGATCCCCTTCTCGATGTTGCCATGGCGCACGTAGAACGTGCCGAGGTTCGTGAACGCCTTGGCGAACGTGGCGTCGAGATCGATGGCCTTCTTGAACTGCTGCTCGGCCCCGGTGGAATCCCCGGAACGGGCCAGGGCCAGCCCGAGATTGTTGTACCCCTGGACGTACTTCGGGTCGATCTCGATGGCCCGCCGGTACGACGCGATCGCCTGCTTCACGTCGCCGGCCTTCAGGTAGTAGTCGCCGAGATTGAGGTGCGTGGCCGGCACATCCGGGTTCAGCGACTTGAGAACCTCGAGATCGTCGCTGATCGGCTTCGGCACATCGCCGCCGGCGCGACCGATCGTCATGGGAATGGCCGCGGTCGTGTCCCGCGCCGCCGCCGGCTTCTCCTGCTCCTTCTTTCCCCCGCACCCGAACACGGCAATGGCGAGCAGGAAGGAAAGGCTCTTCTGAAACGTTCCGATTCGTGTCACGCTTTTTTCGCTCCGGTTCCTAGAACAGGTGGAATCTCATGCCGACGCGCAGCTGGACCCCGGAAAAATCGAGGTCCATGGGCCCTCCGGAGTAGTAGGGGATCGGATTGCCCTCGATGTCGGTCAGCGGAAATCCGGGAGGCCGGTTATCCGGGCCCGGATTTTCCCGCTTGAAGAAGTCGATGACGGCCTGGTCCAGCGGCTCGCGGCGGTCGGGATCGTCCTCGGCCACGTTCCGCTCGAAGCCCTCGGCCATCACGATGTCCGGATTGCTGATCTTTGCCGACCGGTAGCCGATCTCACCGGAAAACGAGACGAAGCTCGTCAGCTGCCAGGAGGCTCCGACCAGCCCCTGGATTCCGACACCGCTGCCCCGCACCTGCCCCTGTCCGTCGACCTCGATGAGGTCGCCGTCGTCGCGGAACGTGGGCTCGGTGGTACGGTCGATCACCCGCATGTGACCCAGCCCCTTCGTCAGGAAGACCGGCCCGGCGCCGACATAGAGGCTCATGCGGTCGGCGACGTTCTCGAACGACTCCATGCTCTGCACGAACGGGAGATGGTAGTAGACCATGGGGCTCCACGCGGTGGCCCGGGTATAGAAGTCGACGGCCCCGAACGTCACGTCGAACGTGCTCTTGGCCTGCGTGTTGGAGACCCCGAGCCCGACCGAGAACCGCTCGGTGAACTTGTAGCGGACCTCCCCGAGCGCCGAGGCGGAACCGGACAGGTCGTCCGCGGTGCGGAGCCCCTGGTTCGTCTCGAGGAAATAGTTGACGACATGTATGCTGGAGTTGAAGTCGGACATGGCGGTGCCCTGGTATCCGACGCCGATATTCAAGATGAAGCGGCCGACTTCCTCCTCATTGATGATTTCGGCCCTCGATACGTTCGGGGACAGCGCGAGAAAAACCCCCGCCGCAAGAATCACCCCCGATATCGAACTCCCTGTGAAGAGCCTCATGCGCATCCTTTCGCGCCGGCTGATCCGGCGTCTGCTACGGGAAATGAAGACTCGGGTTCCGTCCCGCCCCGGCACTACGAGGCGACGGACCGCGCCGATGAGGGGGAGGGAAAAGACGGAAGGACACTACCAGTGCTCCGGGGGAGTGTCAACGCGGCCAGACGGTTTCCCCGCCCACAAGCGTCTGCCGGACAGCCCCTTGCAATGCCCCGTCGCCGGACAGAGGATCCCGGTCGAGCAGGACGAAGTCCGCGCGCGCCCCGGGGACGATCCGCCCCCCCTCGTGATCCCCGACCGCGGCCGCGGCGTCCCGGGTGGCGCCCTCCAGGGCCTCGGCCGGGGTGAGCCGCTGCCCCGGATGCGGGGCCGCCACCGCCGCGGCCAGTCCGGGAAGCACTCCGGCGGGCATCGCGTCGGACCCGAGGATCAGGGGGATCCCCCGGTCGCGAATCCGGCGCAGCGGATTCATGAGCGCCGTCCGCCTCCGGCCGAGCCGGGTCTCGTACAGCCCGCCGGCCTGCCCCCACCTCCCGATGAAGTTCGGCTGCAGGCTGGCGATGATCCCCATCCGCTTCATCCGGTCGAGGTCTTCCGCGGCGACCATCTCCAGGTGCTCGATCCGGTGGCCGGTCGAGGCCTGTGCCCCTCCGGCCGCGAACGCGTCGATCACCGTGCGCACGGCCCGGTCGCCGATGGCGTGGACGGCGAGCGGAATGCCCGCCTCCTCCCCCGTCCGCACGGCGGCCGCCAGTTCATCGCGGGTCAGGAGCAGCATCCCCGTTTCCCCCGGCGCGTCCTCGTAGGGGTCGAGAAGCGCCGCGGTCCGCGCCCCCAGCGATCCGTCGGCGAAGAACTTGACCCCCCAGACGCGGACGCGCCCGCGGCTCCAGCCGGCTCCGAGACCGGCCCCGGCCAGGAGATCGAGGTGCGGCCGGGTCAGGATCGCCGTGATCGACAGCCGAAGTCCGCCGGCGGCCGCGGCGCGCGCGTACGCTCTCAGGTGTTCCGGCGTGGCCATGTCGTGTACCGCCGTCACCCCCATGGCGTGATAGCTCTTCTGCGCCTCGGCGAAGGCCTGGTCCAGTTCCGCGGACGACGGCGGAAAGTGCCGCGACAATCCCATCGCCGCATCCTCGACGAGCAGGCCGCTGTCCGGGTCGGTGGACGCGTCCGCGGGAAGGAGCGACAGCGCCTTCGTGTTGGCCACCGCCATGTGACCGCAGACCCGGCGGAGGATCACCGGCCGTTCCGTCGTGATCGCGTCGAGATCGGCCCGGGTCGGAAAGCGCGGCCGGCCCCACCGGCTGTCGTCGAATCCCTCGGCGAGGAGCGCGCCGCCCGGGGGCAGGCGGTGGTGCGCCAGGGACACGCGCTCGAGGGCCTCGTCGAGCGACTGCGTGTCGCCGAGATCCGGCCGCACGAACCGGAGCCCCCAGTGGATCAGGTGGGTGTGCGCGTCGATGAACCCGGGGAGCAGCGTCCCTCCGGCCAGGTCGATCCGGCGCTCGCCGGCCAGCGGAACCGGCTCCGGCGCGCCAGGGGGGCGCACCTCCACGATCCGCCCGGATTCGGCCACGACCGACGAGGCGGATCCGCCGGCGGCCATGGTGTGGATGGTTCCGCCGGCCAGGACGAGGCGCGCGCTGCTCATCGGCGCACTCTACCAGCCGGGCCGCGGCTTGACGAGGCTCGCGGCGAAAACTAGAGTGCATCCCATGAATCTGACCCGGCGTGCCCTCGGCGTGTTCACCGCGCCGCGCTCCGTTTTCGAGTTTCTCCGCGACCAGCCGAAGTGGCTCGACGTGTTCCTGCTGTTCATGGTCGTCAATGCCCTGCTCTTCCTGCCGATGGCACCGATGATCCAGCAGCAGAGCATCGACCAGGGGCGGGAGTCGATCGAAAAGAACACGAACCTGAGCGAAGAGCAGATGGCCGAAGCCATCGACCGCCAGGAGTCGTTCATGCGCGGTCCGGTGTACCAGGCGATCACCTGGGCGTCGATCGTGATCATCCTGCCGCTGATGTTCCTGTTCTGGGCGCTGCTGATCTGGGTGGCCTTCGGCTTCATGGTCGGCGGCGACATTGGATTCAAACAGGCCTGGGCGGCCACCTGCCACTGCAGCCTGATCCTGCTCCTCGGCGGCGCCCTCAAGCTTCCGCTGGCGCTCGTCAAGAATTCGATGCACGTGGCCCTGAGCCCGGCCATTCTCCTGCCCGAGATGGATCCGTCCTCGGTGGCCTACGCCGCGCTGGATTCCTTCGACATCTTCAGTCTCTGGACATTCGGCGCGCTGGCCGCGGGAATGACGGCCATGGCGAACATCTCCGAAGGAAAGGCCCGGACGGCCACGATCGGGCTGTTCATCCTGACCCTCGGGCTTCGGGTCGGCGGCGCCGCGATCGGCGCGATGATGAACGGCTAGGCGCCGGCCCGCGCCTCCCCCCGTCCGGCGACCTCGACAGCCTCCACCTCTCCCCCGGGCTTCACCCGCCCGAACCACACCCGCGGATCGTGGCAGAAGTGCACGATCCAGTTCAGGGCCATCGCCCGGGCCACGAAGCGCCGGCGCTGTTCGTAGACGAGGGCCGGATCCTGGTCGTAGGACAGCACCCAGCGGGGCCTGAGGTGGGCCCGGGTCGGGATCAGGTCGCCCGGAAGGAACAGCGTGGATTCCGTTCCCCGGACCCGCACCCCGAGCAGGCCCGGCGTGTGACCGCCGAGCGTGAAGACGTCCACGCCGGGGAGAATCTCGGTGGCCATCGCCCCGACCGCATCCAGCCGTTCGACGCCGGGAAGGATCGCCGCCAGGCGGTGATCGAAGACCGGCTTGCGCAGCGGGTGCGGGTCCGCGGCATAGGCAAGCTCCCGGCGCGTCATCACGATGCGCGCCTCAGGGAAGCGGATGCGGCCGGCCGCGTCCGTCAGCCCTCCGGCGTGATCCACGTGCAGGTGCGTGAGGATCACGTGCGTCACCGAATCCGGCTTCCAGCCGAGCTCGTCGAGCGCCCGGAACAGGCCGCCCCCTTCGGACAGCTCGCCGAAGAAACCGCGGATGTTCCGCGACACCCCGCGTTCGCCGACGCCGGTGTCCACCACGATGCGCGCGCCGGCCCCCTCGATGAGCAGGGCGCCGATCCGCAGCGGCACGCGACCGTCGGAGGCCGGCGCCGCCTCCTTCTCCCAGAGAAGACGCGGCACCATCGAAAAGGCCAGGCCGCCGTCCGCCCGGAAGTAGGCGTCGGCCACGGCATGGACGGTCCAGGGCGACAGGGACAGCGTTTCCATCCGGTGCGGGGACCAGGGTTCGCTCATTCCGGACCGTGCCCGTTTTTGTAGTCGGAGGCGCGGATCTGGTACTTCTTCAGCAGGTCGTGATAGGTCGGGCGGCTGATCGCCAGCTCCTTCGCCGAACGGGTGATGTTCCCGCAGTTCCGCTTCAGCGCCTCGATGACGAGCTGGCGCTCCGCCTGGTCGCGCACGATGCGCAGCGGCGCGACCGACACCGAGGGGCCCGCGGCCAGCTCGAGATCCGCCGGGCGCACCGTGCGCCCGCTGGACATCACCACCGCCCGCTGCACCCGGTGTTCGAGCTCGCGCACGTTGCCCGGCCAGTCGTGACGCTGCAGCGACCGCAGCGCCTCGCGGCTGAAGTGGATGTTCCCGCGGCTGTACTCGTTGGCGTAGCGGCTGAGGAAATGCCGGCCGAGGAACAGCACGTCGTCCCGCCGTTCCCGCAGCGGCGGCAGGACGATGTTCACGACCGACAGCCGGAAGTAGAGATCCTCGCGGAACCTCCCCTGCCGCACCTCCTCGGAGAGGTCGCGGTTCGTGGCGGCGATGATGCGGACGTCCAGGGGAATGACCCGGCGTCCGCCGACCCGCTCGATCTCCTTCTCCTGGAGAAAGCGCAGGAGCTTGACCTGGAGCGACAGGGGCAGCTCGCCGATTTCGTCGAGCAGGACGGTGCCTCCGTCGGCCATCTCCAGTTTTCCTTCGCGGCTCGCATGAGCCCCGGTGAACGAGCCCTTTTCGTGGCCGAACAGTTCCGTCTCGAGGAGGGATTCGGGGATTGCCCCGCAGGCGATCGAAATGAACGGCATCTTCTGGCGCAGGCTCTGCCGGTGCACCTCGCGCGCCACGAGTTCCTTGCCGGTCCCGCTCTCGCCGGAAATGAGCACCGTGACGTCGGTGGAACAGACGCGCCGGATCATCTGGAAGATCTTCTGGATCTCGTCGCTGCTGCCGAGGATCGCCCCCATTCCGTCGGAGTGGCGGAGGTGCTCCTGGAGCCGGGCGTTCTCCGCCTCGAGCGTGCGGATCTGCGAGGCGCGCTTGAGGAGGATGCGCAGCTCGTCGAGTTCGATCGGCTTCGAGAAGAAATCGAACGCGCCGCGGTCCACCGCCTTCAGCGCGTTTTCCCGCGTGTCGTTTCCGGTGATGAGGATGATCTTGAGGTCCGGATCCACCGCAAGCATTTCATCGAGAAGATCGAACCCCTCGTCGGCGCGCCCCCCCTCGCTCAGGGCGAGGTCGAGCGTGATGATCTGGGGCCGGTCGGACCGGAGCCGGGCCATCGCTTCCACGGTCGTTTCCGCGGTGATGACCTCGAACTCGTCGCCGAGCCCCCATTGCAACTGCCGGAGCAGGGCGGGGTCGTCGTCCACGCTCAGCAGTTTCGGTTTTTCCCTGGGCGATTCCTTCATTTCCGTGTCCTATCTCGTACGGGTCAATGGCTTTTCCGCCCTGGCCAGATGCTTCAGAGGCAGACGTATAGTGAATTCGGTGCCGGATCCCTCCTCGCTGGACGCGGTGAGGCGACCGCCGTGGGCCTCGATGATCGAGCGGCACTGGTAGAGTCCGAGACCCCACCCCTTGTTTTTCGTGGTGGCAAACGGCTGGAACAGCCGGTGCCGGAGAAACGTGCCCGACATGCCGACGCCGGTGTCCCGGACGCGGATCACCGCCCAGCGCTGTCCTCCCGGCGACTCCTTCACGTCCTCCGTTTCCAGCGTGAGAACGCCCCCTTCCGGCATCGCCTCGATCGCGTTCGTCACCAGGTTGGAAACGACCCGGTCGAGCAGCGTCGGGTCGGCGGTGAGCGCCGGCAGCGAACCGTAGTTCCTGTCCACACGGATCCCCGGACGGAGTTCCGCCCCGGAGCGGGCCACGGCGCCGTCGAGAATCCAGTGCAGATCGGTGACCGTCGGCGACATCTCCTCACCCCGCCGGATCGCCGTGAGCTTGAGGATCTGGCGGTCCATCTTTTCCACGACGGACCCGATGTCGTCGATGGCCTGCTCGCGGAACGCGGGATTGTGCATGTGCCGGCGGGCGTTCTGCAGAAAGAGCTTCAGCGGCGACACGTAGTTCTTGAGATCGTGGACGACGACGTTGGCCCACTGGCTGAACACCTCCATCTCGCGGGCGGCACCGAGATCCTCGGTCAGCCAGGCGCTGCGCACCGCGCCGGCCAGCTGGAGCGTCACCGTTTCGAGGAGGATCATGTCCTCGTGCGTGTAGCGTCCGCCCCCCGCCTTCGGCCCGAGCGTGACGAAACCGAGCAGCCTCTCCGGCTCGCGCAGCGGCGCGACGACCACCGCCGAGGTGGTTTCGAGCAGGATCTCGTTCTCCACAAAGATCGGAAGCAGCTCGGGATCCGCGGAGCGCCCGCGCCGCTCCTCGACGGCCGGAATGAGGATCGGCTCCGCCGCCTCGGCGAGCTTCCGCACCAGCGGCTCCGACGGCTCCACGTCCGGCGGCTCGTTCGATCCGGTGGTGATCATCATCCGGAACGGGTCGCCGGCGCGGCGGGCCAGGTGAATCGTCATCGGCCGGGCGCCGAACAGGTCCTCGATGAGGACGGTGGCCCGCGCCTGCAGGTCCGCGATGCCCACGCCGGAAACGAGTTCGTGGCTGGCCCGGAGCCAGTAGGAACGGTAGTCCGTGCGGCTGGAATAGAAGCTGCGGTCCACCCACTTGAGCAACCAGCGCCGCGAACGCCGGGACAGCAGAAACGCCAGCAGTCCGGTTCCGGCGATCAGGATGAACGTGATCGCGGTCAGGTGGCTGAAGCGGATTCCGAGGAGACCGGCCAGGTAGCCGATCACCAGGACGACGACGAGGTAGGCCGCGGCCAGCATTCCGGTGACGGACCTGTAGAGCACCTGCCGCTCCACCGTCACGCCGGAGTCGGCCATGCGGCCGCGCAGGTGGGTGATCGAAACGAGCACCGACGCGAACAGGAGCGGCACTGCGGAGGCCACGAGCGCATCGCGGTCGAGGCTTCCCCCGAGCGCGCCTTCGGTCAGGAGATACGTCGCGTAGCCCGCGGCCCCGAAGAGTCCCACGACGGCCCACTGGAGATGTTCGCGGGCGGCTCCCCGGGCGGCCCGGAATGTTCCCTCGACCCGGAACGCCGCCAGTCCGACACCTCCGAGGAGGAACAGCAGGTAAGCGCGGCCGATGTCGCCGAGGCGGATCGAAAAGGCGCCCTGGTCGAAGACATACGCGGTCACGAAGTCCGGATGGGTCACGAACGGAAGGAAGCCGACTCCGGCCAGGGACAGGGTCAACAGCGACACCCGGCGGCGGCGGATGGCGCCGGCCGGGTCGGCCCGGCCGAGGCTGAGCGCAAAGAGGTGCGAGGACAGGACCGTCGGAATGCCGAGGCTCATCAGGCAGCGGGACCAGAACAACGACTCCCCGGATGTCGTGGACGAGGCCAGCCGCTCCACGACCAGGCAGAACGCCGACAGCGAAAGCACAAGCAGGACGGTTGCCGCCCGCCCCCAGAATTCGCGGTAGCGCACCAGACCGGTGACCATGAGCGCTGCGAGTGAGAGGAGAGCCAGGCTGAGAACCAGGCTCCCGATGGCCATGTGCAAAAGTGGTACCCCTGCTCAAACGGTGTGTCGGAAACTCTGTCGAAATCCGATAAGCATATATTATATCGAACGATTCGGCTTCGGATCTAACTAAAATTCCGACGAGTTTGCCGACAGGGGGTGTCGGAAGATCATACAGCTAACTCGAAGGCGTAACAGGACTTTGACGGGCGGCGGCCCGGGCGTAGGCGGCTTCGTAGAGGGGAATCGCCGCGTCCCAGGAGCTGTCCTTGGCCATCGCCGCCGCGCGAAGCCGCCCCATCCGGGCCGGGTCCCGGAACGCTTCGAGAGCCACCCCGAGCGTGGACAGGAGCCCCTCGCGGGTGTAATCGCGGAAGGAGAACCCGGTGCCCTCCCCGGTCCCCGGATCATGCGGGACCACCATGTCCGCGGCGCACCCGGCCTCGTGGACGACCGGCAGCGTGCCGTAGCGCTGGCTGATGAGGGGTGCCGCGCACTGCGTTTCGTGACGCGAGGCCAGCAGCGAAAAATCGGCGCCCGCCTGGGCCAGATGGTCGAGGTCCCCGGAGGGGTCGGCGGAAAAGGCCACGTCCCCCGGGTGACGGGATTCGAGGTCGCGCGCGAGATCGTGCCAGTGTTCGGAGGCGGCGCCGAGCGCCAGGACGCGAAAGCCCCGCCTGAGGATTTCCCCGGACGACTCCGACAGCAGGTCGGCGGCGCGGTGATCCACGACGTTTCCGGGAACGAGCAGAAACGGCCGGTCCGGATCGTCCCCGAGCCCGGTGCGCGCCGCCAGCGCGGAACGGCAGGCCACCTTCCCTTCCGGCTTCCGGGCCGAGTAGCGGGCGGGCAGATGCGGATCGGTCCAGGGATCCCAGACCTTCGTGTCGATCCCTCCCGGGATGCCGGTCAGTTCGAACGCCCGCGATCGCAGCACCCCCTCGAGGCCGAGGCCGTACTCCTCGGACGCCTGGATTTCCGCGGCGTAGGTGGCGCTGAGCGTGGTCAGCGCGTCGGAAAAGAGAATCGCCGACTTCATGAAATTGACGCGCCCCCAGAACTCCAGCGGGCCCGTCGGATAGAACAGATCCATGGGGAGCCCGGCGGTGTTCAGCACCTCCGCCGGATAGATCCCCTGACGCCCGAGGTCGTGGATCGTGAACAGCGTGGCGGCTCCGGCGAAGAAGCGGTCCGCCCGGTACAGAGTCCTGAGGTACGTGGGGACGAGGCCGGTCCGGTAGTCGTTGAGGTGAAAGATGTCCGGACGCAGGTCCATGGCCTTCATCCCTTCCAGGACGGCGCGCTGGAACACGATCCACCGGCGGTCGTT
Source organism: uncultured bacterium (assembly GCA_964596775.1). GTDB lineage: Bacteria > Eisenbacteria > RBG-16-71-46 > JABDJR01 > JAWXBZ01 > CAZQVN01. Next base: position 71,545 of record CAZQVN010000015.1, read on the forward strand.
GTCGGGCCAGGGTTCGCCGGTTTTCGGGTCGTCGTCGAGACCGGCCCGGCGGAAGGAGGCGGGATGGTCGATGAGGATCACGCGGCACCCGGTATCGGGATCCCGCCATTCGAGCAGCAGAACGTGCTCCCGGCCGTCTCCCACCGGAAACGTGACCGGGCGCCGGAACTCGAGATCCCGGAACGCATGATCCGATTCCAGGACGGAGGCGTACGCCGGCACCCAGATGGTCACGTCGTGCCCGCGGCGGCCGAGCGCCGCCGGAAGGTCGCGCGAGGCGAGGGCGAACGGGCCGGAGCCGGTCAGCGGGTGAAGCTCGGTGGTCAGGAACGCGATCTTCATCAGAGCTTGATGTTGCGCAGGTACTGAGCGGCGTCCTCGGGGGGCGTGGGGTTGATGTAGAAGCCCGACCCCCACTCGAAACCGGCCACCTTCGTCAGCTTCGGCATCACCTCGATGTGCCAGTGGTAGTAGAGCAGGTGGGGATCGTTGCACGGAGCCGTGTGGATGACGAAATTGTACGGAGGGTAGTTCAGGGCCTTGTTGATGCGGGTCAGCGTTTCCTTGAGGATGCGGGCCACGTCGGCCATCGCCTCGTCGTTCAGCGACTCGAACGATGAGTTGTGCCGGCGCGGCAGGATCCACGTTTCGTAGGGGAAGCGCGGCGCGAACGGCTCGAACGCGATGAAGTGCTGGTCGGAGGCCACCACCCGCCGTTCGTCCTGCGACTCCTGCTGCAGGATGTCGCAGTAGACGCAGCGCTCCTTGATCTCGTAATGGCTGCGCGCCCCCTTCAGTTCCTCGGCCACCCGCTTCGGGATGATCGGGGTGGCGATCAGCTGGGTATGCGAATGCTGCAGCGTGGCCCCGGCCGCCTCGCCGTGGTTCTTGAACACGAGGATGTACTTGAACCGGGGATCCCCCTTGAGGTCGGTGATGCGGGACCGGTACGCGCCGAGGACGCGGGCCAGGTCCTCGACCGGAAGCGAGGACAGCTCCGCGTCGTGGTCGGTGGTTTCGATGACGACCTCGTGGGCGCCGATCCCGTTCATCTTGTCGAACAGCCCCTCGCCGCGGCGGTCCAGTTCCCCCTCGATCTGGAGGGCGGGAAACTTGTTCGGCACCACCCGCAGTTTCCACCCCGGGGTGTTCGGGGCGGATCCGTCATGGCGCACCGCGTAGACCTCGGGCGGCGTTTCGTTTTCGTTGCCGGTGCAGAACGGGCAGTGGTTGACCTTGATCGGGTCGTGGCGGATCGCAAAGTCGGTCGGCCGCTTTCCCCGCTCCGTACAGATGATGACCCAGCGTCCCACGACGGGGTCCTTGCGCAATTCGGGCATTCCTGAACCTCCACGCCGGCCGTCTCCATGCGAACGAACGGCCCGCGATCATATATCGGCGCCGGGATCGATTTCCCGACCGTTAGAGATATTCCCTGAGCCGCTCGTTCTCCCCCAGTTCCCGGACGATCCGCCGCACGTCCTGGGCCCGCGATTTCGGCAGCACCAGCGTGGCCCGCGCCGTGCGGACCACGATCAGGTCCGGCACGCCGAGCGCGGCGATCACCCCTTCCTCGGCATAGAGCACCGACCCCTCGCTGTCCAGCGCCAGGACGTCGCCGTGCCCTTCCGCGGGCAGGACGCGCTCCAGGGCACTCCACGAACCGAGATCGTCCCAGGCGAAGGCCGCCCGGACCGTCATCACGTTCGAGGCCTTTTCCATCACACCGTAATCGATGGAGATGGAGGGCACCGCCGCGTAGAACGCGTCGAGGCCGTCCGTGTCGATCCGGGCGAGCGCCGCGGCCACCTCGGGAAGGTGGAGGCGCAGCGCCTCGACGTACACGCGGGCCTTCATCACGAAGATGCCGCAGTTCCAGAGATGGCGTCCGCCGGTCACGTAGCGGACGGCCGTGTCGGCGTCCGGCTTTTCCACGAAACGGGCCACCGGCTGGACGTCCGCCTTCGGGTCGGCGATCTCCAGGTAGCCGTAGCCGGTTTCCGGCCGGTTCGGCACGGCGCCGATCGTCACCAGGACATCCTGCCGCTCCGCGGTGGACACCGCGGTGGCGAGGGCCGCACGGTAGGCGTTTTCGTCGCCGATCCAGGCGTCCGACGGAACGACGACGATCACGGCTTCCGGATCGAGGGCGGCCGCCCGGTGGGCGCCGACCGCCACCGCGGGGGCCGTGTTCCGCCCGGCCGGCTCGGCCACGACGTTGCCCGGCGGAATGTCCGGCAGCGACGCCAGGACGAGCGGCCCCTGGTCCGCCCCGGTGATGACGAAGCTCCGGGCGAGCGGAACGAGCGGGGCCAGCCGTTCGGCGGTGGCCGCCAGGAGCGTCCGGTCGCCGACGAGCGGCAGAAACTGTTTGGCGCGGCCGGAGCGCGACAGCGGCCAGAACCGCTCGCCGCGACCGCCGGCCAGTATGACGGCACAGGTCACTGTGATGCCCTCCAGCCGGGCATCATAGCATCTCGGGCGGCCGGGAATAACCGGCCGGCGAACGTTCGAGTGGCGACCCGCCCCTCGGCGGAGAGCAGAACGGTCACGTCGCCTGCGGTGTGCCGGCGGACCCGGCGGCCGTCAGCGGGTGACGACCACCTTCTTCGCCTCGGACTTCCCGTCCGCGGTCATCCGGTAGAAGTAGAGCCCCGCGGCCACGCTTCGCCCGGAGTCGCTCGTGCCGTCCCAGACCACGTCGTGGCGCCCGGCGTCGAACGGCGCGTCGACGAGCGTCCGCACGCGGCGGCCGGCCACGTCGAGGATCTCGATCCGGACCGCAGTTCCCGCTCGCGCCGTCTCGAACCGGATGACCGTCGAGGCGTCCATCGGGTTCGGCATGGACGTTTCCAGTGTCGTCCGGAACTTCGGCGCCGCATCCGGTCCGGGTTCCGGCGCGTCGGTGACCCCCTGCGGCGTCCTGCAGACCAGGGGTGCACCGAACCAGCCGAGCACCGCCGCCGTCCGCTCGTGGGCCGCGGTCGGATCGGCGGAGCAGAGCGCCAGGTTGTGGGGCGTGGCGGTCGTCGTGCGGAGCGCGCCAAGCGCGGCGCCGTCCACGACCGTGCGGTAACCGGACGCGCCGCCGGCTTCGTTCGTCACCGACAGGTACTGGACCGGGGCGCCGTTCTTGACGTAGCTGAGCTGGCCGCGGGCCGTGGCGAGTTCGCCGTTCACGGCGTTGACGTCGAACGAGCGCAGCGCGTTGCAGCCGTTCGCGGCCACCGACGGCGTCGGCACGGTGGCAAAGTGCGCGCCGGCCACGCTTCCGGTGGCCAGGCACGACGTGGAGTCGAGGGCCGAACCGGTCGGGCAGGCCGCGTCGCGGACCGTGTTGCAGACGGCCAGGACGCCGAGGATCTCCTTCATGAACGCCACGGTTGACGCCTCGCCGGACGTACTCATCGACCGCACCAGGCCGTCTCCGGTGCCCCAGAAGCGGTTTCCGTTGCCGAGTTTCAACCACGGGCGGATCACGTTCGCGTCCTCGTCGGTGAGCGCCAACGACGAAAGCGTGGCGGAGTGCCAGACCAGCGCCTTGTAGGCGAACAGCTGGACGACCGTGGCGCCGTAGTTCGTCTGGATTTCGCGGCCGAACGACAGCTGCCCGGACGACGGCGTTTCGTTGTCGAAGCGGTCGTAGCGCGTGCCTTCGGCGTTCATGCCGCCGCCGCCGAGGGCCAGCGACAGCCCCGTCTCCTCGATCCGCGCCTCGTCGAAGGAGCGGTCCCCGTGATGGTCCACGTAGAGCACGCAGTTCCAGCTCGTGTCGGCGGTCATCGACGAGGGCAGGATCTCGACCTCGCGGAAGCGCCGCCCCGTCGTGTCCATCTCCAGGAACCAGTGCGTACCGCCGACGTTGCGCGGGTCCGGCGGGATGTAGCGCGCCGCGAGGAAGTAGTCGACGCGCGAGCCCGGGGTCAGGATGCGGTCGGGAAGGATTTCGTTCTCCAGCTGGCTCGGGTCCTGGGGATCCGGCGTCCGGTCGGTGTTCTGGAAACCCGGGTCGGATTCGTGGAACGTGGACATGTAATTACCGGAGGACACCACCCCCCCCTGCTCCGCCGTGTCGAGGCGTGCGTAGTACCAGGTGTTGCCGAACGCGCCGGATAGCGGCGTGATCCAGGGTGCGGTCGTCCAGCGCCCGGCCCGCTGGGTGGCCAGGGCGAGCTGGCTCGTAAACGGCCCGGTGCGCACGCAGAAGTAGATCCGGACCTCCGTGTTCGTCGAGGACCCGACCCGGGCCACCAGCGTGTCCCGGAGGATCGTGCCCGGGCGCGGGTTCGAGCCGTTCTTGATCGTGTTCGTGTCGAGTCGGCCGGTGGAGGACGGATTCAGCGTGCCGTCGGCGGCGAACGCATCCTGGAAGCGGTCGAACGTGAGCAGGGCCAGCCCCGGCGCCACCGCGGACCCCGACACGCCGAGGGCAATGTTGTCGAACCAGGGGGTCGTGTTCGTCTGGCCGGTGCAGGGTACACCGAACGGTGCGGTCCGGCAGAGGTTGAGCATGCCGAGGCCGAGCTGGACCTGCTCCGCTTCCTTTTCGACGACGGCGGAATAGTCGCGCAGCTGCGTGGCGCCCAGCGCCGTGCAGTAGGGGCTGAATCCGGGGAAGAACACGATGTTCTGGTCCCGCCACGGCGTGGTGATGATCCTTCCGGTGACGGCGCACACCGCCGGATAGTAGCGGGCGCGGACCTGCTCGAAGACATACTGCGAAAGCGGCAGGTCCAGGTTGATGCTGTAGAGAACGAGCTTCAGCGGCCTCCCGGCATCGCCGCCGCGCTTGAGATCGATCCAGGGGCTGGCCGCGATATTGTCCTGGTCGAGCGGATGCTGGTTCATCATGTCCGAAAAGACGAGCACCGAGTCCCGCGTGCCGCACGGGCAGAACGAGGGCTGGACCGGCGGGAGGTCGCCCACCCAGGCCAGATGCGAAAAGTCGCCGATCCCGGTAGCGGGAATGAACTGCGTCCAGCCGTCGTCGCCGGTTTCGAAATTCGCGAAATCCGTGACGGCGCCGCTCAGCGTGATGTCGTCGATCGCGGTGTGGCCGCAGGCCGTGGAATTCAGGCCGTCCTCATCGCTGTAGGAGCCGTCGGAGGTCACGTGAAACGAGATGGTCACCGGTCCGGCGTTGGACCGGAGCGTGGATCCCCGGGTCAGCGGGTGGACCGCCGTTCCGGCCGTCGTTCCGGTGTAGGCGGCCAGGTCCACCTCGGGCAGCGACCCGTTTCCGGTCGTGTCGATCCGGACGTAGGTGTAGTCGAACCCGGCCTCCGCCTCCACCGAGTACTTGTAGCTCAACGAAGCGTTGCCGCTCCCGGGATAGGTGAACGTTTTCCGGATGACGAGCGTCCAGCTGTTGCCGTACCCCTGCCCTCCCCCGTAGCAGAGGGCGCTCGCTTCGGCGGTCGTCACGCCGGCCCAGTACGAAAAGGATCCGTTGACGGCGCACGTACTGCTCCGCCGGAAGTACGGAAGCGGCGACAGCGTCTGGTCGATGCCGTACCACCCCTCCATCGTCTGGTGATACCCGATCGGCTTGTTCGGATTGCCGCCGGTGTTGATCGACGAGCCGACGCCGGATTCGAACGTCCAGCAGCCGTCGCGGATCGCCTCCCAGCGTGCGGAGTCGGCGGCCCAGACCGTACCTCCGTACGTGACCGTGTCGGTGAACAGCGTGACGGACAGGCCAGCCACGCCGCCGCCCCCGCCGGGCCAGGCGACGGGATCGCCCGACTGCGCATGAGGGGTGTGTTCCTCCACGGCCGGTCGCGCTGAAGCCGGGGATGCCAGTGAAAGGGAGAGCGCGAGGGCCATCATCGTATGCTTCAGCATGACGGACATCCTTTCGTTGCGACCGGACGTGCGGCCGATCGGAATGCGTACCGCCGCGGGCAGGAACGAGCCGGCAACGGCCTGATCGAGCGACACGTGAACCGCCGTGTTCGTCTGCCATACCGCCGTCGGCGCCGCGGAACCCGCGCGGCGCTCAGCGGACCACCAGGATCTTCCGCGCCTCGCTGATCCCCGGAGCGGTCAGCCGGTAGAAATAGAGTCCCGCCGCGACCGGCCGCCCCCCGTCCGTCATCCCGTCCCACTGGACGCTCTGCGTGCCCTTCGTATACGCGGCGTTGACCAGCGACCGCACCGGCCGGCCGGACACGTCGAGGACCAGGATCCGGACATCCGTTCCGTCGGAAGCCACCTCGAAACGGATGAGCGTGGTGCTCCGCATCGGGTTCGGCACGGCCATGCCGAGGCGGGTCCGGTACTTCGGCGCGCTCGGGAGCGAATCTTCCGGCGCGGCTCCCACAACCGGGAGCCCGCAGCGCTGCGGAACGGCGAACCAGTTCAGCACGGAGGCCGTCCGGGCCGTGGCCGCGCCGGCGTCCGAGCAGCCGGACGGGCTGTGCGGGTCGCCGGTCTGGGTGCGGAGCGCGCCGAGTGCCACGCCGTCCGTCACCGTCCTGAAGTCCACGTCGACCGTGTTGTGACGCGTCACCGACGCGAAGTTCGCGGGGCCGCTCGACTTCTGATAGCTGAGCTGCCCCTTCACGGAACCGGCGGGCACAACCGCCGGGTTCACGCCGTTGACGTCGAACGAGCGGAGCGCGTTGCACCCGTTTCCCCGCGCCGACACCGGCAGCGTCGTGGCAAAGTGCGACCCCGCCACCGTACCCAGGGGCAGGCAGAACGTGCTGTCGAGGACGGAACCGGAAGGACAGGCGGCTTCCCGGACCGTGTTGCAGGTGGCCAGGACGCCGAGAACATTCTGCAGGAAGCTGACCGTGGCCGTTTCGTTGGAGGTGCTCATGCTGCGGACCAGGCCGTCGCCGGAGGCCCAGAAACGGTTGTTGCCGATTTCGGATATCGTGAGCCACGGACGGAGGATGTTCGCGTCCTCATCGGTGAGGACGAGGGACGACAGCGTGGCGCTGTGCCAGACCACGGCCTTCCAGGCAAAGACCTGCGTCGGCGAGCACCCGTAGTTCGTCTGGATGGACCGGCCGAACGACAGCTGGCCGGACGACGGCGTCTCGTTGTCGAACCGGTCGTACCGGGTGCCCTCGGCGTTGAAACCCCCGAGGCCGAGGGCGGCGGTCAGGGCCTGCTCCTCGATCCGCTGCTCGTCGAACGAGCGATCCCCGTGATGGTCCACGTAAAGGACGCAGTTCCAGGACGTGTCGGTTTTCGTCGACGACGGGAGGACCTCCATCTCCCGGTAGCGGCGCCCCGTCGTGTCCTGCTCGATATACCAGCTGACGCCCCCCACGTTGCGCGGGTCCGGCGGGATGTAGCGCGCGGCGATGAAATAGTCGATGCGCGATCCGGGCGTCAGCACGCGGTCCGGCAGGATCTCGTTTTCCAGCTGGCTTGGATCCAGGGGATCGGAGGTACGGTCGGTGCCCTGAAAGCCGGGATCGGACTCGTGATACGTGGCCATCCAGTTGCCCGGCGACACCGTGCCCCCCTGTTCCGCCGTGTCGATCCGGGCGGAATACCAGGTGTTTCCGTAGGCGCCCGGCGTGGGCGGGATCCCGGCCGCAGCCGTCCAGCGCGCCGCCCTGGCGGCGAGCGCCGGCAAGCTCGTGAACGGACCGGGGCGGACGGCAAAGTAGATCCGGACCTCCGTGTTCGTGGACGCGCCGGTCCGGGCCACGAGCGTGTCGCGGAGGATCGTGTTCGGGGCAGGCGTGGAACCGTTCTTGATCGAGTTCGTGTCCACTCGCCCCGGCGAAGCGGGGTTCAGCGTGCCGTCCTGGGCAAAGGAGTCCTGGAGCCGGTCGAACGTGAGCAACGTCACGGCGGGCGCCGTCTTCGAACCGCCGATGCCGAGGGCCAGGTTGTCGAGCCAGGGGGTCGTGTTGGTGACGCCGCTGCAGGCGGTGCCGAACGGGGCGGTGCGGCACAGGTTCAGCATGCCGAATCCGAGCTGAATCTGCTCGGCGGTCGGTTCGATGACGGCCGAGTAGTCGCGGAGCTGCGTCGTGGACGTGGCGGTGCAGAACGGCGACTCGCCGAAATAGAAGACGATGTTCTGGTCCTTCCAGGGCGTCCGGTGGATCGCGCCGGATGCGGCGCAGACGGCCGGATAGTAGCGGGCCCGGATCTGGACGAACACGTAGTTCGCGATCGGCATCTCCGCGTACACGGAGTAGAGCATGAGCCGGAGCGGGCGGCCGAAGTCCGCGCTGTTCCCGCCCCGCAGCAGGTTGATCCAGGGGCTGGCCGCGATGTTGTCCTGGTCCAGCGGATGCGTGGAGGACTGGTCGAAGAACACGAGCACCGAGTCCTGCGCCGCGCAGGGGCAGAACACGGCCGGCGGCGGGAGATCGCCGCGCGAGGCGAGGTGGCTGAAATCGCCGACGCCGGTGGTCGGAAGGCCCTGTGTCCAGCCGTTCGAGCCGGTCTCGAAGTCCGTGAAGTCGGTGATCGCCCCGCCGAGTGCGATGTCGTCGAACGCGGAGTGGCCGCAGACCGTGGCGTTGAGCCCGTCCTCGTCGGAATAGGATCCGTCGGACCTGGCGTTGAACCAGATCGACACCGGCCCGGCCGTGGAGCGCAATGTGGTTCCCGGCTGGAGAACGAGGTTTTGCGTGCCGGACAGGGTACCGGTGTAAGACGTGAGCTCGACGGCGCCCGCGGCGCCGGGCGCGAGGGCGCCCGTCGTGTCGATCAGCACGAACGCGTAGTCGAACGCCGTCTCGCATTCGACGGCGTACTTGTAGCTGAGCGACACCGTGCCGCTGCCCGGGTACGCGAACGTCTTGACGAAATACAGGTTCCAGGAGTTCCCGTACCCCTGGCCCGCCGGGTAGCAGAGGGCATTCGCCTCGGAAACCGTCACGCCCGCCCAGGCCGAAAACGACCCGTTGATGGCGCAGGTGCTGCTGCGCCGGAAGTAGGGGATGGGGTTCAGCGTCTGGTCAATGCCGTACCACCCCTCCATCGTCTGGTGATAGCCGACCGGCTTGTTCGGATTGGCTCCGGTATTGATCGACGAACCGACGCCGGTGTTGAACCTCCAGCAACTGTCGCGGATCGCCTCCCAGCGCATCGAGTCGGACGCCCAGAACGTGCCGCCGTAGGACACCGTGTCGGCGAACAGCCGGACGGACAGCCCGGGGCGGCCTTCGGCCGGCGAACGGGATTCGGAGTCGACGAGTTCGGGCAGGACCGGATCCTGACCATAAGGCCTTGCCGTTGCTGAGGATGCAAGAATCGACAGAGCCAGGGCAAAGAGCGTGCTGCGGCAAATCACTGGTACCTCCCGGGAGAGGGGCGATCCGGTCAGTGATACAACCTCTTGATGTCACATTATAGTGGTGGAATGGATAATCCAGCCAGCATTCCGAGTGAAGAAAACGCACACGGGTCGTCCAGTAACCCACCCCCGGGGCTGTGACCTCAGCGCACCACCAGAATCTTCCGCGCTTCGCCGACCCCAGGCGCCGTCAGACGATAGAAATAGAGCCCGGCGGCCACGTCACGTCC
>CAZQVN010000016.1:0-44603 GCA_964596775.1 uncultured bacterium
ACGGCGGAAAAATGGTGGAGGCGGCGGGACTCGAACCCGCGTCCGGAATGACGTCCCCGAAAGACACTACGCGCGTGTCCAACCGATTAGAGCTCTCGCGACCCCGGGCGCCGATTGGCGGGCTCCCGTGATGCGCCAGCCTTCTTTATCTCGCCGGAACCCCCGAAGGCGCGAAGCCCGGCCAGCTCACCTGTCTGGCGCTCAGAATCCGATCCGATGAGCCGGGACCGGCAGAGCGTCGTTGCCTAATTAGGCAGCGAGTGCGAATTCAGAATTCGCAATTACTGGTTCCACCTTTTTAACGAGGCCGGTGGGCCCTCGGCGCGCGTCCGTCGCTTCTGTAACCCCGTCGAAACCAGTCGCCCCCGGTACCGGAGGTGCATGGTGCGCCGCGAAGGAATCGAACCTTCAACCTACTGATTAAGAGTCAGTTGCTCTGCCAATTGAGCTAGCGGCGCGGAGCCCTGAGGCTTTAACGCCGGAAGACATTATCACCCGATCCCGGATTGGTCAACAGTTGACCGCGACGGATGTACGAAGGATCATGTGCGCCGTCATGAACCGGTCCGCTTTCGCGGCGGCACTCGCCGCTCTCCTGGTCGTTCTCCTTCCCGCTGCCGCCGCGGCGGGATCGCGCACCGTCTCCCCCGCCGGAAACAGCGGCGACTACGAAACGGTCCGGCGCGCGCTCGCCGGACTCTCCCCGGGCGACACGCTGGTCCTGTCCGCCGGCGTCTACGACTGGTCCGCGAACATCGCCGACTCCACCGCCGGGCTGCTGGGGGGCATGGCGATCCCGGTCGGCAACGTCACGATTCTTGGCCGGAAGGGCGCGATCCTCGAGGGGGCGCGCAACACGCAGGGCAATCCGTTCCACATGGCCCGCGGCACGAACACCGGGTTCAAGAACGGCCCCGGCGTCAACAGCGTCACGATCCAGGGACTCACGTTCCGGTCGTTCGAGAACGCGATCGTCCTCCTCCAGGGGGACACCCTGTCGTGGGCGGCTCCGGCGAATGCCTACGCCGCCGGAACGCGCGGCTGGATACTCGAGGACCTGCACATCCAGTCGGGCCCCTTCGGAATCTCCGCGAACGGCCGGCACACCGACCTGTCCATCCGCCGCTGTCGTTTCGAAATGGATCCGGGGCCGGATTCCGGGAGACAACCCGGCTGCTTCGCCGTGGGGGTGCGCCCGTTTCCCCCGTCGTACGAGGGGCTTCCGGAGCGGGTGGTCATCGAGGACAACGTGATCTTCGGCCCGGAAACCGCCGAGCGGCAGGGCATGTTCGCCGCGGTGATCCTCACCGCCGAACAGTCGTTCGTGCGCCGGAACAGCGTGGAGCGGTTCGGCATGGGCCTCGTCGTGGAAGGGCGCGCCGTCGCGGCCACCGCCAACCGGATCAGCCGTTGCGGGATCGGCATCGTGGCCTGGAGCACCGACCGCCTCGGAACGCATACCGAAGGAGCCGTGATCTCCGGGAACGAGATCCGCAGCATGTCCCGCAGGCTCAAGGGATTCCTTTCCGAATTTTCCGGGTCGGGGATTCTCCTCGCCGGCGTCACGAAATCGACGATCGCCGACAACATCGTCTCGGCCAACGCCGGGGCCGACATCGTTTTCGGCAGTGTCCGCACCACGCCCTCATCGAAGGAAAACAGGGTGACGGGGAACGGCGGGGTCGTCCTGATCTCGAAGAAGAGCCTGGAGGACAACACGGTGACCGGATCCACGACGATGGTGCGGGACATGTCGAAGCCCGGTGAGGCGAAGGCCCCGAAACCCGAGGAGCCGTAGCGGACGCTTCGCGGAGTACGGCCCCTCTCGAAGCACGCGGTGATAACGCGGGAAATGGCCGGACGGGAGGCGGGAAGGACGGAGCGGACGGCCGGGGCGGCCACCGCGCGACGCGGCAACCGCCCCGGTCTTCCTCTAGAACGGCAGGTCGTCGTCCGGGGCCGAGCCGCCGTCATCCGGCATGCCGGCATACTCGGGCGATTCCGACTGGTCGCGCGAGGGGCGACCGCCGCCGCCACCGCCGCCGCCATCCCCCTTGCCGAGCATCAGCATGGTGTTGGCGTTGATCTCGGTGGTGAACTTCTTGTTGCCGTCCTTGTCCTGCCACTCGCGGGTCTGAAGCCGGCCTTCGATGTAGACCTGCTTCCCCTTCGTCAGGTACTGACTGGCCGTTTCGGCCGTCTTGCCCCAGAGAATGACCCGGTGCCATTCCGTCCTTTCGGTGCGCTCCCCCGTCTTGTCCGTCCAGCTCTCGGTGGTGGCCAGTCGCAGGTTGGCGACGGCCGTTCCGCCCGAGGTGTAACGGATTTCCGGATCCGCTCCGAGGTTTCCGACGAGAATGACCTTGTTGACTCCGCGGGATGCCATGGTGATGTCCTTTCTGGCGAGATATAGCCCGGCCCGGGGCCGGTGTCGCCGTGTGACGAACGGCGGATGCAAGCGCGTGGGAACGAGCCTTGAACTTAAGCCCCGGGGGGGCGGTCGTCAAGCTCCGGCCGGGGTCGACCGGGGGGCGGCGCGGGCGGGCCGGACCGGTGATGAGGACGGTCGCGGGGCGGGGTGGGCGACGCGGGACGGACGGCGGAGTGCCGGGCGGACGCCGGGGCCACCCCGGCGCGTGTTGACGCCCTCACGGGCGCCGCTTATCCTCGTTCCCTTGCTTTTCCCGCAACCAATCCCTGTCGGGGCGTGGCGCAGTCTGGTAGCGCACCTGCTTTGGGAGCAGGGGGCCGGAGGTTCGAATCCTCTCGCCCCGACCAATTTCCATGTGATCAGCGCGCCTGTAGCTCAGGTGGATAGAGCAACGGATTTCTAATCCGTCGGTCGGGGGTTCAAATCCCTCCAGGCGCACCATGGAGCCCCCGTCCCCTTCACGCGGGAAGCTCGGCCCACAGTTCCTGGGTGTCCGTCAGCCGCCGGTCCTCCTGCCGGAGGTCGCTCCGTCCCCCCCTGTTCGCTTCCGGCGTTCCGTCCACCTCGGCCAGCATGACCCGCCCCTCGCTGTCCCACAGCACCCGTCCCTGCAGCATGTCGTCCTCCTTTTCCATGGTTGGTCCGGCGGGGTACCGGGCCTCCCGGCACCCCGCCGCCCGACTACTTTGCCATCACCATCTTTCGGGTCGTGATCCGGTCCGGCGTGGACAGGCGGTAGAAATAGATGCCGCTCGTGACCGGCACCCCGGAATCACCGGTGCCGTCCCAGACCACCGACCCGGGGCCGGCGTCGCGGTGGCCGGATATCAGCGAGCGGATCTTCCGCCCCTGAACCGTGAAGATCGACAACTCGACGGGGCCCGCCGCGGGCAGGTGAAAGCGGATCGTCGTCGTCGGGTTGAACGGGTTCGGCGCGTTCTGCTCGAGCGCGAAGAGAGCGGGAATGCGCCCCTCGCCGGCCCCGGAGATGTCCTGGCCGTTCACGACGAATTCCTGCGCGGTGGCCGGCCCCCAGGCACCCCCGGCGTCGCGGCCGCGGACCCAGAACGTGCGCGCCCCCTTCGAAACCGTGAACGCGGGAACCGTGGCCGAGACGTTCACGACCGGGGAGCTGAACGACCCGGCCATCGGCTGGCCGGATCCGGCCGGCGAGGCTGCCTCCCCCACCGACCACTCGGCGGCGGCGATGTTCGAGTTGCCGAACGCCACGTCGGTGAGCGTGGCCGACAGCGTCGCGTCGAACGCGTTGTCCATCGGGTTCGGGTTCGACGCGATCGAACCGGCCACGACGACAGGACCGCGCGTGTCGCCGCCGGGGCGGTTGATCGCGAAGCTCGCGTCGGAGGTATCGCCGCCGCGCAGCGCGGGCGACGCATCGTCGGTGACCTGGATGCGCACCCGGTAGTTCGGACCGTTCGGCAGGGCGCTGATGTCCCACACGTACGGCGAAGCCCCGGGCGCGGCGGTGATCGGAATCCAGCTCGCGCCGCCGTCCGGCGAGTAGGAGAGGGAGCGGGCGGCCACGGACGTGCCGCCGTAGGCCGTCTCCGTCCAGGAGACCGACACGGAACTTCCGGTCAGCTCCTCCCCGCCGTTCGGGGCCGTCACGGCCGCGTCGGGGTGGTCATGACCGATGAGCCAGATCAGCGTCTTGTCCAGGATGTCCTCGCGGGCGGCCGGATCGTTGATCTGGGCCCACTCGTAGCAGTTCGTCACGACCTTCGACGGAGTGCCACCCCACACGGCGTTCGCCGGCGACCCGTTCGGGACCAGGTTCTGCCAGCGCACCGCGATGTTGCCGATCGTGGCGTCGGTGTCCGTCCAGATCGCCGTTCCGGTGCCGGTGCCGTTGACCACGTTGACCTCGTCGCCGGCGCCGCCGGTCCGCTGCGGCGTGTAGAGGATGCCGGTGGCGTAGTCGCCGCTGATCGGGTCGCCGACGACGCCGCGGTTCGCCGACCAGGTGGGCGGATCCTCCACGTAGGACACGTGCATGTAATTATTCATCCAGGCGATCCGCGCCGCGGTGGAGTACCCCGACGTGCCGTCGGTGAACGACCAGGCCATGTCGTGCGTGCTGATCGAGAACCGCCCGCCACCGTCCAGGTACGCCTGGATCGAGTCACGGGCCGCGTCGGTCACCGCGGGATACTGCTCGTAGCCCGACTGCCAGAGGACCGCCGTGTACGACCGCAGTCCCGAGTTCCGGTCGCCGACCGGCGGGTTGTCCGTGGGTGACCCGGCCAGCACGCTCCCGTTCCACCCGTAGTTCCGGAACGCCGACTGGTAGTAGGCCTCGTGCGGGAAGCTGGAGTCGCCGATTGCCAGCAGGATGTCGCCGGCCGCGCTGGTGGTGAACCGGTAGTGGAAGCCGCCCGCGTCGTCCCGCGTCGTGTTGCCGGCCTGGTCCCGCGATTCCACGTCGAAGTAGTACGTCGTCTCGGGCGCGAGCCCGGTCAGCGTGAGCGCATGCCCGGTGACGAGGTCCGCGACCTCGGCGGACGCCAGGCCGAGAGACGGCGTCGTCCCGTAGTAAACGCGGCTGGAAGCCGGAACGTCGGTGATCCAGGTGACCGTCCGCGTCTGGTCGGTGCCCGTGCCCCCCACGTTCGTGATCACCGGGCCGGTGAAGTCGGCCTCAGCCATCACCGAAACCGAGATGACCGGGCTTGCGTCGTCGTAGGTCACGGTGATCGCGTCCCCGTGCGACACGGAGAGCTTCCCCTCGAGGGCGGGGGCCAGCGCCGTGGTGGCGATGGATCCGGTGAACACCCCGTTGCCGCCGGCCAGCGACACCGTTTCCGGCGTCGATTCGGTGGCCGAGGACACGGCCACGCTCAGCGGACCGGTCGCGTTCAGGTCCTCGACCCGGATTTCGATCAGGTCGTCGGCGCCGTAGCGCAGCCGGTCGAGCTGCACGAATCCGCTGGTGCCGCCGAGCTGCCCGGAGATCGCGAGCGCGAACGGCTGGGGACCGAACGGAATGTTCGCCGCGGACACGCGGATCCGGTACACCCCGGCCTGGGGCGTGTTGAGCCGCACGCACTCCTCCACGTTCAGCGTGTCGCCCGCGCCCCCCGGCACCGACTGGCCGCCGGCAAACACGTTTCCGGTGTAGGTCACGTTCAACGGATCCGTCACCGTCAGGTTCAGGTCGTTCACGAGCTGGCGGGCGGCGGCCGGGCTGCCCTCCTTGTCGAACCAGCAGAGCGTGATCTTCAGCGGCACCGCCGCGCCGTCGACCCGGACTTCGTACTCGATGAAGTCCCCGGTCAGCAGGCCGTCCGTCTGATCCACGAGCGCCGTGCGGGCGGCATCACCGGGAAAGTAGAGGATGTTGTCCACCTTCATCCGCCCCCAGCCGACGACGTTGTTCGGGATCGGCAGGCCGGTCATGTCGTTGTCCGTGGAGGAGATCGCCATTGCCTTGAGCAGGGCTCCGCTCGGCGTGAACGCGTTGGCCGGTGTCTTGACGCCGGTCGGATACCACCCCTCCATGCAGTACTGGCGGATCAGCATTTCGCCGGCCGCGCCCGCCGGACAGGACATGCTCGTTCCCGACAGGGACTTGTAGCCGGTGTCGCCGGCCCCGTTTGCCGAGACGATGCCGGACCCGGGGGTCATCATCGTGGGCTTGAGCCGGAGGTCGGCCGCCGGTCCCTGGCTGGAAAAGTACGCGGGCGTTCCGGCGAGCGTTCCGTTCTCGCAGGCCCCGGAACTGATGCCGTTCTTCATCGTGGCCGGCGACCCCACGCTGGCCGGTTCCGGGCCGGCGTTCCCGTTGGAAAAATTCACGAGGAAGTCCTTGTGATCCCACATGAACTGGTCGGCGGTCATGGAATGCACGGTGTAGGCGCCCATGGCGTCGCCGCCCCACGAGTTCGAGGAGATGCGCGCCGCGCCGCCGGCGTTGCCGGTGTACGGCGCCTGGAACATGAGGTTCAGGTCGCCGGGAGCGATGATGCTGTTCGTCAGCGCCCCGCCGTCATGAAACCAGATCTTCCCCTTGAGCGCGTTGCCGTCGCGGGTGTCCGCGGCGAACGGCGAGTCGTCGCCGACGATCGTTCCGGTCGTGTGGGTGCCGTGATAGGACGCTCCCGCGGCATCCCCGAAGACGACGCCTCCGCCGAGAACCGCCGGCTCGTAGGCGATGATCTTCCGGTGCGTCGGATACTGGCCGAACGTGGTGATCGGCACGGCGGCGTCGCGGAAGGAGTTGTGCGATGTGCGGATTCCGGAATCGGACGTGTGCACGACCTGCCCTTCGCCGCGGATCCCCATGTCCCACACGCGGCGGCTGTTGGACACGTTCGTCTGGACGACCCACTGCAGCACGCTGTTCGTGGTGTGCAGCGCGAAGAACGGCTCGACCCAGGCCACGTCGCCGCGGACGGCGATGTCCGCCAGCCGGGACGGGGCAACCGTCATCCTCATGACCTTGGCCCGGCCGGAATCGGTGGCTTCCTCGATCGCGGCGCCGAGCGCCTCCATGCCCGAGCGGGCGAGGATCAGGTCGGCGTCGGGAAACAGCAGCACGGTGACCGTGACCGATCCGTTCGCGCCCTGCATCCGGGGGTCGCCGCTGAGCTTGAACGCCGGCAGGTACGCGCCGACCCAGCGGACGGAGGGGAGGGCTTCCACTTCGGCGCGCGCTTCCGGCGTCATCCGCACGAGATAGGCGTAGCCGGGAACCCAGGCCACGGGCAGCGCCCCGGCGGCGACCAGCGCGCTCCGCTCCCCGGGAAGGACCGGCCCCTTGAACTGCACGAGGTACCCGGCCGTCTCTCCGGCCTTCGGGGTCCGCGCCGCCAGTTCGGCCGGCACCGCGGGCACTCCGTCGCGCAGCGGATCGAAGCGGTAGCCGTTCGCGAAATCCAGCGTCAGGGAAGCGACGCCCGCGGAAACCGGCGTCACCGACCCGCGCCGCGACTCGCTGATCAGCAGCGGGTTCGCGGACCGGGCCTCGAACGTCTTGACGCTCCGGAACGAGGACGGGGCGGACATCTCGTACGTTCCGTCGTCATGGCGGAGCGCCACGGCCCACGACCAGGTCGAGGTTCCCGGCTCCCCGCGGACGATGTCGCGGAGCGGCAGCGAGGACGCGGAGGTGACCTTCTTGATGACGGCCGGATCGGCGATCAGGTCGCGGGCGCTCCGTCCCGCCAGGCTTTTCCGCGACAGGAACACGACGACGTCCCCTTTCGATCGGGCGGTCCAGCCCAGCAGTGCGGACGCCTCATCCTCGACGGCGTCGGCGGCCGGGGAGTGGATCCGGAGCGGCGGGCCGGACTGTTCCGCCGTGGAGGCGGTGGCGGCGCGGCGCGATGCGGGTACGCCGATGATCGCCGCGGCGGCGAGGACGAGGACAAGGGTCAGCGTGAAGGCGCGCCGGAAGGGCGCATGCGGACGGGGTCCTGTTTCCTGGAACATGGTCACTGCCTCCTCGATGGGTGGGGCACGGCCCGCCGTGGGTCGTACTCAGGAGACAGAGTGGTGCGCGACTGTTGAGTAAAACTTGACTGGGAGAGAACTGTGCCGCGCAAACCTTTGCAGCACAATATCTTGTGCGATTTTATCGATTCCGGCGGCCCGGCCCGGGACGTCCGGCCCGCGCGGCGGGGCCGCCGCCGCCGTTTAAGGAAGGGCGCGATCGAGGCGGCGCTTCACGACCTCCCGTGCCTGCACAGCGTCCGCAGCGCCAGCCCGCGGTGCGAGAGACTGTTTTTTTCCTCGAGGCTCAGTTCCGCCATGGTCTTCCCCGTGCCCCGGACGAGAAAGAGCGGATCGTAACCGAATCCGCTGCCGCCGCGCGGCGCCGATAGGATCGATCCTTCCACGACTCCCTCGACCACGGCGATCTCCGGGTCCGCGGCGGCCGGCGCCGCCCCGGGGTCGCTCGACTCCGTCACGAGAACGAGCACACAGCGGAAGCGGGCGGTGCGCCGCTCTGCCGGGATCCCGTCCAGCGCGGCGAGGAGCTTTGCCATGTTCCGCCCGGGATCCTGGTCCGCCCCGGCCCAGCGACCGCTGTGGAGTCCGGGGGCGCCGTCGAGCGCGTCGACTTCGAGACCGGTGTCGTCGCCGAGCGACGGGAGCCCGGTGGCGCGGAAAGCGCTCTCCGCCTTGAGCCGGGCATTTTCGACGTAGGTACGGCCCGTTTCCTCCACGTCCGGCGCGCCGGGAAACTCGCCGAGCGACCGGACACGCAGGCCGGGCCCGGCGAAGCGGCGGAGCCCCGCTTCCATTTCGCGGAGCTTGCCCGGGTTCCGGGTGGCGACGACGAGTTCGGCCGGAAGGATCATGCCGCGGGCAGGCCGAGCGCCTTCCTTTGCGCGGCGAGGAGGCGCCTGATCCCCTTCCTGGCCGCGGTCACGAGTCGCGACAGGTCCTTTTCGGAAAACGGTGTCGACTCCGCCGTGCCCTGGATCTCCACGAACTGCCCGGCGCCGGTCATCACCACGTTCATGTCCACGCCCGCATCCACGTCCTCGCGGTAGTCCAGGTCGAGGCACGGTCGGCCGTCGACCATCCCCACGCTGACCGCCCCCACGAGATCCCGCATCGGGTGATACGGAATCGTTCCCGCCTCGACCAGCTTCGTGAACGCCGCATGGAGCGCCACGGACGCGCCGTTGACCCCGGCGGTGCGCGTGCCCCCGTCGGCATCCAGGACGTCGCAGTCCACGGTCACCGTCCGCTCGCCGAACGACTTGAGGTCCACGACCGCCCGCAGCGACCGCCCGATCAGCCGCTGGATTTCCAGGGTGCGCCCCCCCTGCTTCCCCTGCGCCGCCTCGCGCGAGATGCGGCTCGGCGAGGAACCGGGCAGCATGCCGTACTCGGCGGTCACCCAGCCGCGTCCGGTGCCGCGCAGCCAGCCCGGAACCCGCTCCTCGATGGACGCCGCGCAGAGCACCCGCGTCTCCCCCATGGTGATGAGGGCCGAACCGTGCGGCCCGCGCT
This sequence comes from uncultured bacterium, assembly GCA_964596775.1. Classification (GTDB taxonomy): domain Bacteria; phylum Eisenbacteria; class RBG-16-71-46; order JABDJR01; family JAWXBZ01; genus CAZQVN01. The sequence continues at coordinate 9,416 of CAZQVN010000016.1, forward strand.
GGGCGCCGAGCGTGATCTTGAGCGGCCGGAGCTGGCTGTCCCGGCGTCCGTCGTGGCGTTCCGTCATGAATCCTCCGAAAGGGTGCGCTCGAACCAGGGGAGATCGGACTGTTCGACGAGCCGGATGGTGCCGAGCGGCTGTCCGAGAAACCGCGCCCCGTTCACGGCAAACCGGTTCGGGACGTCGCTGACGAAGAACCGGCGGTCGCCGGTGCCGGAAGCGGGACCCGAACGGGCCACGTCGGCGGCGGCCGCGGCCCCCGTGTCGATCAGCGTGACCGCCGGTCCGGCCACTTCGCCGAGAACGTCGGTCAGCATCGGGTAGTGCGTGCACCCGAGAATCAGGGTGTCGATGCCGGCGGCGAGCAGCGGCGCCAGGTACTCCCGGGCCACCTGCCGCGTCACATCGTGATGCGTCCACCCCTCCTCCACCAGCGGCACGAACAGCGGGCAGGCGGCGGTGGCGATCGTGACATCGGGCTTGAGTTCGCGGAGCCTCTTTTCGTAACCGCCGGAACGGATCGTGGCCTCGGTCCCGATGACGCCGATGACGCCGGTCTTCGAGGCCCTGAGCGCTTCACGGACGCCCGGCTCGATCATCCCGACGACCGGCACGTCGACCACGCGGGACACCTCGGCCAGTGCGATGGACGACGCGGTGTTGCAGGCCACCACGACCAGGCCCACGTCGTAGTGCGTGAGGAACCGGATGCACTCGAGCGTCAGCCGGCTCACCGTGCGGTCCGATTTCGTTCCGTACGGGACGCGAGCGGTGTCGCCGAAATAGACGATGTCCAGGTCGGGGACCGCCGCGAGCAGCGCCCGGACAACGGTCAGCCCGCCGATACCCGAATCGAAGATCCCCACCGGACGGGGTTTCCGTTCCGCCGTCATCAGTCCCACTCCGAAAGCGCCAGGGGCCCCGACGTGTCGAGATGCCCGCCCAGGGTCGGGACCGGCCGGCCGTCCACGAGGATCTGCAGGGCCTGGAGCGCGGAAAAATTGACCCGCAGCGTCAGCGCCATCGACCGGACCGCCAGGAGTTCGCGGGACAGCCCCGCTCCCCGGAACCCGTCGACAATCTCGCTGGAAAAGTCCACGTAGGCCAGACCGGCCGCGTCGATGAACACGTGCTTCACGTGAGTCCCGGACGGGAGCAGCGGCACGAGATCGGTCATCGGCCCTTCCGCCAGCCCTTCCAGCGCCTCCACGACGTCCTGCGACATATGCGTCCCGGCCAGCACGTCGCGGCGTTCCGCGGCAAGTCCGGTGGAGTCGCGGCTGCCGAAGTAGAGGGTCAGGGTCCGGAATGCCACTCCGGCCGGCTCGTCGCCGGATACGACCGTGGTTCCCGCCGGGCCGCGCCGTTCCCGGAACACGCGGTTGCCGAGGATCCCGGTCGTCACGAGGAGAACGAGCAGGACACCGGCAAAGAAGATCCGCCCGCGCCCGATCCGGGGCCGCTCCTTTTCGTTCACGGCGCCTCCCGTCGATAGCGGTCGATCGCCGTCACGACGGCGTCGACCGCGCGCGACCTCATCGCGGGATCGCCGATCCAGTCGTCCGCCCCGTCGGCCGTCATGGCGTCCAGTTCCAGGAACACCGCCGGCATCATCACGCCGTTCAGCAGCGGGAGCGGCCATTCCTCCACGCCGCGGGACGGGATGTCGAGCGCGGCGGCCACTTCACCGACCAGGCGATCCGCGAAAAGGTAGGCGCGATTGACCGAGCCGCGCTGGGCGTCGCCCCAGGCCCGGAAGCCGAGATCCTTGAGCGATCCGGAAGCCGCGCGCGGCGCCCCGGCCGGGGGGCGGGCCACCACGGCGCGCGGTCCGCGGACGCGCGGCGAGGGATAACCGTCCAGGTGAAGGCTCAGGAACAGGTCCGCACCGGCCACGTTGGCCGCGTCGATCCGTTGCTCGATGGTGAGCGCGCGATCGGAGTCGCGGGTCAGGATGGCGTTGACCCCGAGCTGTTCCCCGAGTTTCAGGGCCACGTCCCTGGCGAGGGAGAGCACGAAATCCGACTCCTTCACGCCCCGCGCCGAGGACGTTCCCGGGTCGTCCCCGCCGTGACCGGGATCGATCACGATGGTGCGGATCGAGGCGTTCGCGTCGAGGCCGGATCCGGCGAACGGCGTGAGGCGTCCTTCGCGGATCGCCCGCTCGTCGGAGGAGAGCACGACGGAGATCCGGTTCGGTCGCTCGAGACGGAGAATCTGGTAGCCGAGAACATCCTCGGGAACGGCAAACGAAACGGCGGTTCCGTTGGCGATCCTGCTGACGGCAAGCGCCAGGAACCGCTCGCCGCCGGCGGGCAGAACGAGGCTGTCGGGATCGCAGACGGCGCCGGGCAGGCGGAGGACGAACCGGCTGCGGGCCGCGGACACGAGCCGGTACTCGTACGGTTCGTCCACGACGAGATCCAGCCGCTCCTCGCGTCCGGACTCGACCCGGACGGACAGCAGCCCGCCCGAGCGTTCCGCGCCGACGGTGAGCACGAGTTCGTCCGGATTCCAGGAGATCGTCTCCGGAACCCAGGAACGCAGCGACCCGTCCAGGGCCAGGAACAGCGAAAACGGGATGTACACGCGCCCCTCGCGGTACGGAATCGGGCCGGGAAGATGCACGGGATCGTCGCGATCGAGAAACGCGGTTTCCGACCCCACCACCAGCGCCACCTCGTGCTCGCCGAACGTCAGGACCATGCGGCGGATATCGGCGCGCCAGCTGCGTCGTCCGGCAAAGATCGCGGTGATGTCCTGGGCGGACAGCCAGACTTCGCTGCCGGAAACGAGAACGCGCATCTCCTCTCCGGGCCGGCCGTCGCGGTATGCGACGCGGGCGGTCAGCGGCAGGGGGTCCGCCGCGGACACCGGCGTTGCGAACGGCACGAAGAGCCACGCGAGCCCGAGGAGAAGGCACAGGCGAAGTCGCGCCGCGCGGCGGCCCGGGTCGGGCCCCCTCATCGATTCCGCTCCTTCAGCCCCCGCTCCATGTCCCGCTTCATCTCCCGGTCCGTGATGTCCTTCCGCTTGTCGAACGTCTTCTTCCCGCGGGCCAGCGCGATCTCGATCTTCGCGTACCCGTTGCGAAAATAGACCTGGAGGGGCACCAGCGTCAGCCCCTTTTCGACGGTGCGCCCGGTGAGCTTGTTGATTTCCTTCCGGTGGAGCAGCAGTTTCCGGCGGCGGGTCGGCTCGTGATTGAACCGGTTTCCCTGCTCGTAGGGATTGATGTGGAAGTTGTTGAGGTACGCCTCGCCGTCGCGAAGTTCGGCGTAGGCATCCGTCATCGTGGCATGGCCGGCCCGCAGGCTCTTGACCTCGGTTCCGGTCAGTACGAGGCCGGCCTCGAACGTCTCCAGGATCTGAAAGAGGTGCCGGGCCTTCCGGTTCGTGCAGACGATCTTTCTTCCGGTGTCAGCCCCGACCACGACTCTCCTTCCAGACATGCAGGATCGTCGGCATCACCGAGAGCACGATGACCACGAGGACGATGACGAGGAAATACCTGTCCATGACCTCGGGCGGAAACAGGCTACCGAGCCAGAATCCCGCGAGCGTCAGCCCGACCGCCCAGATGAATCCGCCGAGAACGTTGAAGAACAGGAAGCGACGCCACGGCATGTCGACCGCTCCGGCAACGATCGGCGCAAACGTCCGGACGAAGGGCATGAACCGGGCCAGCACGATCGTCTTTCCGCCGTGCTTGTCGTAGAAGTCGCGGGCGGCCAGGAGGTTCTTCCTTCGGAAAAAGAACGAGTTCTCCCGGTTGAACAGCGGGGGGCCCGCCTTCTTGCCGAACCAGTAGCCGACGTTGTCGCCGAGGACCGCCGCCGTGAACAGGAGCGGCAGCAGCGGTTCGATCCGGAGAAACCCCTTGAACGCGAACAGGCCGGCGGTCAGCAGCAGACTGTCCCCCGGCAGGAAGAAGCCGAAGAACAGGCCCGACTCGGCGAAAACGATCAGGAAGAGTCCCAGGTACCCGAAGGACTCGATCAGATGTCGAGGATCCAGAAAGTCCAAATGCATGGCCGCGCAGTATACCACGGGACACTGTCCCGGTTGACACCCGCCCCGCCGCGCCTATACAGTACCGGGTCTCAATCAGGCGCGGAAGTGGCGGAACTGGTAGACGCGCTAGGTTCAGGACCTAGTGGTGGCAACGCTGTGGGGGTTCGAGTCCCCCCTTCCGCACCAGATTGACGAACCGCAGAAAACAGGAAGGCCCGGTCCGCCGAACGCGGACCGGGCCTTCCTGCGTCCTAGAAGCGTGGAGTGAACTCCCTCCAGGCCTTGACCTGGCTCCAGGTCGTGGCGTCCACCGGCGTCGGGCAGGACATGAGCGCCCCCGGCGAGGGGTTGCAGCCGCTTCCCGCCGGTTCCGCGGAACCGGTGTAGGGATTCAGGCCGTCGAGGAGCAGCCAGTTCGGCCCCCCGTCCGGCCCCCGGCCGACGGACCGGTCATCGTCCGCCTCGTGATCCGTGTACGCGCGGCAGTCCACGGCGACCGGCACCGGATCCAGCCGGAACAGGATGATCTCCCCACCCGTGTTCGACAGCCGGAGTCCGAAGGCCGGATAGCCGTTCGCCGTTTCCCATGCGTACGAAGCGGATCCGTAGACGCACTGGACCTGCCCCGGATTGAGCACGCCGGAAAACGCGTAGCGCCAGACGGTGTCGGGTCCGGCCAGCCGGTACCCGGCCAGGTTCACCGGGTCCGGACCGGTGTTGATGATCTCGACCCACTCGTCGTCGCGCGACGACACCGCTCCGTCGAGATTCCAGTCCCGGGCCGGGTCGGCGAGGATCTCGTTGAGCAGTATCGCGGCCTCGGTCGGAGGCGGCGAAACGGTGGCGGCGGGAAGGATGAAAAGGGCGGCCAGCAGAACCAGACGGGGCGTGCGGGTAGAACTGAACATGGCTGTTCTCCTTCGGACGGAGAACCGGGGCGTGGAGCGGTGATGACGGCGGGAAACAATTGTTAGCCCGGCCCGGGGCACTCTGGCAAGGGAAAAGTGCGCGGGGCCCCTCAGCGCGTGATCCGGGTCCCCGACTTGCCGTCCAGCGACTCGCTGATCGAGTCCGCCGCGCAGATGATCACCTCGCGCCCGCCGGCGTCGAGAAAGTCGCAGGAGGCCTCGATCTTCGGCCCCATCGATCCGGCGGCAAACTCCCCGTCGGCCAGGTAGCGCCGGGCCTCGGCCAGCGTCATCGCGGAGAGCGGGCGCTCGTCCTTTCCGCCGAACGCGAGCCGGACCTCGGATATCCCGGTCACGAGGACCAGCAGCGGTATCCGGAGATCGGTGGCCAGGACCGCGGAGGAGCGGTCCTTGTCGATGACCGCTTCCACGCCGCCGAGCGTTCCGTCGTCCCGGCGGACGACCGGAACGCCTCCCCCGCCGAGCGCGATGACCACGAACCCGGCGTCGCGCAGGACGCGGATCGCGTGCTCCTCGATGATTTCGATCGGCCGCGGCGACGGCACCACGCGCCGGAATCCGCGCCCGGAGTCCTCCCGCATCTCCCACTCCCGGGCCTCGGGACCGGCCGCGTCGATGGTCGCGTAGAACGGGCCGATCGGCTTGTCCGGATCGTCGAACGCGGGGTCGCGCGGATCCACGCGCACCTGGGTCACCAGCGTCACGACGGACCGGTGCCGCCCGGCCGCGAACAGTTCGTTCTCGAGAGTCTGCTGGATCATGTAGCCGAGGCCGCCCTGGCTGTCGGCTCCGCAGACATCCAGCGGCATCGGGGGGATCTCGGCGCGGGCGGCGGCGTTCCGCAGCAGGATGTTGCCGACCACCGGCCCGTTGCCGTGGGTGATGACCACCCGCACTCCGGGGTGGGCCAGGCGGGCCACCGCGCGCATCGTCTTCCGGGTGACGGCGATCTGCTCGTCGATCGTTCCGGTGCCGCCCTTCGGCAGGATCGCGTTGCCCCCGAGGGCGAGCAGAAGGTCGCTCACGCCGTAGGGCAGGGGGAAGGAGGGCGTGGCCCGGGGCATGATGTGTCCGGTCAGCTGCGCCGCGACGCGAACAGTTTCTTAAGGCGGTCGAGCGCCATCTCGATGTTCTCGAGGCTGTTCGCGTAGGACAGGCGGAGATACCCCTGTCCGAACCGGCCGAACGCCGTGCCCGAAAGCACGGCCACGCCGGCTTCGTCCAGCGCTGCGGCGGCGAGTTCCTCGCTGCGCACCCCGAGCGCGGTGATGTTCGGGAACGCGTAGAACGCACCTTTCGGCATCACGCAGGACACGCCGGGGATGTCGTTCAGGCCGGCCACGATGACGTCGCGCCGCTTCCGGAACTCGCGGGCCATCGCGTCCACTTCGTCGCGCGGTCCGGTCAGCGCCGCGATCCCCGCCTTCTGGATGAACGCGGCCACGCAGGAGTTGCAGTTCGTGGCCAGGCGGGCCACGTGTTTCGCGAGTTCGACGGGCATGACGCCGTAGCCGAGCCGCCAGCCGGTCATCGCGAACGTCTTGGAAAAACCGTCGAGCACGATCGTCTGCTCCGGCATGCCCGGTTCGCGGAGGATCGAGTGATGCGTGCCCTCGTAGAGGAGATCGGAATAGATCTCGTCCGCCAGGACCCAGATCGGCTTTCCGCGCACGAGGTCGGCGATCCCCTTGATGTCCTCTTTTTCCAGCACGCCGCCGGTCGGATTCTGCGGCGAATTGAAGATGATCATCCGGGTCCTGTCGGTGATGCGGTCGCGGAGATCGGACAGGTCGAAGCGGAATCCCTTCGACTCCTGCAACGGCAGGGGCACCGCCTTGCCGCCGAGATAGTTGATGACCGACTCGTAGATCGGAAAACCGGGGTTCGGATAGATGACTTCATCCCCGGGATTGATCGTGGCCAGCATTCCGTAGAACAGGACGGGCTTGGCTCCCGGCACGACCACCACGTTTTCGGCGGTCACCGGGACGCCGCGGGTCTTCGTGTAGTGCTCGCCGATCGTTTCCCGGAGGTCGGGGAGCCCGGCGGCCGGGCCGTAGTGGGTGAAGCCGTCGTCCAGCGCCTTCTTGGCCGCCTCGACGATGTGCTTCGGCGTGTCGAAGTCGGGTTCGCCGATCTCGAGATGAACGACGTGCTTCCCCTTCGCCTCGAGGGCCTTCGCCCGGACCAGGACCTCGAACGCGGTTTCCGTTCCGAGACGCGCCATCGCGTCGGCCACCGGCATCGTGCGGGACACGGTCGGATTCATCGGGACCCCTTTCTCAGAAGGCCTTCCAGGGAATCGGCGATGTTCTGAGGCGTCAGCCCGGCCAGGGCCAGGAGATCTTCCGGCGGCCCCGATTCCAGATAGCGGTCGTTGATCGCCACGATCTTCATCGGCACGCGATGGTCGCTCTCGATCAGCACCTCGGCCACCGCCGAGCCGAGCCCGCCGTAGCGGCTGTGCTCCTCGGCGGTGACGACGGCGCCGGTCTCCCGGGCCGCGGCCAGGATCGCGTCGTGGTCGAGCGGCTTGATCGTGTGCATGTTGAGGACGCGCGGCTTGATCCCCTTCTTGCGCAGCATCTCGGCGGCTTCCAGGGCCATGGCCACCATCAGCCCGCATGCGATGATCGTGCCGTCCGGACCGTCCTCCATCATCAACGCCTTGCCCGGCTCGAACGGCGTGTCGCGCGTCGTGATCGTCGGCACCTTCTCGCGCCCCATCCGGAAGAACACCGGGCCCACGTAGTTCGCCGACCATTTCGTCGTCTTGAACGTCTCGTGGTAGTCGGCGGGGACGATCAGCGTGAAGTTGACGATCGGGCGGATGACGCCCACGTCCTCCATCGACTGGTGCGTCGGCCCGTCCTTCCCCACCGAGATGCCGCCGTGGGCCGCGCCGATCTTCACGTTGGCCGCGGAATAGGCGATGCCGTTGCGCACCTGGTCCCAGGCCCGGCCGGACAGGAAGATGGAGTAGGACGAGAAGAACGGAACGAAGCCCATGTGCGACAGCCCCACGGCCGTTCCGACCATGTCCTGCTCGGAGATGCCCATTTCGAAGAACCGGTTCGGGTACTTCTCCGCGAAAAATTTCGTCAGCGTGGACTGGGAGAGATCGGCGTCGAGCACGACGACGCGCGGATCCTCCTCGCCGAGTTCCACGAGCGCGTCGGCATAGGCCTGGCGCGTCAGCTGCATGTCCCGTTTCTGCGTCATCGCGTCAGCACCTCAATGGCCGTGGCCGACGAACGGCCAGATCGGGCCCGGCTTCTTCGGCGGTTCGGGCCAGTCCTCGTAGGTGGCGATCCGCTCCGCCTTCGTGCCCGTCCAGCCGAGTGCCTGGAACGCCACGGCCAGTTCGTCGTCGGAGAGAGGCTTGCCGTGCCACTTGAAGTTGTCCTCGTAGGCCGGCACCCCCTTCATCATCAGCGTCCTGAACAGGATGACGGACGGCCTGCCCTTCGTGGCCGCGGCTTCCGCGTAGGCGCTCTCGATCGCGCCGTAGTCGTGACCGTCGGCCTCGATGACATGGAAGTTGAAGGCGCGGAACTTGTCGCCGAGCGGCTCGATCCCCATGACATCCTGGACGCGCCCGTCGATCTGGGCGTCGTTGAAATCGACCAGCATGCAGAGATTGTCGAGCTTGTAGTGGGCGGCGGTCATTACCGCCTCCCAGATGTTGCCTTCCTGCAGTTCTCCATCGCCGCAGTTGCAGTAGACGCGGACTGTGTCCTCACCCTTGAGACGGGCGCCGAGGGCCATGCCGTTGGCCTGCGAGAGCCCCTGGCCCAGCGACCCGGTGGAGGCCTCAAGCCCGGGCACGTAGATCATGTTCGGGTGACCCTGCAGCGGGGACTTCGACTGGCGGAACGTCAGGAGCCACTTCGGCGGAAAGTACCCCCGGCGGCAGAGCACGGAGTAGTTGTAGGCCGAGCAGTGGCCGTTCGACAGGACGAACCGGTCCCGCGGATTCTTCCGGGGATCCTTCGGATCCAGGTCCATCACGTTGAAAAAGAGGAACGTGGCGTAATCCGCCATCCCCAGGGGGCCCCCGGGATGACCGGAATTGCCGACGTTCGTCATCAGGCACACATCGAGCCGTATCTGGCGGACGATTTCCCTGATCGCGTCGTGAGACAGATTGAGTGCGGGCATAGGACCGGAAAAGTATCATCGTGAGCGCCTAGAGTCAATTGGGGCAAGCGGTTGGCTGAACAGGCCGACCGCACGCAGCGAGATCCCCCAGCTCGCCCGGGCCGGTCCTTCCCCGGTGGTTTCGCGCGCAAGGAAGGCTCCGCAGGTCAGCGGACCGAGGTGCGCATCGACGCTCGCATGCATCCTTCGCCCCGAACCCCTCACGAGGACGGCGGGATACAGCCCCCGGGGGCGCTCCTCGTACAGAGTGACGGGAGCCGCCGGCGGCGTCCGGAACCGGGACACGCCGCCGCCGATCCGCAGGCGCCCGAACAGCACCCGGCGCCCGCGGACGTGCACGACGTCGGTCACGGCGTCGATGACGGCCGGCGCCGCGGGGTCGCGGGAGGGGCGGATGTCGAGTTTCCCCTGCCACTCCACGCGAAGGTGATCCCCTCCGCGCTCCCACCCGAGACGCAGGACGCCCGTGTGCCTCCGCAGCGACGCCTCGGCCACCCCGCCGGGCCCCGGAGCGCCGCGGTTTTCCATCCGCATCTCCGACAGAACGGACCACCCCGATCCGAGCGATGCTTCGAGACGGGCCCGGCCGTATCCGGCAACCCGTTCCCAGGCCCGCCGCGTCGTGGCCCGCTCGAGGGCCGCCCGCGCTTCCGCCTCGACGGCCATCCCGCGGCGGAGCCGCGCGCGGACGCTCAGCGCCGCCTCGTTCCGGTTGTCGTTCCGCCCGGACTCGAAGTCCGACCCGAACGGATTGAGAAAATCCGGAGCGCCTCCGGTGACCGACAGCCCGACGCGGACCGGGGCAGGGCCGACCGTGACGGCGATGACCGCGTGGCGCCACCGACCGTCCGGATCGCGGGCCGACTCCAGCATCCACTCCGTCCCCGACCGGGCCCCCGCGGCCACGATGCCGGACCAGAACCGGCCGTCGTGGCGGATCAGCGCCGGGCTCACGCCCGGCGCTCCGGAAGCGGCGGAGGGGTTGAGCCGGAGGATCTGGGCGGAGCCCGACCGGCCCGAGTCGGTGCTCCATCCTCCGACGGCATGGTGGCCGAACGAGAAGAGGCCGGCGCCCTCCAGTTGCACACCCCGGAGGATCCGCCCGCCGGCCGGCGGCGGGAGTGCCGACGGCGCACCGGCGGGGGCGGGCACGCCGCGCGGCGGAGGCCGGTTCGACACTCCGGCGAGCAGCCCAAGCCCCGCGGCGGGAGTGAGGTCGCCGCCGAGGACCCGCACGCCGCCCCGGATCCGCGCCGACGCGCGGAACGTGATCTCGGGATTTTCCGGAGCCTGGCGGCGGATCCGGACGGCCGCGGTGCGGCCGGTCGACCGGTACGCCGAGCGGAACTCGGCGCGCGGTTCTCCCGACGACACGCTGCGCAGCGTGGCCTGCGCATCCCACTGCGCCGGGGTTCGCCGTTCCGGTTCGATGAGCAGCAGTTCCCTCAGCGGCATGAGCCGCGCCGCGGTGATCGCCGGGTGCCGGGTCAGTTCGTCGAACCCGGACAGGCCTCCGAGGCTGTCCCGGACCGCGAGGATCGCCCGGGCCAGGTCCTCGTCCATTCCCGGCAGTGCCAGGAGGTCGCCGATCGAGGCGCTGTTGACGGGAACCGGCTCGACCTCCTCGGAAACGGCGTCCTCGTCGTCCGACTGCGCCGCGGCGGGCGTCACGCAGCGGGTTCCCGCGACGAGAGAGGCCGTCACTTCGGCGTGAGGCAGGAGGAGGACCAGGAGCAGGGCGCGCGCGGCCGGCTTCATCGCTTCTCCCCGCGCGGCGGCGCCGGTGGTTTCGGGACCGCCCGCCTCGCGAACGTCACGCCGGCGATCACCGAAGCGCCGAGCCGGGGATGATCGGCGCGGGCCACGTCCACCCGGATACCGCGCGCCGACGCGGCAAGGCCGAACGACGTCTGCCCCGTGTCGGGCGCGAACCCGGCGCGAAACCGCACGCCGCGGACCGCCGTCATTTCGGCGCCGGCCCGGAACCGCCCGAGGCTGCCGCCGGGCACGCTCTCGTATCCCGCCCCCACGGTGAACCCGGAGCCGGCATCGAAGGAAACGCCGGCGTCAATCGTCGCTCCGGCCACGGCCACTCCGGCCCGGAGGCCGGGTGCCGGTGCAAATCCGACCCCGCCGCCGGCCACCGGGCGCGCGGCGCCGTAGTCCCCGGCGCTCCACGTTTCCAGCGCCACGGAGATCGCCCAGCCCCAGCCGGTTTCCGCCGGACGCGCCGCGGTCAGGCGGAGCGTCGTTTCCCGGTAGTCGCCGAGACCCAGCCGCAGCGCTTCGAACTCCGCGAGACACCCGCCGATCGTCGTCCAGGCCGCGGCGCTTCCCCCGCTGAGTTCGGGCGCCGCCCCGAACCGCGCCGACGCGAACATCACCCCGGCCGGCGGCGGCGTTCCGAACAGCGGCGGCGCCGCGCAGGCGGGGCGTTCCGTCACCGGCCAGGCCGGGCCGGACACACCGCGGGCCGCGGCCGCCGGGTCGAACCCGTCGTACTCGAACGCGGCCCGGGCAGCCCCGCAGACGACGCAGGCCAGGACGAACGCCGCGGCGGCACACGCGGCCCGGCGACCGGGCGGACCCGGCGCGCGCCGGGCCCGGCGCGCGACCGGCGACCTCTCCGCGCCGCCCCGGCGGCGGACGTCCACGCGGCGCGTCCACCCCCGGATCATGGCCCCCTCCGCACGACGACGACCGGGCGGCGCCAGCGCGACGCGTCCCGGTCCCCGTCCAGACGCCCCTCGAGGAGAACCCAGAAGATTCCGGGAGGCACATCCCGCCCCGCGTCGTCCCGGCCGTCCCAGACGATGCGCCCCACCGTGCCGCTGCTCTCGAGCGGTTTCAGCAGGCGGACGGTCCGGCCTCTCATGTCGAACAGTTCCATCGACAGGAGCGCGGGCCGTTCCAGGTGCCAGGCGATCGGCACGCGGAGCCCGCCGCCGTCGTCCTCCAGCGGACCCTCCGGAACGATCAACGCTCCTTCCAGGTTTTCTCCCGGGAGGAGCGCGAGCGAGTTCCGGGCGAGCGGCGTGCCCCCGGACGGATCCACCGACGGCGACCAGTTCGATGCGAGCTGGGTGGCCCCGCCGGGGTCGACGCGTTCGAGCGCAACCCCCGCGGTCCCGATCCAGCGGGCGGTGTACTCCAGCGAGTCGAGCACCGCCCCGGAGGTCGCGCGGATCCGGATCCGGTCGGCGAATCCATCGCTTCCGTCCGCATCGTTGAACGTGGGCCAGGCGCCTCCCGGCTTCGTGACCCGGCGGGCGTCCGCTCCGGGAAACGCCGCGAGGAACTTCGACGTATCCGCGGTCAGGATCCAGAACCCCCCGGGCTCGAGCGGCGGCAGGTTCCCGGGTGCCGCGGCGGGCCGGGCCCGGGCATCCTCGATCTCCAGGCCGGCCAGGGCAGCCGGTTCATCGCCGGCGTTCAGCAGTTCGATCCATTCCGCGCCGCCGGTGGCCGGACGGATCATGACTTCGTTCAGGATAAGACGCGCCGCGAGAAGAAATACGGCAGGCGGCATCAGGCCCTCCCGGGGGAGATCCCCCATGGACGGGCGGGTCAGCGGGGCGTGGGGCGGATACTTCGGGCGGGACTCAGACCATGCCGCGACGGCGGCGGATGAACCACTCGGTGGAGAGAAGTCCGACGAACAGGAGGAAGAACCAGGGGCTGTCCCAGATGTCGAGCGTCACGTACTCCTGACTGGCCGGGCCCTGGACCTTCAACTCCTCGGGCAGGCGGCCGGATTCCGCGGCCGGGAAGAACAGGCCGCCGGTCTCCTCGGCAAGGCGCGCGAGAAACGCCGGGTCCGCACCGGGGCGGCGGAACTCCAGCCCCATCGTCTCCACGGCGAAGACGCCGGACTCGTCGCCCACGTTCTCGCCGTTGCGTCTGGCCTCCGCCTGGTAGCGATACCGGCCGGGGGGAAGGCTGCCGGTTTCGCCGCTGTAGAACCCTCCGCCGGCGCCGGCCAGAGTCAGCGTCCTGGCGGCGTCGCCCGCGGGCGCGACCGCGGAATCGGCGCGCGCGATAGAAATCCGGATCTCAGCGCCGTCGAGAGGCTGGTATTCGCGGTCCGCGAGGCGCGCGGAAAAATCCACGGCGTCGCCGCGTTCGAAGACGGGGCGTCCCGGCTCCACGTTCAGCCGGTTCGCAAGGTCGGGAGCGGTGAGCCAGCGCACGGCATTCGTCCAGAGCCGGTCGTAGAATCCGATCTTCTCCTGGTAGGCGCGCAGCCGGAAATCCCATTTCCAGTACCCGGAGGCGGGCGCGCAGAGGATCTTGCCGCTGCCGGACCGTCCGGCCACGAGGATCGGGTAGTTCTCCTGCCCCTGCCCGGACGCGAGCAGCTCGCCGCCGCCGCGGACGACCGGAGCCGTGGTCGGCGCCTCCAGCGGCGGGAGATCCGACCAGAGCGCGGCATTCTCGGCTTCGTTCTCGTCGACCAGGGTCACCGGGTGACGTCCTCCGGCCGCGGACAGTTCCGTATGGATGCCCGTCGATCCGTTGCCGCCCCCCGGCGACGCGTCCACCGGGAGCAGCGGCGCCAGCGCCGTTCCGGCCAGCCGGCGCACTCCCCCGGAGCCTTCTCCGCCGAACACGAGCAATCCTCCGCCGCGGCGCACCCAGTCGGTCATGGCCTCCCAGTCGGCGGCCTGCAGGTGGCTCCCGTTCATGTCCATGAGAACGATCAGGGCATAGGGGCCGAGAAACCCGCTGTTCAACGACAGCCGGTCCGGAATGGTCGCCCGGTCCATGTTCCGCCACGAGTTTCCGAGCCGGGCCATCGTCGTCACCGACAGGCTGGAATCCGCGTCGAGCACGCGCTTCAGGAACGTCGTTTCCCAGGTCAGCGAACCGGACAGGAGGAGAACGCGGCTCTTTTCCTCGCGGACGTCGAGCGCGAACATCCGGCGGTTGTTGATGCCCGTGTATTCCCCGGAGACTTCCGGGAGGAGCACTTCGTAGAAGTGGAGGCCCACCTCGCGCGGGCGGAACTTGAGGCGGATTTCCTGCTCGGCGCCGTCCTCGGCCCAGGTCAGCGCCTGGGACACCTCGGGGCGGATCGCCTCGGGGCGGGTCACGTCCGCGATGGAGAGCTCGACGCTGGTGCCGGTCAGCCCCTGGTTGCGGACGGTGACGGATACGGGAACCTCGTCACCGAGGAACGTGGTGCGGTTGACGCGCACGCGGGTCACCGCGGCATCCTTCCGCACCGAGTCCGTGCCGACCCCGACCGTGTACACCGGCAGGGCCAGCCGACGCGATACGGCCACCGGATCGAGACCATGGTTGGAGACGCCGTCGGACACCACGACGATCGCGCCGGCCCGCGCCCGCCCGATTTCCGCCACCGCGGATTCGATGGCCGTACCCATGCCGGTGATGTCTCCCGAAGGACGGGCGGCGGCGGTCGCGGCCAGATCCTTGGCGTCGTCGGGAAGGGGGCGCGTTTCGCGGTCGAAGCCGTAGACCCGGACCGCGTGGCGGCTCTTCAGCCCCGGCAGGAACCCGGACACGGCCTCGAGGGCCGCCTCGGCCCGGCTCGGCCCGTTCGGATCGGCGCCGGCGGGAAGGGCAAGACTTTCGGATGTGTCGAACAGGAGGGCCACCGAGCGGCGTCCGTCCTTGCCCGCCCCCAGGGAGATCATCGGACGGCAGATCAGGAGAACGAGAATCAGGAAGGCGCTGCCGCGAAGCATCCAGAGGAGGGACCGCATTCCGCTCGAAAGCGGCGCGGGGTTCTTGCGGTAGGCCCAGACGGCCAGGCCGACCAGGACCAGTCCGAGGAGCAGATAGGGAAGCAGGTGGCCGCCGGGAGGCTGGAACGCGATGCCCTGGATGTCGTTCATTGGATTCACTCCCCTTAAAGGCCCGGCCGGGACATCGGTTCCCGAAATGGCTGCGCTGTGCTCAACGAATCTGCGGTCGGAAAAGTCGTTGCGTTCGGCGGGAGAAGAACGCTATCACGGGGCTCGAGAAGCTGTCAACGTCGCCGCCGCGGGGCGGGGTCACGCGCTTGTCAGCGCGTTCCGTGCCGGTCGATGCGCACGAGTTCGAGGGCCGCGGTGGCGGCGCTGCGGCCGGCGCGCTTGTAGTTGTACAGTCCGATGAGGATCACCTGGGGCACGGTGATCGCCTCGACGAAACCGAGCGCGATGACGAGCAGCGGACGGATGCGGTCGTAGACGCCGCCATCGAGCAGCAGCATCCCGCCGACCAGCACCGTCACCAGGACCGTCGTGACGACCCCGGTGGCCTTGCCGAGAATGGTCGGCTTGATCTCCACCGGGCCCCGGAAGATGTACAGGGCGGTGGCTCCGCCCACCAGCAGGCTGTAGCGGAGCAGAACGAGGCCGAACACCCAGGCGGGGATCACGCCGCTGTCGAAGAGAGCGGCCATCATCGCCGCGTTGAACAGGATGTCCACGATCGGATCGAACACGCGCCCGAGCGCGGTGGCATCGCCGCGATGGCGGGCATACCAGCCGTCCAGCACGTCGGTCAGGGCACCCCCCACGAACGTGAGGAGCGCGAGTTCGGTCAGGCCGCCCTTCACGAAAACCAGGAACGCCGGAATCGACACGAGGCGGGTCAGGGTGAGGATATTGGCCGGGTTGATCCGGCGGAGCGGGCGTCCGTGGCCGTCCGTGAGCATCTTGAGATGCGCCGCGATACCGAACAGCCCGCAGAACAGCGTCACGACCGTGTTCCGGAAGAACGCCAGGGCCGTTCCCATGTTCACCGAAAGCGAGATCGCGACGGCACAGACAAGCAGCGCGACGCAGCCGGCGATGCCGGTCACCCCGAGGGAGCGGAGCGCCTCGGGATTGTGGAACGCATGCTCGCGGCTCAGGGCCAGGGATCGTCGGATGTAGACGATCCAGGCCCCCGGCCGGAAACGCTCGCGGCGGAGATCGGCCAGGTACTCTTCGACGAACATGTCTCGATTATAGGTCATTCGTCGGGAAGAACAGCCTCCCGAAAGATCGTCCAGAGGATCTTCGTGCCCGCTCCGATCGTGCCGGAAATGGTGCCGGTCACCTTGGAGCGGCCGATCCGCTTCCGGTAGGACACCGGCACCTCCACCCCGGTGAAGCCCCGGCGGGCCGCCTTGACCTGCAGCTCGACCGTCCAGCCGAAGTTCTTGTCCCGCATACCGATAGCCATCAGGCGATCGAACCGGACCGCCCGAAACGGGCCGAGATCCGTGTACCGGACCCCCCAGATCATCCGGATCAGCCAGGTGGCCAGCCAGTTTCCGAACCGGGCCTGCGGGAGAAGCGCCCCGGGTTCGTGGCGGCCGAGCACCCGGGACCCGATGACGAGGTCCGCCTCCCCGGCGAGGATCGGCGCCACGACGCGGGGCAGTTCCCCCGGAAAGTCGGAGTAGTCGGCATCGAGAAACACCAGGATGTCCGGACGGCGGGCGGGATCCTTCAGGTACTCGATGCCGGTCAGGCAGGCCTGGCCGTATCCCCGGCGGGGCTCGGAGATCACCATGGCGCCCCCGGCGCGCGCGACCTCGGCGGTTCCGTCCGACGACCCGTTGTCCACGACGACAACGTCGCGCACGAGCGGGCGCGGGATGTCGGCGAGCACGTTCCGGATCGGTCCGGCCTCGTTCAGGGCCGGGATGACGACAGCAATGCGGGGCGGTTCAGCCAATCAGGCGGTCCGGTGGGCGGCGTCGTCCGCGGACAGCGCGGCCTGCGCCGCCGCGAGCCGGGCGATCGGCACCCGGAACGGCGAACAGGACACGTAGTCGAGCCCCAGGTGATGGCAGAACGTCACCGAGGAGGGTTCGCCGCCGTGCTCGCCGCAGATGCCGAGCTTGATCTCCGGGCGTGTCTTCCGCCCCTTCTCCACGGCGATCCGCATCAGCTCGCCGATCCCCTCCCGGTCGATGGCCACGAACGGGTCCTCGGGGAGGATGTGCGCATCCACGTAGATGTGGAGGAACTTGCCGACGTCGTCGCGGGAATAGCCGAACCCCATCTGGGTGAGATCGTTCGTGCCGAACGAAAAGAACTCCGCTTCCTCGGCCACCCGGTCGGCGGTCAGCGCGGCGCGCGGCACCTCGATCATCGTTCCGACCATGTAGTTCACCTTGACCCCGGTTTCGCGCATCACCGCCTCGGCGGTCTCCACCACGATCTTTTTCTGGTGGGCGAGTTCGGCCCTGTCGCCGACCAGCGGGATCATCACCTCGGGAAAGACCGATCCCCCGTTTTTCTGGACCGCGCACGCCGCCTCGAAGATCGCGCGGGTCTGCATCGCGGTGATCTCCGGATAGGTGATCCCGAGCCGGCAGCCGCGGTGGCCGAGCATCGGGTTGAACTCGTGGAGCGATTCCACCCGCCGCATCAGCGTCTCCCTTTCGGCGAGGCCCGCCGTCTCCCCCTTCGCCTTCATCACGGCCACCTCGACCATCAGCTCCTCGTGCTTCGGCAGGAATTCGTGGAGCGGCGGGTCGAGCATGCGGATCGTCACCGGAAAGCCGTCCATCGCCTCGAACACGCCGATGAAATCCTTCTTCTGGAACGGCAGCAGCTTCTCGAGCGACCCGAGATATCCCTGCTTCGGCGTTTCCATGGCCGTCCGCGCCGCATCGAGATCCTTCCGGCCCTGTTCCAGCTCGGCGCCGGTGGTCTTTTCCAGCGACTTGGACAGGACTTCGATCCGCCCTTCCTGCAGCCGGTATTCCGCGGCCGAAAGGATCATCTCGCGGACCGGACCGATCCGTTCGTCGCCGAAGAACATGTGCTCGGTGCGGCAGAGACCGATGCCGGTGGCGCCGAACTGGCGGGCCTTGATGGCGTCGCGCGGCACGTCGGCGTTGGCGCGGACCTTGAGACGGCTGAACTCGTCCGTCCAGGTCATGAACTCCTCGAACTCGCCGGAAAACGTCGGTTCGATCGTCCGGACCTCGCCCAGGTAGACCCGGCCGGTCGAGCCGTCGATGGTGATCCACTCCCCGTCGGCGATCGTCCGTTCGCCGGCGGTCAGCGTGCGGGCGCCTTCGCTGACCCGGATGCCGGCACAGCCGACGATGCACGGCTTGCCCATGCCCCGGGTGACGACCGCCGCGTGACTGGTCATCCCGCCGGTGGCGGTCAGGATCCCCTGGGCGGCGTCCATCCCGTGGATGTCGTCGGGGTTCGTTTCGTTGCGGACGAGGATCACCCGCTGCTTTTTCCCCCCGCGCTCGAACGCCTCGTCGGCGTTGAACACGGCGATCCCGCTGGCCGCGCCGGGCGAGGCCGCGAGGCCGGTGGCCAGGAGGTCCACCGCGGCATCCGGGTCGATTCTCCGGTGCAGCAGCTGGTCGAGGTCGTTCGGCGGCACCCGGAGGATCGCCTCGCGCTTTTCGATCAGCCCCTCCTTGACCATGTCCACGGCGATCTTCACCGCGGCCTGCCCGGTGCGCTTGCCGGTCCGGGTCTGGAGCATGTACAGCCGCCCCTTCTCGATCGTGAACTCCATGTCCTGCATGTCGCGGTAGTGCTTCTCGAGCTTCGCGGTGATCTCCCGGAGCTCCGCGTACACAGCGGGCATCTCGTCCCTGAGCTTCGCGATCGGCTGCGGCGTGCGGATGCCGGCCACCACGTCCTCCCCCTGGGCGTTCACGAGATACTCGCCGTAGAACTCGTTCTCGCCGGTGGCCGGGTTCCGGGTGAACCCGACCCCGGTGCCGCAGTCGTTCCCCATGTTCCCGAACACCATGGCCTGCACGTTCACCGCGGTGCCGAGGTCGTCGGGGATCCGGTTCTGCTTCCGGTAGTACTGCGCCCGCGGATTGCCCCACGAGCGGAAGACCGCATCGCGGGCCATGTCGAGCTGGACGACCGGGGACTGCGGAAACTCCGTCCCGCGGTGCTTCTTCACGACGCCGGCGAACGTCGCCACCAGCGCCTTCAGGTCGGCCGCGGCGAGGTCGGCGTCCGAGCGGACCCCTTTCGCCTCCTTGAGCGCCTTCAGTTCGTCCTCGAAGTACTTCTTGTCGATGTCCATCACCACGTTTCCGAACATCTGGATGAACCGGCGGTAGGCGTCGAACGCGAAGCGCTCGTTGCCGGTTTTCCTGGCCAGGCCGAGGACGGAGTCGTCGTTGAGGCCGAGGTTCAGGACCGTGTCCATCATTCCCGGCATCGAGAATTTCGCGCCGGAGCGGACGGACACGAGCAGCGGGTCGTCCGCGTCGCCGAGCTTCTTCCCCATCGTGTCCTCGAGGCGGGCCAGGTTTTTCGCCTGCTCCTCGACAAAATCCGCGGGCAGTTCTCCGCCCGCGCCGAACAGCGCGCACACTTCTGTGGAGATCGTGAAGCCGGGCGGCACCGGCAGGCCGGCGTTCGTCATCTCGGCAAGGTTCGCCCCCTTGCCGCCGAGGAGGTCCTTCATGTCGGCCCGGCCGTCGGCCCGGCCCTTTCCGAAGAAGTAGATGCGCTGATCCAACTCGTGACCTCCAGGAACTGGGCTAGAGACGATCGGGATCCAGGATCTCCCCGGCCACGGCGGACGCTGCCACGGTGGCGGGGCTGGCCCGGTACACTTCCGGCCCGCGCCCGGCATCGGTCATCGGGCTCATGCAGGGCGCGGTGCTGATGATGACTTCCCCTTCGCCGAACAGGGCGCCGCCGCTGGCGATGCCGGGGGACGATCCGGGAACGGCGAGCATGGCGCCGACCTGCAGGAACGTCTCGTAGATGCCCGAGGTGAGGCACTGGCGCGAGACCTCGAGCGTGGTCGGCGAGAACGTGAGACGCACGTCGGCATGGATCCGCTTGCTGCGCTTGAGAATTTCCGCGGCCATGGCGAGATCCGAGGCCCGGCCCGCCGCACAGGAGCCGATGTACGCGGAGTGGATCTTCTTCCCGGCCAGTTCCGAAACGGGCCGCAGGGGTCCGCCGGGCCCGGGTCCCTGCACCAGCGGCTCGGAACCGTCCAGCGACACGGTCACGGAGTGCGCGTAACCCTTGCGCGGGCCGGAAGGGGCTTCCGCCGGGGGCGTCTCGACCCGCTCGGCCAGGAACTGGGCGGTGACCCCATCGCCGGCCACGAGGCCGGCCCGGAAGGCCTCGGCGCCGACGTCGACGAGCGTCAGGCGGTCGTCGATCGACAGATGCTCGACGGCGGCGCCGTTGAACTCCACGATCGTGTTCGCGGAAAACTTCGCAAGCGCCTGCGCGGCGAGAAGTGCCATGTCGAACGCGTGAAACCCTTCGTGCGGCGTTCCCGCGAACACGACTTCCGCGATCTCGGGCACCTTGAACGGCAGAACCCCCTTCGCGAGCGCCTTGGCCAGGATCCCCGGCTCGGCGCCGAGAACGAGCGCACCGAGGGCCCCGACCTGGTGCAGGCAGTGGCCGGAGCCGGCCACGATCTGGCCGGGGCGCACGATGCCGTGCTCGACGAGTATCTGGGCCCCGATCCCCATGTTCAGGTCGAAGACGTGCCTGAGGCCGTGCCGCAGGGCAAAGTCCCGGCAGACCGTGCGGCTTCGGGGCACGCGTATTTCCACGCCGGGAGCGGGAAAGTCGAACGACAGGGTCACTCTTGCGGGGTCCCAGGGGGCTCCCCCCTGGGCATTGAACAGCTGGACCGCCTCGGGTCCGGCCGCCCCGCCGAGTACGGCAAGGTCGATCGGAAGATCGACGGTCTCGCTGGCCGCCGGTTTCCGTCCAAGGGCACGTTCCAGAATGGCAAGGCTGGCTGGAGAGTTCATCCGGGCGGCAAGTGTACCAGATCAAGGGGGCCCGGTTGCACCCGGGAATCCGGTCCGGAATGCCTCTCTACAGCCCCCGCTGACGGCTCCGGAACCAGTCCACCATGGCCTGGGCCATCCCGTGCACCCCGGTCCGGTCCGGACCGGATCCCTGCTTGAGGAGGTGAAAGGAAAATCCGAAGACGGCGACCGCGCCCTGCGACGAGGCCGGGTCGGGGTCGTAGTAACGAAACGCCACGGGCTTGTTGTTGAAGGGACTCGAAGTGCCCGGTGCCCGCATCGTGTACAGCGTGTCGAGGCCCCCGTCCACATCGAACGTCGGCTGGAACATCGCGTCCACGTACGGAAGACCCCCGGGCTGGAGAAACACCGTGGAGTCCACCTCCATGTCCGAAAACGACTCTCCGTCGGCGACCGAGGTGGGAACGGCCCGGACCAGGCCGTGCAACTGGGGCGACTGCCGCGCATTCCGGAAGCTGCCGCCGCAGATCTTCATGAACTCACAGGGGAAGTGACCGGCGGCAAAGTCGAGTCCGGACGACTGGTCGTACCCCTGGGTGGCCCGGCACGAACTTCCGAACGGACGGAACGATCCCCAGACCTGGTCTCCGAAGATCCAGAGATTCCCGCCGGCGGCAAGGTACTGCTGCACGACCCTCCCGCAGGCCGCCGCCTCCACGAGTGCGTTCGATCCGCCGAGTCCCGGGGAATTCGACCAGACGACGAGACGGTACCGGGCCAGGTCGGCCAACCGGATCATCATGGGTTCGATGGCGAGATCGTCGTCTCCCCAAACGTTGAGCGTATGGATTGCCTCCCGGGCGTATCCCGCCGCTTCGAGCATCGCGATGGCCCGGGCGTCCATCATCGCATCCGTGCTCCCCCCCGGCCCGCCCTGGCGGTAGTCGTCGATGTAGAGCACCTCGCGATCCCGGAGGAAGGGGATGACCCGGAGGAGAATCGTCCCGATTGTGAGGCTTCCGGAACAGTCGCGCGCCCGGATCGTCACCGCGTGAATGCCCGGGCTGTCGAAGGACATCGGCCCCGCGACGGGCACCTGGCTCCAGTCGCTGAACTGGCTGTCGTCCTCGATCGTCTTGACGTCGACACCCCAGCTGTAGCCGTCGAGCACTCCCCCGTAGGCACTGGTATCAATCTGGAAATCGAAAGTCAGGGGCAGACCGGCGAACACCTCCCAGTCGGCCACGGGACCGTCGACGGGAAACCGATGGCATCCGAGGGTCCTCTCACACACCGTGAGGATCGGAGATCCGTGGTTGCTGCTCAGGATCGCTACGACCAGCGCATTCCCGATCGAGGGTTCGCCCGGGGGAACCCGCCTCGTCGCCTGAAACCTCCGGAACCGGTTCTCCGTGCCCCCGTGCTCGTCCACCGCCCGGACCGCCACGATGTATCCCCCCGGCGAGGCCAGCGGCACAGTCACGGACTCCGTATCCGCGCGGACCCAGGGAAAATCCGGCCCCGGCGACACGTTCACGACATGGGTAAGATCCTCGGGGGGAAGCTGCAGTACGGAGGCGACGGGGATCCGCTTCCACTCGAACCAGGCCGGCTTCCGGGCCGGATCCGGACTGTCGGGATCCTCGCCGTCCAGGTGAATCAACACGGCAACCCGAGGGGCACCGGGCAGGTTGAAGATCCCGTTGCCGTCCAGAAAGGTGCATTGCGTCTCGCGTACCCGGATCGTCGTCTTCGGATGCACGTTCTCCGCCGTGAAGCAGTGAAAGTCCACCCGCGACGGTGCCCCGTCGTCGTCCACCGACCTCACGAAGAAGCAGTGCTCTCCGACGTCCGCCGCCCGCGTGATCACGCTTCCGTCGTCCCTGGCGGTGTCCGGGTCCGGCGTCGAGAACGTGAACCGCATTTCCTTTGCGGTCGTGGCCGTCCATGTCACTCCCCGGTATTCCGGATCGTTCAGCTCGTCGAGCGATACGCTGTCCGGAACGTCGATCGCGTACTCGAAGCGATCGACGACGCCGTCCGGGTCGGAGCCGGCCCACCGGAACGTCGTCGTGTACGGCAGGCGCTCCCCCGGCGCGGGCACGGTCAGTAGAACCGTGGGGCGCACGTTTCCGGACCGCGCCGAGGGACCGGAATCGCACCCGGTGAGCGCGGCCAGGCAGAGCAGGAGCGCCGCGCACCCGCCAGGGAGCGTTCGGTCCCGGACCGCGAACGACCCGTACCGGGTGAACCGCCCGCTCTTCCTGCACGGCGGGCGCTTCGAGCGTGGAGCAATCGGCCTCATGGTGATCCTCCCCGCTGACGACTGCGGAACCAGTCCATCATCGAGCGCGCCATCCCGTGCACGCCCGTCCGCACGGGGCCGGACCCCGGTTTCAACAGGTGATACGAAAAGCCGAAGATCGCGACGGCGCCGGTCGCGGCCGCCGGGTCCGCGTCGAAGTAACGAAACGCCACGGGCTTGTTGTTGAACGAGCTGTTCGCTGCCGGCGCGCGCATCGTGTACAGCGTGTCGAGTCCTGCACCGGCAAATTGCGGCTGGAACATCGCATCCACGTACGGAATGCCCGGCTGGAAGAAAACCGTCGAGTCCACGTCCATGGGGGGAAACAGCTCTCCCGCCGCGCGCGGCGCTGGCAGGGCTCGGAGCAGGCCGTTCTGCGCTGAATTTCTCTTCGCCTCGCGGAAGTCGCCGCCGCAGATCTTCAGGAACTCGCACGGAAAGTGGCCGGCATCGAAATTGAGGCCGTTCGTCTCGTCGTAGCTGAGAAACACACGGCAGGCGTTACCGAACTGGCGGAACGACCCCATGACCTGGTCACCGTAGACCCAGATCGAGCCGCCGGTCATCACATGGATCTGCACGGTGCGTTGAGCACCACAGACGGCGGATTCCACGAGCGCATTGGAACCGCCGAGACCCGAACCAAAACTGGACCAGAGAACGGTCCGGTATCTCAGCAGATCCGAGAGCGCAGGTAACCGGGGCTCCAGGCCGAGATCCGCGTCCCCCCAGACATTGAACGTGTGCACGTCCGACGCCGGCACGCCGGCGGCATCGAGCATCGCGTAAACGCGCGCATCCATCATCGCGTCGCTGACGGATCCCAGTCGTGACAGGCGGTAGTCGTCCACATAAAGGACTTCCCGATCCCGCGGGACAGCGATCACATTCACGACGATGGTACCGATCGTCACCCCGCCGATGTTGTCCCTGGCCTTGATCACGATCGTGTGTGTTCCTGCCTGCGTGAAGCGGATCGGTCCGGCCAGAGGTGTCGTGCTCCACCCGTTGAACCCGGGATCGTGATCCACGTCCGCCACGTCAACGCCCCAGTCGTATTCCACGGTTCCGCCGGCGCAGTAGGCGGAAATACCGGCAGTGAGGTCGAAATTGAGATCCAGGCCGAGGGGAGTTTCCGGCAGGGGCAAACTCTCCCCTGGAAACCGGGGCGGATAACCAGGAAACGTAAACGTGCCCAGTGCGCGGTCCCTGGCGATCAGCACGGGCGCTGACGAATTCGAGCTGAGGGCTTTCAGTCGCAGCGCATTCCGCCCGCCGACAAACCTGCTTTCGGTGCCCCCGTTCTGGTCCACCGCCCTGAGCGCAATGATGTAATTCCGGGGAGTCTCCAGCGTGAGTATCGCAGTGTCCGCATCGGTCCGATTCCAGGAAATGGCCGGTCCCGGATCGCCCAGTACGTACCTCGTGAGGTCTTCCGAAGGAACAGGTGAAGGTGGAACCAGACTGCCCGGCACGGGGATCGGTTTCCATTCATAGTGCGCCGGCCGCTTCTCCGGATCCGGACTGTCCGGATCCACGCCGGACCAGCGCAGGACGAAGCGCGTCCCCACGGAACCGCTGAAACCGCCGCCGTGCCCACAACGACTGAGATCGATCTGCGACCTCGGATGCACGTTCTGCGCCGTGAAACACTGGAAGCTCACCGCCGATACGGCTCCCTCGTTGTCCACGGAGCGGAGATACAGGCAGTGCGGACCGATGTCGACGGGGAGCACTTCCACCCCCGCCGGAGTCCGAATCGTGTCCGTTACGGTCGTGGAAAACGTGAACCACATCTCGTGCGCGGTGGTGGGCGTCCAGACAACGCTCGTGTCCGCAGGGTCGTCCAATCGGTCCAGCGGAACGCTTTCCGGGACATCGAGGGCATATTCGTATCGGTCGATGACGCCGTCGCTGTCCCAGCCGGACCAGCGGAACATCGTGATATAGGGCACCCGGTCGGCCGGCGGCGGAAACAGTTCCACGAAGGGACGGAGGTTCTCGGGGCGGACTCCCAGGCGGTGATCGCAACCGGAAAGCAGGACCGGGCCGGCCAGAATGAGAGACAGAAAACCGCACCGCACTAAGCGGCACCCCGACCACGAACGGAAAAACGAAAAGGGCCGGCCCCCAAAGGCCCGCCCTTTCGACCGGAAACGTTCCCGTTCCCGCGCTGAGTTTCCTGTACTCCGTCCATCGCCGGAAGCGTCCATTCACCTTCTCCTGGAAAAGGCCCTGGTCACTTCCCTGAGGGGAGTTGTCGTCTAGCGTATCAGGACAAAGTGGCCCGATCTCGACTGCTTTCCGTTGTCCGTCTCCGCCACGAACATGTAGATGCCGCCCTTGACGTCGTCGCCATTGCCGTTCTTGAGGTCCCAGTCCAGCGCCCCGTTGTCCATTTCGTTCTCGAGGGTCTGCACATGATCCCCGGCAATGGTGAAGATCTTCACGGTAGCCGGGCAGGGAAGATTGATGAACTGGACCCGGTTTTCCCGTCCGAACGAGGCCTTCTGGAACTCGTCCGCGGGATTGAAGGGATTCGGCACCACCAGGACGTTTCCGAGAACCGGCGCCTCCGTTTCACACGGCTCCGCGGGCGTAACCGGCGTCTGGCGGAACCCCTGGGCCGTGGTCTGGACCGGATACTCTATCAACCGCGGTGAGCCGAACAGCGTGTCCACGTTCGACTCGAAATAGGTGATGGCGTAGTAGTAGGGAAACCCGTTGAACGGAGCGATCACCTCGCCGGTGAGCGGATTGCATATGTTCTCGTTGAGGCCGGGAATGCCGCCGCACCCGCGGGCAACGACCGAATCCGGATCCACGAAAACGCGCTCGTTGCCGGTGAACGTCCAGGTCGTGTCGAATATCGAATAGGTCCGCATCAGGACCATCTTGCTCGGATCGGGCGTTGACCCGCGCCACACCTGGTACCCGCCGAAGAGACGGTCGCGACAGCAGCTGCCGCAGAGTTGCGCGCAGGATTCGCGGTCGGCCTTCCTGAGCGTGTCTCCGGGCGCGCGGTTCCACGAGAGAGCCACTCTCCGGTTGCCCACCTCGACCGTCTGAAACTGTACCGCCTGTGCGGCGGCCTGCCCGGGCTGGACCAGAAGGCCGGCCAGCAGAACCGGTGCAACAGCGAGGAATCGCCATGAAAAGACATTCTTCATCGATAGGGCCCCTCCCCGGAGCCGTGCGTAAGGAATTCAGCGCCCCGTGTCACTGGGGAGACAGATGCGCCTGCGCCGCGGACTGATACTTCCGGAACCAGTTCATCATGGATGCGGCAATTCCCCGAACTCCGGTGCCGACATACGTGCCGTCGGGATTCTGGGTGGCCGATCCCTGCTTCAGGAGATGGAACGAAAAGCCGAACATCGCGACGGGCCCC
The DNA here is from genome assembly GCA_964596775.1 of uncultured bacterium. Taxonomy (GTDB): domain Bacteria; phylum Eisenbacteria; class RBG-16-71-46; order JABDJR01; family JAWXBZ01; genus CAZQVN01. Next base: position 35,912 of record CAZQVN010000016.1, read on the forward strand.
TGAATCGGCGTGGGGTTCAAGTCGCGATAGCGGAAGGCAACCGGCTTGTTGTTGAAGCTGCTGTTGCTGGCCGGAGCCTGCATCGTGTACACCGTATCCAGTCCGGCGCCGGCGAAGATCGGCTGGAACATCGCATCCACGTAGGGGATTCCCGGCAGGAAATGCACGGTTGAATCGACTTCCGCGGTGGGAAAGTTCTCCGCCGCGACCTTTGCGGTCGGCCTCACGCGGAGAAGTCCGTTCTGGGACGGGTTTCGCTTGGCCTCCCGGAAATCTCCCCCGCAAATCTGCAGGAACTGGCAGGGAAAGTGCTGCGCGTCGAAATTGAGCCCGTTCGTTTCGTCGTAGCCCAGCGACACACGGCATCCCTGGCCGAACTGACGGAAGGATCCGAAGAGCTGGTCGCCGTAGAACCAGATGGATCCGCCGGCGCTGGCATAGGACTGAACGATCCGGCTGGAGCCGCAGACGGCGGCTTCCACGGTCGTGTTGCTGCCCCCGAGTCCCGACCCGAAATTGGACCAGAGAATCGTCCTGTAGCGGGACACGTCGGAGAGCTTGATCACCCCGGGGTTCAGGCCGAGATCCTCGGGACCCCATGTGTCGATCTTGTCGTACTCCTCAATTCCGACGCTCCTCAGCATGTCGTCGACGCGGGCATCCATCATCGCATCGGAAACGGATCCCAGGCGCGACAGGCGGTAGTCGTCCACGTACAGCAGTTCCTTGTCCAGCGGGAACGCGATGACGCGCAGGATTATCGTGCCGATCGTGACGCCGCCGCCGGTGTCGCGGCACTTCACCGTCATCACGTGAATGCCGGGATTGTTGAAGATGATCGGATCGAATGTAAACGGAATGAGCGTCCAGCCCTTGAAGTTCGACGTGGGGCCGTCGTTGTCGACGTCCTCCACATCGATTCCGTAGTTGTACCCCTGCAGAACGCCGCCGTAGGCGGACACGTCGGCGCCGAAATTGAACCGGATGTTGCGCCGTGCCGGAATCTCGAACTCGGCAACCGGCCCGTCACTTGGGAACGTATGGCTTCCCAGGGCGCGCTCGCTCACGGTCAGGAGCGGGGTGCCGTTGTTGCTCGACAACGCGGACATGACGACGCAGTTCTGGCCGCGGATGAACTTGTTTTCCACCCCGCACGCCTCGTCGATGGCGCGCACCGCAAGAATGTACCCCTGCGGCGTGGTCAGGCTGAGGCTGAGGCTGGTCGTGTCGGCTCCGACCCGATGCCACGGAAAGTTCGGCCCCGGAGTCGTGAGGACCGCGTAGCTGAGATCGAGGGCCGGAAGGATCAGAACGGACGTGGGGATCAGCTTCCATTCGTAGTAGGCCGGTCGACGGCGCGGATCCGGGCTGTCGGGATCGACCCCCGACCACGCCACGTTGACCTGGCGGCCCACGTCGAGAACGGGAACCTCCGAAGTCACCTGGGGAATCGTGAACTGCGTCTTCGGGGTGACTGTACGGGCCGTGAACGACAAGAAATCGACGTCGGAGTGCTTTCCCTCGTTGTCGACGGATCGAATATAGAACGTGTGGTCCCCGCGATAGCGCTCGGGCAGAATGACGCCTCCGGCCGAGATGATCGTGTCCTGGAACGGGGTCTTGAAAAGAAAACGGGCGCGGAATGCGGCCGTGTCGGTCCAGGCTATGCCCGGAGTCAGGGGATTGTTGATCTCGTCCAGCGTGAAGTCGGCCGGAATATCGATCGCGTACTGATAGCGGTCGATGACGCCGTCGTCATCCCATCCCCGCCAGAAAAAATCGGTGGCGTAGCTGACGGAGTCGCCCTGGATCGGTCCGCCCGTCAGTCGCACGAAAGGCTTCCTGTTTTCCACGCGCTCGCCCGTCTTGTTACCGCATGCATACAGGCCCAAGCCAAGCCCGACCAGCATCAATACACTCATGGTTCTTTTCAGCATGGTCGTCTCCTCTTCAATTGTCGAACTGGATCCGGACTTTGCGGATCTGGGTGCCGGTACGGCCGTTCGGTGCCGTGACTGTGCGGTCACGAACGCCGGCGTTCAGCGTGTACACCCCGGATGCGGGGAAATCCAGGAGCACGGTGTAGGGGGCATCCCCGGCCGGAGCGGGGTCGAAACCGGGAGGGAACGGTTCCGTTTCGATGACATAGACGCGATACGCCTCGTTCGGATGGAGACCGGTATTGGTTTCATCCCCGACCACCTGGTTCGTGTCGTAAAGGAACGCCAGGCTGTCCTGGGGTCCCATGCCGCTCCGGGCGGGAGAAACCTTGTGATAGTCGCTCCCCTTGAGCGTTACCACGAGCGCTTCCCCCTTCGAAAGCCGGATCACGGGTTCGGCGTTCGGCGACTGACCGAGGAGGTTGATGGCGCCGGACGGCGCCGTGGTCTGGGCGCGGGCGGTGAACTCCACGATGTAGGGGCGGTAGTTGACGCCGACGACGAGCGTTTCCGGAGTGGAGTCGAAGACGTTCAGATCGTCCACGGCGCGGGTCAGAAAAATCCAGTCCCCGGAGCCCTTCTGGAACTCCGTCCGCATGTTGACCGTGGGGTACGCCGCCGTGGCCTGCAGGTCAAAGAACGGCTGGCCACCGGCGCTCAGATCCGAGTCCTCACGATACAGTGTTCGTCCCTGGTAACGCTTGATCCCCGCGTTGTCGCACACGTCTCCGGCATCCCGGGGGTCGTCGAGGCCGGTAAAGAAAATGTCGATGTCGTCGTAGCGCCGGTCGGGCAGCGTCGTTCCGCTCGGATACACCTGCACCCCCTGCCGGAACACCCGGCCGAACCGGGGCACCGCCGGGGGATTGTTGACGTCTTCCGGAGGCACCACGGTAAACGTCAACGGGTCGAAATTGAGCACAACGGACGCCGTGAAATCGGTGGACGATCGCAGTCCCCCGTCGTCGATGGCCCGAACGGTCAGGACCTGGCGGCGCGCCGCGTTGCGAGGAAAGGTAATGGTGATCGTCGTGTCCGCAAGGGTTCCGCCGCGGAACAGCGGCTGGCTCTCCAGCTTGTACACGAAACCGGTGATGAATCCTTGCGGATCCCGGTCGCGGCCGCTCCAGGTCCACGTGACCGTGGCACCCACGCCGAGAGTGTCCGTAGGCTCGTTGCGATTCGTGCTGGTGAGAACCCGCTCGAACGGCGTCTGGCACTTGGTGGTCCACCCGCCGATACCGGGATTGAACAGGACTTCCGGGTAGTAGTCGTTGCGGGCCTGGAAGAACGCACGGGCCGGCGTCGGATCGACTTTCCCTTCGTTGTCCACGGCACGGACGTAGAGGCGCTTTCCCTGAATCTGCTGTTCGATGGGGCGACCGGAAGCGAGGACGAAGACGCTGTCGCTGGCAAGGGTCCTCGTGTACCCGGACCCCTCTTCCAGTCGGTCTCCGGGCGCTTCATTGGAGTCCGTGACCGCAATTTCGTAATAAGCGATCTGACCGTCGGGGTCAGCACCGCTCCAGTAGAAATGGGCACGGTAATAGGTCAGGGTGCTTTCGGCGGGCGCGCGCCTGATATACGTTTCAGGCGCCTGGTTTCTGTCTATGTTGGAAGGAGCTTCCCGACGACAACTGACAAGAAAGGCTACCGCGGCAAAAAGCAACAAGAGGCCGCTTCGAGCGACTCGACTCAATCCTGAACTCCTTTCGACGGTCCATTGTTGGGCCTCCACCGCCTGGGGTTGCCTCCCGAATTGGTGCTGAAAGCTAACAATCCACCCCGCATATTGTCAAGCCCCAACCCGATTGTGGAGCAGGTTTCCCGGAATCCGCGCCCCCCTCTTTCCCAAACGACAGGACCATCCGACAGGGTCATTTCCCGTCCGGTGGCGGGCACAAAAAAACAGGGGGCGGAGCATCAAGCCCCGCCCCCTGCTGTTGACAAACGTCGGAACGTAAGTCCCGGCGGATGTTACTTCATGATGACGAGCTTCTTCGAGGAGACGAACGAGGATCCGTTGTCGCCCTTCTCGCCGGTCATCTTGTAGAAGTACATGCCGCTCGGAGCGGACGAACCGCTGTCGGTCGTGCCGTCCCACAGAACTTCATGGACACCGGCGGTCATCCGGTCGTTCACGAGCGACTTCACGAGGCGTCCGGTCACGTCGAAGATCTCGAGCGAGACACGGCCGTTCTCGACGCCGTTCGTAAACTGGATGCGCGTCGTCGGGTTCATGGGGTTCGGGTAGGCATTGCCGAGAGCATGACGGAACTGCGGCGGCTTCGGACCGACGACGTCACCAGGGACGTCGACGAGGCCGGCCGGGATTCCGCAGCTTGCCGCGCTGGCGAACCAGCCCAGAACGTCGGCAGCACGACCGACCGAAGCCGTCGTGGTGGCAGCACACAGTGCGAGATTGTTCGGCGTTCCCGTGGTGTTGCGCAGGGCACCGACAGCCGCACCGTCCGTAACCGTCTTGTAGGTAACGTCCACCGTATTGTGACGCGTCACCGACATGTTCGGAACGTTCGGACCAGCCTTGGCATAGGAGAGCTGAGCTCTCACCGAACCGGCAGGCGTAACGCTCGAGTTCACACCGTTCACGTCGAACGAGCGAAGAGCGGTGCAGCCGTTGCCGGCGGCGCTCGACGGAGTGGTGGTCGCGAAGTGCGCGCCGGCCACTGCGTTGAGTCCGATGCAGGACGTGGAATCAAGAGCCGAACCCGCCGGGCAGAGCGCGTCGCGAACCGTGTTGCAGGTAGCCAGAACGCCGAGGACGTTCTGCTGGAACGACACGGTGGCGACTTCGTTCGAGGTTGCCATCGAACGCACGAGACCATCGCCGGATCCCCAGAAGTTGTTGTTGCCGACTTCCGGAATCGTGAGCCACGGGCGGAGGATGTTGGCATCCTCGTCCGTCAGCTGCAGCGAAGAGAGCGTGGCGCTATGCCAGGCAACGGTCTTGTAGGCGAAGATCTGAGTCGGCGAGCAACCATAGTTCGTCTGGATCGAGCGTCCGAGGGACAGCTGGCCCGAAGACGGCGTCTGGTTGTCGAACCGATCATACCGCGTACCTTCGAAGTTCGAGCTGCCCGTACCGAGGTGCGTGGCGAGTCCGAGCTCTTCGAGGACCTGTTCGTTCACGCTGCGATCGTCATGGTGATCGACGTACAGCACGCAGTTCCAGGTCGTGTCCGTGGTGGTCTTGATGGACGAAGGAAGAATTTCGATTTCACGATACCGGCCACCCGTCGTGTCCGTCTCGAGGAACCAGTTGGTTCCGCCGACGTTACGCGGATCGGGCGGGATGTAGCGCGAAGCGATGAAGTAGTCGATACGAGTTCCCGGGGTGAACAGACGATCCGGGAGGATCTCGTTCGCGAGCTGGCTCGGATCCTGGGGATCGGCCGTGCGGTCGGTTCCCTGGAAGCCGAAATCAGACTCGTGGAAGGTCAGCATGTAGTTGCCGGCGGACAGCGTTCCACCCTGCTCGGCGGTATCCATGCGGGCACAGTAGAATCCGTTGACCGGCGCCTGGAAGCGGGCAAGCCACGCCGTGTAGGCCGGGCTCGTCGGCGACGTGTGAGGTCCACGCCGGCTGATACGGAAGTAGAAACGGACTTCGGTGTTGGTGCTCGAACCGACGCGCGCCACCAGCGTATCGCGAAGGATCGTGCCCGGGATCGGGTTGGATCCGTTCTTGATCGTGTTGGAGTCGAAACGTCCGGTCGAAGCCGGGTTGAGCGTTCCGTCCTGCGCGAAGCTGTCCTGGAGACGATCGAACGTGAGGAGCGTCACCGCAGGAGCATTCTTCGAACCGCCGACTCCGAGCGCAATGTTGTCAAGCCACGGAGTCGTGTTATTGACACCGGAGCAGGGCGTTCCGAACGGAGCGGTGCGGCAGAGGTTCAGCATACCGTAGCCAAGCTGGACCTGTTCGGCGCTCGACTCGATGACAGCCGAGTAGTCGCGCAGCTGGGTCGCACCCTGGACGGTACAGAACGGGGATTCGCCGAAGTAGAACACGATGTTCTGATCGCGCCAGCCGGTCCGATAGATCAGGCCGGTCGCGGAGCAGATCGCCGGGTAATACCGGGCGCGGAGCTGAACGAAAACGTAGTTCGCGATCGGCATTTCCGCGTAGACCGCGTAGAGCATCAGGCGGAGAGGACGACCGGCATCGACGGCGTTCGCAGGACGATTGAAGTTGATCCAGGGCGAAGCCGCGATGTTGTCCTGATCCAGCGGGTGCGTGAAGGACTGGTCGAAGAACACGAGAACCGAGTCCTGCGCAGCGCAGGGGCAGAACACCGCCGGAGGCGGCAGATTCGAACGGCTGGCAATGTGCGAGAAGTCACCGACGCCCGTGTTCGGAACGACGGCGGCCCAGCCATTGGCGCCGGCTTCGAAGTCGGTGAAATCGGCACCGACCGTGATGTTGTCGAACGAGGAATGACCGCAGACGGTCGGGTTCAGACCGTCTTCGTCCGAGTAGGATCCGTCGGACGTGACGGCAAACCAGATGTTGTAGTTACCGGCGGTGGACCGCATGCTGACGCCCGGTGTCAGGGTCAGGTTGGCGGTACCGGAAACGGTGCCGGTGTAGCTGTTGAGCTGGATGGCATCGTTCGCCGCATTCGCGGGAAGGCCCGTGCCCGTGGTGTCGACGTACACGTACGCGTAGTCGAAGGCGGCTTCACACTCAACCGAGTACTGATAGCTGAACGTGACGTTGCCGGTTCCGGAGTACGCGAAGGTCTTGCAGAAGTACATCGACCACGAGTTTCCGTAACCCTGGCCACCGGCATAGCAGAGCGCGTTGGCTTCCGACAGAGTCACGCCGGCCCACGCGGAGAACGAACCGCTGATGGCACAGGTGCTGCTGCGACGGAAATAGGGAAGCGGATTCAGGGTCTGATCGATTCCGATCCAGCCTTCCATCGTCTGATGGTAGCCGACCGGCTTGTTCGGGTTGGCACCGGTGTTCTTGCTGGAACCAACTCCGGTCTGGAATGTCCAACAGCTATCGCGAATAGCTTCCCAGCGCGCCGAGTCAGCCGCCCACCAGGTACCGCCGTAGGACACAGTGTCCGTAAACAGACGGGCTGACAGGTTGGTTACGCCGCCGGTCTGCGTCCGCTCCCCATCGAGGATGGGCAGTTCGGGAAGCAGTCCATCGTGCGACTGATCGACGGGCTTTCCAAATGCCACCGCCGTCAGGGCGACGACGAGCAAAAGGGAAATGCCCAAAACTTTCTTCATTGTATTACCTCCATCGTTGCAACACAGGCTTTGCTTGGTGCACGTCGAGTTAGACCTCGCCTTAGTTGGACGCTTGAGCCATCCAACGACGTTGTTGCGTAGGTGATCCCCCCCCTTTCGGTTTGCCAGTGCCGACTAAGAGAACCATCACGATACAGGTTTGTCCGGCAAAGACTGCCCAGCCCCCGAGCGTTGCACTCTAGCTGCAGAAGCGGTGCCTAAAGCTGGAATACCCCAAAAATGCCGTCTCAAGAGTGTGTGTGAGTGTAGAACTCTTGCGCCAGGGACGTTTGCCCTGACCTGATTGGACGGACTCCCAGGTACCAAACCCGAAATGAGTCTATCGAATGAACCCGGGAGTGTCAAGTTTCGCGATGCCGCAAATGGTGTTCATCACATTACATATAGTTGTGCTGGCCGGTCCGGGGCGGGCCTTGCGGCGCGAATCCGTCCCGGTTCGGACGGGGGTTTGAGGGGGGGAGCCGGAACGGTGACCCGGCCAGGCCGGCGAAGATAAGGCGTTACTCGGCCGAAAGTTCGGACTCTCCGGCCTGCCTCATGATTTCCAGGAGCGGGATCCCGGTCTCCCGGCTGATCCGTCGGCAATCCTCGAACTCCGGCTTCAACCGGCGGGTGCCGTCAGGGAGGGTGACGACCTTCACCGCAACCGCCCCCCCGTGAAGTCGGACGGTTCCGGCGGTCCGGGCCAGAATCCAGCGTTCCTCCCTCCTCCGCCGGATGCCGATGGTCGGAGTTTCCCGGAAAAGCAGGAAAGCGATGGATTCGGCGCGATCCGGCGGACAGAGGATCTCGATGCGGATTCCGGGTCGCCCCTTCTTCATCTGGACCGGCGTGAGGGTCACGTCCAGAGCCCCGGAGGTCATGAGCAGTTCAGAGATCGCCCCGGTCAGTTCGGGCGTCATGTCGTCGAGCGTCGTCGTCAGGACGTCCACTTCATCCCTGCCCGTACGAAGGTCGGCGCTCGTTCCGAGGTAACCCCGCAGCACATTGGGGCGGTCCGGCCACTCCCGACTCCCCGCGCCCGCCCCCGCCGCCTCCAGGCTCATGGCCGGGAACCACCCGATGGAATCCGCCAGCGCGACGATAAGGGCCGCACCCGTCGGAGTCACTGTTTCCCCATCGAGATCCTCGAAGCGGACCGGGTGGCCCAAGGTCAGCCGCACAGTGGCCGGGGCCGGCACGGGCCACGTGCCGTGAGCCATCCGCGCCCGCCCCCGCCCAAAGAGGAAGGGGGACGACACAAGGTGGTCGACACCCAGGAGATGGAGGCCGAGACAGACTCCGACGATATCGGCGATGGCATCCGCGGCCCCGACTTCGTGAAAGTGCACGGATTCCAGCGGAACGGCGTGTTCGAGCGCCTCGGCTTCCCCAAGCCGGGTGAACACGGCGACCGCGCGATCGGCCACGCTGCCCGGGAGGCCCGCATTGCGAATCATGCGGACTATTTCGGAATAGCTCCG
>CAZQVN010000016.1:44703-78559 GCA_964596775.1 uncultured bacterium
GCCCATGCCCATGGCCGTGCGAGGCCCCGCGATCCGGGATTTCGTCCGCCAGAACGACCGCCTGGATCGCCCGGAGTCCGCCTCGTTCCACCTCCCGGGCTTCGATGCGGAGGCCCGGAATGGCCAGACCGGCGAGCCCGCTGTTGAGGGCCTCGGGATCCACCCCGAGCGATATCAGGACCCCGAGAAACATGTCCCCGCTGGCGCCGCCTACCTGTTCGAGATAGAGGCTTTTCACCGTGGTTCTCTCCCCGCCGCGGCCGTCCGGGCGATCATCCCGGCGGAATACCCGGCGCCGAAACCATTGTCGATGTTGACGACCAGGACGCCCGCGGCACAGCTGTTCAGCATGCCGAGAAGTGCCGTGAGTCCCGAAAACGCGGCGCCGTACCCGACGCTCGTCGGGACCGCAATGACGGGAACCGCGGACAGTCCGCCGACAACGCTCGGCAGCGCCCCCTCCATCCCCGCCACGACAACGAGGACATCCTGCTCTTCCAGATCCGGAAGGCGGGAGAGCAGACGGTGCAGTCCCGCAACCCCCACGTCGTAGATCTTCCGGACGCCCGCCCCCATCAGGCCGGCCGTGACCGCCGCTTCCTCGGCCACGGGAATGTCGGAGGATCCCGCGGCCACGATCCCGACCGAGCCGCGCTCGGGAGAATCACCGGACTTTCGGGACAGCGTTCGGGCGCCGGCATTGTAGGTTACGCCGGGCATTCTCGATGTGACGAGGTCGGCCTGGGCGGCGCTGGCCCGGGTGACCAGCAGCGTCTGGCCGGACGCGAGGATGCTGCCGCAGATCGACAGAAGCTGCTCGTCGGTCTTTCCGGGCCCGTAGACGACCTCCGGAAACCCGCAGCGCAGCTGGCGGTGGTGGTCGACGACGGCACCTTCCAGGGACTCGAAGGGGAGGTGCTTCATCCGCCGCATGGCTTCGTCGGGCGATACGGTTCCGCTGCCGACGGACTCGAGCAGTGTCTTGAGATCCTCGGGGCGCACGATCAATCCTTTCGCTGTTCGAGAAGCGGCAGAACGAACTCCACGATCCGGCGGTGGACATCGATCTCGGATCCCTGCGCATCGATCACCTGTATGCGATCCGGAGCGCCGCCGGCCAGTTCCAGGTATCCGCGCCGGATGATTTCGTGAAACTCCGCCGGCTCGTCATCCATCCGGGTGCTGCTCGCCGCATCGAGGCGGCGGCGTTCACGGATGCGTCGCAGTCCCTCCTCCACGCTCAGGTCGAGGAGAAAGGTCCTGTCCGGAAGGACACCGCCGGTGGCCGCCCGGTTCATTCCGGCGGTCGTTTCGCGCCCCAGCCCCCTGGCGATCCCCTGATAGACGACGGTAGCGTCCGCATGGCGGTCGCACAGGAGGATTTCGCCCCGGCGAAGTCCGGGCAGAACGACTTCGTGCATGTGCTGTGCCCGGTCCGCCAGGTACAGGAAGGACTCGGCCATCGGGCCGGGCGCTTCCAGGGAGGGATCGAGAAGAAGCCGCCGCAGGGCCGCGCCGAGTGCGGTTCCCCCGGGTTCCCGGGTCGTCACGACCCGTTCGTTGCGGGCGGCAAGCCACTCCGCCAGCCGCCGGATCTGCGTGGTCTTTCCGCATCCTTCTATCCCTTCGAAGGTCAGGAACAACCCGCGGCTCATTCGGCGCCGGTCTCCAGGGTGGTCTGGACGTGCCGCACCCTTTGAAGCGCCGTGAAATGCGTCAGCACGGCAAGCACGCACAGGGCGATCCGCATCGCGAACGGCCCGAACGCGGACGCCAGGATCAGCACGACGAGCCTTTCCGGGCGCTCCATCAGGCCGACGTTGCAGGCGATGCCAAGCCCTTCGGCTCGGGCCCTCGCGTATGAAACGAGAAGCGATCCGGCGGCGGCCACGAATGTGATGCCAACGAAGAGGATGTCCATCCGGCTCGCGAAGTAGACCGCCAGCCCGAGGAAAAGCCCCATTTCCGCGTACCGGTCCATGGTCGAATCCAGGAACGCCCCGAACCGGGTGGAACGCCCCGATCGCCGGGCCAGACTTCCGTCGAGAACGTCGCAGAGACTTCCGGCAACGAGAAGGACGGTTGTCAGGACGAACTGCCCGCGGGCCACGGCGGCGCCGGCCAGCAGCGACAGCAACAGGCCGATCAGGGTGACCTGGTTCGGCGTCAACCCGATGCGCTCCAGCACGGCGGCAACCGGTTCGAGTACGCGACGCCCTCCCTCCTTCAGCTCCGCCTTCAACGGAGCACCGTGGCCATCCTGCCGGACGCCTTGAGGCGGAAGGCCCCGCCTATGGCCCTGGCGGCGGCGGAGATGTCGTCGTCGGAGAGTTCCCGGTGGACTACGGCACGCAGCACGCCGGGGCCTAACGAGGAGAGCAGCACTCCCTCGCCGGCCAGTCGACGGATCAGGCTGTCCATGTCCAGCCGCTCCGGAAGCGTCCAGATGAGGATGTTCGTTTCCGGAACGCCGCCGAGCAGGGGAACGTCCGCCGGAGCCTCGACCCGTTCGGCCAGGAGCCGGGCCCGCCGGTGGTCCTCCGGAAGCCCCGGCCGGTGATGCTCGATGGCATGAAGGCAGGCAGCGGCCAGAATGCCGACCTGGCGCATCCCGCCGCCGAAGAGCTTGCGCACCCGGAGCCCGCGGCGGATGACGTCACGGGTTCCCGCCAGGACCGATCCGACCGGAGCCCCGAGCCCCTTGGAAAAACAGGCCATGACCGTATCGGCCGGCGCGGCGATCTCCGCCTCCGTGCGTCCGAGCGCGGCCGCCGCGTTCCAGATCCGCGCTCCGTCCATGTGCAACCGGGCGCCGCGGTCATGAACCCGGCGGCCCAGCGTTTCGAGGTCGTCCGGAGGATAGACGCGCCCGCCGTGCCGGTTGTGGCTGTTCTCAACGCAGACAAGACGGGTCGGGGCATCATGGGGATCCTCGTCCGTCCGGAACTCGTCGAGCAGTGTGGCGGAGTCGAAATGCCCGGCGGAAGTCGCGACGGGCCTCAGTGTTATGCCCGAGAGGGCCGCAGCACCGCCGGCTTCGGCATTCATGATGTGCGACCAGGCGTCGACGATCACCTCGTCCCCGGGACGAGCCTGGACGCGCAGGGCGATTTCATTGCCCATGGTCCCCGAAGGAACGAACAGCGCGGCTTCCTTGCCCAGGAGTCCGGCCGTCATCTCCTCCAGCTTGCGGACGGTAGGGTCCTCACCCAGAACGTCGTCCCCCACTTCCGCATCCGCCATGGCCCGGCGCATGGACTCCGTGGGGCGTGTTACGGTATCACTACGCAGATCCACCGGCTTTTCCATTGATCTCCGAACAGTCTCCGGCAGGATGGAGGCTGTGAGTTGGAATGCAACTTTGCCGGTCCGGCCCGGTATCATGGGGCGCAGGTCCGGTCGACAATCAACCATCCAGCATGGAGGCTCGATTCCAATGCCTTTCGGTTTCTTCGATCCCACGTTTCTCGTCCTGCTCCCGGGACTGGCATTTGCCATGTGGGCGCAGCACAAGGTCAAGTCCACGTATCAGAAATGGTCCGGGGTCCCCTCGAGCCGGGGGGACAGCGGCGAGGCCGTTGCCAGATCCATCCTCAGCCGTAACGGTCTGGGGCAGGTCGAAGTTCGGCCCGTGGGCGGAATGCTCACGGACCACTACGACCCCCGAAACAAGACCGTCAATCTTTCCGAGGGAATCTACCACAGCCGATCCGTCGCCGCATTGAGCGTGGCGGCACACGAATGCGGGCACGCGATCCAGGACAAGACCGGCTATCTCCCCCTGAATTTCCGGGCCGCGATGGTGCCGGTTGCCGGGTTCGGTTCCATGGCGGCCTTCCCCCTGTTCATGATCGGATTCATCTTCGGCAACGGACAGCTCGCCTGGCTCATGGATCTGGGAATTCTCCTGTTCGCCGGCGCGCTCGTGTTTCATCTCGTGACGCTTCCGGTGGAATTCAATGCCTCCAGCCGCGCCCTCGGAATCCTGAAGGACGGGGGATTCCTCAGTCCAACGGAATCCAGGGGGGCCAAGGAGGTTCTCGATGCCGCGGCACTGACTTATGTGGCCGCCACGGCCATGGCCGCGCTCCAGCTGATCCGCCTGCTCGTTCTCCGCGGGTCGCGGGACTGAGCCCCGACCACAGGCAGAAAAAAAACGGGAGGTGAACTGTAGGTTCATCTCCCGTTTGTACTTACGTTTGAAAACCGCTGACGATCGTCCGTCAGGAGTGGATCGGGCCCGAATCTTCGGACACGGAGGCCACGCGATCCTTCAATTCCTTCGACACCTTGAACACAGGCACCTTGCGGGACGGAACATGCACGGCGGCTCCGGTACGCGGATTGCGTGCGGTGCGGGGCTTGCGATCCTTGACCTTGAAAGTACCGAACCCTCGGATCTCTATGTGCTTTCCAGCGGTTAGCGCGCGAGATACGGCCTCGAGAAACTCATCCACGGTGTCGGCCACGTCTTTCTTCGTGAGTCCCGTGCGCTGCGCGATTTCATCCACAAGATCTGCCTTGGTCATCTCCTGCCCTCCTTTGACCGCACCTTCGGCTCTCGCTTCTGTCACAACGGAGCGGGTTTGATTTCTATGAGAAAATTTGGGGATGAAGAGCTTCGCAGCACTCTCTTGAACGCGGGTACGCTATCACTCTATCTTCAAGAGGTCAAACAATTTGTTTGGTCTCGTGCACACCCGGGATGAGCTTACCGGGCCAGACCGGTGCCACAGGACAAGATGGGCCGGACGGTCTTGACGGGCAGAGGAGGGTAAAGCTCTCAAAAAACATAAGATCAATTTTTGCAATATCTTACGAGACAGGACCGGACTGGAATCCGCTCCCTGAGCGGCCATCCACGGGCCGGGGGTCGTGGGACTCCGGCCATATCCACACAGACCAACGTCTTAGGGGTTTTGGCCCCTGGCCCTGGTTCTTCGGGAATCAGCGGGTTACAAGGATGTTGCCCGAGAAGACCCCCACAAAACCGGGCGGTACCTCCCGGCTGAAATAGCGGATCGTATCCGGAGTGTCGAACTTCATTCGGTATCGGCCACCAACCACCTTGCCGGATGGATAGCCGGCCAGGGATTCGTCGAACTCCAGCCCCGCGTCCGGATCATCCGGGCCGGTTCCCGAAGTCACCGTGCGGGTCTGGCTGAACCGGTTCTCCCACTCCACGACCTGGCCGGCGCTGATCTCGATCGACGCGGGATTGAAATTGGACTCGTTGATGCGGATCACGACGTCCGCGGGAGGCCCCCCCGCGTCATCGTCCCCGCAGGAGGACAGGATCACTGCCGCGGGCGCGCTGAGAGCGAGAGCCATGAGTATGTGGCAAGTCTTGGACCGCAGATTCATTTCTACTCCTCGGCAGATTCACGGTGTTGCGGACATGCCCTGAGCCCCATCACGGGCCGGTGCGACCCTATGGTAGACTGACGCGCTCGAACGGCCAAGACCAATTGGAGGTTTACCGGTTTCATGCCATTTTTCCCAGCGGGATCGACGCGCAGACTCTCTTCCCTCTCCGCCACCCTCCTTTTTTTCCTGCTCTTCATCATTCCGGGATATGCCCTGGCGCAGAACGGCACGTCGGGCGCCCGGGTCATCGTGCTCGGTTTCGACGGCGCCGATCCGAAGCTCGTGGAACGGTGGATGGACTCGGGGGACCTGCCGAATCTGGCCAGGCTCCGGGATGAAGGATCCTACACGCCCCTGGGAACCACGACACCTCCCCAGACCCCGGTCTCCTGGACCTCCTTTGCCACGGGGATCAATCCGGGACGCCACGGAATCTTCGACTTTCTGTCCAGAAACCTGAAAACCTATCAGCCCGGTTTCGCGATGTTCGACGTGCACGATGTGCCGATCGGTCTGGGCCGGAACAACAAATGGGCGGGAGGATTTCTCCTCGCTGTGCTGGGAGGGAGTCTGGCGCTCGTGATTTTCCGACGGGCCCGCTGGCGCCTCCCGGTGGCCCTCGCGCTGTTTCTCGGGTTCTTCGTGGCGGGATCGCAGGCCGTGGCCCGCTTTATTCCCTCCCAGAGACCGGAAGTCACCCGGAAGACGGAAGGAAAGACGTTCTGGGAGGTCGCCGGGGAAGCCGGGCGGAAATCGCGGATCATCCGCGTGCCGGCCATGTTCCCTCCCGACCCCGTGGAACATGGTGAGATCCAGTCCGGACTCGGTGTTCCCGACATCCGCGGCACGAACGGCACATACCTCTTCTTCACGACCGAGCCCCGCATCGGCGGGGGTGCCAACACGGAGAAGGGCGGTATCGTCATTCCCGTGGCTTTCCTGAACGGAGAGGCGGATCCGGCCATTCCGGGCCCTCCCGACAAGCTGTTCGGCGGCCGCGACCTCGAAACTCCGCTGCACATCGTGCTGAACAAGAAGTCGGAACCCCGTTCGGCAACGCTTACGACCTGCGGCCAGACCCTGACCCTGCCGGAAGGGGAATGGAGCGACTGGGTTCACCTGAGCTTCCGGTTCAACAGCCTGATCCGCGTCCAGGGAATGGCGCGCTTCTATCTCACGTCAGTGGAACCGTTCGCCCTGTACATGTCCCCCATCAACCTGAATCCGGAGAAGTCTCCGGTGCCGATTTCGAGCCCCGCCTCGTTTGCCGTGGACCTGGCGCATCGGTTCGGGCTCTACAAGACGCTGGGATGGGAGAACGACACGTTCGCCCTCGACGAAGACGTCCTCGACGAGAAGGCGTTTCTCGAGGACGTCCACTTCACGGTGGACACCTGGATGCCGATGATGGACCAGCTGATGTCCGAGGACGACCTCGACCTCTACGTTCACGTGTACGACTTCACTGACCGGGTCGGCCACATGTTCTGGAGGACCCTGGACCCGGATCACCCGGCCGCGGACTCCACCGCGGACGCTCCGTACAAGGATGTGGTCCTGGACACCTATCGCAGGATGGACGACATCGTCGGCCGGGTCAGAAGCCGGATGAACGAGAATGCCCTGCTGCTCGTCTGCTCGGATCACGGGTTCAACACGTGGCGCAAGTCGGTGAACTACAACACGTGGCTGGTTCGGAACGGATTCATGACCCTGACCGGGGACACCACCTCGAACCGGCAGATGACGCTGGACGACCTGTTCGGCCAGGGAGAGTTCTGGCCGAACGTCGACTGGTCCCGGACACGCGCCTACGCCCTCGGACTCGGCGACCTGTACATCAACCTCAAGGGTCGCGAAGCCCAGGGGTCCGTGGATCCGGTCGACTACGAGGACATCCGGACGGATCTCGTCGAGAGACTCGAGGCGTTCGTGGACACCACGAACGGCGAGCGGCCGATCCGCCGCGTGTACCGCCGGGAGGAAGTCTATTCCGGGTACAATCCCGACCTCATCCCGGACCTGCTCATCGCGAACAACGCCGGATACCGCGTTTCCTGGCAGACATCCCTGGGAGGGATCCCGCCGCTGCTGTTCGAAACGAACGACAAGAAGTGGAGCGGAGATCACTGCTCCCTCGACCCGGAGATCACGAAGGGGATTTTCTTCTCGAACCGCAGATTCGACGTGGAGGGGGCAACGATCCTCGATCTCTTTCCGACGATCCTCGAGGCGCTCGACGTGCCCCTGCCGGGCGATCTGGACGGAAAACCGCTCGTTTCGCGACGATAATCGCCGATCCATGACGGTAGCGGGGTATCGCCGGCGACACGTCGCGGTGCCGCCCCGGCCGCGGGAGGACCGTGGTTGCGGTCCCCACCGTCATTGGCTACGCTCAACCTGACCGGTCGCCTTCTCGGACCCATCAAGGGAGATCAACAGGTGTCCTACCGCTCACCCTACGGAAACAGCGGGTTCGACCTTGCCGACCGGCTGACGCCCGGGGTTCGCAACCTGATCCTGGCCAACGGGATCGTGTTCCTGGCGCAGGTGCTGTTCGGCAACGGAGCGCTCGAGCGGATCTTCGGCCTCGTGCCCGACGCCGTCTTCGCACGGGGCCAGGTGTGGCAGCTCGGCACCTACATGTTTCTGCATGGCGGCCTGTTTCACATCCTGTTCAACATGTTCGCCCTGTTCATGTTCGGGTCGGAACTCGAGCGCGACTGGGGAACGCCCGACTTCATCAAGTACTACTTCTTTACCGGCGTGGGAGCGGGCCTGACCCAGTGGGCCATGAACATGAACTCGTCGATCCCGACGATCGGCGCCTCCGGCAGCGTGTTCGGGTTGCTGCTGGCCTTCGGCATGATGTATCCGAACCGTCCGATCCTCCTCTATTTCATCCTGCCGATTCCGGCCAAGTACTTCGTCATCATGTTCGGATTCATCGAACTGGCCATGGCGGCCGGCGGCGCCCAGGACGGGGTGGCGCGATTTGCGCACCTCGGCGGGCTCGTGTTCGGACTGCTCTATCTCAAGGGAGAAAAATACACGTATCCGCTCCGACGCTGGTACGCGCGCCAGAAGTCACGGCAGGCGGGCCGCATGGCGCAGGCCGAAGAGGAACGACAGCGGGCCGGGCAGGCCGAGATCGACCGCATCCTGGAAAAGATCTCCCGGGAGGGATTCGGAAACCTGACCACCGCCGAGAGAAAGACGCTGGAGGACGCGGGACGCCGTGGCCGTGAGGGGCGCCGAGACCGTTAGAGGTTCAGCCGATTTCCCGGAAAACCTCGGCGGCGGCGGCGAGGGTCGCGTCCAGATCCCGGGCGCTGTGCTTTGTGGACAGGAACCACGCCTCGAACTGCGACGGGGGCAGGAAAACGCCGCGGGCCAGCATCCCCCGGTGAAAGCGGGCGTAGCGCTCCCGATCGGTGGTCTTCGCGCCGGCAAAGTCGGTGATCGGCCCTTCCGCGAAAAAGAGGGTCAGCAGGGATCCGATCCGGTGCACGGTCGCCGGAACGCCGGCGGAACGCGCGACGTTCGCGAGTCCCTCGGCCAGCGTCCCGCCGGAGGCCTCGAGCTTGTCGTAGGTCGCGGTCTTCAACCGGGCCAGCGTGGCCAGCCCCGCCGCCATGGCCGGGGGATTCCCGGCCAGCGTGCCGGCCTGGTAGACCGGCCCGACCGGGGCCACGAGTTCCATGAGGTCCCGGCGGCCGCCGTAGGCTCCCACGGGAAGGCCGCCGCCGATGATCTTTCCCATCACCGTGAGATCCGGAAGAACTCCGTACAGTTCCTGGGCGCCCCCCGGCGCCACGCGGAACCCGGTGATGACCTCATCGAAGATCAGCAGGGCGCCGTGTGCGTCGGCGAGTTTCCGGAGACCGGCCAGATAGCCTTCAGCCGGGGGAACCAGCCCCATGTTCGCGGCGATCGGCTCGACGATGATGGCGGCGAACTCCCCGGGATGGGCGGCGAGCGTCGATTCCGCCGCGGGCAGATCGTTGAAGGGAGCCACGGACGTGAGTTCGGCGGTCGGCTGGGGTACGCCCGCGGAGTCGGCAAGACCCTGGGTAGCCAGGCCCGACCCGGCCCTGACGAGGAATCCGTCCGCATGCCCGTGATAGCACCCGTCGAACTTCAGGACGCGGTTTCGCCCGGTGGCGGCGCGCGCCACGCGGAGTGCGCTCATTGCCGCCTCCGTTCCCGAGCAGACGAAGCGGATCATGTCCACGGACGGAACGCGCGCTACGACGGCTTCCGCAAGCTCCACTTCCATTTCCACCGGAGCACCGTAGGAGGTGCCGCGATGGAGCAGCGCCTGCAGGGTGCCGATCACTCCAGGGCTCGCATGACCGAGTATCAGCGGCCCCCACGACATCACATAGTCGATGTGTTCGTTGCCGTCGACATCGGTGATCCGGGAGCCGCGCCCCCGGGCCACGAAGAACGGCTCGCCGCCGACCGATCCGAAGGCACGAACCGGACTGTCCACCCCGCCCGGGAGCACCCGGTTGGCCCGTTCGAAAAGACGTTTCGAGGATCCGCCTGTGCTTTCCTTCATGTCAGAGTCATTCCGCCTTGTGAGGTGTCTTGCCGAGCGCCGTCAGGCGGGCCGACCGCCGCTTGACCGCTTCGGCGAAGCGTCTCTTCTCGTCGTCGGATTCCGCGAGGACGGCCGGAGCCGCCACCGGCATCCGGTTCTCGTCGAGCGCCACGAAAGTGAGGTACGCCGAGGAGGTATGCCGTTTCTCCCCGGACTTCCGGTCCTCCACTTCCACGCGAACCCCGACCTCCATCGAGGTCCGCCCGACGTAATTGACCGACGCCATCAGGATGAGCAGGTCGCCCACGTGAACCGGGGCGCGGAAATCCAGGTGATCCACCGAAGCGGTGACGCAGAGCCGGTGCGTATGCCGGTACGCGGCGATCGCCGCGGCCACGTCGATCAGGTGCATCACCCGTCCGCCCATGACCGTGCCGGCCGGGTTGGCGTCGTTCGGAAACATCATCTCGATCATCTCGACACGGCTTTCCGAAACGGGGCGTGTCTTTCTTTCGTCGCTCAAGGTCAGGCCCCGCGCACTTCCTGGACCGCCGCGGTCAGCTTCGGTACGACTTCGAAGACGTCGCCGACGATGCCCAGGTCGGCCACCTTGAAGATGGGAGCCTCGGGATCCTTGTTGATCGCCACGATCACTTTCGAGGAGGACATGCCGGCCAGGTGCTGGATGGCGCCGGAAATGCCGCAGGCAATGTAAAGCCCCGGGGAGACGGTCTTGCCGGTCTGGCCGACCTGGTGGGAGTGATCGATCCATCCGGCGTCGACGACCGCGCGCGATGCCCCAAGGGCTCCCCCGAACGCGTCGGCCAGTTCCTGGATCATGGCGAAATGCTCCGGTCCCTTGATGCCGCGACCACCGGAAACCACGACGTCCGCCTCGGTGAGTTCGACCTTGCCGCCGGATTCCTCGCGGACCGCGGTGACTTTCGCGCGGATGGCCGGCGTGCCGACGTCGAGGCCGGCCGTGGCCGCTTCACGACCCGCCGCCGGCGGGGACGGACGAAAGACGTTCGGCCGCAGCGTGACGAGAGCCACGCTGCCGGGCGCGCTGGAAACCTTCGCCTGCACCTTCCCCGCGAAGATGGGGCGCACCGCCCGGACGGTTTCGCCGTCCACGGCGATCTCCACGACGTCCGCGAGCAGCGACAGGGAGAGGCGCGCGGCCAGGCGCGGCGCGAGATCCTTTCCCATTGCCGTGGCCGACATCAGGACGAGGCCGGGCTGGCTTGCCTCGAAGGCCTTCTGCGCCGCAAGCGCATAGCCTTCCGTGGAGTAGTTCTCGAGGTCGGCGTGATCGGCAAGGTGGACCTGGTCGGCGCCGTGACTCGCCGCCTCCGCGGCCAGACCGGCGATGCCCGATCCGACGATCACCGCGTGGACGCTCGCACCGGACGCGTCAGCCAGCCGGCGGGCCTGCGAGATGGCCTCATGAGCCGCCTTCCGGAACTTCCCGGAACGCTGCTCGGCAAAAACAAGTATCGCTTTCATGTATGGGACTCCTCGGGATATCGGGATCAGAGAACTTTCATTTCCTCGTGCAGAATTCGGACGAGTTCGGAAACCTGCGCGCCGGCATCGCCGTCCAGCTTCCGTCCTTCCGGACGCGGAGGCGGCGGCACGACGGCATCGACGACGCTCACGGGCGCGACCGCGTCGGCCGCGAGCCCGGTGGAGGCCGGATCGATCACCTCGATCGTCTTCTTCTTGGCGGCCATGATCCCCTTCAACGACGCGTAGCGCGGTTCGTTCAACCCTTTCTGGGTGGAGATCACTGCGGGCATCGGGACCTGGACCACCTCGATGGCGCCCTCGATCTCGCGCTCCGCCACGGCGGACTTCCCGTCGGCGGCGAGTTCGAGCTTGACCACCACGGTGGCCTGCGGCCAGTCCAGGAGTTCGGCGAGCATCGACGGAACGGCCATCTGATCGTCGTCGACCGCCTGCTTGCCCATCAGCACGAGATCCGGAGCCTGGGCCTTGATGACCGCGGCGAGTACCCGGGCGGTGCCGAGCGCGTCGGCGCCGACAAACGCGTCGTCCTTGACCACCAGCGCCTTGTCGCAACCCAGCGCCAGGCACGTGCGCAGCCCCTCTTCCGCCTTCCCGGCCCCGACGCCCAGGGCAATGACTTCACCGCCCAGCTTCTCCTTGATCTTCAGGGCCTCTTCGACGGCAAACTCATCATAGGGATTCACCACGAACTCCACGCCGGCCGGGTCGATCCCCTTGCCGTCGGCCGACGGCTTGATGCGCGAATCGGTGGCGGGCACCTGCTTCACGCAGACGATAATCTTCACGATTCAGACCTCCAGAGTCACCGGGGAAAACCCCGAATCAACGGATTCGTAACTGGCAGTACCAGAAGCATTAAGGGAGGAAATGCCGAAGGAGATTAGCAGACGGCGCCCACGCGGTCAAACCGAGCTCTCTCCACCTACGCTGTCCCCGCGCGGTCCCCCGGCCCAGAGCTGCCGGTCGATGAGGCGGACATACTCGCTCCACTCCTCTCCCGCCTCCCGGGCCTTGCCGACGATCCGCTCGAACGCATTGGCCTTGGCCGCGAGATCGTCCAGGTGATGCAGAAGTATCGCCTCGAGCGTCTTCGGAACGACGGGAGACGCGAACTCCAGCGCGCCCTGGTGCGAGAGGATCAGGTGCTGGACGAGGAGACTGTGGCCGGCGGGAAAACCCGGAATCGCGCTCATGCGGTCCACGGCCATCTGGTTACCGATGACGATGTGCCCGACGAGCTTGCCGGGGGTCGAATACTCGAACGTGAGGACGCCTTCCAGTTCGTGGATCTTTCCCAGATCGTGCAGGAACGCCCCGGTCACCAGGAAGTCGCGCCGGGCCGCGGGGTAGAGCGCGGCCACGGCGGCGGCGAGATCGACGAGTTCCGCCGTGTGCTGGAGCAGCCCGCCGCGGATCGCGTGATGCCACCCCTTGGCCGCCGGAGCGACCCGGAACCGGTCCATGAAAGCGGGGTCGTCCAGGTACGACCGGATGAGCCTGGCGAGCCACGGATCCGCGACCCGGGCCAGCTGCGCGACAAGGCCCGCCTCCACCGCCTCCGGATTCCGCAGCGACTCGACGAAGTCGGTGATCTCGACGCCTCGCTGGTCCTGGAACCCGATCCGCTCGACACGGATCTGCGTGTCGCCGTTGAACGTCGAGACCTGTCCGGCGACCCTCACGAGATCACCCGTTTTCAGCGAACGATCCGTTTCCTCCGCTTCGTCGAACAGCACCGCGGCCACGGTACCGGTACGATCGGCGAGGGTCATCGACAGCAGCGCGCCGCCGGGAGGACGGCGGAGAAACTTCGACGCGAGGACGAACACGCCGTCGACATGCATCCCCGGCCGGATATCGGCCACCCAGGTCTTCTTCATTCATTGTCCTCCGGAACGGCTCCCCTGCTTCGCACACCGCGCAGAACGGGCCGGGAATGACGGGAAGTGGAAGTGACCGGCCAAATTGACCGGACCTCGGCTTCAGTCTAGACTTCCCGCATTGTCGCGGCAAACGCGGATTTGAAGGGACGGCCATTCCTGGAGCCCGAGGAGAGAACCTGACCAGTCACTACCCGCCGGGGCACGGCGTCCGGGCCACATGAGCTCCTCACCGGACAGGAGCCAGGACAGTTTCTTCTATCTCATCAAGACCACGCTCCGGCATTCGGCGGTCTACGGCCTGTTCGATTTCATCGGCAAGGCCACCCAGCTGATTCTGGTCCCCCTCTACACGCACGTCATGACTCCGGAGGACTACGGCCTTCTGGAAATCCTCCTGGCGTCGACGCCGCTCATCCTGACGACGCTGCTTCTGGGGTTCAATTCCTCCATCGTCCGGTACTACACGACGGCGGACTCGCCCCGTGACGGGGAGGCCTACTTTCGCACGGCCTTCACGACGGTCTTCGCGTTTTCCGCCGTCGTCTGGGCCGCCCTGTTCATCACCGCCCCGGCTCTGTCCCGCTTCACGTTCGGAGATACGGCCCGCGCCGATCTCTGGCGCCTCCTCGTGTCCGCGGTGGCGCTGGACGCGGTGGGAACGATTTTTCTCGCCCTGTTCCGGTCGCAGGGCCGCCCCTACCGGTACTCCTGGGTCAACCTGGCCCGGTTCGTGAGCATCCTCGCGCTCAACGTCGTGTTTGTCGGAGTCATGCGGCTCGGAACGAAGGGGGTGCTGCTCGGCAACCTGATCGGATCGGGACTGGGCGCGATCATCGGTCTGATGCTCTGTCTGAGGGAGATCGGATTCGAAGTGGATGGGAAGCGCTTGCGGAAACTTGCGGCTTACGGCCTTCCCCTGGTCGTCAGCGGAGTCGGCCTGTCGTTCGTGATGAGCAATGCCGACCGGTACTTCCTGAAGGCCAGCGGTTCGCTGCACGACATCGGGATCTATTCACTCGGCTACCGGGTCGGGATGGTGATGTCCATGCTTCTGAACGCGTTCGTCGTGGCCTGGCCCCCGATGATGTTCCGGATTCTCAAGGACCCCGATGCGCCGAGGATCTACTCGCGCGTGTTGACCTATTACGTGCTCGTGACCGGATTCGTCTGGGTTCTCGTGTCCTCGTTCAGCAACGAGATCGTCCGGCTTGTGGCAGCCCCGGATTTCCAGGCGGCCGGAGACGTCGTCTGGCTGATCCTTCTGTCCTACCTGATGCAGGGCGTCTTCTACATCATGATGGTGGGGGTCACCGTCACGGACCGCACGGGGTGGATTCCCCTGGTGGTCGGGATCTCCGCGATCAGCAATCTCGTCGCCAACGCGCTGCTCATTCCCCGCTACGGCATGCAGGGCGCGGCCTGGGCCACGTTCGTCTCGTACACGTTTCTGGCGCTCCTCATGCGATCCGTTTCACGGAGGTACTACCCGATCCTCATGGAACGAAGGCGCGTTGTCCTGGTTGCGGTCCTCAGTTGCGCCATCGTCGGGATCAACCGGGCCGGCATCGGCCACGCGAACCTGATGGACGCGACCCTGAAGGTGATACCGATCGCGCTGTTCGCGCCGGCGCTCCTGGCCGCGCGCTTCTTCGACGACGAGGAAATGCTCCGCTTCCGGCACCTGCTGGCGCGGGTGCGGGCCCGATCCCGATAGCCCGCCGGGTCGCCCCGCTCCCGACGGGGGCGCCGGGCAGACCGGGCCGAAGCGGGCGGGTCAGCGCGAGATGATTTCCGTTCCCGGGGGAGGGACGAACACGAAGTCGGCGGCGTCCATCTTCCGATTCGGTTTCGTCTTCGCCAGCCGGAACAGGACGGTGTCCCCGCCCTCCTCACGAAAAAAAATCCTTTCGGGATATCCCGTGCGCGCTTCGAGGTGCACCCAGATTTCCGATATCGAACCGGCCAGCGAACTGTCCAGGGGCTGGAACCGGAGGGGCTGCCCTTCCGGTGTGCGCGGTCCGAGACTGATGTCGTACTTGCGCTCCAGGCGACCCGGTTTCGAGGCGAACAGCAGGAACATGTCCCGGGTGCTTTCGTTTTCGTCCACGAGATAGCGCTGGGCCTGTTCGAGTGCGGCAAAGTAGACCTGGAGCGAATCCCCGCGCATGGTCAGAACGTCGGGATCGGGAGTGCGGTAGTCGAGACGGAAGAACCCGGGGGCAAGGAATCGCAGCCGGCCGGTCGCTTCCACGTTTTCGTCGGTCAGGGCGAGGTGGCGGACCTGGACAAAGTCGGCCTCGAGCGAATTGAGCGGAGCCAGCGCCTTTTCCAGGCGACCGAGCAGCGGCCGCGCGTCGGGCAGGACTTCGGCGCCGGTCCGCGGAGCGGAAGTGCAGAGCAGCACCAGGACCGCAGCCAGCATCGCCGGAAGGCTCAGCCGGAAAAGACGGCGTCGGCCCCCGCGGAAGGTCGGGATCTCCATCATTCCTTCATGCTCGAGACGATTACCCTGCCGGTCGGTCATGTCACTCCTCGGGCGCTTCGCCCAGAAAGTCGTCCGTCAATTCGTCCGGATCGATCCGTCGTGTTCCGGGCGGAAGCGGCATCGAAAAGAGTGCCGGGTCGACCGACGGGTTCGATTCGAAACCGAGAAATCTGAGCTCAAGACCCTCGCCCCCCTCCCCCGGTTCCATGCGAACCTCCCCGGGAAACCACTGGGCACCCGTCCACACGTGCCTCGAATAGGTGATATCCGCCCTTCGCTTTTCCCCGGCAACCGTTTCGTGTTCGATGCTCTGATGGAGCAGCCTCAACCCCTCCGAGTCGAAGACCAGGCGGCGCGTCGTCCTCGAACCGTGGTCGTCCAGGGACCAGTGAACGACCTCATAGCCGTCCCCGATGCGACGGAAACTGCCGCGGAGGCGCACGGCGCCGACATCCAGCGGTTCCTGGAGCAGCGCCAGCACGAGTTCACGCGAAGCGAGCAGCGGAAGCCCGCGGCTCTCCGAAACATCCTGGACGATCACGGCCCGTTCGCGGGGGAGGTAGAGCATCAGGGTATCCCGATCCGCGAGAAAATCGAAAACGGAGGCCAGCGCGCCGACACGACCACGCATGCGCAGCTGGTCCGGCCGCCGCGCCACCAGGGAAACATCGAGCTTCCGGAATTTCCCGGACTCCGGAACCCGGATCCGGAGATCCCCCGACCCGCGGACGGTGCGCAGCGAAAGCGCCCTGCGGTTGACCACGGCGGCCAGGGAGTCGAGGTCCAGGTCCGCGGCCGCATAGTCCAGTCCGCCGCGGGGTCCCTGGAAGAGGGAGCATCCGGGCAGGAACAGCACCAGGACGAGTGTCGGAAACAGGAATCGGGAGTGCAAGCGCCGTGGTCGCATTCGCGCCGGCCCGGTCCTGTCCATCCTCACCCCCTCGTCCTTCATCCGGCCATTCTAGCCGTTAAATGTTTTCAGGGTAAGCCTTTGATCGCGCGGTGAAATCCCCGCGCAGGGGATCCCCAAAACTTGACGGTTTCCCAGACCGTCTCTATATTTCCTTTGTGCGCTTCGTTTTTCGAGGGGCATCCCCCGGCAGGGGGCAGGCGCAGACCTGCCCCTTGCCAGTATCCCGATTGACCCGCCACCGACTCCAACCTACAATCCCGCAGTAACTTGCATCCTGCTGAGCCCGGTCGGTACCGCATGCTCGCCATGGTCACATTTATATTTTCGTTCCGGCAGGGGTCGATTCCCCCCTGTCCGAGGAGAACCTCCATCCGCATACCGATGCCATGAGGCTACGAACCCGGATCAGCGTCACGATCGCCGCGGTCGCCGTGGCCGGAGTGGCCATCACTGGCCTGTCCACCTACCTGCAGGTGACCCGGGCCATCCACGACGAGGCGGAGCAGAGGCTTTTCGAGGCCGCGCTTTCGCTGGAAACCGAACTTCGGGCCCTCTCGGTCAGTGCCCAGGCGTCCCTGTCGGAGGTCTCCCATTCCAACGACTTCCGCCACCGGCTGGACGCGCTGGCCCGCGGCGACCTGAATCCGGGAGACATCCGGAACCTGGCGGCGTCGCTGCAACGCCGGACGGAACTGGACTTCCTGGAAATCCTCGACGAAAAGGGGCGGGTCCTCTCGAACGGGCACTGGCCGATCTACTATGGACGGCAGGATTCGGCGGCGTGGGAGATCGTGACCCAGAAGAGCACGTTCCCCGCGGCGCATACGCGGATTGTCCAGGGAGAGACGATGACGGCCGTCGAGTCGTTCATCCGGTACGAGACCTACGGACGATCCTTCTACCTGGTCGGCGGGCACGCCCTGACGGAGAAACGGGTCCAGGAGATGGGCCGGCGCACCGGCGGCGCGCTGTACGTGCAGATCGCGGACGGCTCCCGGATACTCCCTCCCGACGTGGTCGTCCAGAACGTATCCGGCCTCGCGGATGCCCGGATAGAGGAACTCGAAGGCACGCGGCTGTTCGTGGGACGACCGGCCAGCGGGGAGCCCGTCGGTGTCAGCCTGCTCACGATCCGGAAGCCGGACGGGTCGGCGTACGGCGACTTTGTTCTCAGGATTTCCCAGGCCAGGCTGCTTGCGCTCGTCAAGGATCTTTCCGGGATGTTCCTGCTCATGGGCGGAGCCGGAGTCGTTCTTGCCGGAGTCATCGGGTTCTGGTTCGCCCGGCGCATCACGAAACCGATCGAGGAACTGGCGGTGGCCGCCGGCCGGGTCGGCGCCGGACGCTCCCCGGGATCGATGCCGGTGGCCAGCGAAGACGAAGTCGGCGATCTCGTCCGCAGCTTCGTCCAGATGACCGCGGACCTGGCCGAAAGCCGGCGTCAACTCGTCAGTGCCGAGCGCATTGCCGCCTGGCGAGAGATCGCCCGGCGCATGGCTCATGAAATCAAGAACAGCCTGTCCCCGATCCAGATATGCGTGGAAACGATACGCCGGAGCCACGAAACGGGGCGCGAGGATTTCGACGAGATTCTCGCGGAGGCGGTGCAGACCGTCACGGACGAAGTGAACGGCCTCAAGGGTCTCGTGAACGATTTCTCGCAGTTCGCCCGGATGCCGGAACTCGTCTTGAAGCCCGACTCTCCCGCGGTCATAGTGGAGCGTGCGGCGGCGCTGCACGAGAACAACAGTCGGGGAATCCGCGTTGAACGGACCATCCGCGAACCGCTGCCGTCCGTGGCTCTCGACGCCGACGCCCTGGCGCGGGCGATCGGGAACATCGTCCTCAACGCCGTTGAGGCGTCGCCACCGGGATCGACCGTACGCATCGGCGCCGAACCGGCCGCGGACGGGTTCGTGGAGATCTGCATCGAGGACACGGGCCCCGGTATTCCGCCCGGGGACAGGGACAGGATCTTCGAGCCCTACTATACGACCAAGGAAGGCGGATCCGGCCTCGGACTGGCCATCGCCTACAAGATCGTCGCCGAGCACGGAGGACGGATCGAGATGACGGAGAATCCGGTGGGCGGATCGCGCCTCCACGTGTTCCTGCCTGCTGCCCATTCCACTGACCGCGACAGCGGGAGCAATCGATGAGCCACACGATTCTGATCATCGACGACGAGCCGAACGTGGTGTCGAGCGTTTCGCGCATGCTGTCCATCGAGGGGTACGAGACCTTGCGCGCGGGATCCGCGGCGGAGGGGCTGGAGCTTTTCGAAACCCGCAAGGTCGACCTCGTCCTGGTCGACGTCAAGATGCCCGGAATGTCGGGGATCGAACTGCTCGCCGAACTGACCGCCAGGGACCCGGAACTGCCGGTGATCATGATGTCCGCGCACGGATCGATCGAAACCGCCGTTCGCGCGACGCGACTCGGCGCCCGCGATTTCCTCGAGAAACCGCTCTCGAGCGACAAGGTGCTCCTTGCCCTGTCCAACGCGCTCAGGCTGTCCGAACTGGAGAAGGAAACGGCGCGCCTCCGCGCATCCGTGGATTCCGAGCAGAAGATTGTCGGGTCCGGCGCGGCCATGGCCCGTGTCCTGAAGCTGCTGACGCGCGTCGCCCCGGCCGACGCGCGGGTCCTGATCACCGGAGAAAGCGGCACGGGAAAGGAGCTGGCGGCCCGGGCCATCCACCGGCTCTCCGGTCGCAGCCGCGGGCCGTTCGTCACCCTGAACTGCGCGGCCGTGCCCGCCGAACTCATCGAAAGCGAACTGTTCGGGCACGAGAAAGGCGCGTTCACCGGCGCCACCAAGGGACGGACCGGACGATTCGAGCAGGCGCACCGCGGAACGCTGTTTCTCGACGAGGTCGGCGACATGCCGCTTCCGATGCAGGCAAAGCTGCTGCGGGTGCTCGAAACCGGTGATGTCGAGCGCGTCGGGGGAACCGGGGCCCGGCGCGTCGATGTGCGGGTCGTTGCGGCCACCAACAAGGATCTTGCCCGTGCCGTGGCCCGCGGTGAATTCCGGGACGACCTGTTTCACCGTCTCAACGTGGTGCCGATTCACATGCCGCCCCTGCGGGACCGCATGGACGACTTCCACGAAGTGGCGGCGCACCTGCTCGAAACCCTTTCGAGAGCCGGTGGTCGAAAGTCGCTGCGGCTGTCGGACGAGGCCCTCGCCAGGCTCGCGGCCCGCAGCTGGCCGGGGAACATCCGCGAACTCAAGAACGCGATCGAGCGCCTGGTCATTTTCGCGCCGGACGAGGTGATCCGCGGGGAGGACGTCGACCTGTTCCTCCAGCCGGCCGCCGGAGGGCCGATGTCACCGGGGCAACGCGGGACGCTGAAGGAGATGACGCGGGACATGGAACGCCGCCTGATCGAGACGACGCTGGAACAGCACGACGGCAACGTGACCGCGACGGCGCGGAGCCTCGGACTCGAACGGAGCCACCTGTACAAGAAAATGAAGGAACTCGGCGTCCCGCGGGACGGCGAGTAGCTCGAGTCGGGCGGGCGGCCAGGCCTACTTGATGTAGCCGAGCGAGCGAAGCCGCTCCATCAGTTCCTTGTCCACGGGCGACGCCATGCCGTCCCCGGCCGGACCGTCCCCCGTTTCGTAGGTGGGCAGCGTTTCCGTGAACATGTCCGGCCTGATGGAGTCGTCGAACGCCTCCCAGAGAACCTTCCCCTTCATGTCGTCGGCCTTCGGCAGCCCCATGGCCGCGAGAACGGTGGGTGTCATGTCGAATACGGACGCCCCGGTGATCTCCCCCCGGGCTATGCCGCGTCCGGCCATCACGAGAATCCCCTCGAGCCGGTGATCCCGCACACCGCCCCCTCCGCCCCCCACGAATCCGTGATCCGAGCACACGATGATCGTGGTGCGGTCGTCGGCGAGTTCGAGAATCCGGCCGATCTGCGCGTCGACCCACTCGTAGTTCCGGCTCATCGTGTCGGTGAGGTAGGGAATCAGCGCCGGATCGGTCATGCCCGGCGGGTAGGCCTGGGGATTCTGGTAGTTCCAGTACATGTGACCCATCGTGTCCATGGACCGGAGGTACACGGCCATGAAATCCGGTTTCCGTTCACGGCCCAGCCGCACGGCGATGTCGGTGAAGGTCCGATCCGCGGTGATCATCCACTGGATCGGCCGGACGGCCCGGAGAATCGCCGAATCCGTCTCGGCGGTGACCGGCCGGGCAAGAAAACGG
Organism: uncultured bacterium; assembly: GCA_964596775.1. Lineage (GTDB taxonomy): Bacteria > Eisenbacteria > RBG-16-71-46 > JABDJR01 > JAWXBZ01 > CAZQVN01. The sequence continues at coordinate 65,654 of CAZQVN010000016.1, forward strand.
CTCACGTCCTCCCAGGACATTTCCGTCCAGTCATGGTTCAGCGACTCGATCTCGGCATACAGTTCCGGCGGCCAGGTGCGGTGATCCATCCGGCCCGAGCGCGCCGCCTGGTACTGGATGTAGTCGGACACCACGAAACCGCTGACCTCTTCGGCCGGCCAGGACATCAGCCACCCGGTCACTCCGACGCTCTTCCCGGCGGCGGAAAAGATGCTCCAGAGGGCCTTCACCCGGCGGATGTTCTGGGTCAGCGGGCGTCCATCCTGCGTATCCACGAAGCTCCGGATGCCGTGTTCCTCCGGCGGCTTCCCGGTGGCGATCGTCGTCCAGATCGCCGGGGATTTCTGGAGCGGCTCCAGGGAGCGCAGGTCGCCGGATACCCCCTTGTCCACGAGGCCCTTGAGATGCGGCATGCGCCCGGCCGCCATCAACGGCCGGATCAGGTTCCACTCGGCTCCGTCCAGTCCGATCAGGAGAACCCGGCCCGGCCCGCTCTCCTGTTTCGCGGCGCAGCCGGAGAGCAGCGCCAGGAGCAGAGCCAGGGCGGGAAAGAGCCGGCGCGTGATCGGCTCGCGCGCCCGGTCGGACCCGGGGACAACGGTTTCCGGGGTGCGCCCGGGGCCGGAATGGCAACGGCCGTCGACGGGCCGATGTGTCGACTTCCTCATCATGATCTCCGTCCTGGCGGTCCTGCCGCCCGTTCCTTCATGGGTCCTGGGGTGAAATCCGGGTCATGCCTGCGTACCGCATCGACGATGCGGGGCAACTGCTCGAGCGCACCCCCGTATCCGACGTCGATGAGCCCTTGCGACGCTTCCAGATCGAAAGGGTGAAACAGGGCCGTATCCGGCCGGATGATCACGTCGGCCAGCGCCTCGGCCCTGCCGTAACTCTGGCGGGCCACGACCGTTCCGAGCAGCATCGCCACATGGATCAGGTTGCGCGGCCGTGGAAGCCGTCCCGACATCCCGAGGTTCACACCGATGAGCACATCGGGGGCAAACGTGTCCTTCAGGGCCCCGACCGGAAGAAACTCGACGATCCCCCCGTCGACGTACATTTCCTCGCCGATGCACACCGGGGCGAACAGGTTGGGAATCGTGCTCGACACCTGGGCGGCCAGCGCCACCTTTCCCTCGCTGATGATCGCCCGGTCGCCCGTCAGGAGGTTCGTGGCGACGACCGCCATCGGTATCTTGAGCTGATCGAACGTCCGTTCCCCGAGCAGGTCGGAGAGGAAGCGGTTGATCGTGTCGTTGGAGAGCAGTCCGAGCCTGGGGAAGGACAGTCTCGCGAGGTTCTTCCACTTGACGCCGCGGGCCAGTGCCTTGAGTTCGGGAATCGAAAACCCGGCTGCGTAGAGGGCGCCGATGATGGCGCCGCCGCTCGTCCCTGTGATGCAGGCAATGGGTATCCCGGCGTCTTCCACGGCCTCCAGCACGCCGATATGCGCGATGGTCTTGGCCGTTCCTCCGCTCAAGGCGATTCCGACACGGGCTTTCGTCATTGTTGCGTGGAGCGTATCAGAGCGGTTTCGAGGCGGTCAAACGGACGAAAGCCTGACCGCAATCAGGCCCCGTGACAGTTGCCGACGACCTCGATGACCAGCGCCTGCGACTCGCCGAGATTCCTGAACCGTCTCGGTTTGCCGCCGTCCGTCTGCGCACTGTCCCCGGTGTTCAGGAGAAGCGTCTGTTCGTTGCACGAGAACTCCAACTGCCCCTGGAGAACGAACAGGAAGAGCTCCGATGCCGCGGCGTCACCGTCGCGATCGCAGGACATGCCCGGCTCGATTTCCACCTGGATGGCCTGGAGAACCCTGGAGCCGGCCAGCAGTTCAAGAGCATCGGTGCCGCCCGGGGTTGTCACCCTCTTTCGTTCCTCCCTGCGGACAACCTGGACTTCACTCCGCGACGGGGAATCGAAGAAGGCGACGACGGGAACGCCGAGCGCCAGCGCTATGCGCCGGAGAGTTCCGATGGACGGAGCCGAGAGGCCCCGCTCGATCGTGCTGATCTGGCCGTTCGTGACACCGACCTGTTCCGCCAGATCCAGTTGCGTCAGGAACCGGTCGCGACGCATTCTCCGAATTCTCTCTCCGAGTGCCTTCTGATATTCGAGCAGATCGTTCGTGTTGCTCATCCGGTCAGTCCACTCCTCGCCAGTAGACGGTTACGAAAAAGCATGGCGCCAGAATTCCACTATGGAACATGCCGGATCGCACCGGCTTCTGTCAAAAACGGATCTGTAGAAATCAGCGGCGGGGGCATGCTAGCAACTGGGAGAATCTCGTGTCAAACATTCACGACACCTCTGTTTACGATCGTTGACACCTGCGCTCCGGGGCGGGATTGCTTGACCTTCCTGTTCCAACTCTCTACGATTCATGCCGATGCGACGAATCGGAGTCTTTACGAGCGGCGGGGACGCCCCCGGGATGAACGCCTGTCTGCGCGCCGTGGTCCGCACGGCCGCCGGCTGCGGCATCGAAGTCATGGGCATACAGGACGGATACACGGGCTTCATGAACCGCAAGGCCTTCCCGCTGGGCCCGCGGGCCGTCTCCAACATCATTCAGCGGGGCGGAACCATAATGGGCACTTCACGTTGCCCCGATTTCTACTCCGAGGCGGGTCGTCGAAAAGGATACGATTTCATCGAGACCCTCGACCTCGAGGGTCTGGTAGCCATCGGGGGAGACGGCACGTTTCGGGGGGCCCATCTCCTGTCGGAGGAGTTCGGCCTGCCGGTCGTCGGCATCCCCGGAACCATCGACAACGACGTGTTCGGCAGCGACTTCACGATAGGCTTCGATACCGCCGTCAATACCGCCCTGGGAGCCATCGACAAGATTCGGGACACCGCCGCGTCCCACTCCCGCATTTTCTTCGTCGAGGTGATGGGGCGGAGCGCCGGATTCATAGCCCTGGAAACGGCCCTGTCCTGCGGCGCCGAAGAGGTCGTGATTCCCGAGGAGAACTGCGACGTGGCCACGATTTCCCGACGCATTCTCGAGGGCGTGGAGCGGGGCAAGAAGAGCAGCATCATCATCGTGGCCGAAGGCGATGAACTCGGCGGAGCGGCGGAACTCGCCGGAAAAATCGAACTCCCCGGGGATTTCGAGGTGCGCGTCTCCATTCTCGGCCATGTCCAGCGGGGCGGATCCCCGAGCTACCGGGACCGTGTCCTGGCCGGGCGCCTCGGCTGGGCGGCCGTCACCGCGCTTCGGGACGGCCGCTCCGATGTGATGGCCGGCGAGATCGCCGGCGAACTCCATTTCACGCCGCTGGAGGAAACGTGGACGCGGAGGAAGGCGATCAACCCCGAGCGTCTGCGGCTCGCCCGCGATCTGACCACTTGATCCGCCGAACTCCCGGTTTCACCGCCGGCCCCGCCCTCCTGATCGCCGTCCTCTTCGCCGGTTCCGTCCTCGCAACCGTCACCGTTCCGTCATGCGCGTCGACCGGCACGGGCACGCCCCGGGTTCTGCTGGACAGGCTGACCTGGTCGCCCGACGGCGGACACCTGGCCGTGGAAGCGAGATCCCTGCAGGGACGCGACGCGGTCGTCGATACTCTTCTGGTGGATCTGTCCAGCGGATCGATCACCGAGAGGAATCCGCGACCGCTGCTCGCCGCCTTCGACCCGGCGGGGACCCGGATCGCGACCCTCACCCGGCACGCGCTCCGCCTCGGTCCGGCCGCAAGCCCCGGGGAATCCGAGGTGCTGGCGACCCTGCAGCCCGGGTCGGGGAGCGTGCGCCGCATGAAGTTCACCGCCGGCGGGGACACCCTGCTGCTTCTCCGCGACACGCGCCTCTACACCGAAACCGTGGCCATGGAGTGCGGATCCGGACGACAGTCCATTGTGGATCGCCGGCCCCGATCTTCCGACGCCGCGGATACGTGGGGAATGGCGGCACCGGGTGAGATGGAGCCGGTCGAGCCGGCCCCGTTCGGCAGTATCTACCTTCCCGTGCGGATCGGCCTCTTCTTTCTCGAACGCAGCATGATCGAAGTCCAGGGGCTTGAAGGTCGCTGGCTGTACGACCTCCACTTTCGAAACGACGTCGAAGGTACGGAAGTTCTTCTCGCGCGGAACTTCGTTCCCCACCTGACCCGCGTCTCACCGGACTCCGTGTGGCTGGCCGTTGCCGGTAGCATGGCCCGGCCCGATTACGGCGGAGGCGTCAGTCCGGGACTGCTTCTCCTGTCCACCGACGGGCGGACGGTCTACACCGTGCGCCCGGAAGGCGCGCCGGCGGCCTCGCTCAGCGTGACGGCCATGGCGTGGTCCGGCGGAACCCTCTGGCTCACGACCGAAAAGGGACTCTTCCGCGTCGACCCCGAAGTGGGCCGGGCACTGCCGGTGTCCGTCGGGCCGGCCGCACCGGCCTGGACGGACAGCCTCGATCGTTCGCTGGAACTGACTTCGCTCGTGTTCCAGGGCATAGAGTCCGATACCTCGAGCGCCGTTCCCCGCCGCGAGGAGCTGCGCCGTGTCGGTTTCCCGGCCTGGATCATGCCGGCGGTGGACGGCTCCGCGGGGTACCAGGTCGCCGTGGGCGCGGCGACCCGAAACGAAGAGCTGGAGGCGTGGGGCGCCGAACTGACCCGCCTCGGAATCCAGGACTTCGATGTCGTCCCGTTTTTCGCGTCCGCCGCCGGCGTTCCGTTTCCCCATGGCACCCGGCGCGGGCCGGGAAATCGCGAGGCGTTCTTCGTCGCCGTCGGCCCGCTAGGGCGTCGAGCTCATGAGCTCTGGATCACCGAGAAGAACGGCGCCCGCCGCGTGCGCCTGATGGCCGCCAGAGGGGCAGGCGCCGATTGACACACCCCCGGGAACTTCCTACAGTGCCGGGGTTTTAGTCCACGTTCCCCCGGTCTGGAGAGTGGCTTGTTGTCCCCATCCCGCTGCCTGAAGAAAAGCCTGTTCCGATTCCGAGGCATGCCGGTCGCGGTTCTGTGTCTGGTATTGCTCGCCGCCCATGGTACCGGCGCCGCCACCCGCCTCGATCCCTGGACGGCCCCCGCCGCGGACGACGGACTCTCCCTGCAGCTGAGGGGATGCTCCGTGAGCGACTCGGTCATCGCTCCTCCGCGCACGGAGCTCGTGGTGCATTACACGCTCATCGGCACGGATTCCCTGCTGGTGGCCGTCGTCGTCGACTCGGGAGGCGTGAAACTGGGCGATCTCCAGTTCTTCGTCAAGCAGGCCGCCCCGCGGTCGTACGCCCTGCCGTTCGAGGGGATTCTCCGGGGTTCCATAGCGGACCGGCTCCTCGACGACGGGTTCTACGACATCCGCGTGCGCACGTTCAGCGATACGGGACGCGTCGAGCAATGCATCCTTCCCATCGAGATCGACCGGGTTCCGCCCCGGCTTCTCCGTTACGCCGTGAACGGCGACACGGCACGCACGGTGACCGTGCGCAACGGCGACACGATCACGATCGACGCCTACCTCGACCGCCCCTCGTACGCCATCCAGGCCGACTTTTCCCGGGTCGACAACGACACATCGGCGCTGTTCACAACGATCCGGGATCTCGGCGGCGGCCATTATTCGATCCGCCGCTTCATTTCCGACGCAAACACCCTGCCGGACGGTACGAACCTGCCGGTCACGCTGACGTTTACCGATCTCGGGAAAAACGTCCTCAAGGATTCGAGCCTGCTTTTCTGCCTGTCCAACCGCCCGCCCCGCCTCCTTTCCGCGCGTATCCGCAACGACGCCGGACCGGTGGTGCGCAACGGATCCCGGATCACGCTGGAGACGACATGGGACAGTTCCGACACGCTTCTGACCCTGAGCGGCGATTTCAGCGGCATCGATTCGCGCTGGTCCGCGGCGAACGTGTCGGTCAGCCGCTTTGCGGGAAACCGATACGAGATGCACTACACGATCAGCCCGGACAACGAGAACGATGACGGTACGGGATACATCGTGACATTCCAGGCCCGGGACCGCGGTTGCGGCGTTTCGGAGACGGCCGCGCTCACGCTGGAGCTCGACAACTCCGCCGGAAGCCGGCCGGTGCTCGACCCGCTTCCGTTGTCCACCCGCTCCTCCCTGCTGCCGGTCCGGGGATTGGCGCCCGGAAACCTGAAGATCGTTCTGAAGCTCAATGCGGCCGTGGTCGACACGGTATCGCCCGATGACGACGGTCGTTTCGAGGGCACGGTTCCCCTGTCCCCCGGTGTGAACACGATCACCGCCGAGGGACTGGACGGGGCCGGCAACAAGACGGCGGCCTCGCTTCCCGTTTCCACCGTGTACCTGACGGAGGCGTTCGTCACGGTTCCGCGCCGCTTCCTGCCCGGCAGCTCGATCGAACTCGGACTCGCGCGCACCGGGGAGTCGGCCCGCATCGAACTCTGGAATCTGTCGGGAGATCTCCTGTCCGTCCTCGAAGACGCCGCACCGCGCGACCTCTACCGGTTCGACTGGGACGGCCGGAACAGTTCCGGCGAGACGGTTTCGGCCGGGCCGGTGATCGCCACCATCGAGATCCGCTACGCCGGCGGGGAACGGGAGACGATGCGCGAAGCCTTCGTCCTGGTGAAACGATGACGCCGCAGCGGATCGCCTCGCTCGCCGCGGGCATCGCCGCCGTCGTGCTCGTTCCGGCGGTCGCATCGCATGCCGCTTCGCGCTCCACCGCGTTCGCCGACATGGATCCGGGACCGCGGGTCATGGCCATGGGCGGCGCGGGCGCGGCGATGGTCGCCGATCCAACGGCCGTGTACTGGAATCCGGCCGGCCTGTACTTCATGCGCGGAACCCAGGCGGCAGCCACGTACGACGACCTGTACGGCCTTGGGCTCGTCCAGAGAAACTATCTGGCGTTCGCGGTCAAGTCCATCGTCGAGGAACCGGTGTTCAAGGACAACCGGATGTATCTGCGGCAGGACCGGAAGCACGGGTCCGCGTGGGGCGCTTCCCTTTCATCCGTCCTTGTCGACCTCGGGGATGAAGGTTACTCCGAGTTCGTTCCCTCGGTGGCGGTCGCCGGAGGGATCGGCGAGCACCTCGGCGTCGGCATGTCGTTGTCCTATCTGAGGGTCGGCTCCGACCTCGAGGACGTGTCCGCCGGTGGTTACAGCAGCGGAATCGGCCTGATCTGGGAAGGGCCGGGGGCGGTCCGGGCCGGGCTCTCGGTCCGCAACCTCGTTTCCCGGGTTTTCTGGAAAGGGGAACTCACGGAACGCCTGAGGACCACGTCCACGCTGGGAGCCGGTCTACCGGTCGGTGACCGGGGATCCGTCCGCGGGGACGTGTCCTGGTCGGAAGGTTCCGGCGGTCCGTCACGAGTTTCCCTGGGGGGTGAGTACTGGGCGCTTCCGGACAGGCTGGCGGGTCGGGCCGGCCTGCGCCACTACGGCGGAGGCGAGGAGACCCGAGTGACCCCGTCGTTCGGAGCCGGATTCCGCTGGACGGCACTGGACATCGATTACGCCTTCACGATCGACGAAGACGGCCCGGGATCCACGCACCGGTTCGGTCTGAATCTCCGCATCGCGCGCTGAACGGTCATCGATCTGATGACCGGCGAGCGTGATCTCGAAAGCATCCAACGCCCCGGCGTCGCGCTCAGGATCCCCACCCCACCCAGACTTCCCCGTCGTCGTACACTTCCTTCTTCCAGATCGGCACATCCGCCTTCAGCGCTTCGATGATGCCGCGGCAGGCCTTGAACGCCTCGTCCCGGTGACGCGCGGACACGGCGATCACGACGGAGTCCCCCCCGACCGGTACCCTTCCGGTACGGTGCAGGATCGCGGCGCGAAACGCCCCCCCCTCCGAGACTGCCCGGGCGCCGATCCGGCCCAGACAGTCCACGGCCATGCCCCCGTAGGCTTCGTAATCGAGATGGAGGACCGCCCGGTCCCGGGAGGATCCCCGAACCGTCCCTAGGAACGTGGCGATCGCGCCGGCCTCGCCGGACCTCACGAACGCGAGCGCCCGTTCCAGGGAAAGGGGCTCGTCGCTCAACGCGACCAGCACGGGGTTCGTTTCCGGCGCTCCTCCGCTCACCGGCGGGATCAGGGCCAGTTCCGCCCCGTCGGGGAGGACGTCGTCGTCGGAGAGGAACTCATGGTCCGCGGCCACGCGGACCGGCCCCAGGCGCCCCGAAAGTGCCGGGATGCGCGCTTCGACGGCGGATTTCAGGTCGCGGACCGTGGCTCCGGCGGGGAGGTCGATCGACAGTTCGGAAGCTCCGGTACGGTCGCGCAATGCCGCGAAAAGCCGGATCTGGTGCATCGGTGTCCTCCGGTGGCCTGGGGTCGCGCCTGTCGGTTCGGCGCCTGCTGAAGTGAAAGTATACCGCTTCACCCTTGTGATGCGGACCTGGGGGCACGCTTCGGAGATCCGGCCAGCACGAGGTCGCGGAACACCCGTGCCGCTTCGGACGGCGTTTCCCCCCTGCGAACGACCAGACCGAGCCGCCGCCGGACCCGGAAGGAACGGATTTCCGTGACCCGGGCACCCGACCGCTCGGGAAACCTCTCGGGAAGGACGGCGGCGCCCAGGCCGGCTTCCACCATGCGGAGGATGGCTTCGGGGTGCGCGAGTTCCATCGGGGTCCGCGGCGCCAGTCCGCGGGCCTTCAACGCCCTGTCGATCAGGCCGCGCGTCACCGATCCCCGGGGATAGGCGATCAGCGGATACTTCGCGAAGACACCGGACGCGGTCGTTGCCGTTTCCCCGGGAGGGGCGAGCAGCACCAGCGTTTCCTCGATCAGCGGCACGACGTCGAGATCACCCCGCGGCGCCGGCAGCGTAATGACGGCGCAGTCCATCTTGCCGGCGGCGAGGGCCTCCACCAGTGTTCCGGAGGGCTCGACCCGGATCAACAACTCCACGCCCGGGTATCTTTCGTGATACGACTTGAGGATGGGCGGCAGGAGGTCGATCCCCGCCGCGTCGATCGCGCCGACCACAAGCCGGCCTCGTTTCAACCCGGACAGATCGGCCACTTCGGCCATTCCCCGCTCCAGGGCGGTCAGGGCTTCTTCGCAGCGGACCCGGAACAGCGATCCGGCGGTGGTCAGCCGGACCCGGCCGCCACCCCGCTCGATCAGCTTCTCGCCAACCCGCTCCTCCAGGGTCTTGATGCGAAAACTGACGGCCGGCTGGCTGATGAAATGCCGCTCGGCCGCCGCGGAAAAACTGCCGAGTTCCGCCACGGAGAGGAAACAGCGGATCTGCTCGATGTCCATGGACAGATCATAAGTCTTGTTTATAGTGTCAATCAACAAGATAAATTTGTCTTTTCGGACAGGGTGGTCCATCCTGCCCGACGGAACCCGCACGCAATGGAGCTGCGGTTCGACCGGAGGCTTTTTTCGACCATGACACAACCCATGACCGTTCGACCGGCTACAGGCCGGCTCGGCATTCTGCTCCCCGGGATGGGGGCTGTTTCCACCACGTTCATCGCCGGCGTCGAAGCCATCCGCCAGGGGCTGTCCGCCCCCATCGGGTCCATGACGCAGATGGGAACGATCCGTCTCGGAAAACGCACCGACGACAGGATGCCGCTGATCAAGGACTTCGTTCCGCTCGCGGATCTCAAGGACATCGTGTTCGGCGGCTGGGACATATTCGAGGACAACGCGTTCGTGGCGGCGCAGAAGGCCGGCGTGCTCGGCTACGAGCATCTCCAGCAGCTGAAGCCCATGCTCGAAACGATCAAGCCGATGTCCGCGGTGTTCGACCAGAAGTACGTGAAGAAACTGGACGGTCCGAACGTCAAGTCCGGAGCCACGTGGTGGGACAAGGCGCAGGCGCTCATCGAGGACATTGCCCGTTTCAAGGCCGAGAACAAGTGCGACCGTCTCGTGGCCGTCTGGTGCGGTTCCACCGAGATCTTCCTGACGCAGAAGCCGGTGCACGAATCCGTCAAGGCGTTCGAGGAAGGGATGAAGAAGAACGACCCCGACATCGCGCCGAGCATGATCTATGCGTACGCATGCCTGATGAGCGACGTGCCGTTCGCCAACGGCGCCCCGAACCTGACCGTGGACCTCCCGGCCATCCACGAACTGGCCCGCGAACGGCGGGTGCCGATCGCCGGCAAGGACTTCAAGACGGGACAGACGCTGCTCAAGACCGTGCTCGCCCCGATGTTCAAGGCGCGCATGCTGGGGCTCGCCGGATGGTACTCCACGAACATCCTCGGAAACCGCGACGGCGAGGTGCTCGATGATCCCGAATCGTTCAAGACGAAGGAGGAGTCGAAGCTCGGGGTGCTCGAACACATCCTGCAACCGCAGCTCTATCCCGAACTCTACGGAAAGATGTACCACAAGGTGCGGATCAACTATTACCCGCCCCGCGGCGACAACAAGGAGGGCTGGGACAACATCGACATCTTCGGGTGGCTCGGCTATCCGATGCAGATCAAGGTCGATTTCCTCTGCCGCGACTCGATTCTTGCCGCTCCGATCGTTCTGGATCTGGCGTTGTTCATGGATCTCGCCCACCGGGCGGGCATGCGCGACACGCAGGAATGGCTGTCGTTCTACTTCAAGAGCCCGATGACCGCTCCCGGGCTCTATCCCGAGCACGACCTGTTCATCCAGATGATGAAGCTCAAGAACACTCTCCGGCACATGCAGGGCGAGGACCTGATCACCCATCTCGGGAACGAATACTACGATTGACCACCGGAAAAGAGGCGGGACACCACGTCCCGCCTCTTTTTTTGACGCGCGGGGCGACGCTCTGATAAAATCCCCCGGCTTTTTGAACATGTTGGAGTGACGGAGACTTCGCGATTCCCGCTGCGTCCCGGACCTGGCAACTCACGGAGATATTTCTGATATGCCCATCCCAGCCACCCAGATGAAAGTCGGCATGCACATTGTCCACAACGGCGAACTGCACCGCGTTCTCAGCGTGATGCATGTCACGCCCGGAAACTGGCGCGGCATGGTCCAGACGAAGCTTTCGCGCGTGTCCACCGGCAGCCAGGTCGAGCATCGATTCCGTTCCTCGGACACCGTGGACCGGGCGGTCCTGGAACAGCACGAACTGCAGTTCATGTACCGCTCCGGCGACGACTACACGTTCATGAACACCGAAAACTACGAGATGGTGAATCTGTCCGGGGAGGTTCTCGGCGACAGCGCGAAGTACCTCCAGGAAAACATGATGATCCAGGCCGAGTACTACGAGGGGAAGATCATCGGAATCGAGGTCCCCATGACGCTCGTGTTCCGCATTGCCGAGTGCGATCCCCCGATGAAGGGCGCAACGGCCAGCGGCGGCCCCAAGGCGGCCGTCCTCGAAAACGGCATAACGGTCAAGGTTCCGCAGCATCTGAACGTCGGCGACCGGATCAAGATCGATACCCGCGAGGACACCTTCGTCGAAAGAGTGACCGACTAGGCCTGACGCCTGTCCTGTCCGGGGTGGCCTGCCCGACCGGAGCATCCGTGGCGCGGGTCCTGCCGAAAAGGCCGATTGCGACTGGCCCGGGGCCTGACGCGGGTATATAGTTCCGGAGAACCTTTGCGAAGGGATCTCCGGTGAATCATCAGCACCTCCCCTCCAGGATCGCGACCTGCCTTTTCCTCCTGGCCCTGGTCGCCCCCCCTGCCGCACGAGCCGACGGGAGCGTTCTCGCCGCCCGCTGGCACGGACCGATCGGTCCGGTCACCGCCGAGTTCCTCGGAGCGGAAATCGAGCATGCCGGATCGATCGGGGCGGGACTGTTCATCCTGGAACTCGACACGCCCGGGGGGCTGGACACGGCGATGCGGGAGATCGTCAAGTCGATCAACGGATCCTCGGTACCCGTCGCGGTGTGGATCGGCCCCTCCGGTTCCCGCGCCGCCTCGGCGGGGTGCGTCATCGCCATGGCCGCGCACGTCCTGGCCATGGCCCCGGGCACGAACATCGGCGCCGCGCATCCGGTTTCCATGGGCGGCGGAGCCATGGACTCCGTCCTCTCGGCAAAGGTCGAGCAGGATGCGGGCGCCTACATCGAGGCCCTGGCGCGCGACCGCGGGCGCAACGCGGACTGGGCACGGGAGTCCGTGATCAAGAGCGTGTCCATCCCCGCGGATCGTGCCCTGGCCATGAACGTGGCGGACTTCCTGGCGGCGGACATGGCCGCGGTCATCGAGGGGGCCCGGGGCCGGACCGTGACCACCGCGAACGGGCCGGTCGTCGTCGACCCCGGCGAGGGCCCCGTGGTGTTCCGGGATCCCGGCCTCAGGATCCGCGCGATGACGCTCCTCAACGATCCGAACGTGGCCTACGTTCTCCTGCTCCTCGGAATGTACGGGCTGTTCTTCGAGCTGGCCAACCCGGGAGTCCTGTTTCCCGGCATCTTCGGTGCGATCAGCCTGATTCTCGGCCTTTATGCGCTCTCGAACCTCGACGTCAACTACGCCGGGCTGCTGTTGATCCTGGCCGGGGCGATCATGCTGCTCCTCGAGATCAAGGTCACGTCGCACGGCCTGCTGACCGTGGGAGGCGTGACCGGCCTGCTGCTCGGATCCCTGTTTCTCCTCGACTCTCCCCTCCCCTTCTTCCGGGTTTCCCTGGCCGTCATCCTGCCCGCGGTCGCCGTCACCGCGGGGTTCTTTCTGCTTCTTGCCGGAAAAGGGCTCCTTGCCCAGAGGAGGCCCCCCGCGACCGGCCCCGGTGCGCTCATCGGAAAGACGACGACCGCGCGGTCCCGAATCGCTCCCGGCGGGACGGTATTTCTCGACGGCGCGTACTGGGATGCGCGATCCGACGAGGAGATCGAAGCGGGCGAAAGCGTGATCGTCGTGGACGTCCGCGGCTTGTGTCTCATCGTGCGCCGAGATTCCTGACCCGCACCTTACGGAGGTTGTCATGGTCTACCTGCCCGCCCTCGTTCTCGTGGTCCTGCTCGTCCTGATCCTG
>CAZQVN010000017.1:0-65706 GCA_964596775.1 uncultured bacterium
CCTCGGGGGACGCTCCGTCTCGGCATCCCTGCCTCGACTCCGCTCGGCGTTTCGCATTTCGGCACACGTGCTTGACGGGTTCCGGTGGTCCATTCCCCTCCTCGGGGGACGCTCCGTCTCGGCATCCCTGCCTCGACTCCGCTCGGCGCTCCGCACGGCTCCGCCATCCTGGCTCCGCCGGCTCCGCGACGCCCCCTCGGAAGGGAACGAACCACCGGAACCCCTGACGCGGCCTCGCTTTTTGTGTTCAAGGGCATCATGCCGTGCCCATCCTATCGCTGCGCTTGTCCTTTCGCTCCCTCCTTCCCTCCCTCGTATTTCCGCCCCTTTCCTCCGGAATTCTTTTTTCTATGACATCGGTCATGAAGCTCCTGGACCTCTCCGGGCGATATTCAATCCGTGATTCGGACGGAGGCGTCCACAATTCCCGGTGAGGATCAAAGAGGGGCTGGAAGCATGAAAACACATGTGTTGCGGGGGCTGGCCTCCGCTGTTCTTGTTGCGGGGGGCGTCCTGGGCGGCATTGTGCCGGCGGCGGCGCAATCTCCTTATTCCCTTCCCTGGCAGTTGCGGCCGGCGGGGCCGGGGCGCGTTTTTCGGGTGGATTCCGCGATCGCTTCCTACGAAGGCGCGGACGGCGCCGGCGGGACGACGTCGGCGACGATGCTGCTCGCCGGGTTCAAGGTGCGTCCGAACCTCGGTCTCTTCGGCCGGCTCGGCCTGGTCACGAACGATCCCCCGGCGGGGGAGAGCGCCGCAACGCTCGTCAATCCGGCGGCAGGTGCGGCGCTGGCCCTGAAGCCCGGCGGTCACTGGCGGGGTGCGGTGTATCTCGCCTGCGCGTTCCCGGTCGGAATGGGCGGCGGCAATGCCCCGGACGCGGCGGAAGCGGCGGCCACCCGCTCGGGCATCCTGGCCCGCTCGGCGATGGACAACGCGATGTTCGCCGTGAACGATCTCGTGATCTTCCCGGGGATCGACATGGCCTGGGTCAAGGACGGCTGGACGCTGCAGGCCGAGGCCACCGTGCTCGAGCTGATCCGTCTGCGCGGCAAGGACGTGCAGAAGGACAGCGCGAAGACGAACTTCACCTCCGGGATTCACGCCGGGTACTTCGTGCATCCGAACGTGTCGCTCTCCGGCGACCTCCGCTATCAGCGCTGGCTGTCCACTCCGGCCGGCGTCAAGGCGGCGCCGAAGACACGCGACACCGCCACGTTCGCCGCCGGCCCCCGCTTTCACTTCAAGCTCTCGGACACCGTCTGGTTCCGCCCCGGGATCGCATACGCCCTTGGGCTCGACGCGCCGATGAGCGACATGGACTACGGCATCGTGCAGATCGACCTGCCGGTGTCGTACTGACGAGGGGAGCGTGAACGACATGAGTCACACTTCGGGTTCGGATCGGAAGAACGGCGGCGCCGGTGCGCCGGGAGACGCCACGGAACGCCGCGGTTTCTTCGGCGCGTTCGCATCGCTGGCCATGGCCGGCGGACTCCTCGCCGGCTACGGCATGTTCGCGTCGATCGCCGGACGCTTCCTGTTCCCGGCCCGGGCGGGCGCCCGGGGATGGATGTTCCTCACCGATCTCAAGAGGATGAAACCGGGCGATTCCCTGATCTACAAGTCGCCGTCCGGGGCGCCGGTGGCCGTGGCCCGCCAGGGGAACAGCGGGAGCGCGGACGATTTCATTGCGCTCTCGAGCACCTGCCCTCATCTCGGCTGCCAGGTGCACTGGGAGGCGCAGAACAACCGCTTCTTCTGCCCCTGTCACAACGGGTCGTTCAGCCCGGACGGCACGGCCACCGGCGGGCCTCCGGCGCAGGCCGGGCAGTCGCTGTCGCGCTATCCGCTCAAGGTGGAAAAGGGCCTGCTCTACATCGAGGTGCCCCTGGAAGGTCTGACCGCGGACAAGGACCGAAGCGGTCACGGCGACAGGGCGGAGGGGCACCTCGAACGTCCCGGCGGTCCCCCGGGGCCGGGCCACGATCCCTGCCTGTACGAAAAGCCCGCCGGCGGAAAGGTCTGAGCATGAACGGACCCGGAGCCTGGATCAGGGAGCGTCTGCCGGTTTCCGGCGACCAGCTCCGCGAGATGACGAACGAGCCGGTGCCGAACCACATGAAGCGCTGGTGGTTCGCGCTCGGCGGCACGCCGGCCTATCTCTTCGTCGTGCAGATCGTCACCGGGATCCTGCTGGCCTTCTACTACCAGCCGTCTCCGGAAACGGCGTACCAGTCCGTGCACTACATCACGCACGAGGCGGCGTTCGGCTGGTACATCCGCAGCGTTCACAAGTGGGCGGCCACGCTGATGATCGCCGCGGTGATCCTCCACCAGATGCGCGTCTACTTCACCGGCGCCTACCGGAAACCGCGCGAGATCAACTGGATGGTCGGGATGATGCTCCTCGTCTGCACGCTGGTCACCGGATTCACCGGCTACAGCCTCGTCTACGAGCAGCTCTCCTACTGGGGCGCCACGGTGGGTGCCAACATCGCGGACCGGGTGCCGCTGATCGGCACGTTCATGAAGGAGATGCTGCTCGGCGGCGAAGCCTACAACGAGCGCACGTTGTCGCGCTTCTTCATCCTCCACGGCGCCGTCCTCCCGGTCGTCATGGTGATGCTCGTGGCCCTCCACATCACGATCATCCGGCTGCAGGGGGTGACGGAGTTCAAGTTCGAGGACGAGTCGGAGGAGAAGCCGCACTTCAACTTCTTTCCGGACCACCTGTACACGGAACTGATCATCGGCCTGATCCTGATGATCCTCCTGTCGGCGCTGGCCACGATCCTCCCGGCCACGCTCGGGCCACCGGCCGATCCGCTGTCGACCCCGGAGGTCATCAAGCCGGAGTGGTTTTTCTACGTGGCGTTCCGCTGGCTCAAGCTGTTCTCCGGGACGGTGGCCGTCCTGTCCATGGGGCTCATCGTCTTCCTGATGTTCGGATGGCCGTTCATCGACGCGTGGATCCGCAAACACACGAAGGCCAGCGAGGCCAGCGTGTGGATCGGGATCGTCGCCGTGTTCGCGATCATCGCCCTCACGGTCTGGGAAGCCGTGGTGGCGCATTGAAGTTCATGAAGCCGGGCGTCCGGCGAAGAGGGGAAAGGGCACGATGACTCTGAAGATGAAGAGAATCCTGATCGCGGCGCTCGGCGGCGCGTTTCTGCTCTCGCTGATGTTCGTGCAGTGGATGGAGGTGGCGCGAAAGGAACAGGAAGCCGGGCTCGCCCGGCCGCACATCGCGGTGCCGGCGAGTTCGAAGGCGTGCGTGGACTGCCACCGGCAGTCGACCCCCGCGCTCGTGGATCACTGGGTCGGGTCGACGCACGCGGAGAAGGGGGTGGGCTGTTTCGAGTGCCACGAGGCCTCGGAGAAGGACGCCGACAAGTTCCAGCACTACGGCCGGACGATCGCCACGGTCGTGACGCCGCGGGACTGCTCGCGCTGCCACACGACGGAAGGGCAGGAGTTCGCCGCGAGCCATCACGCGAAGGCGGGGAACATCCTGGCTTCGCTGGACAACTTTCTTGCGGAAACCGTGGAGGGGAATAGAACCCCCTTCAATCCCCACTCCCCCACGCCGGGCCGGCCCGACTTTGAACAGGTCAACGGCATGGCCAGCGCGTTCGTCGGCTGCCAGCAGTGCCACGGCAGCAAGGTGGCGCTGCGTTCGTCGAACGGCGGCAAGATCACGTTCGAGGACCTGCAGCCCGACGCCGACGGCTTTCCGACGAACCTCGACGCGGTAGCCGCGATCGTCAAGGACGAGAGCGGCAAGCCCGCCTATCACCCGGACACCTGGCCGAACACCGGCATCGGCCGGCTCAACCTGGACGGGTCGCGCGGGTCCTGTTCCGCCTGCCACAGCCGGCACGACTTCTCGCCGCGCCGGGCGCGCCAGCCGGAGAACTGCGGCAAGTGCCATCTCGGCCCCGACCACCCGCAGAAGGAGATCTACGAGGAGTCGAAGCACGGCGTGGCGTTCCGCGACCTCAAGGACCAGATGAACCTCGACGCGCACTCCTGGGTGCTCGGCGAGGACTATTCGCAGGCCCCGACGTGCGCCACCTGCCACATGTCGGGGAACACGCGCAACGGCGGCAAGGTCACCCACGATCCCGGCGAGCGCATCTCCTGGACGAACCGTCCGCCGATCAGCCTGGTGATGGACACCGATCTCGAGCACCGGATCGTCACGGAAACCGATCCGGAGAAGCGGAAGTCGCTGATTGCCGACGGCTGGGAGGACAAGCGGAACCGGATGAAGGACGTCTGCTCGCACTGCCACACGCCGGACTACGTCAACAACTTCTACACGCAGTACGACGACTTCATCGCCCTGTACAACGAGAAGTTCGGCAAGCCGGGCAAGGCGATCATGGCCGCGCTGTCGGACAACGGGCTGATCACGAAGAAGGAGTTCGACGAGAAGATCGAGTGGACCTGGTTCTACCTCTGGCACCACGAGGGGCGCCGGGCCCGCCACGGGGCGTCGATGATGGCGCCGGACTACGCGCACTGGCACGGCATGTACGAAGTGGCGGAGCGGTTCTACCAGGAGCTGATTCCGGAGGCGCGGGAGATCATCGAGCACGCGAAGAAGACCGGCCACGCCGCCGGGGCGCGCGCCGTGGAGCAGGTCATCGACGACATCCTGGCCCGGCCGGAGCACGCCTGGTTCGAGGGCGAAGCGCCGAAGACGGAACTCCGGTACGGAAAGTGACCGACGTCCGGCCGGGCAGGGTACACATCACCTCGGAAAGCGGGGGTTGACGATATGGACAGACGCAATTTTCTGAAGGACATGGGGCTGATCACCTCGGGCACGCTGCTCACCTCCTGTTCCGGTGACGCGCCGGCTCCGGACGCTCGTCCCGCCGACGGCATCAACCCGGCCGACCTGGCCTGGTCCAAGGCGCCCTGCCGTTTCTGCGGGACCGGCTGCGGCGTGGAGGTCGGGGTCCGGGACGACCGGGTGATGGCCGTGCGCGGCGACACCGCGAACCCGGTCAACAAGGGGCTGCTCTGCGTGAAGGGATACCACCTGCCGGGCATCCTCTACGGCGAGGACCGGCTCCTCTACCCGATGCTCCGGAACGAGGACGGAAAGGGGTTCCACCGGATCTCCTGGGACGATGCCATCGATCTGATCGCGAGGAAGTACCGGGAAACGCTGGATCAGCACGGACCCGAGGCCGTGGCCATGTACGGTTCCGGCCAGTGGGCGGTCTTCGACGGCTACGCCGCGCTCAAGTGGGTGAAGGCCGGCATGAAGTCGAACAACCTCGAGGCGAACGCCCGGCTCTGCATGGCCTCCGCGGTCGGCGGGTTCATGACCGCGTTCCAGAGCGACGAGCCGATGGGGTGCTACCAGGATTTCGAGGCCGGCGACGACTTCATCCTCTGGGGCAACAACATGGCCGAGATGCACCCGGTGCTGTTCAGCCGCATTCTCGAGCGGAAACGGACGAGCCCGGGTACCCGCATCGTGGATCTCGGAACGCGCCGGACGCCGACCACCGACTACGCGGACCTCTACGTGGAGTTCAAGCCCGGCAGCGACCTCGCCATCGCCAACGGGATCCTGCACCTGCTCGTGGCCCGCGGGAAGGTCGACCGGGCGTTCCTGAACGAGAACGTGGTGCTCAAGCGCGGGATCGAGGACCTCGACACGATCGGGTACGGCTGTTTCGGCGACCAGGCCGAGCGCTACACGTTCGCCGACACCGGGCGGGACGCCACGTTCGACGAGATGGTCGCGTTTCTTGCCGACTACACGCCGGAGAAGGTCGCGGCGATCTCGGGCGTGCCGGTCGAGCAGCTGTCGGCGCTGGCCGACATGTACGGCGACCGCAACCGCGGCACGGTCAGCCTGTGGTGCATGGGCGTCAACCAGCACATCCGCGGCACCTGGATGAACAACCTGATCACCGACCTGCACCTCGCCACCGGCAAGATCTCGCGGCCGGGCAACAACCCGTTCAGCCTGACCGGCCAGCCGTCCGCCTGCGGCACCGTGCGCGAGGTCGGCACGCTCTCCAACCGCCTCCCCGCGGACCGCGTGGTGACGAACCCCGCGCACCGCGCCGAGGCGGAGGCAATCTGGGGGCTTCCCGCCGGCACGATCCCGGAAAAGCCGGGCTACCACACGGTGGACATGTTCCGGGCGCTCGTCCGCGGCGACGTGAAGACGATCTGGATCCAGACCACGAACCCGTGGGTGACGATGCCGAACCTCTCGCGCCTCGAGCGGACGCCGAGGGACGGCCGGTTCATCATCGTCTCGGACGTCTACCCGACGCCGACGACGGCGGCGGCCGACCTGATCCTGCCCGCCGCCCTCTGGGTGGAGCGGGAAGGCGTCTTCGGCAACACGGAGCGCCGGACGCAGCAGTGGCTGAAGGCGGTGAATCCTCCCGGCGAAGCGAAGGAGGACGCCTGGCAGATCATCCAGGTGGCGAAGAAGATGGGGATGGGTCACCTGTTTCCCTGGCCGGACGACGACTGGCACCGGCCGATGTACGAGGAGTACCGGAAGTTCGGCCTCGGCCACGGGAAGGACCTCGGGAGCTACGACGACCTGAAGGCCACCCGCGGGATGATCTGGCCGGTCGTGGACGGAAAGGAAACGCCGTACCGCTATGCGGCGGGGATCGACCCCTACGTGAAGAAGGCGTCGGGCGTGCACTTCTACAAGGCGAAGGGGTACGGCGAGAAGGCCGGACTGTGGCTCCGTCCGTATCATCCGCCGGCGGAATCCCCGGACGCCGAGTATCCGTTCTGGCTGAGCACCGGCCGCGTGCTCGAGCACTGGCACACCGGTTCGATGACCCGGCGGGTCCGGCAGCTGCACCAGGCCGTGCCGCGTTCCTACGTGGAACTGAACCGGGCCGACGCCGCGGAAATGGGGCTCAAGTCCGGCGATCGCGTCCGCCTCGTGACCCGCCGCGGAGAACTGGAACTGACGGCGGCCGTCGACGGGCGGGGGAAGCCGCCGCGCGGAACGGTCTTCGTGCCGTTCTTCGACGAGGGGCTGCTGGTCAACCGCCTGACGCTCGACGCGATGGACTCGATCAGCAAGGAGCCGGACTACAAGAAGTGCGCGGTGCGCGTGGAGCGGGTGTGACATGGGCCTCATGATCCGGGCCACGATCGCGGCGCTGCTCGTGGGGTTCCTGGTGGCGGCCTGCGGCAAGGGGAGCGACCGTCGCGTGGCGGTCCCCGACGATTCGGGGCGGATGAAGACGCCGGCCTCGGCCCGGGCCGATCGCCGCGCCTACGACGGCGCCCCACCGGTGATCCCGCACCCGCCGTTCGGGGCGTCCTGCGTGTCCTGCCACACCACCGGCGGGATCGAGGTGCCCGGCGTCGGTTTCGCGCCGCCGTCCCCGCATGAGAATACGGACGGAATGAGCGCGATCAGCCGCTGCACCCAGTGTCACGTCTTCCGGGAAACGGACGGCGAGTTCGCGGCGTCGTCCTTCTCCGGCCTGAAGCAGGACCTGCGCCGCGGCCGCCGTCTCAACGACCTGGCCCCGCCGGTGATCCCGCACCAGACGTTCATGCGCGAGAACTGCCTCGCCTGTCACTCCGGACCGGCGGCGCGCGAGGAGATCCGCACGCCGCACCCGGAGCGGACCCGCTGCACGCAGTGCCACGTGGAGGCCAGAACGACTTCGTCGTTCGTGCCGGGAGGGCAGGGGGTGTCGCTCGATCGCGCCGGGAGTCCATGATCGGTCCCCGCCGGTCCCGGTCTCGCGAAGCGGGACGGACGGATGTATAGTCCGGAGCGTGATGCTGCCCGCTTCGATCCTCATGCTTGCCGTTCTTCTCCTGACGCCCGCCGCCGCCAGGGCCGCTGATGGGTTCCGTACCCTCCCCGAATCCGGCCCGGAGCTGAACCTCCTCGTCAAGGATCTCTCCCGTCTGGTCCGCAAACCCGGAGCGCCCGATTCGCTGAAGTACCGGCTGGCCCTCGCCCGGGCCCGGGTCGGAACGATCGAGGACCGCTACCAGGCGCTGCGGATGCTCCACGACATCCGGCGCACGTACGGGCTGGACGCGCGCTATCACCGGGACATCGCCGACATCTACATCTCCGCGCAGCAGCCGTCGCGCGCCGTCCTTTCGCTCGAGGACGCGGTGGAGCTCGATCCGGACGACGTCGAGGCGCGGGTTCTCATCGCCCGACTGATCCTCAAGTCGCTGCTCTATCACTACGAGCTCCGCACCACGAACGAGATGCTCCGCTGGCTGGACAGCGCCCTGGCCATCGACCCCGGCCACCGCGATGCGCTGTTCCTGTCGAGCCTGGCCCTGGAACTGGCCACGGCGCTCCCGGACGCGTCGCTCGAAAACTCCGTCCGCGGCCGGGAACTGGCCGCGACGATCCTCGCGAAAAACCCGGGAGACACGGCCGCGCGCCTGCTGATGGCGCTCCATGAAATGAACCTCGGACGCCTCGAGGACGCGAAGAAAAACTTCGATCTGGCCCTGGAAACCGGTCCCGAGGACGTCCGGGCCGCGTTTTATTCCATGGAGCGCACGGCGCCCGACAAGGCGCTGGACCGGGCGAAGGCGATGGATCCGCCGATGAAGGAGGCGTTCAACGCCGCCTACTGGGCGTACCAGGACCCGACGCCGATCACGCTGCTGAACGAGAACCAGCTGGAGATCTGGAAGCGCCTGACGCTGGCGGAGTTCCTGTTCGGCCGGCCCGAGAAGGGGGAGCGGGGGTGGGACCTGCCGGCCGGAGAAGCGTTCGTCCGCTTCGGCCCGCCGAAGGCGCACGACTTCGATCCCGGCACGATCGTCGGACAACAGGGGAAGATGGACCGTTCTCCGATCAGGCTGATCCCGCCGGCCTGGTCCTGGGACTACAGCTTCCGGAACGCGCACTTCCGCCTCAAGTTCGAGGACAAGTCGCTGAACGGCAACTTCCGGATGGACGGGCCGACGATGGCGAAGATGGATGTCCTGCGCCGGCGCGCGCCGGTCGTCTACGACGACGCCACGCCCGGATACATCCGCTACCTCTACGTGTCCACCGCCGGGCGGGCCGGCACGGCGCGAAAGGTGGCGCAGAGCGTGCATCTCGCCGTGCCCCTCTGGCGCGAGGCCGGCGACCTCTCCTGGCTCGAAAAGGTGCGGCTCGACGTGGACGTGCAGAGCGCCACGCGGACGTTGACCCGGCGGAGCCAGCGCCGCGCCCGCGTGTCCGATGTCTTCACGCTCGTCGACGACCTCAGGGTCCTGCTGGTGACGACCGACTTCAACCTCGACCCCGGGCGCTACAAGGTGACGGTCTACCTCGACGACGAGGACCGGAAGGTGCACGGCATCCACTCCATGCCGTTCGAGGTTCGCGATTACGCCGAGGAGCCGGGGCTGTCGATCAGCGACCTCGAGCTGACGTTCAGCCGGCCGGAAGGGGAGGGGGGGCCAGCGGTCACGAAGCTCGGCGAGACGCACATCCCGAACCCGATGGGCCTTGTCGGAGACGAGCGGAACCTGGAAGTCTTCTACGAGATGTACGGGATGAAGGTGATGGACGGCGACGCGAATCAGCAGGCGCGCTACACGATCCTCCCGCGCGAGTTCTACCTGGGCTACCAGGCGCTGGTCGAACAGGGGGAGGCCGACCCGGACATCGTTGCGTTCGTCGTTTCCGGTGCGGGCACGGCGGGGTTCGAACTCGGCCCTGAAAATTCCCTCGATGTCGTGTTCCCGCCGGCGGTGATCCGGGTTCGGGAGGGGCGCGGGTCGAAGGCGACCCGCCTCGGCCTCGGCGCGCTCGTGCCCGGAGAGTACGTGTTCATCGCCACGGTCCGGAATCCCGACACCGGCGAGACGGCTGCGGCGCGGACGTTCTTCCGCATCCTGACCGACGAGGAGATCCGCACCCTCCTGACGTTTTCGCGCGGCTGACTCCCGTTTCCGGTCCGGCCCGCGCGAAGCGCCGGTCAGCGCCGGTCAGCGCCGGTCGAGGATCAGCTTTCCGCGCTGGAGTTCCCCGCCGCAGAGGACGCGGCAATGGTAGACCCCGGAGGGGAGCGTCCGGCCGCCGTCATCGCGACCGTCCCAGGTGACGGAATAGGCCCCGGACGGGAGCGGGCCCGACAGCAGGGCGCGGACCCGACGGCCGGTCGTCGCGAAGATGTCCACGGTCACCGGGCGGGTCGCCGCGCCGGCGGTCTCCGCCCTCGATCCCGCCACCGTGAAGTGAATGCGGGTCCGGTCCCGGAACGGGTTCGGCGAGCCGGTCAGGCGTTCGACCGGCCGCTGAGCCGGACTCGATTCCTCCCCTCCGGCGCCGGACGTCGGGGAGGGACCGCCGAGATCCCCGGTGTGCCGCGCATCGTGATGGAACATCGGCCACGGGGAAGCGGCCGCGCCGAACGTCCACGGGGTGTCCCACGCGTAGATCTTCTGGTCGAACGCCTGCGCGACGATCTCGGTCAGGCCGTCCCCGTCGAGGTCCCACGCGGCCGGGGCCCCCTCGATGGCGTTGTCCGCCCGCACCGGAAAACCGGGCAGCGGCGCTCCGTCGGCCCGGATCCCGTGCAGCCGGCCGATCTGGTCGCCGATCAGGATCTCCGGCGTGCCGTCGCCGTCGATGTCGACGAGGCAGGGGCTCGACCGGAGGGGCACCGCCGCGCCCTGCGAGTCGAGAATCAGCACCGGAAAGCCGGGCAGGATCGTGCCGTCGTTCCTCCAGGCATGCACGCGACCGTTCGAGGCTCCGCAGACGACGTCGGGAATCCCGTCGCCGGTGAGATCTCCGAGCGCCGGCGAGGAATCGAGGTCCTGGAGCAGCGCGATCGACTTCGGCCAGCCGGGCACCGGTGTTCCGTCGGCCTTCAGCGCGAACATGTTTCCGCTGCTGGATCCGACGACGATGTCGGGCGAGCCGTCGTTGTCGAGGTCGCCGACGGCCGGAGAGGCGGTGATGCTCCCCCCGGTGACGACCGGAAATCCGGGCAGTTCCACCGCCGACGTGGTGGCCTCGAACACGTGGACCCGGCCGTCGCGCATGCCGGCGATGATCTCCGGCCGGCCGTCGCCGTTCAGGTCCCGGAGCGCCGGCGTTCCGTACGACGTGGGCGTCGAGGTCACCTTGAACACGCCGGTGGTGGCCGGGTTGTTGTCGCCGTCCAGCAGTTCGGTGCCGTCCGGGTGAAACGCGAACAGCACGGCGCCGACGCTGCAGAAGAGTTCGAGCGTTCCGTCGCCGTCCACGTCCGCCATCGCCACGGAACCGAGCGGGTTCGGCGTGGCCAGCCCCTGGACGTTCAGGTTCTTCGGGAAGCCCGGCTTGACCACCCCCTCCGCCGACCACAGATAGAGCGAGCCCGTCCAGGACACCGCGGCGATGTCCGGAAAGCCGTCGAGATCCGCATCCCCCACGGCCGGCGCGTTCCAGAACGAGGGACCTCCGGAGTTCGTCAGCGCGCCGATCGTCGCGCCGTTTCCGTCCCCGTCATGGACCTCGCTGCCGTCCCCGTTCACCGCGTAGATTTCCCGGCCGGCGCCGAGGATCTCGAGCTGCGGGTCCTGGTCGAGGTTCGCCAGCGTGACCGAACCGTTCCCGGACGCGCCGGTGGTGATCGGAAACCCGGCCCGGAGCGGCAGCGACGTCGACGCGCCGGCGACGGCCGACGGCGGGCTCTCGTTCCCCGAGGAATCCTGGGCGGTCACCCGGTAGTGGAAGAAGACGAACGGCGTGAGCCCTTCGTCCCGGTAGTACGCGGTGCGTTCGGTCACGTCCGGATTGATCCGGACGAACGGCCCCGCGGGGCTCGCGGACCTCAGAATGGTGTACCCCCTGAGGCGCGGATGGGTGGACGGATCGAACCGGAGTTCGACGGCGCCGGGCCGCCCCGTCGCGGTCAGGTTCGCCGGGGCGGCCGGGGCGCCGGGCGGCGTGATGACGAACGTCCCGACCGGCGCGCCGGCGGAGCGGGTGTCGGTGAGCGTCACACGCAGCGCGTGACCTCCCGCGGCGAGCCCCGCCGTGTCGGACATCGCGACCTCGAACCCGTCGGGAGGGCCGGAGAGCGCCATCTCGCCCGCGACCGTGCCGAAGTCGATCAGGCTGTCGGTGATCGTGAACACCGGGTCGGCCGAAGACAGGGTCGCGATCAGCCCGTCGGACGGACCGAGGCCCCGGTTCCGCAGCACCGGGCGGAGCACGAACGGTTCGCCCGGCTCGAGGATCCCGTTCCCGTTGCCCGTGCCCGTCGAGTCGCGCGCGGTCATTCGGTACCACTCGAGGATCGGCGCGTGGACGCGCAGCACGATGTCCTCGCCGAAGACGGCGGTGCCGTCGTCGATGGAGAGATGCGCGTGAATTTCCGTGCGGTCCGGGGTGGCGCGGTCGATCCGGATCACGATCGGATCGAGCGGTTCCTCCTCGCCGCCCGGTCCGAGGACGGGATAGCGGCTTTCGGCATCGAGGATCGCGAGATGCGGGCTCCCGGACGACAGCGTGGCGGTGGCCGAATCTCCGGTGGCGCCGCCGCGGTTGCGCAGCGTGAACCGGAGTGCGACGGTTTCGCCGGCGTCGATCCGGCCGTCGCCGTTGCCGCCGGGCGCGACCGTCGTGTCGTCGTCGCAGAGCGTCCCTGACACGAAGAGATGGGGCGCGGACGCGGGCGTCACGCTGCCGCTGCCGATGAAGGGAATGTGGTTGAGCGCCGTGACCGTGACCGTGTACGCGCCGAGCGTGTCCGGCGCGAACGAAACGAGGGCGAGCCCGCTCGAATCGGTCCAGGCGGTCACGTAGTCGTCGCCGGCCTTGTCGATGCACACGAGGGCGCCGGGAACGGGCGATCCGCCGGACGTCACGCCGACCGGAACCGGGCCGCCCCCGAGCGGGAACGCCGGAGGCACGGACACGGCGAGGTCGCCCGGCTCCGCGGTCCAGACCCGCATGGCGGGGTCGCCGAGGAGGATCGGCGTCATCTGCATCCAGCGGTGCGGGCCGTCGGAGCCCGACGTGCCGATGAAGGGCAGCCGCGACCCGTCCAGGGCCCACCCCAGTTCCGTCCACCCCTGCTGAAACAGGAGCCGGTAGAACTCGTTCTGGTAGTCCCAGCTGGTCAGCGGAAAGTCCTCGCGCGTGGACCCGATCGAGGCCACCGCGCCGCCGGCGGGATTCAGCAGGAAGCGTTCGGCGATGCAGGAAAAGTCGATGGCCGAGGACGTGCAGTTGATCGCGTAGAGGACCGAGGCCGACCCGGCGTTGGTGAGGCCCGCGGCGTCGGCGTTGTTCAGCGTCAGCCCGCCGGCGCCGACCGACATCGTGTTGATGTAGCCGTGGCCGACGTGATGGAGAATCCCGAAGCCGGCGTTGATCGAATCGATCACCGTGCCTTTTTCCTCGAGGATGCAGGAGGGGAACGCCGGAGCCGGGCAGTGCTCGTACAGGCGGACCGGATCCCACGCCGGCGGGAGAAAAGACAGCGCGGATTCGCAGAGGTCGGCGCCGTCCAGGACGATCGTGGCGCCCGGAGTGTACGCGCTGGGAAACAGCACTTCCCCCATGGCGAGGAGGCGGGTCAGCGACCCGTCCCGCGGCGGGGTGCGCGCGTAGGCGAGGATCTTGTCGACCAGGACCTGCGCCTCGGCCGCGTTGTTCGTGGGCAGCCTCCCGAGGTACACGTCGGCGTAGAGGTCGGCCTGGTCTCCCGGGCCGGCGCCGGAACTCCCCTCGCCGAAGAAGGCGTCGCCGTCCGCGTTCCACGTTCCGTCCAGGCACTGGTAGTAGAGATCGGTCGGGATGTCGGCGCCCTGGAAGAACGTGGTGCGGGCGAAGCGCATCGGGATGACCGGGGCGTCGCCGCCGAGCAGAACGTACAGCGTGCCCCACCGGGTCGCGGCGTCGCGGATGAATCCGCGGATCGTCTCCTGGAGATCGACCCCCTGGGGGTAGTTCGCCCGGATCCAGTCCACGGTCCGGACGACGGCGGGGGTTCCCGACCGCGTCTTCCAGTCGGCCAGCTCCTGGTACACGGACTCCTGGGCGGTGTCCGTGATGATCAGGTATTCCACCGGCGTCCCGTCGAGCGAGGGACGGAACGTGGGGTGGAACGGCTGGCCGCCGGAGGCCAGCGGGCGCACCGGTACGCGGGTGGCCCGGTCGGGACTCCGGACGTTTCCCGTGAGCCGGTCCGCCGCGGCGCCCAGCGTGGCGTCGGCCCAGGGCTCCGCGCGGGCGGGGGTGAAGCGGGGTTCGGCCGCGGAGTCCGCCACGAGCTCCACGGCGATCTCCATCCGGCGGAAGAAGAGCAGGCGCCCGGTCGCGGCATCGCGGCTGAAGGGGGTCACGAGGACGGAACCGAGCGTCCGGCCGCGGAGGCGGCCGGTGTACCCCGCCCGGGCCGGGGCGGCGGGCAGTGCGGCCGCCGGCCGGAGCTCGGCGGGCAGCGTGTCGGCCGCGATCACCGTTACCGTGATGCGGCCGGGGGTCGTTCCGTCGGGCAGGCGCAGCGTCACCGCCACCTCGGGCAGGAACTCCCCCTCGCCGGCGCCGGCGTTGCGCCCCGCGGCCCGCGCTCCCTCGGCGGTCGCTGCCGCCGGTGGAACCGGAACGCTCCCCTTGAGAAAAACGAGGTCGCCGGTGTCCCGGCGCTCGATCGCCAGGCGGTCCGCGTCGAGGTCGATCCGCTCATGCAGCGTGATGCTCGACGCGGCATGGGACGGCGTGACCGGCAATCCGGCCAGCAGGGCCGAAAGGAGTGCTGCGGGGACAAGGCGGGACGTTCCGCCCGGAAGTTTCATGGTTCGGCACTCCCTCCAGGAACGACTGGGCCAGCAATCAGTATAGGGAATTGTCCTGCGATGCGTCACCGCGCTCTAAAGACCGGAATCCATCCGTGATAACCGGAGCGGCGGTCCCAAGTGTCGAAAATTCTTACGATCCATGCTTGACCGATGGCCACAATATACAAAAAGACAGCAACTTAGAGGCTTTATCTTTGTATACTATTTATTACATTCCCATCGCATCGCAGCCCGACATCATGGAAAGGGAGCATCATGAAAACTTCATTACGATTCCACTGCATTCTGCACGCCGCGCTTCTCGCTCAATTTCTGCTCCCCGCGATCACTTCGGCCGCTCCACCCGTTCCATCCGCCGGCAGCGCCGTCGTGGACGGCAATCCGAACGAGTGGAACCTCCCCGCAAATTTCTTTGCGAACATGCACCGGGCAGGAAGGGCGGACAAGCCGCTGGAATCGAAGACCTACTTCCGTTACGACTGCACGACCATGACGCTCTACGTGCTGGTGCTGGGAGAACCCGGAATTCCCTGTCTGCTGGATGCGGGAACGGCCTGGGTGGCCATCAACACCCAGAGCAACAAGCTCGTGACCAACGGGTCCGGCAACGACGGCGTGCCCCCCGATTTCGCCTGGATCGACGTGAACTACGACGGAAATCCGAACCACGCACGCGGCTATGAGGCGTCCTTTTCGCTCGCCCCCGGATCCTACTCGGTCATCGTACACGTGGATGTGTTCGACGCCGGCGGCGGTCAGACGTCCGCGACGATCGGGTTTCCGGGCAGTGGTCCGGCCCTCATCATCGACTGCGCGCCGGTCCCGGTCGAAAGCACGACATGGAGCCGGATCAAGAAACTGTACGACTAGGAGTGGTTCTCGCTTGAACGGATGCCCCGGTACAACCCGGAGCCCGGGTTCAGCGCTTTCCCGAAGCCATGAGCCGGGCTTCCGGCAACCGGCGCAGCTTCAGCATGCTCAACGCCCCGAACGCCGGGCCCGGAACGAGCACGAGGAACACGAAGTTCCAGCCGAGACGTTCCACCAGTTCCGGAACCACCCGGATCGTGACCAGCGTCAGCAGGAAGCCGAGGCTGGTCTGGATCGTGAGCGCCGTGCCCACGTAGCGCGGATCGGTGAGCTCGCTGATCGCCGCCGAAAACTGCGCGCTGTCGGCCACGACGGAGCATCCCCAGACAAGGCAGAGCACGGTCAGCAGGGCCGGTGATCCGAACAGGAACCCGGCCGCGGCGGCACAGGCGCCGGAGATCGCCAGGCTCCAGATCGTCAGCGTCGTGCGCCCCAGCCGGTCGGCGAGGAGCCCGGCCAGCGCGGATCCGAGGCCGCCGGCGGCGATGGCGCCGAATCCGGCCAGGTGGGCCGCCCGGGTGGTGAGGCCCGCGTTCTCGTAGCTCGCGACGAGACAGACCGGCACCCACGCCCACATCGCGTAGAGCTCCCACATGTGGCCGAGGTAGCCGAAGTTCGCGAGGCGGGTGGGACGGTGCCGGAAGGCCCGCCCGGCGAACCGCCAGTCGAACGGCGCGGCTGCGCCGAGGTGCGGCCCGGGGCGGGCGCGGAGAAGCGCCAGGACGCCGCCGAGTATCCCGAGCCCCGCCGCGGCGGAGAGGACGATCCGCCAGTCCGGCAGGCCCGCCCCGCCCGCGGACGGCAGCGCCGCGAGCAGGTGCGGCAGGGCGTTCCCGACCGACAGGGCGCCGACGAGGATGCCGATCCACAGTCCGCGGTCCGCCCGGCACCAGGTGGCCACGAGCTTCATGCCGGGCGGATAGACGCCGGCGAGCATCGCCCCGGTCAGGAACCGGCAGAGGAGCGCCGGCTCGACGCTCCGGCAGAACAGCGGGATCGCCGCGGTTGCCAGCGAGGCGGCGATCGCGGAGCCGCCGATCAGGTACCGGGCCGGTATCCGGTCCGCCAGGTTCAGGAGAGCGCTGATCAGCGCGCCGGCCACGAATCCGAGCTGGACGCTCATCGTCATCCAGGCCCGCTCGCCGCCGGTCAGGCTCCAGGCGGAGGTCAGCTGCGGCAGGACGGCGGAGCCGGAGAACCAGAGGCCCATCGCCAGGAGCTCGGCCACGGCCAGCAGGGACAGGGTGAGGATTCGGGAACGAGGGGGAGGGGATGCGGCGGATTCGGGGAGTCCGGCGGAAGTCATGACGGGAGGAACGGGGGGTGGAGCGCCCCGTCACGGCCGGACGTCATGCGCGACGTCCGGCCGTGACGGAACTCCCGGGACATCAGGGGTTCGCGATGCCGATGACGCCGCAGGCGATCCGTCCGCCGGCGTTTCCGGTGGGCTGGCCGCCGTCGTCGGGCTTCGCGTGAACGATCATCGCGTAGCCAACGACCGGATTCTTCGGGCCCGCGATCGAGAGGTTGTCGACGATCAGCTCGAGGTGCGCCTTTCCGGAGGCGTCCGCCTTGAGGTTGCCGAAATCCCCGGCGTGACGCATCGCCTTGTCGGGAAGGCCGTGCTCATGCCCCTCGGGATTGTAGTGTCCCCCGGTGCTCGTGCCGTCCGGGGCGGAGCAGTCGCCGAATTCGTGAATGTGCATCGCATGCTCGGAGTTCGGCGTGAGCCCCTCGATATCCGCCACGACCCGGACCTTGCCGCCCTGGGCCGTGAAGCGGACGATGCCGTGAGCCGTGTTTCCTTCGGTGGCATGCAGCACGCACACGGCATGAGTCGTCCCCGCCGCGGCGGGCGCCGAGGCCGGTTTGCTCTGGGCAAGCGCAAGGGCCGTCGCACCGGCGACGAGCGCCGCGGAAAGAAGGCCGGTTTTCAACGAAAGCCTGGTCATCTCTTCTCCTTGTAAAGGGTGACGGAGCCCCGCGTGGACTCCCTGAATTCGGACCGGATGTACCGGCACAGTGTGGGTCGGGTTCCGGCGGGGGTCAAGGGCGATGTGGCCGGCCTAGCGCACCTTCCAGCCGAGCCGCTCCCAGCGGATTTTTTCCCGCCCCGCGTCCACCGACCAGTAGATGGTTCTCGCCCGCCCTTTCACGAGCGCGAGGTCGAGAAAACCCCAGTAGCGGCTGTCCTCCGAGTTGTCGCGGTTGTCGCCGAGGACGAACACGTGCCCCTCTGGGACCGTGACCGGGCCGTAGTTGTGCATGTTCCCGGCTCCGGGGGGCACGATGTTCGGATCGATCACGTCGCGGGACTGGACCCGGGAATCGAAGAAGTGAACGTAGTTCTCGATGAGATTCGCCCGGTTGATGAACACGACCCGGTCGCGGATCTCCACGGTTTCTCCCGGAAGGGCGATCACGCGCTTGATGGCGTTCCGGTCCGGATTCCCCGGAAGGCCGAAGATCAGGACGTCTCCCCGGTTGGGTCTCCGGTACGGCGATACCGGCGTGTTCGTGAACGGAAGGCGTGCACCGTAGCCCGGCTTCGTCGCGTAGAGGTAGTCGCCGACGCGGAGCGTCACGTCCATCCCCGCGGAGGGGATGCGGTACGCCTCGAAGAGAAGGGATTTCGTCGCTTCGGTCGCGACGGGGGCGATGACGAGGCCGCCGAGGATCCAGGCCGCCGCGTAGAAGACCGGCCGGTTGTAGCGGCGCGGAACGAACGCCCCGGAGCGTCGTTTCGCGGTGCGAAACGCGTCCAGGGCCACGAGGATCCAGAACAGGAGAAAAACGGGAGGGAAGAGAAGGACCAGGTGCCCGGGACCGACGAACACGAAGAACGAGAGAAACGCCAGCGAGCCGAACACGGCGGCCAGGTAGACGCTCAGGCCGCGAACCGCCTGTCCGTTGTACATCTGCCCCAGTCCGGGGAGCAGGAGCGTGAGGATCAGCGCCGTGCCGGGGCTGCGCCCCGCGGCGGGCATTGCGGGTGTCGTCATCCCCCCCGTTTCCCGAGGATCGCCTCGATCCGGTCCATCACCGCGTTCATTTCCTGCATGGCCGCCCGGAACGGGGCGGAAGTCGTCATGTCCACGCCGGCGTCCTTCAGCAGGTCGATCGGGTACTTCGACGATCCGGACGACAGCATCGCGAGATAGGCGTCGCGGGCCTTCGTGGACACCGGCTGCCGCGCCAGGTCGGCGCGGATCGCGTTGGCGATCGACGACGAGGCGATCATGCTCGTGGCGTACTGGAACATGTAGAAATCGTAGTAGAAGTGGGGGACGAACGCCCACTCCGCCGCGTACACGTCGTCCACCCGGCAGACGCCGGCGACGTGTCCGTAGTACTTGCGGACCAGCTCCAGGTACAGCTCGTTCAGTGTGTCGCCGGTCAGCGTGCCGCCCCCTTCCACGATTTCGTGGATCCTCAGCTCGAATTCGGCGAACATAGTCTGGCGGAACAGCGTCGTGCGCAGCCCCTCGAGATAGCTTCCCAGCAGGAACAGCCGCGTGTCGTCGTCCTTCGCGTCGTCGAGCATGGAGTGGAACAGGAGGTTCTCGTTGAGCGTCGAGGCCACCTCGGCCACGAACGTGGCGTAGTCGTGGGTCACGAACGGCTGCGTCCGGTCCGACAGGTACGAGTGCATGGAATGACCGAGTTCGTGGGCGTGCGTCGAAACGCTTTCGTACTCCCCGGTGAAGTTCTGCAGCTGGTACGGGTGGGTGCCGTAGGCGATCGTCGAGTACGCCCCCGAACGCTTGCCGGTGCTCGGCATCCAGTCGATCCAGCGCTCGTCCATGGCCCGCTCCATGACCTTCACGTACTCGTCCCCGAGGGGCCGGACCGCCTTGACGGTGACCGCATGCGCGGTCTCCGGGGTGAACTTCATGTCCACGGACGCCACCAGGGGGGCGTAGAGATCCTCGTACCCGAGATCCTCGAGCTTCATCATCCGGCTCCGCAGCTTCAGGTAGCGGTGCAGGACGGGCAGGTTCTCGTTGACGTCGGCGATCAGCTGCGTGTACACGGTCGTCGGAATGTTGTCGCCGAACAGCGCGGCCTCGAGACAGCTGTTGTAGCGGCGCGCTTCCTTGTCGAACACGTGCGCCTTCATCGCGGCGTTGAGCGTGGTGGCGAGCGTCCGGCGGAACCCGTTGTAGGCGGTGAAGAACTGCGGGAAGACCGCCTTGCGCACGGCCCGGTCGGGATGCGAGCGGTAGCGGGTGTAGGTGGCGTCGTTCAGCACGACCGTGTCGCCGTTCGGCAGCGTCGTTTCCGGAAAGGGCAGATCGGCGTTCGTCAGGATGTCGTAAACGTCGTTCCCCGCGGCGGTGAGATTTCCGGTGCGGGCCATGATCGCCTCTTCCGCGGTGGACAGGGTGTGCGGCGCGTAACGCAGGATGTCGTCGAGATGGATCCGGTACGGTTCCAGCTTCGGCTCGGCCGCGACGAAGCCCATGACCTTCTCCCGCCCGAGGGCGAGGATCTCCGGCCGCATCCATGAGGCGGCGGTCCGGAGGTTGACCGAGATCCGCGAGACCGAGCCGTTCATCTCCTGCGCCTTCGACACCCGGCTGTCCTGGTCCTCGAGCTGGCTGGCGTAGCTGCGGACCTTCCCGAGGTCCCGGGACAGGTCCATGCGAAGCTCCAGCGCCTGGTGCAGCACGGCAGCGGACACGCCGAGCCGGCCGCGGAAGGCCTCGAGTTCCGGAATGCGGGCGGTCACGGCGTCACGG
Source organism: uncultured bacterium (assembly GCA_964596775.1). Classification (GTDB taxonomy): domain Bacteria; phylum Eisenbacteria; class RBG-16-71-46; order JABDJR01; family JAWXBZ01; genus CAZQVN01. Next base: position 20,406 of record CAZQVN010000017.1, read on the forward strand.
GCCGCGGTCCACGCGGCGTCGTCGACGAACAGGTCAGCCAGGTTCCATGTGTACTTTTCCGGGATCTCGGATCGCTCCGTTCCGGAGGCGCGGGCGGGGAGGGCGAGTGTGGCGAACATCATAATGGGCACGATGATTCTCCCGGTCAGTAACGTTCTCAAGTTCAGGCTCCAGTATTCCGGTCGGGGAACGGCAGCGGTCTGCGAACGGCGGGTACCGTGCCGTCGGAAGTCCGGAAGTGTACTCCGATTCGTTACCCGGGGGAATACGGACCAGGGACCCGGCACCGCACGTTTCGATTGACCTCGACTTCCCTCATCTTCTACCCTTTACGGGTCGATCCGCCCGTTCCATCCCGCCCGAGAGGTATCACCATGAGAGTCCTGTGGCCCGCCGTCGTCCTCTTCTCCTGCCTTGCCGCGCCACTGCCCGCGGGCGCGACTCCCGTGGCCCCGGGCCCCCCGTCGATGGAGCCTCCGGATTTCCGGGCCCTCGAGGAAACGCGGACGCCGAACCGTCTCGTGGAACCTCCGATCGATGCGGCGCCGGCCGCGCAGATCACGCCCCGGGTGCTCCTGGCCGGGGACAGCTGGGCCCAGTACATGTGGGACGACGGGTCGCACAACGACATCTTCGACAAGTACGGATTCAACGACCGTCGCTGCCTGTCGCTGTCGCTCGGCAGCGACCCCGGCCCGGGCCACACGGGGCCGGAGTATTCCGTGTCCGGAAGCGAAGCCCGCCAGTGGGCCGATACCGCCAACTACCCGTGGATCGCCAACATGGTGGCGGCGCTCCAGGCCAATCCCACGATCGACGTCGTCGTCCTGTCGATCGGCGGCAACGACATCCTCGCCGGAAAGTCCGACGGCGGCTGGTACAAGCAGATGGATCTCGACGTTCCCGGGTCGGAGGCTCTTCTTTTCGACCGGATCCGCAACGACACGTTCACGATCATCAACGCCGCGCTGGCGGTGCGGCCGGACATCAAGGTCGTGCTGTCGAGCTACGAGTATCCGAACTTCAACGTCGGTTTCTGGTGCTTCGTGTACGCCTGCCCGAAGCGGAACGACCTGAGCCGCGACCCGAACAACGCCCTGATCACCGACGCGGAACTGAACCAGATGATGGTCACGGTGGAGCAGCAGCGGGTCGCCTGGACGAACAGCGACCCCCGCGTCCTCTACGATCACTCGGTGGGGCTCATGCACCGCTATTTCGGCGACGGCGTGACCGGTGCCGGCGTACTGCCGCACCCGGGGCAGAACCCGCCGGACTACCTGCCGTTTCCCGGCGGCAATCCGCAGCGGCCGACGCTGCGTTCCAACTTCCGCCGGCCCGGCGGCATCGACGCCGACCCGATCCACCTGAACCTGACCGGCTACCAGTACAAGATCACCAGCCACACGGAAACGTACCTGTTTCCGCACTTCCGCGGACCGGTCACGGCCACGTTCGTGTCCGAGGGGGGCAACCGCGACGGCTGGGCCGACGGCACCGCGTCCGGCACGGACGCGATCCGGGCGGGGGACAACGGCTCCACGGGCGTGGCCGGGCTGATCAGCTTCGACACGTCGGCGATCCCCGACGGGGCCACGGTGACCGGGGCGCGCCTGTACCTGGTCCGCCAGTCGCTCACCGGAGCCAATCCGTTCACGACGGGCGCGCTCGGCGCGCCGCGGGTGGACGTGGTGTCCGGAAGCTTCGGCGGCAATCCCGCCGTGGAGCCGGGTGACGCCTCGGCGGCGGCCACCGCGGCGGATGCCGGTTTCGCGGCCGGCTCGGCAAAGTCCAATTTCTACGCGGTGCGGCTGGAGATCGAGGGGGCGGGTCTTGCCGCCGTCAATACCGCCGGAACGACGCAGTTCCGGGTGACGTTTCCCGCCCCGAACGCGTCCGCCGACTACGCCGCGTTCTACGACGGCGATGCCGGCGCCCCGGCCGCGGGCGGCCTGCACCATCTCGGGGTGTACATGGGGTCCCTGAAGCCGTTCCTCGACGTGTCGTACGACGTGCAGTCCGCGGCGCCTCCGCTGCCCGAGCGGACCCTGCTGACGGCCAGCCCGAATCCGTTCGGCGCCTCGACCGTGATCGGGTTTGCGCTGGCGGCGGATGCGGCGGTCACGGTCGACGTGTTCGACATCGCCGGCCGCCGGGTCCGGTCGCTGCCGGCGGGAACGTATCCGGCCGGTCCGCACACGCTGGCCTGGGACGGTCGCGACGACGCCGGCCGGCGGTTGCCGCCGGGCGTCTACTTTGCGCGGATGTCGGAGGGGGCTGGAGGCGCCGGCACGGTCCGGATCGTCAAGGCCGGAGACTGATGGTTCCCGCCGGCACCGGCCAAAGAAAAACCCCGACCGGTCCGTGGACCGATCGGGGTATCGACTGCGTGCCGCCGCTTCAGACCGCGCAGCTCATGTCCTGGCCGCAGCACATCGGCGACTTGACCTTGCCGTGACCTTCAGGGCACTCGGAAATGTGCACGTTCGTTCCGTCGGCCTTCGTCAGGGTGCTGTGGACGAGTTCCTTGCTGCACTTGCCGCAGGTCATGGTTCCGATGCTCATGCCGCACTTTTCGCAGGTGTAAGCCGCCATCAGATCTCCTTCCGGACTTGGTCCGTTCGATGAAAAATCAAGGCATCGCGCGGAAGATCGCGCGATGTGCCGACAGGGACTGTAGTGGAGATGGCCGGGTCGTGCAAGGAGACGGGCGGCCGCGCGAGCACCGCGGCCGCGGACTCCCGGATCGTGGCGGCCAGCGTCGCGGTGACGCCCGCGGGAAGGTAGTCGGACGACAGGGCGGTCGGGTCGCGCCGGGACAGCACCGCAAGGATCACGACGGCCGCGGCGTAACTCCCCGCGGGAGCGGGATGAAAATCGTCGGGCCCGTACAGCGGGGCGGCGGCGTCGCGGCTCCAGACTTCCAGCCATGTGTCACCGACGGGAAAGAACAGTCCCTCCGCCGCGTCGGCGGCCTCCCGATAGTGGCGGCTCACGTCGGGAAACACGTGCATGCGGGCTTTTTCGGGCCACACCGCAAGGAAGGCCGGCCGGGCGCCCGAGGCGCGGATCACCGGCGTCCAGAGAGCCGACCAGGCGAGCAGGGAATCGCGGCTTTCGGGCAGCGAGGAGGGTCCCTGCTGGAGAATGACCGTGTCGAAGTCCCCCTCCGTCACCCGGCGGCGGGTGGCCGGATCGTCGTAGTGGTCGATGAGGCCATAGCCGGGCCGGGCAATGTCTTCCCCGTGCATGGAGATGCCGGACGCCGCGGCGAGCGCCGCCACCATCAGCGGCAGGTTGTTGTAGAACGTGAGGCTGTTTCCGAGGAACAGCACGCGGCCGATGTCCTCGAGCGGTTCGTCGTCCGGGATCGGTCTGGTGGTCGTGTCCGGACCGCAGGAGAAGAGGGCGAGTGCGAGAGCGGCGAACGCAACGGAACACTTCGCGGTGCGAGTGCGCACGATTCATGTCTCCCATTGGCGCGGGCAGCGCGCCGCTCGATTCGGACCCCGGACATGAGAGTATAGATGATAGGGCTCCGGTTGCGGTGGACCGAATGGGGTTGAGGGGCTCCTCCGCGAATCGTTCCGGGAACAGGTGGCGCGCGCAACCGTTCCAGGCCGGAATGGGTGCGGCCGCCCCGTCGCCCGGAACCGACGGCGCAGCCTCACCCGGAGTTCAGGATCATCCCATCTTCGAGAGGCTCTGGTAGAACATCAGCTTGTTGCCGTCCGGGTCGAAGAACGTGGCCAACTTGACCATGCCCTCGATCGTCATCGTGTCGCCGTCGAAGCGGACGTCCTTCGCCTCGAGCTGCTTCCGGGCGGCGTCGATGTCCTTCACTCCGAACGTGAGGGTGGCGCCCCCCTTGACCTGCGGGCTCTCGACCTGCGACAGGCCGACGTTGACCCCCTTCACGTCCGTTTCCAGTTCGCACCAGCCCATGTCGTCGAGCCTGTACTGGAGCTTGAAGCCGAGAATGTCCTGGTACCACTGGATCGACTTGCCCATGTCCTTGACGCTCATTGCGCAGGTCAGGCCGCCGTCGTAATCGAGTTTTGCCGGCATTGTCCGTCTCCTTTCGAGAATCGCCAAAACACATTGACGCTTTCTGGTTCGGAAAGTATAGTAAGTATACTTTCAGTCGTCAATGTCTTTTGTTGCGCGTCACGGGCCGGGACGACGATTCCCGCGGCGTGCCAGGGGAAGGGGAAACCATCGGGACTCGTCGACCCGGGGAGGCCCGGCCGGCCTCGCCGGAACGGATCATCGAGCTGTTCCACCACCGCTGGGCGGTTCCGGTGATCGCCGCGCTCAAGGAGAGTGCCGGGGCCAAGTTCGTGACGCTGGCCGCCCGCCTCGGGGTGAGCCGCGACTCGCTCAAGCGGACGCTGGACGCGCTCCGTCGGGACGGCCTGGTGATCCGGAACCCGGGCTACGGACACCCGATGCGTCCTGAGTACATCCTGACCGAAGCCGGCGGGGAGGTCGCTCCCTGGTGCGTGCGGGCGGTGACGCTGCTGGACCGCATCGGCTCGTCCGGGATGACCCGGCGCAAGTGGTCGCTCGGCGTGGCGCTGGCCCTGCACTCGGGCCGGAGCCGTTTCTCGGAGATGATGGAATTCCTGCCCGGCATCACGCCCCGGGCCCTGACGTCCGCGCTCAGGAGCCTGATGGCCGAAGGCCTCGTGGAACGGGTGGTGTCGGAGGGGTACCCGCCGGTGCCGCGCTACCGGCTGACCCGGCAGGGGAGGCGGCTCGGCGCCCTGTTCGAGGCGGGGGAGTAACCGGATCATCGGATCGACAGGCTCTGGGACTCACCAGGGGCCACTCCTCGAAACCGTGACGAACGCGCCGCCATCGAGGCGATAGAGCCCCTGGTACCCGCCGGCCCAGAGCCGGCCGTCCCGGTCCGCAAACGTGCACTGGATGGCGGGGCTCTCCAGCCCCTGTTCCCCGGAAAACTGGACGAAGGACGTGCCGTCGTAACGGTACAGGCCGAAGTGTTCCATCGGAAACCACACGTTTCCGCTGCTGTCCAGGCCGAGATCCCAGGCTTCCGTGCCGTTCACCCCGTCCCGCCCGGTCACGCTCGTGAACGACGCTCCGTCGAAGCGACACACTCCCTCGTAGTGGGTCGCAAACCAGAGGATTCCGTTTTCATCCTCGAGAATGTCGTTGACGGAGTTGCTGCACAAGCCGTCCTTCTCGGAAAAGTTCTTCAGAGTTGTGCCGTCGAAACGGAAGGCGCCGCCCCCGGTGCCGAACCAGAGGTTGCCGGCCCGATCCTCGGTGATGCAGTGGATGATCTCCGGGCTCGACACCCCGCGCAGTGGGTCGAATTCCGACGGCGGAATCGGAAACGTCACAAAGCGCCGTCCGTCGAATCGACAGGCCCCGCCGAGCGTGCCGGCCCACACGGTTCCTGCACGATCCACGAGGATCGCCCAGGTGTCGTCATGGGGCAGTCCATCCGTCACGGTGAAGTGGACGAAGGAGTCTCCGTCGCGGCGGGTCACGCCCCCTTCCGTCGCGAACCAGAGGTTGCCCTCACGGTCCTCCACGATGCCCCGGACCGCGACCCCGCCGAACCCTTCCGCGATCGAGTAGTACGTCAGCGCTCGACCGTCGAACCGGGCAACCCCGTCGCCGTTCGTGCCGAACCACATGTCTCCTCTCGAGTCCTGAAAGATCCGGCGCACGAAGTCGCTGATCACGTCGGGGGGCGGACCATGGTCGGGGCCGGGATCCGCCGCCGCGGTTCGGCCTGCGTTCGGGTCGGAAGCTTCGGCGTGTCCAACCGCGCCCGGGTCCGACGCCCCGCCGGACTCGGAGTGCTGCGCGTTCGTGCAACCGGTAGCAACAAGCGCCAGCAACGCCACCCCGACGCCGAGCCGGATTCGTTGCCGCACCATGGCACCACGGGCCGTCCGCCTCCATGCGGGCGCGATCCCGTGGTCGCCGGAACAACGCGGTTCGTTTACGGAGTCTTTGTGCATCCTGCTCCTAACCCGTCGTGTTGATGATCCGCGGGTCGTCCTGGAACGGCATCCCGTCGCTGGTCCGCTGGGCGAAGATAGTGTACTCGAAGTCCAGCACCTGGGTGTTGCCCTTGATCTTGTCCTTCATGGTGATCCTCTGCGGCTCGATTTCGATGTCGAAGTTCCTGAGTGCGTCGGCCGCGGCCGGGCTGTACTGGGTGTTCCCGCCCCCGTGGACCACACCGTAGATCGTGAGGCCCGCGAAGTAGAACACCGAGCGGGTGGTCGAGGCGCGACAGCGTCCGCGCCTCGCGCAGGAAACGCGATGCCGCGTCGGGAGCGGTTTTGCCCGCCGGAACCTGAGCCCTGGCCGGGAGGGATTTCTCTCATGGAAACTGGCGCCTCATTGTGGAATCATCCGTCCCTGCCGGGGCCCCGGCGGAACGCTCGGGCGCGGGAGGGGGAGTTCGGGCCGCAGCCCATGAAAGCGACCCTGGGATCGTGCGGAAGTCCTGCCACAATCCCGATCCGGACACTTCACAGGAGACGATCGTGCCGCCCATCCACATCAACCCCGACTTCTACCTCGAAACCGCCAACGGTCGCGTGATCACGCCGGAGCGCAACACGGAAGCGTGGGCGCGCTGCCATGCGGCCCTGGCCGATGCCCTGCGCGTCGCAGATCCGGCAACCCGGGTGTACGTCCTGATCGGTCCTCAGGGCGCCGGGAAGACGACCTGGGGCCGCGCGTGCCCGGCCGACCTGGACGGAGCCATCCTGTTCGACGCGATTCTCGTGAAGCGGGTAGAACGCGCGCCCATCCTCGCGGCCGCGGCGGCGCATGGCGTGGCTGTCGTGGCGGTCTGGTTCCGCACGCCCGTGGATGTGTGCATCGCGCGCAATGCCGCACGCCCGCCGGACCAGGTCGTGCCGGAGCAGGCGATCCGGAATGTCCATGCGGCGATCGAACCGCCGGCTCTTGAAGAGGGTTTCGAGCGGGTCATCGAGGTTCTGCCCTGAGGTCCGCGTCGGCGCGCCTCGTGGATCTCCCGGTTCGAACTTCTACTGTTTCCCCGTTGCCGGAGCCCAGCCCGTCATCAGCGTGACCGGTGACGCGAGTTCCTCTTCCGGAGGAGCCGTGACCAGAAAGCGCTCGCCGTCCGGCGCCACATCGTAGCGCCAGATGCCGCCGGCGCCGTGGAACTGAAAGAGTTTTCGCGCCGCCCCGGCCCGGAAACCTGCCTGCGTCGGCTCGATCTCGACGGAAATCAGGTTGTGCTGCGGGTCGAAGTAGAAGAGTTCATGACCGTTCGGATGCCAGCGGGGCTCCCGGCCGCCCCCCTGGGACACCTGCCAGCGGCCGCCCGGCTGCGGAAAGGCCGCCACGAAAATCTCGGCCTGCCCGGTTTCGTCGGACGCGTAAGCCACCCATCGTCCGTCGGGAGAAAACTGGGGGCTGCGTTCCCCGGCAGAAGAGGCCAGGGAATACGTCCGGCTTCCTGTTTCCGGCGAGAGATCCGAGATGGATATCCGGAAGGTTGCGAGTTGAACTCTGGGGGATGTACAGGATCAGGTCGCCCCACGTTGATTGGGGCCAGATGAAATTGTCGCCCGGAATGATCCGGCGCGACTGTGTTCCGTCAATGGAGAGGACGTCGAGGCCATACCCGGACCGGCTGGATGTCATGACGACAACGGACTTTCCGTCCGGAACCCAGCAGACCCCCGGATGGTCGTCCACATCCACGGTGACCTTCCGGCGTCGTCCGGAATCCAGGTCGACCAGCCAGACATCCGACGTGCCCCGATCCGTGTTGGCGATCGGCAGAACGGCGCTCCGCCCGTCGGGAGACAGTTGCGGTGTGCCCCCGTAGGTGTAATCCGCCGGTTCTCCGACATCGCCGAGATTCCTGCCGGATCGGTCCAGCCAGCGGAGCTGCGATCGCGACAGGTTGTTTCCGGTCATGCAGAGCAGCACGCCGTTTTCGGACGCGGCGAACACCCCCCGGCTGAACCGTGTGTCCATCCGCGCGTCGTTCACGAGCGGCACGGCCGGTCCTGTGGTCCTGAGCGATCCGGTGTCGAACGGTTGCGCCACGAGGATCGTCCCGCGGATGTAGACGAGGTGACCCGAGGCGTAAATCACGTTGGAGGCCACTTCGAGGACCGCCGTGCGTTTTGTGGACCCGAGTTGTCCCGCGTAGATCGTCGGGCTGTCTCCGCGACCGGCCCCGGCCCGGCGCGCCAGGTAGAGGAAGTGCTTTCCATCCGGGAGAAAGTGGGGGTAGCGGTGCGAGGCCTCTTCCAGCGTCGTGTCCATCACCGTTTCCGCGGCGACCGGACCGCCTTCCGCGGCGATCCGCGAGATCGGACCGTAGGAATCTCCCGTGTACAGGATCACCCCGTCGCGGTTCCAGGTGCCGCCTCGCGCGTCGATGTTGTACGCCAGTTCAATGACCGGCCCGCCGGCGACGTCGACACGCTTCAGTGATCCGTCGGCGAAAAAACCCAGGCTCCGTCCGTCGGGGGAGAAGAAAGGCCCCTCGGCCTCCTCGGTGCCCTCGAGCGGACGGGCATCCTCCTTGCCGATGGATCGCACCCAGAGGATGTCGGGCCCTTCGCCGTTCCGGGCGCAGAACGCCACCGTGGAACCGTCCGGGGAAACGGCCAGCGGCATCGGCTTGTAGACGCTGGAGGAAAACAGCACACCGGCCGGCGGCAGGAGCGACGCCGTGACCGGCGGCGCTCCCGGCGCCGGCCGTTTCGTGAGCAGGGGCATGGCCACGGCCGCCACGACGGCGATCGCCGCCACGCCCCAGGCGATCGCTTCGCGCCCGCTCCGCTTCGGAGCGGGCGGCTTTGCCGGCTCCGTTTTCGGCCCGCCCCCCTCCATGATCCAGGACAGCTGGAGCCCGATATCGTGGGCGCTCTGCAGCCGGTCCACCGGATCCTTGGCCAGGCAGGCCCGGATCAATCGGTCGAGAGCTGGAGGTGCCTCCGGTGTCGACCGGGTGATCGACGACGGTTCGACGCCCATGATCGATGTGATCAGCGTCGCCTGGCTCCGCCCCTCGAAAGCGCGTCGTCCCGTGGCCATTTCATACAGCACGCAACCGAGCGCCCACACGTCGGCGCGGGTGTCCGCTTCCTGCCCCTCGAGCTGTTCCGGCGCCATGTACTGGAACGTGCCGATGATCGTTCCCTCGGTGGTCAGCGGTTGGGCCACCGTCGGCGACTGCGTCAGCGCCGTCATCGAGGAACTTCCGCCGGCGCCGGCCAGGCCGGTGGCCCGGGCCAGACCGAAGTCCATCAGCTTGACGCCCGCCCGGGTCAGCATCACGTTGCCCGGCTTGAGATCCCGGTGCACGACGCCCGCCTTGTGGGCGCGGTCCAGCGCGTCGGCGATCTCCGAGCCGAACCGGAGCACCTCGGGTATCGGCAGCGCGCCCTTCTTCAGGCGCTCCGCCAGCGTTTCCCCCTCGATCAGCTCCATCACGAGGTAGTCGGTGTCCCCCTCGCGGCCGACGTCGTGGAGCACGCAGATGTTCGGATGGTTGAGGCCGGACACGGTCTTCGCCTCCCGCTCGAAGCGGGTGCGGACCTCGGCGTTGCCGGACAGGTGCTCGGGAAGAACCTTGACGGCCACGTCGCGGCCGAGGCGGGTGTCGCGGGCACGATACACTTCGCCCATGCCCCCCGCGCCGAGCGGGGCACTGATTTCGTAGGGGCCGAGGCGCGTTCCGGGGGCGAGTGTCATGTGAGAAGGGAAGTTATCCCAACGGCGGAGCGGTGTCCATGAGGGTAGAAACCGCGGGAGATGCGCCCCGCCCGTGACCTTGCCCCATCCCGGCCGATCTGGGAACATGCCCCCATGAAACCGACCGAACTCAATCGATTCCGGAAACTGGCCGCGCCCCGACTGCACCCTTCCGAAGACCTCGTCGTGTTTGCCGTATCCCGCATGAACCTGGACAAGGACCGCTACGATTCCGCCCTCTGGGCGGTCGACGCAACCGGCGTCCGCGAACTGGCCGGCGTGACCCGTGCCGGCAGCCCGGAGTGGTCGCGCGACGGATCGCGGCTTGGATTGCTCATGCGCGTGCCCGATGACCCGGATGCCACCGGGGACGACGCGGAACGTCACGCGCAGCTCGCGATCCTCGACGATCCGAAGGGAAGCGGCGCGGCGCGGGTGCTCACGAAGTTTTCGCTCGGCGTGTCGAAGTTCAAGTGGGCTCCCGACGGAGCCACGCTCCTCGTGGCCGCGGCCGAGTACGCGGAAGCGTGGACGAAGCTCGGGGCGAAGGAGCGGGGCAAGCAGCCGCGCCGGATCACGTCGGTGCCCTGGAGGTTCGACGCGGGCACCACGTATGACGACCGGCAGCCGGTGCTGGCGCTGGCCGACGTCACCGGGCAGCGGGAACCGCGGCGGATCGACCTCGGCGCCGTGCTCGAGATCGAGGACATGGCCTGGCACCCGGATGGGAAGAGCTTTGCCGTCCTCGTGCAGCGGGTCCATGCCGACCGGACGCGCTGGGAGCAGGCGCTGCTCGAGGTGGACGCCGAATCGGGTGCCACGACCGAGCGTCACGCCGACGGCAGCTGGGTGGAAATCCACTACGTGGGGTCGCGGCTGATCGCGATCGGTCTTCCGGAGATCAACGACTGGCCGGCGCCGTTCACGCTCCACGAAATCGGCGCGGACGGGAAAGTCGTTCCGCTCGTTCCCGAACTTGACCGGATGGTCACGCACGGCCGCACGGCCGGCGATTCCCTCTACTTCCTGCACGAAGACATGGGGCGCTCGTGCCTGGCCCGCTGGAGTCCGGAAGGGCTGGAGCGGTTTCCCCAGGATCACCCGTTCCTCAGCGATTTCGACGTCCGCGCCGACGGCGAACGGGTTCTCGTGGCCCAGTCCTCCACCGATCCCGGGGAGATCGTCCGGGTGCGCGGCGGCAAGGGGGTCACCGTCACCGGTCTGAACCAGGATTTTCGTGACGGCGTGAAGCGCACAGCGCCCGAGCACTTCACGGTGAACACCGGCGGCGCCGAGGTCGACACCTGGGTCTTCCTGCCCGAGGGAACGGACAACGTTCCGGTCCTTCTCAATATCCATGGCGGGCCGGCCACCCAGTACGGTTTCTACTTCTTCGACGAGTTCCAGGTCTACGCCGAGGCCGGGTACGCGGTGGTGGCCTGCAACCCGCGCGGTTCGTCCGGGCGCGGCAAGGCGCACCTCCGCGGCGTCCGCAGCGACGCCTGGGGCGAGGCGGACCAGCAGGATGTCCTGGCCTGCCTCGACGAGGCGCTGAAGCGGTTCCGGCGTCTCGACGCCGCGCGCGTCGGCGTCATGGGCGGATCGTACGGCGGATTCCTTTCCGCGTGGCTGACCGCCCGGACCGACCGGTTCAAGTCCGCGGTCGTGGAACGGGCGCTGCTCGACTGGGAAACGTTCTCCGGAAATTCCGACATCGCCACGGTGTTCGCGCCGATGTACTTCGACGATCCCTCACCCGAGTTCCTGGCCACGAAGAGCCCGCAGCGGCTGGTGGCCTCGGTCAAGACGCCGACGCTGCTCATCCACAGCGAGCAGGACTGGCGCTGCCCGATCGACCAGGCGGAGCGCTACTTTCACTCACTGCTCAGGCAGGGGGTGACGACCGAGTTCCTGCGCTTTCCGGGCGAGTGTCACGAACTGACCCGCGCCGGAACGCCGAAGCACCGGCAGGCGCGGTTCGAGGCGATTCTCGAGTGGCACGGGCGGTTTCTGCGCTGAGTCACCGCGTTCCGAGAACGGTCAGCCGGAACGTCACGGGTTCCGGGGCATCGACGCTGAACCCGATCGCCGTCCGGTTCACGAACGGCTTCGGCAGGTCGGGAAGAACGCGCAGTCCGGCGGGCGCCGGCGCTCCGATCCGGTGGTGACAGCCGATGCCGCCGAGCTGGGAAAACGCAGCTGAAGCGCCTTGACAGGCTGTTCGGAACGCACCACGTCGGAGGGTCGCCGGTGCCGAGGATGATCTCGATCAGTCGCACGACGTCGCAGACATCGATGATGTTGTCCCCGGTGACGACCCCGGCCAGGCGGGCCGCGTGATTGGTCCCGTCGACACCCCCGATGTCGGATTTCCAGCCTCAGTCAGCGAGCGACGACCACTTTCTGAACGAGGTTGCGACCTCCCGCATCGAGCCTGATGAAATAGAGCCCGGTCCCCACGGACCGGCCATTCGCATCCCTGAGATCCCATCTATCCATGTGAGTTCCCTCGCGGCGAGCGCCATGAGAGATCTCGCGCACCTTGCGACCGGCGACATCGTAAACCACCAGCCGCATCTCCGAGTCATGAGGCAACTCGTAGCGCAGTAAGGTCACGCCGTCCGCCGATGCGGAGGACGACAAGGTAAGGTGACGATCGGGCATGCCCGGCTTGCGTGAGGCGGCTTCGTCAACCGCCCGTGCTCCGGAGCGCCTCCACTTCTCGGTCCGGATGATTCTCCCGAATCCATCGACGTAGCCCACCCAGAAGTCCTTGTTCTCATCGAGGGATCCATGGGGATTCTTGCTTGTTGTGTGGCTGCTTTGACCGTGCGGATAACCGCCTCCCTTGACCACCCATTCCCAGCCGTCGACCAGCCTCAGATGGTCGTTCGCGTCGGTCGGGGGTGGACCACCCCTGGGTGTCGAGTAGAGTCCGACCCAATCGCATGGCCCCTGGACGCCGCCGCGCCAGCTCAGTTGCAGGAATGGCGTCCTAAGAGGGCCGATTTCCACCGTCGAAATTCCGATCTCGGGAACTCCATCATCAACGAGATTCACGAGCCGTTTGATGTACTGCACCTGATCGTGGCCCTTTTCGCAGTAGAAGTCAGCCACACTGCACCTTACACCTCCAGGTATTGGACCCGGAACGCTCGGCGCACCAAGAATCTGGCATCCCCCGAACGGAATCCCGTTGCTCCATTCGATTCGCGACGGACCTATTTGCCTGTAGCGACCGTCCTCCCTTTCGTCGATGGAGCGATCCACAATGTTCGTAGTGAGCACGGCGAGTTTTCGGATGTGCGCGTACTCGTTGTCGAGGCCATCGAAGTCCGCATCCGTACCCGGGACGTGCGCGACGTAGTCCTCTTTTCCGACGACCGCGTATCCATTGGGCACCCTGGTTCTGAAGTACGACTCCAGCCTTTCCGTGAAGACGCGCGACGTTCCGAAGCCGTACATCACGATATTCCGGCGATCATACCCGTACCTCGTGACGAGATAGTCCACGAGGTCAAGAACAGCGACCGTGGCGAGCGCCGCGCCCAGGCTGTGACCGGTGAAGTAGACCCGCGCCCGTGATGTATCCGTTACGTGTCTGCGGATCGCCCTGTCGAGGTCCTCTTCCAGGCTCTGTCGTATTCCGAGGCCAGGAAATACACCCGGATTGGGTCCAAAGTAGGCATCTCGGAATCCACGATGAACGGTGCGGACGAGAGGAGGGCCATCGCGTCGGTACCAGTCGGCTTTGATTGCATTGACATCTGTCAGAACGTCCTCGTTCTCCGCCGTTCCCCGGAAACCGACAACCAGGTCGCCAATGTGCTCATTCCCGGCGATGAAGACGTCGGTGTCTGAGTTATGAGGAGTTCCGTCAATGAAGGATACGAACCGCCAGCAGGAATGGGAAACAGCGAAGGCAGGTTCACCGCTGCTCAGCGTGTCGGCGTATGGGGTAGCGAGTGGTGGACTAAACGGATCCTTTGGGGCGGGCAGCATGTCGCCTTCCACCTTGTTCTCGAGTGTGCCGCGCCCGATCGAAGCACGACCGTCAGCATAGGCAATGTTGGCCATGACCGCGAGAAAGACGGCCACATCCCGATCAAAGGCGATCTCGGCGCCGTTCTCGTTCATAAGAACGTCGCCAAGCGGCGTCTCGTTGGCAAGGTGGACAACCTGATCATGAAGCGTCTTCGAATCATACCCGTCGGCGTCGATCCGGATGTCGTATGCACCGGGCAGCAATGGGATCCAGGCATTGCCCGACGCGTCAGTCTGCACTCCAGCGGCGGCATTGGTGCCAGAGCGGTCAATGGCGGTCACCGTTGCCCCGATGACAGGTTCGGCCGCACAGGTCATGCGGTTTTCCGTCAATGCCCGCAGCGTGATGCGCCCGTGTGTCGAAGTATTCACGGCAACCAATTGTGGATGCATGAGCACACGCTTCACTCCCGGTTTGTGCTCGGGTGTTCCGTTGAAAACGAAGCTCTGCTCGAGGTCGAGTTCTAGATCGAGTTCATCCGACAACCGGGTGACTATTTCAATGGGAGGGACGATGTCAACGATAACGCCGGACCGGTCGCCGCTCGGAAAGATGAGGTTGTCCATGTCGGGTCGAAACGTGTGGCCGTCGGATACATGCGCATCAGGTGTCAGGACCACCTGTCCCGAGTCGACGACGATGCTCAGGCGATCGCAGGTTCGAGGAGAAAGATCGAGATCCACGAGAATATCGGCCAGGTCGTCGCTTGCCGGGGACAGTCGAATGGTTTTCGCTTCGTGGAACGCGCGGCGCAGGATGTCGCCGCTTATGCAATGCACCTTGATCGCACCAATTTCACACCGTGCCGTCTCCACATATTCGATGTTTCTTCGAGGCCCCGGCCCGTTGTGCCACGTCTCAAGGGAATGGACGGACGGTGGCAATGACAGGGCCAGGGTGGCGGTTGCAACAAGACGCACAACGAGTGTCCTCATTACAATCCTCCTCCTTGTCACACTGATTTCTGGATAAGGAAATCGGCACTGTGAAGATACTCACGACACAGTCGGCTCACTGACGCATGCCGGTGAGCGTCCGATAGGGAAGTATCAATAATTGGATCACAAAGTACATGGAATGTACAGGAAATTGTCGCAGTGGTGGCGCAAGGCATCGGGAAGAGCGGAAATATGGGCCGGTTTGCACCTTACTTGCTGCGATGGCACCCGTTTCGTCCATGATCCTCTGAGCTCAGAGCACGGAAACGGATGTCTACGGCTGGCCCGCCGGATCACCAGATCCGCGACCCGCCGGATCTGTCCGCCAGCGTGCTGTCGACGGCGCCGTCCACCGTGTAGGTTCGGGACAGGGTCAGCGGATTCCGGCGCGCGAGGACGACTTGTCGGGCAACACGGCGTAGAAGGCCGGCCGCGCGCCGGATTCGCGGATCGTCGGTTCCCAGAGCAGCACTCGCTGAGCAGGATGCGGTTCACGGGGAGCGACGACGGCCCCTGCTGCAGGATCACGTAGCTGAAGTGTCCGTCCCGGACGGTCTGCCGCGTGTCCAGGTCGTTCCAGTGGTCGATGATCCCGTAGCCGCGCGGCGCGATCGCCCGGCTGCGGATCGTGATGCCGTATCGGGCGGCTAGCGAGTCGCCATTGCCGCGAGATTGTTGCGGGAGGTCAGGCTGTTTCCGAGGAACAGGACCCGGCCCACGTCGGTGACCGGCTTGACGTCGCGGTGGTCGGTCGGGCGGGTCGTCGGGCTGACGCCGCAGGAAAACAGGAACAGGGCCAAGTAAGGGGGGATGACCTGAATCCAGGATTTCTTGATGAGCGATCTCTTTCCGGCCGGACGGCAGGCCGATCGCTAACGCAACGCCCCCTTCAAACTCCCGCACACCAGCGCCACATCCTCCCGCGTCATCGCCGGGTAAAACGGAAGCGTCAGTTCCCGCGCCGCGAGATCCTCGGTGACCGGCAACGGAGGGTGATTCTCCTCCTTCACCGCCGTGAACAGGTGCGCCGGGGGATAATGAATGCTCGACTGGATCCGGTCCGTCTTGAGCGCCTCCATCACGCTCTCGCGATCGGTGCCCTTTGGCAGCACGACCGGCAGGACATGCCAGCCGATGCTCGTGCCGGGGCCCGCCGTGAACGGCGCGAACGGCACCGCCACCGGGACATCCGCGAGCGCCTCCACGTACCAGCCGCGGAGCGTCTCCCGCTGCGCGAGAAAACCGGGGAGGCGGCGCAGCTGTACCGAGGCCAGGCGGGCCCGGATCTCGTCGATCCGCATGTTCCAGCCGGTTTCCAGGCAGTCGTAGGACCAGACGCGCCCCTTGTGGCGGTCGAGCGACAGCGCCGTCATGCCGTGCGAGCGGAGCAGCTTGATCCGGCGGGCGGTTTCGTCGTCGTCCGTCGTCACCATGCCCCCCTCGCCGCAGGTCATGTTCTTGTTCGAGAAGAAGCTGAACGCGCCGCAGCGGCCGAACGTGCCGAGGGATTTTCCGTTCCACTTCGTGACGAGCGCGTGCGCGCAGTCCTCGACGAGGATCAGGTCGTGCTCCGCGGCGATCTTCACGAGCTCGTCGATGTGGGCCGGAAAGCCGGCGAAGTGCACGGCCATGATCGCCTTCGTGCGCGGCGTGATCCGCTTCCGCACGTCGGCCGGGTCCATGTTCAGGTCCGTGTCCCCGACCGGCTCGGCAAAGACGACCCGGGCGCCGCAGTAGCGGGCGGCGTTGGCCGAGGCCACGAACGTGAGCGACGGGCAGATCATCTCGTCGCCGGGCTTGAGACCCGCCGCGAGCAGCGCCATATGCAGGGCCGCGGTTCCGTTGGCCACCGCGAACGCGTGCTTCACGCCGAGAACCTCGGCGAACTCCGCCTCCAGCTCCTGCGTGGCCGGTCCCATCGTGAGCCAGCCGTCCTTGATCGGCCGCTGCACCGCTTCCAGTTCCTCCGGTCCGAAGTCGGTCTGGAACAGCGGGATCTTCCACGGGCTGGCCATCACATCGGTCTTGTCCGGCGTCACGATGAGGTCTCCTCGGTGGCGCCGTCCCGCCCCTCAACGAGGGCCTGGGCGCGCGCGTAGTCGTCGGGGCGGCCGATGTCCAGCCACATCCCTTCATGGTGATAGGTGCCGACCTTCTCGCCCGCCTTGATCAGCCGGAGAATGAGATCGGGAAAGTCGAGGTGCTGATTGTGCTCGACGAATTTCAGCGCCCGCGGCTCGTAGACGTACACGCCCATGCTTACCGAGAACGTGTGCTCCGGTTTTTCCACGTAGTTCCTGATGAAACCGTCGGCGTCGATGTCGAGGACGCCGAAGTCGGTGCGGTGCTTCCGCACGTACCGGCTGACCGTGACCGCCGCACCCGACGCGCGGTGCGCCGCCACGAGCGCCGTGAAGTCGATGTCGGTGAGGAGGTCGCCGTTCATCACGAGGAACGTCGTGTCGAGACCTTCGACGAGGCTCAGCGACCCCGCCGTTCCGAGCGGCGCCGTCTCCTCGACGAAGTCGATCTCCACGTGGGGGAACGCGTCGCTCTGGCTGATGTAGGCCCGGATCAGGCTCGACAGGTGGCCGAGCGAAATCGTGACCCGCGTCACGCCGCTGTCGGCGAGCCGGTGGAGGAGGTGATCGAGGATCGGGCGATCACCGAGCGGAACGAGCGGTTTCGGGAACGTCACCGTGAACGGGCGGAGCCGGGTGCCCTTGCCGCCGGCCAGGAGGACGGCGCGGACATCCTTGAGCGAACGGTCGGCGGGGGTCATCGTCTCCGTCTCCTAGATGGCGTAGCGGTCGAGGTGGAAGAGGTCCCGGTGCGCGCCGATGAATTCCGCGGTCCGGGCGAGCCCCTGTTCCAGCGTGACCGACGGCATCCAGGCCAGGCGCTTCCCGGCCTTCCGCGGATCGGCGAGCAGGAGGCCCACTTCGCTCTTTTCGGGGCGGATGCGCCCTTCCTCGGTGACGATCGGGATCGTGCGGCCGGTCACCTTGAAGCAGAGGTCGACGATCTCGGCCACCGACTGCGTGACCCCGGTGCCGAAGTGGATGACCTCCCCCTCGATCCCCGGCGTTTCCATGGCCAGCCGGAACGCGCGCGCGGTGTCGCCGGCGAAGACGAGGTCGCGCTTCGGGGAGAGGCTGCCGAGGCGGAGCGTGTCGGCGCCGCCGAGGATCTGCGAGAGGATCGTGGGGATGACCGCGCGCGCCGACTGGCGGGGCCCGTAGGTGTTGAACGGCCGGAGCACGACCACCGGCAGCTCGAATGAACAGGCGTACGCCTCGGCCATCTTGTCGGCGGCGATCTTCGACGCGCTGTACGGCGACTGCCCCTGCAGCGGGTGATCCTCGTCGATCGGGGAGCGGATCGCGGTGCCGTACACCTCGCTCGTCGAGGTGACGACGACCCGTTGCGTGCCGAGCTCGCGCGCCGCCTCGAGCACGTGGAACGTGCCGTTCAGGTTCGTTTCGATGTACGATTCCGGCGCGGTGTACGAATAGGGGATGCCGATCAGCGCCGCGAGATGCAGGATCGCGTCGCAACCCGCCGCGGCTTCGCGCACCGAGCGGCGGTCGCGGATGTCGCCGTGGATCGTTTCCGGGCGGGCGGCGCCGCTGTCCTCGAGAAACCGCAGGTTGCCGATCCGTCCCTCGCTGTTGTAGTGGAGGAACGCGCGGACGGAATGGCCGTGGGCCAGCAGCTCCTCCACGACGTGGCTGCCGATGAATCCGCCGGCCCCGGTGACGAGAACTTTCATGGTGTGTCCTCCGTGGGCGATTCCGATCCGGGCCTGCCTCCAGCGGTGCCGCGGGCGGAAGGCGGCCGCGCGGAGCGGTCGCTTCCGGCTTCCGATCGGCGCAGGTCGTCGATGTCCAGCCGCATCTCCGCGATGTACGACGTGAGGTCGCGGATCTTCGTGGACTGCTTCGACAGGAGGATCGAGTAGACGAGCGAGGCGCCGAACAGGAAGCCGAGCGCCAGAAGCAGCATCGTGGAAATGACGGCGTAGGTGCCGACCAGCCGGGCCAGCGCCATCTGCACGTTGTGCGACAGGCCCACGATGGACATGCCGGCAAAGACGATCAGCCAGAGATAGAACAACCCCTCGCTGATGTGACGGCGGCGGAGCAGCATGAAGATCGTCACGACCCCGGCGAGGATGACGGCGGCCAGGGCGACCTGGCTGCGGAGTGTCATGGGATTTTCAGCGGGGATCACGCGGGCTCCTCATCGCTCGTTCCGGACCAGCGTCATGCTGATGGCCAGGAGCAGTTTGAACGGATAATAGACCGACGTCCAGAACGTGAACATCGACTTTCCGTCCTCCCGTTCGTGAACGTTCACGCCGACCTCCTCCACGCGGCACCCGTGGCGGGACACGATGCAGATCAGCTCGGCGTTCGGAAAGTCGGTGGCGCAGTGCCGCGCCACCACGGGCAGGGCCTTCGGGCCCACGCCCATGAAGCCGCAGGTCGTGTCGGAGATCTTCCGTCCGACGACCGCCGACGTGATGGCCGAAAAGAGAAACATCCCGAGCCGGCGGGTGAACGGCACGGAGTAGTGCGCCTGCCCGGAAAACCGCGACCCAACGACCAGGTCGGCCGCGGACTCGTCGAGACGGCGGATGAACGCCGGAAGGTCGGCCGGGTCGTGCTGGCCGTCGGCATCCAGAGTGACGACATTGCGGTACCCCTTGGACAGGGCGTACTGGAATCCGACACGGAGGGCGCCGCCGTAGCCGAGGTTGATCGGAAGACTGACGATCCGGGCGCCCGTGGACCGGACCACGGCGACCGTGTCGTCCGTGGAACCGTCCTCGATGACGAGGACGTCGCAGCCGGGGGCCTGGTGGAAAATGGACTCGATGACGCGGGGGATGCGCGCGGCTTCGTTCCGGGCCGGAATGAGGACCAGCGTAGGCGGCTCCGTCTGGGGGGAGGGATTCATGGTCTCTCCCTGCAACGTGCTGGCGGAAATGGAGTTGTAACGGTCGATCCTCCCTGGAAAGACAGGCCGGACGGAAACGGCCACAATTATACCCGTTCCGCCGATCTCCTGTCATGATTATCGGCTTTTCGGCCGGGAACGTGACGAGCATGACATCCGTCATAGGGGTCGATCCGCCCCGTGTCCGATCCTTTATGGATGACAACCCATGGATCGCCTCTCCGCACGCCCGATGTTCCTGATCTCGAGTCCCTGCTGGCTCTTGTCCCCATCGAGACCCGATCCCGGATCCGCTGCCTGCCGGTCGGCTCCCAGGTCGAACTGACCGACCTGTCTCCCGGCGGACAGCCCGGCCGCTGCCGGGTTCGGGTTCTCGACATCGTTTCGGGCAGGGAGCGGGGGAGGAAAGCCGCGTTCTTCTACAAGCCGAGCGCCGTGCCGTTCAGCCGCGACCGCTACTCGTACGGCGGTGCGATCATCGACCATCGGATGGATGCGGCCCGCCTCACCGGCTGGCTCGACTACCTGGCCTCCCATTTCGATCCGGAGCGCACGCCGGCCGATGTGCGCCGGGCGCTCACGTTCGAACTGCCGGATTTCGAACCGGTCGGGGCCGGCGCGCCGGCATCGGCGGTCGGCGGAACGAATTCGGCACCGGTGGCCGGCACCGCGATGGAAGGCGCCGTGACGAACGGCGCCGCTCCCGCCGGCGCGGGGCAGGGGTCGCCGGGATCGGTCGAGGTCACGCGGCCCGGATCCCGGGACTCCGGCCCTTCCGGCCGCCGCGAGCTCAACCCCGGCGAACTCGAAGTGGACCTCTTCTGCCGCGGGATCCGCATCGATCCCTCCTGCCGCCTCGAGGAGGACGCCCGCCTGTTCAGCCGGACGCGCGCCGGTCTCGGCTCCGGCCTGGAACTCGTGATCCCCGGCCCTCTCAAGGACCTGTGGCTCAACGTTCCGGTCGAGGAGGACTTTGCCCGGGACTCCCCGTACAGCCTCGTCCGCGCCGGCAACGGGGCGTATCGCGTCGTGGACGCGCGTCTCCCGGACGTGGACGCCGCGGACGGCCGCCTCGCCTACGCGGTGCGGATTCCCCCCGAACCGGCCTGGTACTCGAAGAAAACCCAAAAGGGCACGCTGATGTCGCGCGTCGGGGTTCTCCAGGGCACCTATCTCGGCATCTACATCTCGAACTCCTGCGGCTTCTGGTATCACAAGCCGGAAGCCGGCTGCCGTTTCTGCACGACGGGCCTGAACGTCGGCGTGAACGAAGTGGCGGAAAAGGAGATCGAAGACGTCGTGGAGGTGGCCCGGGCGGCGCGGGAGGAATCGGGAAACACGTTCGTGCATTTCAATTCCGGATTTCACGGCGGCGACCGGAACCTCGAGGCGGTGGCGCCCTACGTGAAGGCCGTGAAGGAACGGGTCGGGGCGCTCATCGGCGTGCAGGTCGTGCCGTCACCGAACCTCTGGAAGTACGATTGGATGATCGACCTCGGTGCGAATCACTTTTCCTTCTGCTACGAGTTCGAGAACCCCGAGTACTTCGCCCGTCTTCTGCCGGGCAAGGAGCGGCTCTGCGGCCAGCAGGCGTTCTTCGACGCCATGGAATACTGCGTGAAGAAGCTGGGGAAGGGGTCCTGCTCCGGCGAGATCATCGCCGGAGTCGAGCCGATCGAGGACACCCTGAAGGCGATCGACCGCATCACCGGGATCGGCGCCTTTCCGACCGTGTGCATCTTCCGGCCGACGATCGGTTCCGCGATGGAGCGCTACCCGTCACCGGATCCCCGCGAAATGATGGACGTGATGCGCTACATGTACGAGGCCTGCCGGAAGCGCGGAATCCCGATCGGAATGGCGCCGAACATCGAGGTCAGCCTGATCGTCAACCCGGACGACGCCCGGTATCTCGCGCCGCGCACACTCGGGAACACGCTGTACGAAAAGAGTCTCGACGCGATGCGCTGGGCGGCGCGGCCGATGTTCAGGAGGGAGATGACGCCGCGGCCGATCCGGGCCGACGCGCTGAGCCCGGAAACGTGGCGCCGGGGTCAGTCGAAGCGTTCCGACTCCACGTCGGAACCGGGGTAGCCGGCGAGTGCCAGCAGGCGGTCGGCGTCGAGGATGTCGATCCGGCCGCGCGACAGCTTGACGATGTTCCTGTCCTGGAGGTCCGCGAGGAGCCGGGTCGTCGTTTCCTGGGCCACCGACAGGCTCAGGGCCAGGTCGGAGTGCGTCACCCGGACGACCATCATGCCGTCGTCCGCCCGGGAACTCTTGCGCCCGATGTCATGGAGAAGACGGGCGAGCCGCACTCCCGCCGCGTGCGGTCCGAGATGGTACACGGACGCCCGTGCCCGGCTGATCTCGTCCATCAGCAGATGCCCCCAGGCCAGCGCAAACTTCGAATCCGAAGCCACCAGTTCCTCGATGTCCTTGAGGCGGGACCGGCAGACGGTCGTGGAAGTCTTGGCCAGGGCCGTCATCGACAGCGACCTCCGCCCGGAGATGCCGGCGCCGACGATTTCGCCGGGGCCGGCGAGCCGGAGGACCTGCTCCGCTCCGTCGGGGTGATGAAACGTCAGACGGACCTGCCCCGACCGGATGATGAAGACATCGCCGGGTGCATCCCCCTGGGAAAAAATCGTCTGGCCGGAACTGTACGTTGCCGTGGAGGAGGCTTCCGCGAAACGGTTCAGCGAATCTCCGGGCAACTGACAGACCGGATTATGGAGTCGGGCCTCGCAGATGAGGCAGCGGGTCGGGCGCTCGCTCATGCGCGCCATTCTAGCCGAACGGGCGGATTCTTGCCGGTGATTGCGGCAAAGGCTGCCCAATTCCCGTCCGGTCCTCGATCCACCTCCCACGGAAATGATGCCGATACGTTCGCTTCAATTGGCTGTGCTGCAATGCGTTAGCGTTCAATTTGCCCCTCCCCGGGGCGGATGGCACGCCCGTTGCTCTCAACCCGGCGGGATACACCCGATCCGGGAACGGGAGGAACACCAATGCCGATTCGTGACGTGCTGTTCGACAAGCCCCACTACCAGATGCTCAAGGCGGCCCTGGATGCGGCGGCACTCCGTAACTCCGTGATCGCGCGGAACATCGCGAACGCGGAAACGCCCGGCTACCGGCAGCAGGAAGTCCGCTTCGAGGAACTCCTCGAGCAGGCGGCCGGCGCCGACCCTCTCGATGTCGAGGACACGGGGCCGGGCCACATGAATCTGCAGGGTGGCCAGTCCGCGATCCCTCGCCCGGAAATCGTCGAGGCGGCGGATCCTCCGGCGGGCTCCGGCCTCGAGCCGGGCGCCTTCGATCTGGAAAAGGCCATGGTTGAGCTGAACGAAAACAAGGTTCGCTATCACGCGCTCGTCACGCTGATCTCCGGAAATCTGATCGGCCTGAAAAACGCGATCGATGGCAGCAGGTAAAGGAGTCGACGATGCCGCGGGTCAGCATGTTCGGAAGCATGGATGTCAGCGGTTCGGCCCTGTCCGCCCAGCGGGCCCGGCTGAACGCCATCGCCAAAAATATCGCGAACGCCGGCACGACGAAAACGGAAACCGGCGAACCGTACCGCCGCCTGGAAGTGGTCCTCGAGTCGGTTCCGGAAAAACGGGATGAGGCGATCGAGCCGGCCCCGCTCAGGACAGGGCGGGACGTCGAGGCTGCGCTCGGCGCGGCCGCGGGCAGCGAGCCCGGCGCGGACGTACAGGATCCTTTCGCCACCGCGGCGGCCGGCCCGTTCGGTGAAACCCCGGAAACCGCCGCGCCGGTTTCGCGCGATGTGCCCGGCGGCGTGCGCGTGGCGGGATTCCGCGAGGACCCGACGGAGTTTCCGAAAGTGTACGACCCCTCGCATCCCGACGCGGACGAGGAGGGATTCGTGACCATGCCGAACGTGAACATGATCAACGAAATGGTGGACATGATGATGGCGTCGCGGGCGTACGAGGCGAACCTGGCTTCGATGAACACGAGCAAGGACCTTCTCCTCAAGACCCTGACCATCGGCAAGCAGTAGGAGGCGCGTGATGTCCGAAATCAATTCCATCCGTCGTCTCGCCGAAGCCGGATTGTCGCAGGCCATGGCGAGGGCGCCGAAGGTCGAACCGGAGGCGGCGGACACGAAGACGATGAAGCTGGCCGGGGCCGCCACGGTGTCGCCGTTCCAGAACGAACTTCAGAATCTCCTGTCCGACGTGAACCGGCTTCAGCTCGAGGCGGGCCAGAAGGTGGAGGCCCTGGCCAAGGGCTCCCCGATCGACCTCCACGAAGTGATGCTGGCCCAGGAGGAAGCGGGCGTGGCGTTCAAGCTCGTGCTCGAGATGCGCAACAAGATCATTTCCGCGTACCAGGAAATCATGCGGATGCCGGTCTAGGACCGAGGAGCCCTGAATCATGAACGACATTCTTGCCGTCTGGAAGCGCCTCACCCCGAACCAGCGCATGGGGTTCTCGGCGGGGATCGCCGCGATCCTCCTCACCGCGCTGTTTGCCGCCTCGTGGGCGCGCAAACCGGAGTACATGGTCCTGTTTTCCGGCCTCGAGTCCAAGGACGCCGGCCAGATCGTCGACGAACTGCGGTCCCGCAAGGTCCCGTATCGCGTCGGCGACGGCAGCGGAACGATCGAGGTGCCGGCGAACATGGTGCACGAACTGCGCCTCTCGCTGGCCTCGGAAGGGATGCCCCATGCCTCCGGAAACGGCTGGGAGCTCATGGACCGCAACTCGCTCGGCATGACCGATTTCCTCCAGAACCTGAACTACCAGCGGGCCCTGGAAGGGGAACTGGCCCGTTCCATCACCCAGCTCGGAGAGGTCCAGAACGCCCGCGTGCATGTCGTGATTCCGCGCCCGGCCCTGTTTGCCGAGGACAAGCGGGAACCGACGGCCTCGGTCGTGCTGCGGATCAATTCCGGCGCGCGTCTCGGCGCCCAGCAGGTGCGGGGCATCACGCATCTCGTGGCCGGTTCCGTCGAGGGGCTGTCGCCGTCGAACATCACGATCCTGGACACGAACGGGAACATCCTCTCCCAGCCGCGCGAAACGAACTCGATCGCCGGGCTCTCCTCGGAGCAGCTGGAAATGCAGCGCGGCGTCGAGGTGTACCTGGCCGGAAAGGCCCAGACGATGCTGGCCGGCGTGGTGGGCGACGGCAAGGTCATCGTGCAGGTGGCCGCGGATCTCGATTTCGAGAAGGTCGAGAAGACCGTCGAGAGCTGGGACGCCGACAACCCCGTGGTGCGCAGCGAGCAGCGCTCGACCCAGTCGGGGGGCGAGTCGAGCGTCACGAACTACGAAATCGGCAAGACGGTGGCCCACGTGATGGACGGAGTCGGCAACATCAAGAAGCTGACCGCCGCGGTGCTCGTGGACGGCATCAAGAAGCTCGACGAGAAGAATGAAGTGGTCTACCAGGCGCGCACCGAAGAGGAGCTGACCAAGCTGACCGCGGTCGTCCGGACGGCCATCGGCTACGACGAATCCCGCGGTGACCAGGTCGAGGTGGTGAACTTCCCGTTCGAGACCGGCCCGGATCCGATCGAAATGCAGACGATGAAGAAGGACGACCAGATGCGCTTCTTCATGGACATGGGCGGCAAGGTGGCCACCGGGATCCTCCTCCTCGTGCTGCTGTTCTTCGCCCGGTCCTTCTTCCGGAAGGCGACGATGGTGGCCCCCGCCGGCAGCCTGCCTGCCGCCGGGGCGACGCCGGCCCTGGCCTCGCCGGACATGGACCGGCGGATCCGGTTGCTGGCCCAGGAAAAGCCCGAGCGCATCGCCCTGGTCATCAAGTCCTGGCTCAAGGAAGACGGAGTGGAGGCTTAGATGGCCGCAACGGACAAGGTCGCCCTGACGGGCACCGAGAAGGCCGCGGTTCTGCTCATTTCGCTCGGCGAGGATCACGCCGCGTCGGTCCTCAAGCAGATGAAGGGGGACGAAGTGGAACGCGTCGTCAGCGAGATCGGACGGCAGGGCGAGGTCAAGCCGGCCACGAAGGAACACGTGGGGCGGGACTTCCTGGCCCGGCTCGAATCCGTGACGAAGCGGACCGAAGGGGGCTGGGACTATGCCCGGAACACGCTGGAGCGGGCCGTTGGGCAGGAACCGGCGGGCCGGATACTCAAGCTGGCCGGCAAGCCCCGGCAGGAGGGCTTCGCCCTGCTCGAAGCGGCCCCGAACGACAAGCTGACGAAATTCCTGCTGGACGAGCATCCGCAGACGATCGCGCTGATCCTGACCCAGCTCGCCGCGGAAAAGGCGGCGCTGGCCCTCGCCGGCCTGCCCGAGGCACTGAGGCCGGAAGTGACGGCGCGCATCGCCGCGATGGACAAGGTGCCCGCGGAGATGCTGTCGGAACTCAAGGCGGTCATCGTCCGCGATCTCGGCCAGTCGCTGGCGCCCGAGGAGGATGCGGCCCAGGTCAGCGGCGGGCCGGAAAAGGCCGCCGCCATCCTCAACAAGGTGGACAAGGAGATCGGGCAGAAGACGCTCGAATCGCTCGCCGACGTGGACCCCGAACTCGTGGACGAGATCAAGAAGAAGATGTTCGTGTTCGACGACATCCGGCTGATCGACGACAAGGGCGTGCAGCGCTTCCTCAAGGAGATCGAGTCCAAGGTGCTCGGCGTGGCCCTCAAGGCCTGCGCGTCCGAAATCAAGGAGAACATCTTCCGCAACATGTCCAAGCGGGCCGGGGAGCTGCTGAAGGAGGAGATGGAGCTCATGGGCCCGATCCGGCTGTCCCAGGTCGAGGAGGCCCAGGAGTCGATCGTCGAGGTGGTGCGGCGGCTCGTCGAGGAGGGGGAAATCAACCTGATGGGGCGTGGCGGCCAGGAGGACGAACTCGTTGGGTAACGTGCTGCGCGACGTCCTGTTCGCGGGGGATTTCCTCATCGGAGGAGACAGCGCGCCCATGGCGCACGCTCATCCGCAGCTGGCGGCCGAGCGCCAGGCCGGCCATGCCGAGGGGTTCGAGGCCGGCCGCGCCGCCGGGCGCGAGGAGGCGCTCCTCGAGTTCGATCGGGCCCTGGGCGCGCTGGAGTCCGCCGGCCGCGCGCTCGTGGCGGCCCGCGACGAAGCCGTTCTCGCCGGTGAGGCCGACATCGCGGATCTCGCCGTGGCGGTCGCGGAGAAGATCGTGAAGAAGCGCGTCGAGGAGGATGCGGATCTCGCGGTCACGCTCGTGCGCGAGGCGCTCAAGCGCATTTCGGACCGGAGCCGCCTGCAGATCCGGGTGCATCCGGACTGCCTGGCCCGGGTGGCTGCGCACCGCGCGGAGTGGCTCGAGGCGATGGGGGCGCCGGGGCCGCTCGAGCTCGTTCCCGACCGGCGGGTCGGCATCGGCGGCGCCGAAGTGGTCTTCCCCGAGGGGATCGTCGACGCGCGCCTGGAAACCCAGCTGGAAGAAGTCCGCCGCCTGTTCGCCGACCGGGGGACGGAGTCCGCCCGGGAGCCGGGCGGGGAGGATGTGGAATGAGTGCAACGGCACTCTTCCGGGATGCGCTGAACGGCGCCGACCTCGTGCGGACGAACGGCATCGTCAAGCAGGTGGTCGGGCTGGTCATCGAGTCGACCGGGCCGGAGGCCGCCGTCGGCGACGTGTGCGAAATCCGCTACCGGCGGAACGCGCCCCCGGTGGCCGCGGAGGTCGTCGGTTTCAAGGACGGCCGGACGCTGCTGATGCCGCTCGGCGAAATGGGCGGCATCGCGCCGGGAAGCGTGGTCGTGCCGACGCACCGGTCGCTGCTGGCGCCGGTCGGTCCGGGGCTGCTCGGGCGGGTCATCGACAGCCTCGGCGAGCCGATCGACGGGCTCGGTCCGGTGGACGCGCGCGCCTATCGCCCGGTGAACGCGCCGCCTCCGAATCCGCTTGAGCGGTCCCGCATCGAGGAGCCGCTGGGCACCGGGATCCGGGCGATCGACGCCTGCCTGACCTGCGGCCGCGGACAGCGCTTCGGCATCTTCGCCGGGTCGGGCGTCGGCAAGAGCATGCTCATGGGGATGGTGGCCCGCAGCTCGAAGGCCCGGGTCAACGTGATCGCGCTCGTGGGGGAACGCGGCCGCGAAGTGAAGGATTTCATCGAGCGCGACCTCCGCGCGGAGGGGTTGTCGCGTTCCGTCGTCGTGGCCGTCACCGGGGACCGCCCGGCGCTGCTTCGGGTGAAGGGGGCGCTGATCGCCACGACGATCGCCGAGTACTTCCGCGACCAGGGGCTGGACGTGCTGCTGATGGTGGACTCGCTGACCCGGGTGGCCATGGCCCAGCGCGAAATCGGCCTGACCGTCGGCGAACCGCCCACCACCCGCGGCTACACGCCGTCGGTCTTCGCGCTCCTCCCGCAGTTTCTCGAACGGGCCGGCACGAACGGAAAGGGTTCGATCACCGGGATGTACACGGTTCTCGTGGAAGGCGACGACATGAACGAGCCGATCGCAGACGCGGCGCGCTCGATCCTCGACGGCCACATCGTCCTGTCGCGGAGGCTGGCGGCGCGCGGTCACTACCCGGCCATCGACGTCCTCGAGTCGGTGTCCCGCGTGATGATCGACGTGGTGTCGCCGGAGCATCGCGACCAGGCCAGGAAACTCGTCGAGATCCTCGCCACGTACCGCGAGGCGGAGGACCTGATCAACATCGGCGCCTACGCGAAGGGGAGCAATCCGCGGATCGACCGGGCGATCGCGAAGATCGACGAGATCAACGCGTTCCTCCGGCAGAACGTGGAGGATCCCTCGGACTTCGAGTCGACGCTGCGGGCCCTTGCGGAACTCGGAGGCGGGGAATGAAGAAGTTCCGGTTCCGCCTCGAGTCCGTGCTGTCCGCGCGGAAGTCGATGGAGCGCCTGAAGCAGGAAAGCCTCGCCGCGGAGACCCGCCGCGAGCTGAGCGAAAAGGAGCGGCTGGCGGCCGCCGAACAGGCTCACGCGGAAGCGCTGCGCCAGAACGAGTCCGGCGACCTGGACATGCACGAGCTGCTGCTCATGGCCCGGCACCGCGAGCGCCTGGCCGGTCTCGTGCGCGAGGGAAAGGACCGCGTGACCCGGGCGGCGCACCGCACCGAGGACGCGCGATCCGCGCTCGTCGACGCGGCGCGTGAACGGAGCGTGGTGGAAAACCTGAAGGAGCGCCGCCGGACCGAGCATCGCGCCGAGGTCGAGCGGGAGGAGCAGAAGGGGCTGGACGAGATCGCCGGGCGGATCGTGCGGGGCGAGGGGGGGAATGTCGCGGTGACGGTGGTTGTCGTCATCATCCTCTACCTCGTGCTGTTCGTCGGCCTGCTCAAGGTGACCGGCGTGCTCGACAACCAGGTGATCCCGCGCCTCAAGGGGCAGGCTCCCGCGGCCGCCGGTGCGGACAGCCTCGCCTTTCTCGACGGCGACATCGACACCGCGACCCGCCTCGCGGAAGTGGAGCGCCTGGCTGCCCAGCGCGACTCGCTGGCGTCGCTGTCGCGCCGGCTGGACATGAAGGCGCAGGAGCTCGACCGGCGCATCGGAAATCTCGAGAAGATGCTGGCGGATGCCGAAAAGGAAGAGTCGGCCGGCCGGAAGGACTACACGAATCTCGCCGCGGTGTACGCGGGGATGAAACCGAACCAGTTGAAACCGATCGTCGCGGAGCTGGACGAAGAAACGCTCTACGGAGTGATGTCGCAGCTCAAGGGGCGCCAGCTCGGCGCCCTGCTTGGAGTCATGGAACCGGCCCGCGCCGCGCTTCTTTCCGAGCGTCTCGCCACGGGAGCGAACAAATGAAGAACAAGCTAGTGGACATGATGGATGCCGGGACCAGGGTCCCGGCGGGGAGTGCGACCGGCCCCGGAAAGAAGACGAAAGGCGCGGGTGTCCAGGGAGTGAAGGGCGGGGCCGGGAAGCCGGATCTCCCCGGAGCGTCCCGCAAGGACAGCCCGCACTCCACCGGACCGGCGGACTTTCAGAGCCTGCTCGCGCACGCGATTCCGCCTTCGACGTTGCCTGTTTCTGATGCCCGACGCGTTGAGACCGCGCCTCACTTCGAGGCGGGAACCGCGGGACCAGGGAGCGGGCCAACCTCGAAGGCGGCATCCGTGAGCGGGGGCAATCCGGTGATGGACGAGGCGTCCGGCGGCACCCTTCCGTCCGTGCTCCAGGAGCGCGGCGGGAAGAAGGGGCGGCCGGTGAGACTTCCCGCGGATGCCGCCCGGACTGTTCCTGCGCCCCGCCTTCCGATGGAGGAGGGGCCGGACGGCATTCCCTCGTGGAAAGGACTGGACGCGGGCTCCGGCGCCGCCGGGGCGGACGATCGTCCGGGGAAGACCGGCGCGACAGCGTCGGCGGATGCGGTCGGGCACGCTTCGGAAGCGGTCGGTCGCGCCGCGGGAACGGGCCGGGGCGCGCAGTCCGCGCCGCTTCCGGACAGCGCCGCTGTCCTGTCTGCCGGTCGGTCGCGCGCCGTCACCGGTACCCAGGCCGGAGTACGGATGCCGGCAACCGGCGAAGCCGTGCCGCACGGACACAATCCGGACAGGAGCGGTGCCCTGCCTCCCGGTCGTGCGCCGGAAGTCGGCGATACACCGCCCGCGGGCGGGAAACGCAACGCAGGTGAAGCAACGCAGACCGTGCGAACGGCGGACAACCGGGACGCCGCGTCGGCCGGCCGTACGCCGGAAGCGCTCGATGTACGGCCGGGCACCGTCGCGCGGGGATCGGACACGACCGCGCGCGACCGGGCGGCTGAGATCACCCGGGCCGGACGCATCGTCACGACCCGGGGACCAGGTGACGCGCCTGTGCCGGCGGACACGCGACCCGTGAAGCCGGCGCCGGTCGGGAATGCGGGTGCGGGGGATCCGCGCACGCACCGCGGGCGCTCCATCGTGGAAGTCCCATCCGCCCCGAAACTGTACACGCTGTGGACATCGCCCGGTGTGGCGCCCGCCGCGGGTGCGGGAACCCCCCACACCCCGGCACAGGCCGCACACTCCGGTCCCGCCGTGGATCTGCGCCCGGTCGCATCCGGAATCCCCGGTCGCGCCGTCGTGGTGCCGGATGCACAGATCGGTCCTCCGGGCGGCATCGCCGTTTCCGGCGATGCCGGTGATGCGGCGTCGCCGGGCCTGCCGCCTTCCGCTTCCGTGAAGCCGGGCGCGTCGGCGGCCGTCAACGCGTCAACCGTGCGGCCGGAGAATGCGGGTGCAGGCCGTTCCCCGCATCCCGGAACGATGAAGTCGATCATTGCGGACGTGAGTCGTGTGGAGGTGTCCAGGCCGGCGCATCCGGCGCACGCGGCGGGCGCGGACCGCCCGGCCGTTTCGGGCCCGGCTCTGTCGGTGAACAGTGGGGGCGCGGATCGCCCGGTCGCTTCGGCCTCGACGGCCCCGGCGCACGCTGCGGGAACGGACCGCCCGGTCGCTTCGGCCAAGACGGTCCCGGCGCACGTTGCGGGCGCGGACCGCCCGGCCGTTTCGGCCAAGACGGTCCCGGCGCACGTTGCCGGCGCGGATCGCCCGGTCACTGCGGCTTCGAAGCACCCGGCGCTCGCCGGGACGGTGGATTCTCCGCCGGCAGCACACTCGACCCCATCGACGACCGCTGAAGGCACCGGGCGTCCGGCAACCCGCGGACCCGCCGGGCCGATCGCCGCGGACACGCTGCGTTCCCCCGCCACGTCGACACCGGGCGTGGCCGACGCCGCGCGGCGGCCCGCAGAAGTCGTGACCGTCCGCCCTGAGCCCGTCGACATCCCGCGCGGAGCGACACACACGCCCGACGGGAACGTCTTGAAACCGGCCGACTCCGGAAGCGCCGCCACGGCGCGTCCGGTCGCCCGTACGGTCGAGACCCCGCGGACCGCGGGAACGGACATGTCGGGGCACCATGGCACCACGTCGGAAACCGGTGAAACCGGGACCGCCGTGGCGCGGGACGCGGATGGATCCACGACCAGGCCCCGGGCGGGAGCGGGCGTCGATCCCCGCCCGACCGGTTCGCGGCCGAACGCACCCGTATTTCCGGAATCGCGCCGCGGAGTGATCACTCCCGCGCACCTCGGGCGGCCTGGGCCGGCCTCCAATCCGGAGGCGGACACGAATACCGTTCCGGCCGCGGCCTTGAGCCGGCATGCGTCGCCGCCCGCGGAACAGTCCGTGAGACCGGCACCCGCTGCCGCTTCGCTCACGGCGCCGGTGATCCCCGGCACAACGGGAATCACCGCCGGGTCCGTTCGCGGGCAGGATACGAACGCGCCGTCCGGGCCTGTACCGGCCGGAGCCGATCTCCGGCCCGCACCGCACAGTGAGGAACCGGACGCAGGTTCTCCGGTCGATCGCAGCGCCGCGGGGTCGGCGCACGGTAGTCGGGTGGAAAGCGGCGAGAGAGCCGATTTCCGATCCAGCCTGGAGGCGCTGCCGCGGATGACGTTGGCCACCCGGGATCCGGGATCGACGCCCCGCAGTCGCACCCAGCAGAAGGCGGAGGCCCGTCTTTCCGAAGCGCGTCAGCCCGTTTCCGCCGCGAGCGGCGAGGGGCCCGCGGCCAGGACCGGCGCCGCTCCGATGATCGAGCCGGGCGTCGTTGCAAAAGGCCCCGGACCGGATCGGCCGGGTGCTGTTTCCGCGCCGGCGGCGGCGAACCCCGGAGCGGCCGACCCGTCCATCGCCGCGCCGCCTCCGGACGGAGGCTCGGCGGCATTCGACCGTCCCCGCACCGGAATCGGCCTGGCGTCCGCGCCGCCCCCTCCGCACGCGGCCGCCTGGAACGAGGGGCTGACCCCCCACGGAGCGGCACGCCTGAGGACCTCGGTGGCGGCGGCTCTCCGCGAGGGGCGGAACGAACTGACCATGGAACTGGATCCGCGCCATCTCGGGAAGCTGAAAATTCATCTCGAGGTGACCGGGCAGTCGGTGACGGCCCACCTGTTGACGGAAACGAACGCCGCCCGGCAGGCCCTTGAAGCGCACAAGACGGAACTGGCGCAGATGCTCCAGGCCCAGGGGTTCACGCTCGAGCAGTTCGACGTGAATCTCGACCGGGCGCCCCAGCGCGACACGACGGGGCACCAGCCGGCGCCCGGGGAGGGAAAACAGGAAGGATTCGGAGACTCCGGCAGTCGGCCGGAAACTCCGGCGGCACGGCCGGCGGACCGCGTGGCTCTGGGAATGAACCGCGTGGACCGGGTGGCCTGATCTTGAACGAAGGAGGTGAAGAACAATGGAAATCCAGGGAGTCGGAACATCCGGCTCGAAGCAGGAAGTGCAGAACCTGTTCGGAGCGGCGGGCGGAGTGCTCGGGAAGGACGATTTTCTCAAGCTCCTCGTGACGCAGCTGTCGAACCAGGATCCGCTGGACCCGCAGAGCAACGAGCAGTACATCGCTCAGCTCGCCCAGTTCTCGGCGCTCGAACAGGCCCAGAACATGAACGCGACGCTGCAGGCGAACTCGATCCTGACGCAGTCCGTGAACAACGCGCTCACGGCCAGCCTCATCGGCAAGGAAGTGCGCGCCGTGGGCAACACCATCGTGGCCGACGGGACCAACGGCACACAGGTGCCGGTCAATCTTGAAAAGGCCGGCCAGGTGACGCTGACGATCAAGGACGCCGACGGAAAGGTGGTCAAGGTCATCAAGACGTCCGAACTCAAGGGAGGGGAAAACAAGATCGAATGGGATGGGAGGGACGAGCGCGGGTCGCTGGTTCCGGCCGGCAGCTACAGCTATTCCGCTGAAGCCACCGGCGTGGACGGGGAACCGATCCGGGTCGACCCGTACTTCGTCGGCGTCGTTTCCGGAGTCAAGTTCGTCGGAGGGAATGCCGTTCTTATGGTGGGAGACCGCGAGGTCCCGCTGGGATCGGTGATCCAGATTGGCGGATCCTCCTGAATCCCGCAGGGATTCAGGAGCGGGTAGGGAAGGGCGGAGGAAATGCATCTCCGGCGGCCGACGCCGGTCGGAAGAGCAACGGCAATTGAAACAGCAAAATCAAGAGCCTCACACGGAATGCTTCGCATTCCGTGTGGATTGAAGGAGGTGAAGACGACATGACCGATGCCCTCCGCGGACTCGATCCGCGCATCCAGGCGCCCAAACCGCCGACACTGCCCGAGGCACGTCGAAGCGTGCCGGCCGGCGGTACCGGTTTCGGCGACATCCTTCGCGAGACCCTCGAGAAGGGGAAGACGGAAGAGGTGCGGTTCAGCGCTCACGCCCTTGAACGGCTGAGCAGCCGGAACGTGCACCTGACGCAGTCCGACCTGGAGCAGATAGGAAACGCGGTGGACAAGGCGGCGGAAAAGGGGTCGAAGGAGACGCTCCTTCTGAAACCGGATCTGGCGCTGGTCGTGAACGTCCCGAACCGGACGGTCATCACGGCCCTGCCCGGCAGCATGATGAAGGAACACGTGTTCACGAAGATCGACAGCGCGGTTCTGCTGCGCTGACCGGTTTGTTCACGAAAGTCGAATAGAGATCGCTCCACGGGTTATCGAAGCGGTAAAGGCTGGCCCTCATCATGAGGAAGCCTTCGCGCCGGCTCAGATCGAGTCCGGCGGCCCCGTGGCGGCACCATGTCAACGAGGAGGCTTTTCAGCCATGATGCGCTCACTTTTTGCCGGCGTTTCGGGTATCCGCACCCACCAGGTGCGGATGGACGTCATCGGCAACAACATCGCCAACATCAACACCATCGGATTCAAGGGCGGCCGCGCCGTGTTTTCCGACGTGCTTTCCCAGACGCTGTCCGGAGCCACCGGCCCGACCGGCGTGCGCGGCGGCACGAACGCCGTCCAGGTCGGCCTCGGCGCCGGCACCGCCGGCGTGGACATGATCATGTCCCAGGGCAACCTGGAGTCCACCGGCCTGGTGACGGACCTCGCGCTCACCGGCGACGGGTTCTTCGTTCTCCGCGACGGCCTGCGCCAGACCTACACGCGCGCCGGTTCGTTCCAGTTCGACTCCGCCGGAACGCTGGTGAACCCGCACAACGGGTTCGTCGTCCAGGGTTACCTGGCCGACTCGGACGGCAGCGTCAGCCCCGGAACCGGGCTCAAGGACCTGAAGCTTCCGTTCGCCCAGTCCGTGGCCGCCAGCGCCACGTCCAAGGTCAACTACCGCGGCAACCTGAACTCGGACTCCGATCCGCTGGGCACGATCCAGCAGTCGGCCCGGATGTTCGCCGCCGGCAGCGCGGCCACCGGAACGACCCTGCTGACCGCCCTGACGAACGCCGAGGGGGTCAACTCCGGCATCGTCGCCACCGACAACATCACCATCACCGGCAACGTCGGCGGGACGCCCCAGACTCCCGTGACGCTGGCGGTTACCGCCACGTCGACGGTCGCCGACCTCATGGCCGCGATCGAATCCGCCTACGGCCTGACCGCCGGTTCGGCGTCGATCAACGCCAACGGCCAGATCGTGGTCACCGGCGCCAAGGGGAAGACGAACGAGATCACGAACGTGTCGATCACCGCCAAGGACACCGGTGGAACGGTCGACCGCCTCGTGTTCAACACGCTGAACGTGTTCACTCCGACCCAGACCGCGCGTGACGCCGGCGTGCACACGGCCACGATTCCGGTCTACGACTCGCTCGGCGGCACCCACACCGTGAACCTCACGTTCACGAAGGTGGACGGCAAGAACGAGTGGACCTGGGCCGCGTCGGTGGACGGAAACGCTTCCGTCCTGTCCGGCGGGACCGGCCGGGCGTTCTTCCGCCAGGACGGTTCGCTGGACTCCTTCACCTATGATGGCGGGGCCACCTCGCTGTCGCTCGACCCCGGCAACACGGCGATCAGCCCGATCTCCATCAGCCTGGACTTCGGAAAGACCGGCGAGTTCACCGGCCTGACGCAGTTCAAGTCACCGTTCAACGCGGTGGCCAGCAACCAGAACGGATTCGCCAACGGAACGCTGGACAACATCTCCATCGACCAGTTCGGGAAGATCACCGGGCGGTTCACGAACGGCGTCCTGAAGACGCTGGCCCAGATCGCCCTGGCCAACTTCACGAACTCGGCCGGCCTGCAGAGCGAAGGGGGCAGCAACTTCGTCAAGTCGCTGAACTCCGGTGACGCTCTCGTGGGAATCCCCGGCGCCGGCGTCCAGGGGAACATCGTTTCCGGGGCGCTCGAGCAGTCGAACGTCGACCTGGCGCTGCAGTTCACGGACATGATCATCGCTCAGCGCGGCTTCCAGGCCGCCACGAGGGTCATCCGGAACGCGGACGACCTGCTCCAGGAAGTCGTGAACATCAAGCGTTAATCATGACGTAACACACTGGGCGGGCGGAGCTTGACGGCTTCGCCCGCCTTTGTGTGACCTCCTCGGTCCGGCACCGTTCACGGCTTGTCGGGTTTCGTGCCGGGCGGTAGGCTTGGAGGAGCCGTCGGCGAACGGCCATCGAACCACCGGTCCGCAAGTATCCGATTCGCAACGACACAGCACTCCATCCGCGCCCCCGGGCAGGGATGGATTTCAGGGAGCCATGCCACAGAATTTCTCCAGATCCCGCACGCACATGAAACGGACACCCGCCGCGCCGCCGGAAACGGAGGATCGCGGCGACATCCGGCCCCTGCTGCTCAACCGCGAACTGTCGTGGATCGAGTTCAACCGGCGTGTTCTCGGCGAGGCGCTCGACGACACGCATCCCCTTCTCGAACGGCTCAAATTCCTGGCGATCTTCGAATCGAACCTCGACGAGTTCTTCATGATCCGCGTATCCGGGCTGATCCAGCAGGTCGACGCCGGCGTGTCCGCGCTGTCGCGCGACGGGCTGTCCGCGGCGCAGCAACTGAAGGCGATCTCCGAAATGCTCCGCCCGCTGCTCGACCGTCACCGGCACTGTCTCCGCGAGGAAATCCTGCCCGAGCTCGAGGCGGAGGGGGTCTTCCTCGTGGCGCACGCGGACCTCTCCGTCGAGGATCGCGCCCGCATGGAGGAGTACTTCCAGCAGCGGGTGTTTCCGATCCTGACGCCGCTGGCCGTGGATCCCTCGCATCCGTTTCCCTATATCTCCAACCTGTCCCTGTCCCTCGCCGTGGAGCTGTCCATCTGGAACGAGCGCGACGAGGTGGAGGAAACCCGGTTTGCCCGGGTCAAGGTGCCGCCGGTCGTGCCGCGCCTCATCCCGCTTCCCGGTCCGGAGCACCGTTTCGTCCTGATCGAGGAGGTGATGGCCGCCCACATCGGAACGCTGTTCCCGGATGTCGTGATCAAGGCCTGTCACGCGTTCCGGGTCACCCGGGACGCCGACTTCGAGATCGAGGACGACGAGGCCCGCGACCTCCTCAGCGAGATCGAGGAACAGCTGCGCCGCCGCCGCTTCGGCTCGGCCGTCCGCCTGGAAGTGGATCCGGACATGCCGCAGGCGATGCTCCGCTATCTCACGACGGCTCTCGAACTCGAGGAGGTCGACGTCTATCCCGCGCCGGTGATGCTGGCCGTCCAGGATCTCATGGCGCTCCACCGGCTCGACCTGCCGCATCTCAAGGACAAGCCGTTCCGCCCGGCGGTGCCGGCGGTGCTCCTCGGCGACGAGTCGATCTTCGACCTGCTGAAGCGCCAGGATCTCCTCCTGCACCATCCGTACGAGTCCTTCGGGCCGGTGGTGGACTTCATCAATGCGGCCACCGCCGACCCGACCGTGGTGGCCATCAAGCAGACGCTGTACCGGACCAGCGGCGATTCGCCGGTCGTCAAGGCGCTGATCCGCGCCAGCGAACAGGGGAAGCAGGTCGCGGTGCTCGTCGAGCTCAAGGCCCGCTTCGACGAGGAGAACAACATCGTCTGGGCGCGGCGCATGGAGGAGGCCGGGGTGCACGTGGTCTACGGAATCGTCGGCCTGAAGACCCATGCGAAGGTCGCGCTGGTGGTGCGGCAGGAGGAGGAGGGGCTCCGGAGGTACGTCCATCTCGGAACCGGAAACTACAATCCGGCCACCGCCCGCATCTACACGGACTACGGCCTGCTGACCGCGGATCCCGACATCGCCGCCGACGCCACCGACCTGTTCAATTACCTGACCGGGCTGTCGCACCAGCGGCAGTACCGCAGGCTGATCGTGGCGCCGCTGAATCTCCGCCCGTGGATCACGGAGCGGATCGAGCGCGAAGCCGCGCACGCGGCGGCCGGGAGACCCGCCCGGATCGTGGCCAAGCTGAATGCCCTGTCCGATGTGCGGATCATCCGGTCGCTGATCGCCGCCGGCGAGGCCGGCGTCCGGATCGATCTCCTCGTCCGGGGCATCTGCTGCGTCCGCCCGGGCGTGCCGGGCCGGACGGACAATATCCGGGTCAAGAGCGTGGTGGGGCGGTTCCTCGAGCACAGCCGGGTGATCCTCTTCGAAAACGGCGGGGCGCCGGAGGTGTACCTGTCCAGTGCGGACTGGATGATGCGGAACCTGAACGCCCGGGTGGAAACCACTTTTCCGGTGACGGATCCGCGGATCAAGGCGCGCCTGATGACCGAACTCCTTTCGGTCATGCTCAAGGACGACGTGAAATCGCACCTGCTGGAGCCGGACGGCACCTGGAGCAGGTGCCGTCCGGAATCGCAGGAGTCACGCGTCGACA
Organism: uncultured bacterium; assembly: GCA_964596775.1. Taxonomy (GTDB): domain Bacteria; phylum Eisenbacteria; class RBG-16-71-46; order JABDJR01; family JAWXBZ01; genus CAZQVN01. Next base: position 58,648 of record CAZQVN010000017.1, read on the forward strand.
GCCAGAAGGCGCTGCTCGACGAAGCGACGATGTTTCAGGACTAGCCGCTTCTCATCGCACGATGAGAAGCTTCTTTGTCTCTTTCTTCCCCCCCGCGTCCAGCCGATAGAAATAGATCCCCGCCGCCGCGGCCGCTCCCCCGTCGTCCATCCCGTCCCATGCCGTTTCGTGAAATCCCGCCGGCATCACCAGGTTGTCCGCGATCGTCCGCACCAGCCGCCCCTCGATGTTGAACACGCGGAGGGACACGCCACCCGCCGCCGGCAGGCCGAAGCGGATCGTGGACGCCGCCCGCGTCGGGTTCGGCACGGCCGGGGCCAGCCACAGCCGGTCGGGCCGGGCTTCGCCGGGAACGCGGACCGCGAACGGCCCGTGGAACGTGACGACTCCGGAGCGGGACACGTCGCCCAGCCGGTAGGCGTACGTGCGGCCGGGCTCGACGCCCGCGTCCGTGAACGCATACCGGCCGTCCCGCGACGTCACGAGGTCCGCGTTCACGCGCACCTCTTCCGCCGGGAACGGCGCCGTTTCGCTCCGCCACACATGGAAGCCGAGGTGATCCGTCTCCTCCGCCGTGGTCCACGACAGCTCGATCCCGTCCGGTCCCGGCGACGCCGAAAATCCGGACAGCACGACCGGCACCATTCCGCTGACGTCGAGCGTGACCGGAATGCGGGTGACCGCCGTCCCGGGATCGTTGGACTCGACGAGCAGGTCGGCCAGGTACTGGCCGTCGGCGAGGCCGGCCGAGTTGAAGCCGACGGAGATGTCGCCCGACGCTCCGGCGCCGACCTGGAGGAAGCGCGGCGTCACCGACAGCCAGGTGGCCGCCGGCGTGTTCGGCATCCGGTCCAGCGTCTGGCTCAGCTGCGGGTTGAGGGTCATCAGGTTGAGCCGGATATCGTCCGGGTCGCCGAGCGACGACTTGCGGATTCCGAAATCGGCCACCGAGGAACTCGGCCCCAGGACGAAGTGGTGCGGAAATTCCACCGGCGAGAACGTCGCGGTCATCAGCATCACCGGCGCGCCGAACGCGCTCAGCGTGAGCGGACCGGCCATGAGCAGGAAATCGCCCCCCTGGGTGCCGTTGGTCGGGTTTCCGTCCGTGTCGATGGCCAGCAGGAAATTGAAATCGACGAACGGGTTGCCCCAGTTGGCGGCGGTCGTGAACCGGAAGTAGAGGAAGTCGCTCGTCTGCTGGGCCTGGAGCGTCACAAGATCCGGCGCCGCGCCCTCCTGGGTGTCGACGAACAGCGTGTCCCAGACGCCGGTCGGAGCCACGGACTCGACGGGCCGGGCCGGCATCTTCCGGGCGGCCGCCAGGGCCAGCAGTTCCGCGGGGTCGCCGGTGACCGCCGGAGCGTTCCCGGCGTCCGGCGGATGCCCCTTCGCGAAGGCGCCGGTCTTGAGCCGGATCCGCACCTGGTCGATCGTCTGCCCGGGAGCGGCCCGGTAAACGGCCGTGCGGAGGGGACCCGATCCCGCGTTGGACAGCGAGAGAACCTCGGTGGCCGTTCCCACGGAGTCGATCATCGCGCCGATGGCCGTGCGATTCGCGGAGAAGAGCGCGCGGTAGGGGAACGCCTCGACGGGCGGCGTGAGGGCGCTCTCCACGGCGCCGAACAGCACGCTCACCGAATAGGCGTACATCGATCCGTTCGTGATCGTCGAGTCGCTGTAGGTGCGCGCCGCAATCGGTGACCCGTTGACGCGGGTCGGCTCTCCATCCGGAAGCAGTGAGCGATACAGGTTGTAGCCGGTCACCGGGTTCGTGGCGTTTTCCAGCACGCCGGGCGGAAGGTCCCAGGCGAGCGGGACGAAGCCGTCGCGACCGGAGGCGGCGCGGACGGACAGCGGCGTCACGAGGATCTGGCGCTCCACGACCTGGAGGTCGTCGATGTACCAGCCGGGGCCGTTGAGCCCCGAATCGGCGGCAAAGCGCAGGCGGAATCGGACGTCCGGAAGGCCGACGTAGCTCGACAGGTTGAACTCGGCGGTGGACCAGTCGATCTTTCCCGAGTATCCGGGCTGCCCGGTGGCGGCGAGGATCCGGGTGTTGTAGCCGCCGTCCGGAACCAGGGCGGACCAGGTGGTTCCCTGGTCCGTCGACACGTCGACGCGGCCGCCGTCGAAGTCCGGCTCGCAGTTCATGTAATGACGGAACGTCAGCGCCGCCCGCGTGAACGCCGACAGGTCGACGGGCGGAAGCGACAGGGTGGACACGGAATTGTCCGCGTAGTTGCCGGTCGGCGCCGTGGCCCACACGTTCGTTCCCGACCAGGCGGTCGTGATCGGGGTGGGGTCGCCCCAGGCCCAGTCGCCGCCTCCGGTCAGCCCGCCGTTGTCGGCCTCGAAGTCCCGGGCAAACCCGCGGACCATCCGGAACCCGAACCAGCCGGTATCCGGCAGCGCGGTGGTGAGCGGCGCGGCCGCGGAGTCGATCGCCTCGAAGCGGTACTCCACGAGATCGCCGAGCGACAGGACGCCCGACGGAATCGCGGCCCGGTAGCGGTCGTCCCCGAGCGCGGTCATGTCGGTAATCGCTTCGATCTGCGACGTGGAGCGATGCACCAGGCGCTTCGCGTGGAGCGCCTTGTCCAGGTTGTCCCGCATGCCGGCCAGGACCAGGATCGGCGGCGTGTCGATCGGCTGGTCGGGGATCAGCGTGTGCGTGATCACCGGCGGCACGGCGTCGGGGCCGACATGAAAGACGGCCGGGAGAGAGTCGCCGTGTGCCGGGAAGATGCCGGTCGTGCCGGTCGTGTCGGTGGCCGTCAGGTAGTAGCTCACCACCGTGCCGGCCGGCTGGTTCGGGATCGTGAACGTGTACTCCCGGTTGCCGCCGGTCGGCATCATCGTCTGCGCCGTGACCACCGGCGTCCCGCCGTTCGTGCTGATCGACGTGTGCAGCGTGACCGTGGACGGGTCCAGCGCGAACAGCGAGAGGAACGAGGCGGTGATCGGGAATGCCTTCAGCGTGTCCTCGGTGTCCGGAGTCAGCGGGTGCGAAATGTGCACCCGGAAGTCGCCGATTCCGTGCTTCCGGAACGTGTTGGCCAGCAGCGTGAAGTTCGGCGTGCCGTTGTACACGTTGTTGTCGTCGTCGTCGGTCACGAGAACGTCGAACACGTAGTCGTCGAAATTGTCGGCGAAGCCGTAGCGGGCGAAGTGCCACAGTTCGTCCGTCTTGTCGCGGCCGAGGACTTCACGGATGTTCCACAGCGCCGACGCGATGACCAGGCCGTCGTTGTGGACGGCCCCGGTGATGTGATCCGGGGCGATGCGGTCCACGTCGATGCGGCGGATAAAGTCCTGCCCGCCTCCCTTGCGGAACCCGGCGCCGAGGATCGGCTGGTCGGTGATGGTGGCCGCGTAATAGTCGGAGAATCCCTCGTGCATGGCGCCGGACGGGAAGAACGGGCGATACAGGAAGTCGGTGATGCCGTGCCCGTACTCGTGCATGACCACGGTGGCGCTCCGCGCCGTGTTCGTGCAGCGGTTGTCCTCGACGAAGAAGTTGATGCCGAGGCCGTCCCAGAACGCGTTGCAGCTCCCCGCCACCTCGACGGAGATCGGCATCTGGTAGTCCAGCAGGTTGAATCCGGGCTCGATCGTCTTGATGTAGTCGTGGGAGACCATCGAGTGGTAGTAGGCGTCGCGCTCGCTGGCCAGGGAGTTCGTGTTGTCGAACTTGAACGCCTGGAAGGCCGACGCGGCGTCGGACAGCGGAAAGGTGAGGGAGGGGGTCGTCGGAGCCTGCGGGTTCGCAACGTTCCAGACGCGGCCGAACGGTCCGGCCAGCCGGGCCCGGGCATTGCGCCCGGTGGAGTCGGGCGTCGTCACCTGGTACACGCCGAGGACGTCGCAGGTCGAAACCGTGGTGTCGGTGGCGCTCGTCACCCGGACGTCCACGTAGGGAAGGCCCCGGAGGTTGAACATGTTGTCCGCCTTCACGAGCTCGATGTCCGCGTTGACCGTGCCGTTGACCTCGGCAAAGTGGCCCGCGTTGAACCGCCAGAGGAGGTCGCCGGTCACGGCGTCGACGAACGTGATCCAGCGGCCGGGAGGATCCATGGTGGTGTACTCGACGCGCCAGGTCAGGCGGGCGTCGTTGCCCGATTCGGGGTTCAGCGGCAGGACCGACAGCTCGGGGTTTCTGGTGGCCCGGTAGCCGGCGGGCAGGCCGGCGGCGCCCAGCGTCGACGCCAGCTCGGGCGTCACGGCCGGCGTCGTGGACACGTCGAGGCCGGGAAAGGCATGGTTCGCCACCTGGGTCACCCGGCCGTCGTTGCCCATGCGGACGGTCACCCGGGCGTTGAACACCGGCACGCCGCCGACGTTCTGGCCGAAGTGCACCCAGCGACCGCTCTTGTGGGCGGAACTCTTCACGTAGTCGAGCGCCGCGTCGGCCGGCACCCAGGGGGCCATCTCCGCGGACAGGAACGAACGGGCCCGCTGGACGGCGGCCGCCTCGGACAGGAAGGCTCCGCCGGGAGCCGTGGATGCCGGGCCGGTGGCCTTCACCATGCGGCCGCTCTGCGGCGACCACTCGGCCGTCCAGCCGGCATTCCGGCCGAGGTACGCGGACCACTCGCCGGTCTGGACCGGAACGGAACGGGCCGCGGGGTGGAGTGCGTTCCTCACGGAGCCGCGTCGGTCGATTTCATGAACGTGAGCGTCGTCGTGGGGCTGGACCGCAAGGGCGGTCACGGGAACAAGAAAGGCAACGGCAAGGCAGAACGATTGGAGGAATTTCGAGGGCACGGCGACTCCTTTGCAACAGGGCATGAAGAGGGATGGAACCGACCTGCTGAACCCGTACGCAAGTCTCCTGGATCTTGGTTTCAATACCGTTTCTCTGTGAGGGGACGGGCAGTCTACCTGAAATTACCAGCGGTGATAAGCGGGATGTCCCGGCCTGACGGCCACGAACGTGCCCCGGCAGGTGGCCGTGACCTTGCCGCCGGCCGTAAGCGTCGATTCGACGATGGCCCGGTCGTCCGTGGCTTCCGTGACCCGCGCCGACAGGTGCACCGGGCCGTCCGTGGGGGTCGGCCGTTTCATCGTGACGGCGAACTCGGCGGTCACCGTGCAGGGGGGCGATTCCGAGCCGGTCCTTTTCATCAGAAAGTGCGTGGCGGCCCAGTTGGAGTGGCAGTCGAGCAGGGCGCCGACGATCCCGCCGTTCAGGACGCCGGGAAACGCCTCGTGATGTTTCTCCGGGGTCCAGTCGCAGACGTAGTCGTCGCCCGCAACGAACGAGCGGATGCGCAGACCCCTGTCGTTGGCGGGTCCGCAGCCGAAGCAGGCGTTGTGCGGCGCCCAGGTTTCCTGAAGACTTTTTTCGGACATGTTCTCCCCCGGCTTCAAGCGTTCAAGCCATAGCGGTCCGATGCGGAACGGATGATCTCCCCGATGAGCTCCACGTAATTCCGCCCCGACTCCTTCGCCGCCAGCGCCAGTTCCGCGGTGGACAGGAGGTACGGATTCGGGTTCGCCTCGAGCACGTAGGCCTTCTTCTTCCTGTTGAGACGGATGTCGATCCGGGCGTAGTCTCGCAGTTCGAGCGCCTGGTAGGCGGCCACCGCCGTGGACTGGAGCATCTCGATCGTCCTGTCGTCGAGGTCGTCGGGGACCTTCGGCTGCGAGTTCCGGTACACCTCGGTGTGACGCTCCCACTTGACCTCGGAGCCGGCGATCCTGGGCGTGCCTTCGGGGAGCCTGCTCAGGTCCAGCTCGATCGGCGGCAGCGCCTCCGGCTTGCGGTTGCCGAGGACGCCCACGTAGATCTCCCGCCCCTCGATGTATTCCTCCACGAGCACCGGCGTGTCGAACTGCTCGTGCAGCTCGTCGATGCGCCCCATGAGGTCCTTGATGCTTTCCACGTACGCGTTGAACGGAATCCCGATCGATCCGTCCTCGCGGGCCGGCTTCACGATCACCGGGAATTCCAGATCATGGGGGATCTCGGCGCGGCCGCGCCACGCGGTGGCGAACTTCGGCGTGGGAATCTCGTGGAAGTGGAAGATCTTCTTGGCGACGATCTTGTCCACGCCGAGCGACAGGCCGAGCGGACCGGAGCCGGTGTAGGGGCGGCCGATCATGTCGAGGAACCCGGCGATGCACGACTCCATGGAATCGTTGCCGGCCCACGACTCGGTAAGGTTGAACACGAGGTCGACCTTGCGGCGCGCCAGGGCGTGCAGGCTGTCCTCGGTGCCGTCGATGCGGAGGCGGGTCGTCGTGTGGCCGAGCTTCTTCAGCGCCTTCTCGACTTCGACGACGTCCTTCAACGGCTCCTGCTTGCGCGGCCGTTTTCCCGGGGTCGGAGTCTCATCCTCCGCCCAGGTGTGTTCGTACAGGACTCCGATCCGGAGACGCGCCATTCTGCTCCTCGTGGTATTCCGCCGTCGGCGCCGACAGACTAGCGCAGTCGATGGAGTCTTGCAATCAAAGCCGCCGATGACGGCTTGTCCGAGGCGGCCAGTGAGGCGCGGCCAGGCGGTGCGCCCAACTCGGCACGCCCAGACTCGGCACGGCCTCCCGCGGCGCGGTTGACCGCCCGCCGCCGACCGGGGACACTCCGTCATACATGCGATCCGAATACCGTCCGCTGCTCATCATGATGCTGCTGCTCGCGTCCGTTCCGGCGTTCCTGCACGTCGTGGACCCGCCGGCGCGCGACCAGGGCGTCTTCGCGCTGATCGCCTGGCGCTGGAGCGCCGGCGACGTTCCCTACGCGAGCGCCGGTCTCGAGCACAAGGGACCGCTTCCGTTCCTCGGCTACCGGCTTGGATTCGCGTTCTTCGGAAACGAGATGAGATCCGCGCGGCTGATGGCGGCGCTGGCGCTGCTCGTCTCGGGTTTTCTCGTGGCCGGGATCGGCGGGCGATGGCTGTCGGGAAGGCGGAGGGGCGCCGGGGTGGACGCCATCCCGGGGGGAACCGGCGTGGGACCCGACCGCTACGCCGCCGCGGGCGTCGGCGCCGACCACGCTGCCCCCGCGGAGTGGGGTAGTCCCCCCGGCGTCTTCGCCGGCGTGATCTACCTGCTCATCGT
>CAZQVN010000017.1:65806-70982 GCA_964596775.1 uncultured bacterium
CGGAGTGGGGTAGTCCCCCCGGCGTCTTCGCCGGCGTGATCTACCTGCTCATCGTCGGCGCCGGCGGGCTGTCCGCCTACTGGTCCGGCGCACAGGCGGAGTCGTTCATGGAGCCGTTCGCGATTCTCGCGGTTGTTTCTTTCGCGATCGGGATGGAAAGGGCGGGGGCTGTCGGCCCGTTCACCGGCGTCCTCGCTTCCGGCCTCTGCCTTGGTGTGGCCACGCTCGGCAAACCCACGGCGCTCCTGCTGGCGCCGGCACTGCTCTTCGCCTGGCCGGGATCACGACTGCGCATTCTGGCGCCGCTCGCCATCGGGGTCGCGATTCCGTGGGTCGCCGCGGCGGGGTATTGTGCCGCCCGGGGCGCGTTCGGTGATTTCACGGATGCGGTATTCCTGATGAACGCTTCCTACGGCGCCCGCGGGATCATGCTCCTGCCGTCGCGCCTCGATGCGTTCGTGCAGTCGCACCATGTCGTGATCCACGGTTTCTTTCTCATACCGGCTTTCGCCGGGATGCTGTGGCTCTGGCCGCACCGCCGCCGCCCAGAAGTCCGCCTGCTGTTCGGCTGGACGCTGGCGGCCTACGCGCAGATCCTGATCCAGGGGCGGATGTTCGGGTATCACTATCATCCGGTCGTGGCTCCGGTCGCGCTTCTCGCGACCGGAGGAGTAGTGGAAGCGTTCCGCCGCGCGCGCGGCGGCGCTGTCCCCGCCCGCCTCCTGGCCGCGGCACTCGCCGCCGCGCTGGCCCTCGGCATCGCCGGCATGCCCTGGATCGAAACGGAAGTATCGTTCCAGCGCCTCACGGGCCGCATCTCCGAGACCCGGTTCCTTCAGCACTTTTCTCCCGGAGGCGCGCGGAGCGACGTCGACCCGGTGGACACGTTCAATGCGGCCCGCTACGCGGAGCGGTCGATCGGGCCCGACGAGACGCTGCTCGTCTGGGGGTTCGAGCCGGCGGTCAATTACCTGTCGCGGCGGCGATGCCCGACCCGGTTCATCTACGACTACTACCTGACGTCACCGGCGGTGCCGGCGGTGGAGCGGGAGAGGAATCTTCGCCTGTTCTGGAAGGATCTGGCTGCGTCGCCGCCGGACTGGATCGCGGTGGTGCATCACGACACGAACCCCGTCGAGGGGAAAGACTCGGCGGAGCAGCTTCGCGAGATTCCGGAGCTGAGGGCGTACTTGAGTGATAACTATGTGCCGAAGGCGCAGATAGGAGATTTTGAGTTTTTCAGGAGGGATACGGGGCGGTAGGCGGCGACATTATATAGGGATTGTGGCCTGTTCCCACCGTTTTCCGCCCCGCGGCCCCTCCCTGCAGGCCGGCTGCGCCGGCCTGCTATCGTGACCCGTGCGCCTGTTTGATGAACCAGGCCGGGTACGTCAGGCGTATCGCGCTCACCTCGTCGAGGCGCGTCACTTCCTCGGGGGTCAGATCCCAGGTCGACGCCTTGAGGTTGTCGCGCAGTTGGTCCGTTGTCCGCGCTCCGACGATCACGGACGTCACCTGCGGTTTCGCGCGGAGCCAGTTCAGCGCCACCTGCGCCGGGCTGGCGTTGCGGGCGTCGGCGATCTTCACGAGTTCCTCCACGATGTCGAACCCTTTCTCCTCGTCGATCGGCAGGAACGCCTTGGCGGCGTCGAACCGCCGCGACCCCTCCGGCCGCGGCTTTCCGCGCCGGTAGCGGCCGGTCAGGAACGACCCGCCGAGCGGGCTCCACGGGAGGATTCCCAGGCCGTGATCCCGGCACACCGGCACGAGTTCCGCCTCGATGTCGCGCCCGACCAGGCTGTACCAGGGCTGCACGGTTTCGAAGCGTGCGTAACCGCGCCTGTCGGAGACGGCCATCGCCCGTTCCACCTGCCACGCCGTGTAGTTGCTGCAGCCGATGTAGCGGACCTTGCCCTGCTTCACGAGCGTGTCGAGCGTCGACAGCGTTTCCTCGAGGGGCGTCGGCTCGTCCCAGCAGTGCGTCTGGTAGAGGTCGATGTAGTCGGTGCCGAGCCGCTTCAGGCTCTGTTCCACCTGGCTCATGATGTGACGCCGCGAGGTGCCGACGTCGTTCACGTCCTCGCCCATCCGGCCGCGGACCTTGGTGGCGATGACGAGCCGGTCCCGCTTTCCCTGGATCGCCCGGCCGAGCACGGTTTCGGAGTCGCCCGCGGAGTAGACGTTCGCGGTGTCGAAGAAGTTGATCCCGTGATCGATGCACGCGGAGACCATGTCGTTCGCCTCGTTCTGGCCGAGGGATCCGATCCCCCAGTCGTTCGCGCCGAAGGTCATCGTGCCGAGGCAGAGGCTGGAAACCTTGATGCCGGTGGTGCCGAGTCGTCGGTAGTCCATGGGGCTTCTCCGTTCGTGTGATGTCGATGTGCGTCGGCGGGAACGGTAGCAGACCGGGGGGCGGATCGCCATGTCGCTTGTCGGATCACGTGCTTCTGCGGTCCGGACGTCGTTCTCCCCCTCGGGGTCGCCTTTCGGCTCACGTGCTTCTGGCGGCCCGGACATCGTTCTCCTCCTCGGGGGACGTTCCGTCTCGGCATCCCTGCCTCGACTCCACTCGGCGCTCCGCACGGCTCCGCCATCCTGGCTCCGCCGGCTCCGCGACGCCCCCTCGGAGGAGAACGACGCCCGGACCGCTGGACGCGGCCTCGCTTGTGGTGGGGGTCGGCGCCCGTGGTTGCGTTGCGGAGAGTGCCGATTAGGTGCACGACCATGTTGACTGGGTCCGGGCCCAGTTGGAGTCGCACACTCTATCGAAACTTTTTCACAATTTGTTCTTGACGAGTTTTTTGTGCGCGCTTTCGTTGCGGCTCTGAATGGTTACAGACCGGCACTCTTGTTTCGTAGGTTGATGTCTGCTCGGCGAACCTGGTGCGTTGCGATTCCGGAGGGGTCTTCGTCTTCGTTGTCGGCTTGCGCTCGCTGCCCTGCGCTGGAAAGGTCCGTTCGTATACTTCTTTCATGCATACACATTCGCTCGTATCGAGCCTTTCCGATGACACGATGATCACACGGACGAAGCGGCTGGTCCTTGCGGAGCGGTTCGCCACCGCGGAGGTGGTTGTTCATCTTGCGGAGATCGAGGCGCGGCGGTTGCACCTTGCCGAGGGGTGCTCGTCGCTGTTCGGTTACTGCACGCAGGTGCTGCACCTGTCGGAGTACGAGGCGTATACGCGGATCGCGGCGGCGCGGGCGGGGCGGCGGTTTCCGCTTGTGTTCGAGTGCCTGGCCCGGGGTGATGTGCACCTTTCGGCGGTGGACCTGCTGGCGCCTCATCTCACGGAAGAGAATCATGTCGAACTGCTCGGCTGGGCGCGGCACCGGACGAAGCGGGAGGTGGAGCGGATCGTGGCGGAGGTCGCGCCGCGGCCGGCGGTGGGTGCGATGGTGAGGCGGTTGCCGGCGCGGACGAGTGCGGAGGCTGGGAAGGCGGTTGGTGCTGCGGGTGCTGCGGGTGTCGCAGGTGTTCCAGGTGCTGCGAATGTAGCGGGTCCCGCGGGTGCAGCGGATGCTGCGGGTACAGCCGGAATCGCCGGGAATGCGGAGGCGACGAACGCGGGGCCTGAGCTCCTGATGCCGGATGGAACCACGAACTCGATTGTGGCGCAGGTCGAAGGACCTCCCGCTCCGCGTTCCGCGCGGCCGCGGGTCGAGGCGCTTTCGCCGGAGCGTTACAGGATCCAGTTCACGGGGGACCCGGAAACGGTGGAACTGCTTCGGCGGGCGCAGGATCTCCTGCGGCACCAGGTGCCGGACGGGGATCCGGCGGCGGTTTTCAAGAAGGCGCTGCGTGTGCTGGTCAAAGACCTGGAGAAGACCAAGGCGGCGTTGGTGGAGCGGCCGCGGGGAAGGAGGGATTTGGGTTCAGGGGTTGGCGATGAATCGAGATCAAGTAAAAAAGAAAAAACCAAGGACGACACCGCGGCTTCGCCGCGGCGTGATCCTCGCACCATTCCTGCCGCAGTCCGCCGTCTCGTCTGGACCCGTGACAGGGGCCGCTGCGCGTTCCACAGCCGGAATCATCATCGTTGCACGGAAACCGGCGGGCTCGAATTCCATCACGTGAAGCCGTTCGCGCTCGGCGGTCCGGCCACGGCGGACAACATCGAGCTGCGTTGCCGGGCGCACAATCAGTACGAAGCTGTTCAGGTCTTCGGCGACCGATCCGCGTCGATGGTCCGGGAAAAGCGCCCGCCCGACTGGGTCCGGGCCCAGTTGGAGGCCGGTGGGATGCGTGATGGGCTCCGTCCGCGAACTCTTGAACGGAAGTTTGAATCCCGGGAAACACCTTCGAAATGGGACGGCCGCGACCGGACCGGCCGTGCCGCTCCACCGGGAATCCACTTCCTGCGGCTCGTCCTGGACGGAACACCGGTCGATACGAAGAAGATCGTTCGCATCCGCTGGCATCCGGAACGGGGGGTCACTTTCGGAACAACGCCTTGATGTAACTCCATGTCGAGTTCTCGACCGCCAGTCCGGCGCCTCCGTGCCCCGGAGCGCCCCGCTGCCCGTAATCACGCCACTCCACGATGTACCAGGTTTTCGAATCCGTATCGTCCGGCGTCCTGCCCTTCCGAAGAAAGAAGCGTTGATGCTGGGCGTCGATGCGGAGCGTCAGGCCCTCGGAGTTACCGGGGGCCGGTCGGAGATCCACTTCCAGAAACGTGTCGAGAACATCAATGTAGACCCGGTCCGGATGGCCGAATTCGTCTGCCGGCCTCGCCGGCCCGAAGGACAGGTCTATCCGGATATCCGTGACGTCCGGGCTCATGAAAACGAGGTACGTGGCAAGGGAGTCCTGATCGCGACCCCAGAAAACGGGAAGGCCGGAGTTCCGCTGCCGGGTTCCCTCGTCCAGGTAGAACCGGAAATCGTCGGCGAGGAGTTTCATGTACTCGGCGATGTCACGCTGCACGTAGGCCGTCTGCAGGTTATCGAGGACGCTTTCCGGGCTCGTCTGAGGGAGATAGCGAGATGGCGGGTCCACGATGTCATCGTCGCCGCAGGAAGAGAGAAACAGCACCGCCAGAAAAAACGAGTGCACGCCATGCCATCGACGCATCATGGTGATCTCCGGTTGCTGTCGGGGGCACAGCCAGTGAACGGTTTTGAACAAGGAACTTCGGATCAGGAGTCCGCAAGTCCTTTTCTCTGAGGATGT
>CAZQVN010000018.1:0-67625 GCA_964596775.1 uncultured bacterium
GCTGGCTGAATGCGTTTTCATCTGCTAACTTAACAAAGAGTGTGACGATGACTGTCCTGCACCCTGGAACGGGGGATCCGTGTCGCTTTTTTCACGCCTTTTCGGCCCCAGATCGAACGCGCATTACACGCAGGGGATCATTCACTTCAACCGGCGGGAGTACGATCGGGCCGCGGCGGAATTCGAGAGCGCCGTGGCCGAGCTCAAGGATCCGAGCAACCCGGACTATGAACTCTCCCGGTTCTATGCCGCGGAGGCCCACGCCAAGCTGGGGCTGGCCCGGTTCTGCCAGAACGATCTGGACGGGGCGGAGGGGGAAATCCGGCGCGCCCTGGCGATCAACGACCGCTTTCCCGACCTGCACTACCAGCTCGGCGTGATCTGCGAAAAGTCCGGTCGCTACGCCGACGCCGAGGCGAGTCTCTCCCGCGCCCTGGAGATCCATCCGGAGTTCGCCGAGGCCCGCTGCTACCTCGGCATCGTCAAGGCGGAAAGCGGCCGCATGGAGGAGGCCCGCGCGGAAATCCTCAAGGCGGCCGATCTCGGCATCCCCATGCCGGAAGCGTTCACGCTGCTGCCGCCGGCCGGCATGCCGGCCACGCTCCTCAACGATCTGCGGTCCGAGGTGGCCGCGCGTGCCCGGGGGTCTCTGCACCTGACCAATGCTCTCGAGAACTACTCCATGGGCTCGCTGGAGGAGGCGCTGGCGGAACTGCAGACCGCGGTGGCCGGTCACCCGGGCTACGCGGATCTCCGCTGCCGCCTCGGGAGCCTCCTTGCCGAGCTCCTGCGCTTCGACGAGGCGCTGGTACACCTCGACAAGGCCATCGAGATCAACCCCAACTATGTGGAGGCGCGGCTGCATCACGGAATCGTGCTTCTCCAGCTCGGCCGTCCGGCCGACGCCGCCCGAACCCTCGATCACGCCGCCGGAATCGAGCCGGGGTACGCCGATCTGCACTACTTCCTCGGAACGGCCCGGCTCAAGGCCGGCGATCCGGTCGCCGCCCGGCAGTCCCTCGAGACCGCGCTCCGGATCAATCCGAACTACCAGCGGGCCCGGTTCTACTGCGGGATGGCGGCGTTCGCCGCCGGCGAAGAAGCGCAGGGCTTTGCCTGGATGAAGGAGGCGATCGAAAGTCACGAATCGATGGGGGGAGGCCGGGTCACGCTCGGGGCGCTCTATCTGCGGCGCGGCGAGTTCGACAGCGCCGCCGATCAGTATCGCCTGGCGCTGGAAATCCAGCCGGACTATCCGGACCTGCACTACGGGCTGGGGCTGGCGCACATGGGAAAGGGGCGGAACGGGGAGGCGGCCGCGTCGTTCCGGCGGGCCGTGGAGCTCAACCCGCGGTTCGCGCAGGCGCACCTGAGCCTCGGAAAGGCGCTGGCCCGGGACGGGGACGGGGCCGCGGCGCGCACGCACCTGCTGACGACGGTGGAGATCAACCCGCGCCTTGCCGACGCGCACTGCCTGCTGGCCGAACTGAACGCCCGCGACGGACTGTTCGCCGAGGCGGAAACGGCCTACCGGGCCGCGCTTTCGATCAACGAGGCGTATCTGTCGGCCCGGCTCGGCCTGGGATCGCTGCTGCGACGGATCGACCGCGGGGACGAGGCCGATGCGGAATTCCGGAGAGTCCTGGACATCGATCCGCTGAACCCGGTGGCCCGGGCCATGCTGGAGCCGCCGGACACGGTCGCCGGGCCCTGAAGATTCAGGAGATTACCCGGCTCCGGTCGAAGGGACTCCGGCGATCAGGCGGTAACGGCGGAGGGCTTGCGGACGTTCTTCTGGACCTTGCCGGAACGGAGGCAGCGGGTGCAGACGCGGATCGTGACGGGGGTGCCGTTCTGGATCGCGCGGACGGTCTGAAGGTTGGGAAACCAGCGCCGCTTGGACACATTGTGCGCATGGCTGATCTTGTGGCCCCACTGGGACCCCTTGTCGCAAACTTCACATCTACGGGCCATCGGAAAGAACTCCTCGGCGCCCCGGCAACGGGGCGTACCAATCGCGGAAGAAACAGGCCCGGCCGCGAAGGCCAGGCTAAAAGCCCGAAGAATCTATCACAGGGACCCGGCGCGTGGCAAGCAGGAGGATGAGCCCCGATTCCCCGGGCGGCCCCCCGGCCTCCGGACCGGCTCCGGACACCCCCGTCCAGTACCTGAAGGGGGTCGGGCCCCGGAGGGCTGATCTGCTGGCCCGCCTCGAAATCCGGACCGCCCGCGACCTCGTCATGCACTTCCCCCGCGACTACGTGGACCGGACCCGGCTCGTCACGATCGGCGGGGCCAGGGTCGGCGATACGGCCACCCTGGTGGCCACGGTGAAGCGGGTCGAGGTGGCCCGCCGCCCCGGGCGGTCCGACACGATCCTGACGATCGAGGACGCCACCGGCCTCATGCACGCCATCTTCTTCGGCCAGCCGTTCATGAAGCGCTCGTTCCAGCCCGGCGACCGGGTGATGCTCTCCGGCACGGTGTCCCTCTACGACCGGAAACGTCTCAACAACCCGGAGTGGGAGGTGATGACCGACGAGGAATCCGCCTCGCTCAACGTGGGGCGGATCGTCCCGATCTACCCGTCCACCGCCGGGCTCACCCAGCGGGCGCTGCGCGGATTCGCGCGGGCCGCCCTCGACGCGGTTCTGCCCGGTCTCGTGGAAACGCTGCCGGCGGAGATTCGGAGCGAGGAGGGGCTCGTCGGGCGGAAGGAGGCACTGGAGTCGGCCCACTTTCCGGCCGATCAGGGGGCGCTCGACGCCGCCATGCGGCGGCTCGTCTACGAGGAGGCGATCCATCTCCAGATACTCCTGCGCTGGATCAAGGTGGAACGGGAGCAGCGGGCCCCGGGGATCGCGTTTCCGCGGGAGTCGGCGCTGGCCCGGAAGATCGAGGCCGGCCTTCCGTTCGCGCTGACGGAGGACCAGCGAACCGCCCTCGAGGAGATCCGCGGGGACATGGCCGGGCCGAAACCGATGGGACGCCTGCTCCAGGGTGATGTCGGCAGCGGCAAGACGGTCGTGGCGCTCCTCGCCGCGGCGCATGCCGTGGATGCCGGGTACCAGGCGGCGTTCATGGCCCCGATCGAGACGCTGGCCGACCAGCACATGGCCACGTTCGAAAAATTCGCCGCCCCGCACGGCGTCCGGATCGTCCGCCTGACCGGGTCGCTCAAGGGGAAGGCGCGGCGCGAGGCGCTCGAGGCCGTGGCCACCGGCGCCGCGCAGATCGTGGTCGGCACCCAGGCGCTGATCCAGGAGGGGGTTCAGTTCCACGACCTGGGTTTCATCGTCGTCGACGAGCAGCACCGGTTCGGCGTGTTTCAGCGGGCCGACCTCAAGTCCAAGGGGCGCACCCCGGACGTGCTGGCCATGACCGCAACGCCGATTCCGCGCACGCTCTACCTGACGAAGGCCGCCGACCTGTCGCTGTCGTTCATCCGGAGCCGCCCCTCCGGGCGCGGGGCGGTCGTCACCCGGGTCACCGGGGAGGAGAACCGCGAGAAGGTGTACGACGTGCTGGCCCGGGAAGTCGGAAAGGGGCGGCAGGCGTTCGTCGTCTATCCGCTCATCGAGGACTCGGAAAAGCTGGACCTCAAGGCGGCCACCACGATGGCGGACACGCTGTCCCGTCACCCGCGGTTCCGGGGTGTCGAGGTGGCGCTGCTGCACGGCCGGATGAAGGCCAGGGACAAGGCGGCGATCATGGACCGCTTCCGGTCCGGAGAGATCGGTCTCCTCGTCACCACAACCGTCATCGAAGTGGGGATCGACGTGCCGAACGCCACGGTCATGCTCATCGAGCATCCCGAGCGTTTCGGCCTCTCGCAGCTCCACCAGCTGCGCGGCCGGATCGGTCGCGGCCCGGAGAAGAGCTATTGCCTGCTCATCGAGGAAAAGGGGGGAGGCCCGGCGCATGAGCGCCTGAAACTGTTCGAATCGACGCAGGACGGCTTCGAACTGGCCGAAGCGGACTTGCGGTTCCGCGGGGCGGGGAGCATACTTGGGATCCGCCAGCACGGCCCCTCCGGCCTCCAGGTCAGGATTCTGGACCCCCTGCGTGATCAGGCCGTTCTGGAAAGGGCGTTCCGGCTGGCGGAGAGGCTCTCGCAGGAGAATCTCGAGCTTCTCGGACCCGACTGGGCGCCGCTGCGGCGCGAGGTCGAACGCGGCCTGGTTCAGGGTCGACGCTTTCTCGATGCCGGTTGATGAGGTTTTTCCATGTATCTTCGCTGCCCCGAGTGCAAGACCCGGTACGAAATTTCATCGGTGCGGATTCCCGCCGCCGGAGCCCGTGTGCGCTGCCCGCGCTGCCGCACCGTGTTCCAGGTTTCGGCCCCGCACAACGGAAACGGAACGGCTCAGCCGGAGGCGGCCAACACCGTGCGGCCCGGAGCGCCGGTGGATCCCGAGGTGGCCCGGAGGATCGCCAGGGCTCTCGTTTCCGAACTGCTTCTCGGCCGGCGGGAAATGCGCGACGAAGCCATGCAGCAGGGCGTGATCCTCTCCCGGCTCGGCTACGACATTCTCGACGTGTACGAACGCTACCGCGAACGGGTCGGCGGGCAGCTGGCCGAGGAAACCCGCTTCTTCCAGGAAGCGGTCAACGAGATCATCGGGGACGGCGAGACGATTCTCTGACCCGACTCACCGCGCGGCCCGCCGACGCGGGCTGAACTCCCCGAAGGTGCGCGAGGCCGGCCTCGGCAAGGCGCCCCGACTCACCGCGAGGCCGCCAGATGCATCAGCCTGGCCCCTCGACTCACCGGCCGTCTACTGCCCCGGCAGGCACCCCGGTTCCGCACCGAACGCCCCGATCTGACCGCAGGTCGTGGAATTGATCAGGGGGGAAGTTTCCGCCAGGCGGTACCCTCCCGGGCAGAAGCGGGGATCGACCTGGGCGTTCGTGGATCCCACGTTGCCCCCGGACGCGCACACGTAGTTTCCGTTCCGGCTCTGGAACGCGTTGTTGCAGGTGAGCGTGGGGCTCGACGCGTTGCTGTCGCAGAAGACGCCGAAGTTCTGGGCGTCGTAGATGTTGTTCGCGATCAGGCTGACGTTCGAGCCGACGTAGAAACCGCAGTCGCCGGCGTGGATGACGGTGTTGCGCTCGATCGTGACCGGCGCCCCGTTCGCGGTCGACACGCCGAAGACTCCGGGATTCTCGAACAGGCAGAAACGGATCGTGCCCGTCGAATTCGCGCCGGAAACGTGAACGCCGTCGCCCCGGTTGTTCCGGAACGCGACCCCGTGAATCAGCGCGTTGGAATCGACCAGTTCGATGACGTCGCGTCCTCCCCGGAAGTCCAGGTCGCGGATCGTCGAGCCGTCGTGTCCGGACAGCGTGATCCCGGTGACATTGTCCGGGAAGACGATCTCGGGGCGGAGGAACCCCAGCTTCGCGGATCCGAGAATGGTGACCGGACTCCGCGCGGCGGGGATGGAAAACCCCTTCGTCATCGTGAACACGGGTGTGGAGGTGAACTCGGCGCGGATCTCGATCGTGTCGCCGGCGCCCGAGGTTTCCAGCGCCGTGGCCAGTTCCGCCGCGTTCGTCACGATGAGTACGCCGGAGCTGTCGCCCGGGGGTTTCACCGGGTCATCGTCGCCGCAGGCGGCGAGACAGATGAGGGCAACCGCCGTCATCGCGGATGCGAAACCACGATGACGCGGGCCACGGAAGGTTGTACGCGTCTTCAAACCGGATGCGCTCGGCGCCATTCCTGTCCTCCCGGCGCGGGGCGTTCCGGCTGATGTCAGCGGTTTGTCTTCGCCAGGGGAGGCTTGATCTCCGTGTTGATGAGCGACGACGGGCTGACGATCAGGGCCCGAAAAGGCTCCGCGCCTGTGTTTCGGATCCACTGTTCCTTGTGAGCAGTGACATATGCGGAATCGCCGGGTTCGAGGGGGACATTCTGGCCGTCCACGCCCAGCGAACATGTGCCGCCGAGAACATACAGGAAATACTCCTCCCCCGTCCCGGGCCGCGTGTTGATTCTGAGATCCTCGTGGTGGATTTCCACGAGATAGCCGCTGAGAGCGTCCCGCCCCGAAGACTGGGTCAGCAGGTCAACCCAGGTCGATCCGGCCCTGGCCACCCGGCGACCCGCGGAAGCGGGGGTCACGCGGACCTGCTGATCGGAAGCATCCTGGAAAAACTCGGCCATCGGAACGCCGAGAGAACGGGCGATCTTGTGAAGGGTCGAAATGCTCGGGGAGGAGACCCCCCGCTCGATCGTGGAAATCTGGCCGTTCGTGATCCCCACCTGGCGGGCCAGATCCAGCTGAGTCAAGTGCTTTTCCTTGCGGAGTTTGCGAACTTTGGTGCCCATGTACGAAACGAAATCCCTCTCGCCGGATCCAGACGGCGGTGTTAGGGCGGGCCTCCCGTTTTCCGTCGGCATTGAACTCACTTTCATGGTTGTTTTCCCTTCTTCTGCGGCCTCTGGAGTCATGCCGGTTGCGTGATGCGGAATGCCGGCATGAATTCTTTGAGGTCCAAGACCATCAAGAACCGTGCCTGTTTAGGGAAATTCAACCGCCGAAAACGGGGTGGGTGGAGCTTAATAAGGTGGGACGAAACGGTGGGGCGATCTTTAAATCCGCATGAAATAATACATTGTGGTTTCAGGTGAACGGGAATTCGGGGGGCAGGAAATGAAAGTTTTATGACGCGCCGAACCCGTTGTCAGGTCGGGGGCAACTCGAAAATAATCTCAAAATTCCAGAATCTGGACACGGATTCTAGAATTCGGACAAGACAATGTTGAATTTCTTGATTTTCTGATACAGGGAACTCCGGGCAATTCCGAGGCGGGCTGCGGCCTTTTCTACCCGTCCGTTCTCGTCCCGGAGCACATATTCGATATGCTTGCGTTCCAGTTCCAGGAGCGTGAGACCGGCATCCGGGTACCCGGGATTGGCGGTCGGGGCATTGAACCGGAGATCGCGGCCGTTCAGTGTGTCCCCTTCCATCAGCAGCAGGGCGCGTTCGAGCACGTTGCGCAGTTCCCGGATGTTCCCGGGCCATGGATAACGGCTCAGCACATCCGCCGCTTCGGGGGTCATCCGGACGCGGCTTCTCCCGAAGTCCTGGCCGAACCCGGCCAGGAAGTGTTCGGCGAGGATGGGGATGTCCTCCTGCCGGTTGCGCAGCGGCGGCACCATCAGGGGGATCGTGGAGATCCGGTAGAACAGGTCGCCGCGGAACCGGCCGTCGCGGACGAGCTGGCCGAGATCCTGGTGAGTCGCGCCGAGAAGGCGAATGTCGACCCGCCGGGTGCGGACATCGCCGAGTCGGTGAAACTGTTTTTCCTCGAGCACCTTGAGGAGCCGCGGCTGGATGTTCGCGTCGACATCCCCGATTTCATCCAGGAATACCGTTCCCCGATCCGCCACCTCAAGCAGCCCGGGCTTGCTGGCCACGGCGCCGGTGAAGGCCCCCTTCTCGTGCCCGAACAGCTCGGTTTCGAGAAATTCACGGGTCAGCCCGGCGCAGTTCAGGTCCACGAACGCTTCGTCGGCCCGCGGCCCCTGGTCGTGCAGCCAGCGGGCGAGAATCCCCTTGCCGGTGCCGGTTTCCCCCTGGATGAGGATCGGGCTTTCCGAGGAGAGCACTTTCCGGGCCTGTTCGGCGAGGTCCACGATCGCCCGGCTCGTTCCGAGGAACGGGTCCACGGCGCGGCGGCCGCGCACGGTCGTGCCCGCCATCGCCTTTCTCTGCACTTTCTGGTTCTCGATGAGGCGGCGGATCACGATGAGCAGGGCGGGCAGCTCGAGGGGTTTCGTGAAGAACTGCTCGGCGCCCTCCTTGATCGCCTGCACGGCGAGATCGATGGATCCGTGCCCCGTCAGGATGATGACCGGGACGATCGGGTCGATCGCCTTGAGGCGCGGCAGCAGCTGCAGCGCGTTCCCGTCCGGAAGCCGGTAGTCGAGGAGCGCCACATCGGGGCGGGACGCGCTGAACGCCTCCAGCGCGGACTTGATGCTGTCCGCCTCCTCGACGTCGAACTTCTGGACGGCAAGATACTCCCGGACCGCGAAGCGGGCCCCGGCGTCGTCGTCCACGAGAAGGACCTTCTTATTGGCCATCGGTCTTCGTTGTTCCTCCGACGAGATGCGGCAGACGGACAAGAAGAAGCGCCCCGGTTTCGGGCCGGTTCGAGGCGGTCACGTAGCCTCCCAGTTGATCCACGATGCGGCGGACGATGGACAGGCCAAGACCCGTTCCGTCCTGGCGTCCCGAAAAGAACGGCTCGAACACCCGGGGAAGCACCTCCGCGGCAAACCCGGGCCCTTCATCCTCCACGGTGCAGTCGATCCATGCCCGCCCCGGCTCCTGTACCGCGGCGGTGGAGATGATCACCCGGCCGCCGGGCGCCGAATGTTGCAGCGCGTTGAGTATCAGGTTCTGGAACACCTGCACCAGGCGACCCCGATCCACGAGGATCTGCGGCAGCCCGGGACTTTCGCGCACCTCGATCGTTACGCCGCCGTTGCGGGCCGTTTCCGATAGAGTTTCGACGGCATCCCGGATCAGCTCCGCCAGGTCCGCCCGGGTTGGAAAATACGGGCTCGGCTTCCCGTAGTCCAGCAGCTGCTCCATCAGGGCCGAGAGGCGGTTCACGCCGCCCCTCAGCACGGCCAGGTAGCGACTCTCCTCCGGGGATCCCCCGAACCGCGCCTCGAAGGCATCGATCGACGCGGATATCGTGAACAGGGGATTGCGGACCTCGTGCGCAACGCCGGCCACGAGCGACCCCATGGCCGATATCGATTCGCTGCGGAGGAGCGTCTGCTGGAGATCCACGATCCTCGTGATGTCGCGGATGAGGACGAGCGTCCGCTCCGGAGCCGGCCGGCCGGCGTCTATGAAGCGGACCTCCACTTCCCAGCTCCGCCCCAGGCCGGTATCCTCGATGGTCCGCATCGCCCCCCGGCGCGTCTCGATCAGCTCGTCGCGGAGCCGGGCGGCGGTGAGCCAAGGTTCGATGAGCCATGAGCCGTCGGTGCGAATCCTGGATAGACCGGGGTCGCCGGACTCGAGCAGGGCGGCGGCGGACCGGTTCAGGTTGCGGATGCCCCCATCCGGGTCGAGAATGAGGATGGCCGACTCGACCGCGTCGAACGTGGCCTGCCAGTTCTCCGACGCCCGCTCCAGTTCGGAGTGCATCCGGGCACTCTCGGCGGCGGCATTTCTCCGGCTTGTCACGTCCCGGAAGCTCCAGACACGTCCCCGGTGCTCCCTGCTGATGCTGTGCGGCTGGGAATAGCGCTCGAAAACCCGGCCGTCCCTGAACTCGATCGTGTCGAAGCTTTCCGGAGGGTTCAACCGGAACAGCTCCCCGATGCGGTTGAGAAATCCCTCCGGATCCGCGAGCTTGTCCAGAACGAAGGAGCGGGCCCGCTCGTCATCCTTCGACGCGGCGATCTCTTCGGGCAGCCCCCACATCTCGAGAAACTTCCGGTTGTAGAGAAGAATCCGCCCCTGGCTGTCGGCCACCAGGAGTCCGTCCGCCGTGGCCTCGAGCGTGGCCCGGAGGGCGGCCACCGACGACTCCAGGTCGAGGATGTTCGGCAGCCCCTCCATGAGCCGGATCCTCCGCTCCTCGCTTTCCGCGAGGGAGCGCTCCCGGGAGTGGCGCCGGTGGGCGACAAGCACGGACACGGCGCCGAACAGGAGAATGCCGGCATGGGCGATCCAGTGGTCGGGCGAGCCCCAGGGAGCGTCGATGAGGCCGAGTCCGAGCCCAAGCACCTGGGCAACGACCACCAGCAGCGCCGTGGTACCGGGAGACAGGCGGATCGAGGCCAGGGCGGGGCCCAGCGCGAGAAACTCGGTGAGAAGAACGGAGTTCGGCATGAGCCCGTCGGCGACCGCCACGGCGGTCATCACGAGAAGGGAGGCGGTCAGCCAGGCGCCGTCCGATGAGCGGTGGTTCGCAGGGAAAGACACCGGGCATCTTAGCACGACCGGCTCCCGGGGCGGGACGGGCGCCCCACGTTTCGGTCAGCGGCGGCGCATCATGTCGACGGCGGCACAGTCCCCGTTCAGGGGACAGTCCATGTAGCGCCTTCCCAGCGGACAGTCGGGCAGGTACTGATTTTCCCGGCGGCAGTACTGATTGCCGCGCGGTTCCCGCCTGGAAAAGATGTTCAGGACAAACAGCCAGATCTTCATTCCGCGGACCCTCCACGGAAGTCTTCGGCGCCTCCGTCGCCGGGTACAGCGGAAACGTGTCCGGAACACCCCGTAATTGTCCCCGGTATGGGGGTTTCGGGTGTTCGGCCCCTCTTTTTCCCAGATTCCACTAAACCCGGCCCGGGATCACGTCGATATGTTTCCTGTTCGGGGTTCATTTTTCACTGGAAACAACTTCAGACACGGAGGCAATACTCCATGGTTGTGGTCAGCTACTCGGGGAAGGAAATCAACGCCAAGCTGGTGTATTACGGACCCGGCCTCAGCGGCAAGACCACGAACCTCGAGTTCATCTACGACAGCGTTCCCAACACGCACCGCGGCAAGATGGTGTCGATGAAGACCCGCACCGAGCGCACCCTGTTCTTCGACTTTCTCCCGGTGGACCTCGGGGAAATGGGCGGATTCAAGACGCGCTTCCTGCTGTACACCGTCCCGGGACAGGTCTACTACAATGCGACCCGCAAGCTCGTGCTCCGCGGGGTGGACGCCGTGGTCTTCGTGGCCGACTCCGGCCGCGGGAAGATGAACGAAAACCTCGAGTCTCTCGAGAACCTGAAGGAAAACCTGCGGGAATACGGCATGGATCTGGAAAAGATGCCGTGGGTGCTGCAGTACAACAAGCGCGACCTCCCTGACGTGTACACGATCGAGGAGATGGACCAGGCCCTGAATCCGACGAAGGTCCCGACCTACGAGGCCGTGGCCACGAACGGTTCCGGCGTCTTCGAGACGTTCAAGGGGATCTCGAAGCTCCTCCTGGAAAAGCTGTCGAAGGAAGTGAAGACCGGTCCGCGCATGGCGCAGACGGCCAGCGCGGTCCTCGATGCGAAGAAGGCGGCGGAGTCGCCGGCACTCCAGGCGGATGCGCCGGCGGCTGCCGGCGCGGCTCCGGCGATGAAGGTCGTTCCTCCCGTTCCTCCGGCAGCGACCCCGGCCGCCGCGGCTCCCGACGAACCGGCTCTTCCGAAACAGGCCCCGTCCAAACCGGCGCCGCCCCGGCAGGCTCCGCCGGTGGCTCCGCCCGTTGCCGCGGAGCCGAAGCGGGAACAGGCGCCCGTCGTGCACGGCGCGTCGATGTCCCAGCCGGAACCGGTGCGCATGGAGCGGCCGGTCGAGGAAAAGGTGACGCTCGGAAAGCGGATTGCCCGCCTCTTCGGGATGTCGAAACCGGAACCGGTTTTCGAGGAACCCGCGGAAGAGATGCAGCGGGGCCGCAGGACTTCGGACGAAGGGCGGCCCGTGGCCGCGCCGGCCGCGCCGAAGGTTCCGGCGACGCTCGCCAGGGTCGAAATCGCCGGGACGATCTCCCATCTCCCGGTCCTGGAGCGGAGGGTGCGGGTTCCCGTTCCGGTCCGCATGACGTCGGAGGAACTGCAGCAGGGCGTGACCCTGAAGCTGATTCTCGAGGTGGAACTCAGCGCCGAAACGGACGAGGTCGAGCGCACCGGCACCTGATCCGGGTCCCGAACACGGTAGACACGAAAGCCGATCCGCGTAACGCGGGTCGGCTTTTTGATTTCCGGCTTGACGCCCGTGCCCGTGACCCATAACGTGGGGAATGAACGAGCGGTACAGGTTTCTGCCCCTGCGAAAGGTTTCCTGCGAATGGAACGTGGTGCCACAGTGTCGACCCGGCCCGGAGCCATCCGCGCCGACTCGGGGTCCGACGCGGAAACCCTGTCCGCGGAGCTGTCGGCCAATCCCCTCGACGCGCGGCTGCGGTCCCGGTTCGCGCGGGCGCTCCTCCGCGAAGGGCGCGGCCAGGACGCGCTCGTCCAGGTGGAGTCGGCGATCCGCACTGTTTCGGACGATCCCGGCATCCACTTCGATCGCGGCTTCATTCTCGAATCGCTCGGGCAGTCCGCCGAGGCGCTCAGGGCCTACGGCCGGGCCGTGGATCTCAAACCCGATTACGCCGCCGCCCGGGCCCGGATCGCCGGTCTTCTCGACGCCGCCGGCCGGCGTGTCGAGGCGGTGGAGGCGCTGGAGCGGGCGCTGCGCATCGAGCCCGACAATGCCACGATGCACTGCAATCTCGGCGTGCTGTTCGGGGAGCTCGGCCGCCGCGAGGAAGCCCGTCACGCGTTCCGGAAGGCCCTCGAGCTGGACCCGCGGGCCACGGAAGCGTGCCTGAACCTCGCCACGCTGCTTCTCGAGGAGCGGCATCTCGAGGAAGCCCTGGCGCTCCTCGACCGCGCCCGCGCGTTTTCGCCGGGTGATCCGGCGATCACGTTCCACCGCAGTCTCGTCCTGCTCCGGAAGGGGATGTACGCCGAGGCCGCCGGGGGATTCCGCGACTACATCCGGCACAATCCCGGCGACCTGCGGGCTCACTACCACCTGGGAACCGCCCTCAATCGATCCAACGATCTGGACGGGGCGATCGCGGCTTTCAAGGACGCGGTCCGGATCGACTCCGCGCACCGCCGGACCTGGTACCAGCTCGGCATGGCCTACGACAAGAAGGGGTTGCCCCAGGAAGCCCGCAAGGCGTACCGCAGGGCCGATGCCGCGGGTCGCCCGGCGGCCGGCGATCCCGAAATCATCCCGGCGTCCCGGCGTGCGGCCGGCGATCCCGAAATCATCCCGGCGTCCCGGCGTGCGGCCGGCGATCCCGAAATCGTCCCGGCGTCCCGGCGCGCGGCCGGCGATCCCGAAAACGGCCCGGCGTCCCGGCATGCGTCCGGCGGAGGCCGCTGACCGCTCGTGTCGCCCCTCCATGGTCTCATCCTGGGCCTGGTCCAGGGGTTGACGGAGTTTCTGCCGGTCTCCTCATCGGGGCATCTCGTCCTGGCGGAAACACTGCTCCGGACCGGCCCTCCGAACGTGGCCTTCGAGGTGTTTCTGCACCTGGCCACGCTTCTCGCCGCCATTCTCGCGCTCCGTCCGGAACTGACCCGGATTTTCGCGTACCTGTCGTCCTCGTTCGGGATCCGCTGGGTATCGATCCGCTCGGATTCCCTGCGGGAGGGGAAGCGGCTGTTCTGGTCGCTCATGCTCGGCACGATCCCCGCGGCGGCCGCGGGACTTCTGCTTGAAAAGCACATCGAGGTGTTCTTCCACGATCCGCGCTTTGTCGGGTTCTCGCTGATCTTCACCGGGCTGGTCCTGTTTTCAACTCGTCTCGCGCCGAAGCGCGGTGGTCCGCTGGAAATGGGTTCGGCTCTGGCCATGGGGCTGGCACAGGCGCTGGCGCTGCTCCCCGGTGTGTCCCGGTCGGGCATGACCCTCGCGGCGGGGTTGCTCACCGGTGTTCAGCGGGAAAAGGCGGTCCGCTTTTCCTTTCTGCTGTCGGTGCCGGTGATTCTCGGGGCGGGGATTCTGAAACTGAAGGACGGCTTCGGAGCCACGGGCATGAGCCCGTTGACGCTCGTGATTGCGTTCGTCGCCGCGTTCCTGTCCGGCGCGCTCGCCATCCAGGTCCTGCTCCGCGTGGTGATCGCGGGGCGTCTTTCGCTGCTCGGCTTCTACTGCCTGCTCGCCGGCGCGGCGGTGCTGATCCTGATTCCCGCCGCCTAGACGATCAGGCGGACAGCCGGGACGCCCTCGGCGCCCCGGCGGACGGATCGGACGATTCCGCGGTGCGCGGACCTAGCGCCTGATCCACCAGAAGATGTCGAAGAAGAGAATGGTGACGATGAGTTCGGTCATTCCATGTCCCTCCGGCGCCGGACCCGCCATATCGGGCCGTGTCCGACTCGCCCTGGTCCCGACCACCCCTCAAGCGCTCCGGGCTTCATGAGCGCAGGCTCCCCCCGGTCCCTCCCTCAGGACGCGTGAGCCGCGTCGGTCACCAGGGATTGCATATTCCATTCCAGACGGGCGGAATCGCCCGATTTATGAAGAACGATATCATCAAGACGTTGGGGTGCAACGGTTTGTCGTGCCTGTAAATTCGGAGATTCTTTCGCAGGGATTGGGGATCCGGACCCGGTTTCCGGTCCGGATCCGGCCGGCCGGGCACTTTTGGACCGGCCCGGTTGCTCAATAGATGCGGGCCACGAGAATCGTGACGTCGTCCGGGACGGGGGTGACCTGGGAGATGCCCGCCGCGGACATCAGGGCCCGCTTGAGCGATTCGGCGGAGAGATCCGGATTCTTGCGGACGATCCGCAGGATGGAACGACGGTTCAACGGGATCTCCTCCTCCGTCTTCGCGTCGACGAGGCCGTCGGAAAAGCAGACGACCGTGTCGCCGGCCGCGAGCGTGACGCGCCCTTCCTCGTACTCCGCTCCGGCGATCACGCCGAGGATCGGGCCCCCTTCGCGGAGTTCGCAGACCGGAGCCCGCCTGCGGATGAGCAGCGGCGGCTCGAGTCCTGCGTTGGCGTAGCGCATGACCATCGTCTGAGGGTGGATCAGCGCGTAGAACAGGCAGGCGAATCGATCCGGCTCCGCCACCTCGTGCAGCCGCCGGTTCAGCGTTTCGAGGAGCGCCCCGGGTCCGGCTCCGGTGGCCGCGGTGGCCCGGAAGCTGGCCTGGAGGCTGGCGGTGAGGATCGCCGCCGGAACCCCCTTGCCCGACACGTCCGACACGCAGAAGCCCACGCGGCCGTCAGGAAGCTGCACGTAGTCGTGGGCATCGCCGCCGACCGCATCGCAGGGCAGGGTGACCCCGGCCATTTCCACGAGCGGCGACAGCGGCGGCTCCCCGGGAAGAAGATGTTCCTGGATGCTCCGGGCCACCGCGAGCTCGCTCGAGATCTTTTCCCGTTCCATCTCGTCCTCGCGGCGCAGCGCCTGGGTCAGCGCCCGGGATGCGTCCTGGACGATGTGCTCGAGGATGGCCAGCTCCTGGCTGTCCGGTTGACCGTCCCGCGAGGCAAGCCGCAGGGCGACGACGGCGTGGAGCCGCAATCCGTCGCGGATCGGGAGGAAGAGGTCGAAGCCGAGTTCGTCCAGGCGATCGCGGAATGCATCGTGATGCTCCCCGTCCACGCGGCTCACCAGGTCCGACCGGGTGGCCGGACCGGTCAGGTCGTCGACCGCGTCGCGGAGCGCCGGGGGAAACGGCAGGATGTCCGGAGGCGGCGCCTGGCCCTGCTCGCCCCCGGCCGGGACGGCGTCGCTTCCGGGGGTGCCGTCCCGCAGGGCCCTGAGGACGAGCTGCTTCGCGTCGTCCGGCAGGACGTAGAGGGCGCCGTGCGATGCTTCCAGGCGCTCGAAGAGTTCGTCGAGCAGCGAGGTTTCGAGGCGGTCGGAGTCGAGCAGCACGGCGACCTGGCTCGAGAGCTCCTCCAGCCGGCGCCGCCGCCCGGCGTCACGCGGAAAGAACGCGCGGTCCACGAAGGCCTGGACGGTGTTCCGCGTGCCGGTGAACGCGAGCGCGATGACGAGCAGCGAAAGGATGGCCACCGTGGGATGCCCCTCGCCGGGGTCGAGACGCGGCCCGAGAAAGACGACGGCGGTAAAGTAGATCAGCGCCATGCAGGTCGTCACGAGGAAGTACACGACACCGCGGCGCACGATGATCCGGATGTCGAAGATCTGGTGGCGGACGATCGCGTACATGTAGGCCAGCGGAAGGATCCACACCGAC
Organism: uncultured bacterium; assembly: GCA_964596775.1. Lineage (GTDB taxonomy): Bacteria > Eisenbacteria > RBG-16-71-46 > JABDJR01 > JAWXBZ01 > CAZQVN01. The sequence goes on from CAZQVN010000018.1 coordinate 15,752, forward strand.
AGCACGGCGTACTGGTCGCCCGGGAGGCCGCCGCCCGGAACGAGGTTCCGGAGGAGGATCGTGAGCGCGAACGGAGCCAGCCCGAGGATCGTGCCCCACTGGACGACCCGGAACCGGAGCTTCTGCTCGGGATCCTCGGTGGCCCGGATGCTCCGGACGAAGATGGCGAGAGCGAGGAGGATGGCGCCCCCCACGTACAGCGCGGCCAGGCCGCCGAAGGCGAGCGCGAGTTCGGGCACGACCGGCGGACCGGCGGTGAAGAAGATCGAGGCGGCCACGAGCGTGGCGCCGAGCCCGTACACGATCGTGAGGATCCGCGTATGCCGCGCCCCGATCGGCCGCCCGGGCGGAAACAGCAGCACGAAGTGGATGAACGAGGCGGCGAGGAGGAACCCGGCCAGGTCGTTCACGATCGACTCGACGGCGCGGATCAGCGGCGGCCCGGCCGGGAGCGGAGCGCGGAGGATCAGCGCGAAGGACAGGCAGAGGAGGAGGAACGTGCGCCCCAGCGCATCGGGGCGCTTCGCGAACGTGAACAGGCCGACGAGGAGGAACGTGACTGCGGTCAGGAACGTGAGGATGCGGCGCACCGCCTCCGGTCGCGGCGGATCGGAGACGACGAAGAAGACCGTCTGCGTGGCCGCCTCCCGATGGATGATCAGCCCCACCGACGTCCCGCGCGAGAGCCCCTCCAGCCGGTCCACCGGGATCTCGCGGGCGACGGGCCCCGTGCCGGCGGGAGAGTCGGCGTAAGCCCCGACGATCCGGTCGCCGATCCGGAGTCCGCTCTCCCCGGCGTGACTGCCCGCGTCCACCGCCGCCACCCGGTCTCCGCGGAGCGCGAAGCCGAGATAGGGAAGCCGGGCCAGCGACAGAGCTCCGGCCAGGAGCAGGGCCGCCACGATTCCGGTGAGTGAAACGAGAAGTTCGCGCATGTGCTGTGTATAATCCGCCGCGTGATTCGGGTGAACAACTTTCTCGAGGGTCCCTCGCGCCCGGCCTGGACCTTCTTCGTGACGGCTCTCGTCGTCCGTGTTGCCGGCGTCCTCCTGGCTTTCGAGAATCGGGCCTACTTTGCCGACGAATCGATGTACCTGCGCATCGCCTATGCCGTGGCCGACGGTCACTGGCTGGGCGAGGGGACGATCGCCGCACCGGGCCTCTACTACTTCCTGGCCGCGCTGAAGCTTGCCGGTCTCGACCCCGCCGGGTTCCGGATCGTCCAGTCCGTCGCGGGCGCCGCGGCCGTTTCCATTATATTCCTTCTGGCCCGCCGGTTGTTCGGCCCGCTGACCGCCGGCCTGTCCGCCCTGATTCTCTGCTTCTACCCCTACATGATCTTTCTGGCGGGCGTTTTCTATCCGCAGGGGCACCTGCTCTTCCTGCTGGCCCTGACGTTTCTCGCCGCGCAGCGGTTCATCGACACCGACAGGTTGAGGTGGGTCGCGCTGGCGGGGGCGCTGCTCGGGCTGTCCGGCCTGTTCGTCGTGCCGATCCTGTCCGCGTCCCCGATCGTGGCGCTGTGGGTCCTCCTGAACGCCAGGGGTCGCTTCATCCGCCGCGCCGCGGGAGTAACCGTCATGGCGGTCATGGCCCTGGCGACGATTCTTCCCTGGACGGTCCGCAACCACCACGTGACCGGACGGTTCATCTTCATTTCGGCGATGGGACCGAGCGCGTTCTACTGGGCGAACAACGCGCGGACCGACCCCTACATGCGCGATGCGGAGCGATGGCTCCAGCTGTATCAGGAGGAGGCGAACCGCGAGCGGGCGCGGCAGGGGATGGACGTGACGGAGATGGACCGCCATCTCCAGTTCCGGGCCGACCGTTTCGTGACCCTGCATCCCGACCGCGCGTTCCGGAACTACCTGACCCGGCTCGGCATGTTCTTCGACGCGGCCCCCCGGTCCTACACGGCCAATGCGCATACCCGGAGCCGGAAGACGGAGATCCTGGCGGTGGTCACCTCCGTTCCGGTGCTCCTCCTGTTTCCGGTCGGTGTCTGGTTCCGGCGCCGGAGTTTCCGCCGCTGGTTTCCGCTGCTTCTCGTGCCGCTGGCCCAGGCCCTGGCCTACGCCGCGTTCCATGTGAGCGTGCGCTATCGCCTGCCGTTCGAACCGTACTTCGTGATTCTTGCCGCGGCTGGAGTCATCGGCCTGCTCGGAATTGGCGAAAAAACCCGGTCGCCCGGGGAGGCATCCGCCGCTCAACCGTGACGGCCCGGTGTCGATAACGGGATCATGACGGAACCGGAGAAACAGACAGCGGAGGATCCGCCCATGGCGGACGCGAGCCCGGGCACGGCGGAAGCCGGACACGGACCCGCGGCGGACACGAACCCGGACGCGGCGGACGCCGGGCAGGCAGCCGCCCCGGCGGAAGCGAACGCGGACACATCGAGCGCCGGTCACGCGGCCGCCCCTCCCGTGGACGACCCCCACGCGGACCTGAGCGAGGAGGAACTCGCATTGATGGGAGCCGACGCGCCGTCGCCCGCGGAGGGATCCACGGCGGGGAGCGGATTCCGGGCCCTCGTCGGGGGATCCTCGGAGAAGGACCGGACCGAGATCGCGGACGTCCTCGCAGGGAAGGGGTTCGAGGTCGCGACGGCTCCCGGACTGCGGGAGACGGTGGTCGAACTGGATGGAGGTCCGTTCGATCTCGTGGTGGTGTCCATCGCCGCGACCCATCCGCAGGCGCTCGGCGTGCTCCGTGAACTCGCGGCACACCGGAACGGCGGGACGCTTCTCCTGGCCACGCGACGCCCGACCCCGGGCCTCGTTTTCCAGGCGGTCCGCGCCGGCGCGGATTACGTGGTCGTGCTTCCCCCGACCGCCGCAGCGATCGACCACATCATGGGACTCCTGCCGGCGCGCATGGCCGCCTGAGGCGGCTGGGCGCTCGACCTCGCGGGTCGCCCGCGCGGGAAATCCTGTCCGTCCCGGTCGACCGGCCGCTTCCCGCTCAGGGGAGAACCAGCGGCCAGAATTTCGGAATCAGCCAGATCGCGATCGCGGCGAGCAGGCAGTCCAGCGGAATCCCCATCCTCACGTAGTCCCGGAAACGGTACCCACCGGGGCCGTAGATCATCAGGCTCGTCTGGTAGCCGATCGGCATGGCGAACGCCGCCGAAGCGCCGAACGTGATCGCCGCCAGCACCGCCATCGGGTTCATTCCGAGCTGCTGTGCGCTGGATACGGCCACGGGCGCCAGCAGGGCCACCGTGGCGCTGTTGGACATGAACTCGGACACGACCATCGCCACCACGAAGAACGCACCGATCACGAGATGCGGATTGCCGAGATTCGCGCGGGCCATCCCGTCCGCGAGGGCCACCGTCACCCCCGTCTTTTCCAGCGCGCTGCCGAGCGCCAGGGCTCCCGCCAGCATGAAGATCACGCTCCAGTCCACCGCCTGGTACGCCTCGCGCGGACGCAGGCACCCGGTCAGTACCAGCGCCGCGCATCCGGCGCAGGCGGCGATCACGATGGGAAGAATGTTGAACGAGACGGCGAGGATCACGAGCAGCAGCGTGACGAGGGCCACGCGGAGCTTGTCGGGCCGCTCCGCCGGACGCTCGGGAGCGCCGACCGCCAGGTAGCCCGGGGTGTCGGCAAGATGCTGGAGGTCCGCGGCGGGTCCCTCGAGCACGAGGACGTCGCCGGGGTGAAAGCGGACGCGGTGGATCGCCTCCTCGATCACTCCGCCCGGGCGGTGGATGGCCAGGACGACGGCGTGGTAGCGCTCGGCGAACCGGGTGCCTTCGAGCGTGCGGCCGACCATCCAGGAGCCGGGGAGGATGACGAGTTCGGCCATGTGCAGCGGATCGCCGGCCGTCGCCGCCGGGATCGCGTCCGGAAGCAGCGTGCCTCCCGGTCGTGCCGGGATCGACGGGGTTTCCGACCGGACGGGCGGGGGCATCGCGCCGGCCGGGGTTGTCCGATCGGCCGCGAGGCCGTGCGGTTCCGAACCCGGGCGGCCCCCGCCGCCCGCTTCGGAAACGGTGAACGCGGACGGATCGAGAACCGACAGGCCGGCCCGGCTGGTCATGGCCAGAATGCGGTCGAGGGACCCGCGGACCCGGAGCGTATCGCCGGGCACCAGGTCGGGCTGGTCGGGAAGGTGCAGGCGCGCGCCGCCCCGGAGGATTTCCACGAGTTCCACATCGAAGTCGCGGAGGATGTTGTTCGGGCGGACCGGCTTGCCGACCCAGCGTGACGTGGCCGGAACGCGCAGGTCCGCGGCATAGAGTCCCGTCCGGCTGACGGGCCCGGTGGCCGCCGAAATCGCGTTCTTCGGGAGAAACCACCGTCCGACGAACAGAACGTACAGCGAACCCGCCAGGAGCATCGGCAGTCCGACCCGCCCGAGTTCGAACATCGTGAAACCCGGAAGCCCGCTTTCCACGGCGTACTGGTGGGACACGAGATTCGTGGACGTGCCGATCAGCGTGCACATGCCCCCGAACGTGGCCGCGAGCGACATCGGCATGAGCACGCGTCCGGGGCTCGCTCCCTGCCGGCGGCAGACGTCGAGAACGACGGGGATGAACACCGCCACCGCGGCCGTGTTGTTGATGAACGCGGACAGGCCCCCGACGAGAACCATGAGCAGCGCGGTCAGCAGGAACTCCGATCCCCCGAACGGGGCGAAGAAGCGCCGGGCCAGGAACGTCAGGGCGCCGGTCCGCTCCAGTCCGTTGCTGAGGATGAGGACCGCGGCCACCGACACGGTGGCGGGGTGCGCGAATCCGGAGAACGCCTCGCCCGGATCGAGGATCCGGGTGACCATCAGCGACAGCACCGCCAGCATGGCCACGAGATCGGGGGGATACTTTTCGCGGATGAAGCCGAAGATCGCCGCCGCGAGGATGGCGAGAGTGAGAAGGGCCTGACCGCTGAGTTCCATGATCCCCCGGGTATCGGATCGACGCGCGAGAACCTGACCGGTCACAGCTTATCAGGGAAGCGCACCGGCAAGAATCCGCCACCCGCCAGGCAGGAATTGCCTGATATCCCACCACCGCCCGTGGCCGGCCACGGGCGGTCGCCCTGTGCCGATCCACAACTAACTTCAAGCCCACGCGGTGGTTACAGACCCCGAAATCACCCGCCGGGCCCGTTGGCACACCCGTTGCTCAAGTGCCTTCACGGAGAACCCGGCCGAAGCGCGTTCGACCGGATGTCAACAAGCGAGGAGAAACCATGATCCCCGGACTGAAGCAATCCGCGATCGGCCTGACCCAGAGGGCGGCCGCACAGGAAGTCTTCACGAACAACCTGGCGAACATCAACACACCCGGGTTCCGCGGTGATCGTGTCAGTTTTGTCCAGGTCCTGTCCGACGCGTCGCAACGCGCGGCGGTGCCGGGCGCGGGAACCGGCGCGCCGCCGCGGGCGGCGGGATCGGATCCCGGAACCGGGTTGTCCCGGCCGACCGCGGGCTCCGCGGTGGCGGTGACCTCGATCGACCTGAGGCAGGGACCCGTGGAAACGACGGGAAACGATTTCGATTTTGCCGTGGACGGGGCGGGCTTCTTCGTCGTGCAGACGCCGCAGGGGGAGCGCTACACGCGCGGCGGCGCCTTCGCGCTGGATGGGGAGGGGAAGCTCGTCACCCGTTCCGGATATCCCGTGATGTCGGACGGAGGGCCGATCACCGTGGAATCCGGCAAGCTCTACGTCGGCGCCGACGGCTCGATCTCGCTGAACGGCGAGTCCACCGGGAGGATCCGTCTCGTGTCGTTCGCGAACCCGCGCGACCTGAAGCGCACGGCCAACGGCCTGTTCGAGGCCGCCGGGCGGCCGCAGGAGGCCACCGGCCGCGTCCTCCAGGGAAGCCTCGAGGGATCGAACGTGAACCCGATGGAGGCGCTCACGGAAATGATGATGGCGCTCCGCGAGTTCGAGGCAAACCAGAAGGCGCTGAAGGCCCAGGACGAAACGGCGGAAAAACTGATCGGCGAGTCCGGACGCTAGACCGGCTTTCCGGAGTGACGCAACACGCCTCACCGTACCGGTGAGCGAAGGAGGTTGAATCGATGCTGAGGGCGATGCGTTCGGCGGCCAGTGGAATGGCCGCCCAGCAGATGTTCGTGGACACGATCGCGAACAATCTCGCGAACATCAACACGACCGGTTTCAAGAAGGCGCGGGCCCGCTTCGAGGACCTTCTCTACCAGACGACGCGCCCGGCCGGGCTGCCCACCGGCGCCGGCACCGGCACGCCGATGGCCACGCAGGTCGGTCACGGCGCCCGCATCGTGGGAACGGAAAAACTGTTTTCCCAGGGGGACACGGAAGTGACCGGCAACCCGTTCGACGTGGAAATCCAGGGGGACGGGTTCTTCCAGTTCCTCTCGCCGGCGTCGGAGATCGTCTACTCGCGCGACGGGGCGCTCCGCCTCGACGCGGAAGGGCGGATCGTGTCGGGAATGGGCTACCCGCTCGAACCGGCGATCACCCTGCCCCAGGAAACCACCGCCGTGTACATCTCGCCGGAAGGGGAAGTCCAGGCGATGACGCCGGGCGGCGACCCGCAGGTCGTCGGCCGGATCGAACTGGCCCGCTTCACGAACGCGGCCGGTCTCGAGTCGCTCGGCGGAAACTTCATGCGCAAGACCGCGGCCTCCGGAGAGGCGATCGTCGGCACGCCCGGCGAAGCGGGCATCGGCGCGATCTCGCAGGGAACGCTGGAACGTTCGAACGTGTCCGTCGTCGACGAAATGGTGGCGATGATCGTGGCCCAGCGCGCCTACGAGATCAACGCGAAGGCGATCCAGAGTTCGGACGAGATGATGTCGCAGACCAACAACCTGAAACGGTAACCGGCCATGAAACGAAACCTTACATCGCACGGATACGCACCGCTTCTGCTCCTGTCGGTCCTGGCGCTGCTCGTCCTGCCGGCGCTGACCGGAACGGCGGCGCCGCCGCCGAACACGGCCTCGGCCCTGTTTCCGAAGAGCGGCACGGTCATTCCGCTGGCCCAGGTCAAGGCGCTGATCGCCGAGGACCTCGACCGGCGCGGCTACGACGGCGAACGGGTCGACACGTTCCCGGAGTCGGTGGCCGGGCTGGCCTTCGAGCCGGGGGAAACGGGCTATCGCGTGTCGTCGCCGAACAGCGCGGCGCGGACGGGTCCGGTGTCGTTCTACGTGGAAACGTTCGCGGGAGGAACGCTCTCGCGCACGCTTCCGGTGACGGTCTGGGTGCAGCTGTTCCGCGAGCAATGCGTGACGAAGACGTCGCTCGCCCGCGGGCAGGCGATCACCGCCGCCGACGTGGAACTGGCGCGGGTGGACCTCGGCAACGCCGCGGACGAAGGGTATGCCTCGATCGACGAATGCGTGGGACTGCGGGTCCGCCGCACCCTTCCGGCCGGCTGGACGCTCACCACGCGCGACCTGGAACGGATGCCCGCGGTGAAGCGGGGACAGAAGACGACGGTCCGCTACCGGCACGGCGGAATCTCCGCGGTGGCCACGGTGGAGGTGAAGGCGGACGGCTGGGTCGGCGACTCCGTGCCGGTCGTCAACGTGGATTCGAAGCGCGGTTTCACGGCGTTCGTGGCCGGACCGGGAGTCCTGGAGGCGGTGCGATGAACCGATTCCAGGGCGCGGTTCTTGCGGTGTGGCTCGTGGTGGTGCTGGCGGGTTCCGCCGCCGCGGGGGGGGAAGGGTCGCTGTGGAGCGACCGCAAGGACTTCTTCACGAACCGCAAGGCGAAGGACGTCGGCGACGTCGTGACGATCCTCATCGACGAGCAGGCGCTGGCGGGGTCGCAGGCGCGGACGAAGACGGAATCCGCGTCGGCGCAGTCCGTGTCGGCGCCGGACGGCAAGGGGATCCTCGGGTTCATCGACCTGTTCTCCGGCGGCCTGTCCACGGACGATTCGTTCGAGGGGAAGGGGGAGACGAGCCGCTCCGGAAGCCTCAGGGCCCGGATGTCGGCCACCATCGTCGAGGTCCTTCCGAACGGCAATCTCATGGTCCAGGGGTCGCGCGAGGTCATCATCAACCAGGAAAAGCAGAGGCTGACGCTGACCGGAATGGTGCGCCCCGAGGACGTGAACGCGAACAACACCGTGATGTCGACGTTCCTGGCCGACGCGCGGATCACCTACGACGGCAAGGGAACCGTGCACGGCGCCCAGCGGCGCGGCATCGTCACCCGGATCCTGTCCTTCCTTTTCTAGACGAGGAGACTCATGCTCATGCTCCGTTCCGCCCGTCCGGCGTTCCTGGCTGCGGCGCTTGCCTGTCTGCTGGCCGGCGATGCGTTCGCCGGCGGCGCCCGCATCAAGGACCTGGCCCGGATCGAAGGGTTCCGCGAGAACCAGCTGATCGGCTACGGCCTGGTCGTCGGTCTCGACGGCACGGGGGACAAGGGGCGCACCGGCTTCACGCAGCAGACGCTGGCGAACATGCTCGAGGGGCTCGGCCTCTCGCTGCCCGCCGACGCCATCCGGGTCAAGAACGTGGCGGCCGTGCTGGTGACCGCCACCCTGCCGCCGTTTGCGCAGCCGGGAACGCGGATCGACGTGGTCGTGTCCTCGCTCGGCGACGCCACCGACCTCAAGGGGGGGATCCTCGTCCAGACGCCGCTGTCGGCGGCGAACGGCGACGTGTACGCGGTGGCCCAGGGCGCGATGTCGGTCGGCGGGTTCCAGGCGGAGGGGTCGTCCGGTTCCTCCGTGCAGCGCAACCACGTGACCGTGGGGCGCATTCCGAACGGAGCGCTGATCGAGCGGGACGTGCCGTCCGCCTTCATGAAGTCGGGGAACCTCAACATTCTTCTCAACGAGCCGGATTTCACGACGGCGTCGCGCATGGCCAGGGCGATCTGCGACGAGCTGGGCGCGCCGGTGGCGGTGGCCCGCGACCCGGGCACGGTGACCGTGTACCAGGCCGATTCGCTCCAGAACCCGGTGACGTTCGTGGCCCGCCTCGAGCAGGTGCGGATGACGCCCGAGGAAGTGGCCCGGGTGGTCATCAACGAACGCACCGGCACGATCGTGGCCGGGAACATGGTGACGATCGGCCAGGTGGCGATCAGCCACGGCAACCTGAACGTGGAGGTGTCCGCCGGCTTCGACGTGTCGCAGCCGCCGCCGCTGTCGCGCGGCGAAACGACCGTCGTTCCGGAATCGCGGGTCAACGCCCGCGAGGACAAGGGGGGCGTGGTGGTCGTGGAGGAGAGCACCACGATCCAGGACGTGGCCAAGGCCCTGAACGCGATCGGCGCCTCGCCGCGGGACATCATCTCCATTTTCCAGGCCATCAAGGCCGCCGGCGCGCTGCGCGCCGAGCTGGTGATCCTCTAGCCATGGACAGGACTACGCCGATTTCCCTCGCCGGGAAGGCGTCCCCCCTTGCGCAGCCGGTGACGGTCCGCGAGGGGGGCGCGCCGCTTTCCGTGAACCGCGGAAAGGCTCTTGGGGTGGCCGGGGAAAACCGCGACACGCCGGAGGGGGTGCGGAAGGCGGCGCGGCAGTTCGAATCGTTCTTCATCTCCTACCTGTTCAAGGTGATGAAGGAGTCGGTGCCCGATTCGCCGTTCTCGGGCGGATCGTCGCAGGCCTCGATGTACGAGGACATGTTCGGCGCCGAGCTCGGCAACAGCCTGGCGCACCAGGGCGGGCTCGGCCTGGCCGACTTTCTCGAGCGGAACATGCTCCGCTCGGCGTCCGCGGGGCCGCCGGACCCGTTTCCGGGCGCCGGCCGGAAGAAGGCGACCCCGATCGAGCTCTCCGGCGACGCCGTGCAAAAAGCAATGCGCTCCCTCAAATCCCGGCCGATAACGGAAGGGACGGCCGGCTCCCCGGGAACGGAGGGTGCCAGCCGGACCTCGAGCGCCGGGCTCCGGTCGTCGGCCTTCGCGGCGGACGGGTCGGCGGCTCCGGCGGACCGGACCGCGGTGGCAAGGCCGCTCCGCCTCCCGGTGATCTCCGATTCCGTGGGGCGCGCGCTGGATGAGGCCGCGGCCACGGCCGGCGTGGACCCCAATCTCGTCCGGGCGGTGGCCATGGCCGAATCCGGGGGCAATCCGAAGGCGCAGTCGCCGAAGGGGGCAAAGGGACTCATGCAGTTGATGGCCGGCACGGCGCGCGAACTCGGCGTCACGAAGATCTTCGATCCGCTGGAGAACGCGCTCGGGGGCGCCCGCTACCTGAAACGGATGCTGGTGCGCCACGGCGGCGACGAAACGCTGGCGCTGGCGTCGTACAACGCCGGGCCGGGCACGGTCAGCCGCCACGGCGGCGTTCCTCCGTACCGCGAAACGCGCGACTACATTGAACGGGTGCTCCGCTTCCGCGATCAGCTGAACGCGGAAGGAGCGGCGAAGCCGGGAGACACGGAATCATGAGCGCCCCTTTCGAATCGCTCGTAGCGGCGCTGGAGGAGGAAGCGCGCGTCTTCGAGGATCTGGTGGCCTGCGGCAAGAGCGAGCGGGATCACCTGATTTCCGGTGACGTGACCGCGCTCTCGGAAAACCTGGCCGCGCAGAAGGTCCTGATCGACCGGCTGTCGGGGGCCGAAACGGCCCGGAACGCCGCGCTGGACGCCTGGCGGGATCGCGCGCCGGACGCGCCCGACGGGCCGGCCCCGGGGCTGCGTTCGGTCATCGCCATGGCGCCGCCGGACGTGGCGCGGCGACTCGGGGCGCTGCGCGACCGGCTGACCGGATCGGCGGAGGAACTGCGGACGATCGCACGGAACAACTACTTTCTGGCGCTCAAGGGGCTGGAGTTCGTGGACTCCACGGTGAAGATCGTGGCCGACCACGTGTCCGGCCCGGAAAAGCCGACATACACAGGACCGGGACGGACGGACGCCGCCAGGGGGCGCGCGCTGCTCGTGGACCGGACGGCCTAGGGGGGACGCGGATGCCCGGCATCAGTTCCGGAATGGAGATCGCGAAGCGGGCCATGCTCGCGCATCAGGCCGCGCTGAACGTGTTCGGTCACAATGTGGCGAACGTGAACACCCCCGGCTACACGCGCCAGCGGGCCATCGTGGCCACGTCGTATCCGCTCGACGTCATGCCGGGCGCGCTCGGCACCGGCGTGGATCTCATCGAGATCCGCCGCCAGCGGAACCAGTTTGCCGACCGGCAGTTTCGCCTCGAGAACGGGTTGAAGGGGAGCCTCGACGCGCGGTCCAGCGCGCTGGCCCACCTGGAGGGGCTCTTCGCCGAGCCGTCCGACGGCAGCGTGTCCGTCCTGATCGACCGGTTCTTCAACGCGTTTTCCGACCTGTCGAACAACCCGAACGACCGCGGGACGAAGGTGGCGGTCCAGTCCGCCGGCCGCGACCTCGCGCGGGGGATCCAGACGCTTGACCGCCGGCTCGCCGACTACCGGACCGGGCTCAACGACGAGATCAACCTGAACCTGGCCGAGGCGAACCGGCTCGCGCAGACGATCGCTTCGCTGAACGGCGAGATCGCCACCCGGACGAACACCGGGGTGAACCCGAACGACCTGGCCGACCGCCGCGACCTGCTCGTGGACGAGCTGTCCGCGCTGGTCGGGGCCACCGCCATTCCGCAGCCCGACGGATCGGTGTCGCTGCGGATCGGCGGCACCGCGATCGTGGACGGCACCCACGCCACCGGCCTGCAGCTGGCGGCGCGGGGCGCGAACGACCCGGTCGGGGCCCCGGTTCTCTACTCGAACGGATCGCCGGCGCTCATCGAGTCCGGCACGATCGGCGCGCTCGTCGAGCTGCGCGACACGACGACGCAGACGCTGCGCGACCAGCTGGACACGCTGGCCGCGGCGCTGATCACGAAGGTCAACGGGCTGCACAGCCAGGGCACCAACGGCGTCGACTTCTTCTCCGGAACCGGAGCGAAGGACATCGGGCTGTCCACGGCGGTCGGCACCGACGCGCAGGCGATCAACGCCTCGCGGAGCGGCAACACCGGCGACAACGACCTGGCCCTCGAACTGGCCGGCCTCAAGGACACCGCGACCGTTTCGGGAACGGCCACGCTCGGGAGCTACTTCCGCGGCGTGGTGACCGGGCTCGGATCCGCGAAAAAGTCGGCCGCCGACGGCGCCGCGCAGCAGGAACTGGCCGTCCAGCTCGTGGGGAGCCAGCGCGACCAGGCCAACGGCGTCAACCTCGACGAGGAAATGACGAACATGCTGCAGTACCAGCGCGCCTACGAGGCGGCGGCCCGCGTCTTTTCCACGATGGACAGCCTGCTCGACACCGTTCTCACCCAGATCGGGCGATAAGGGAGGCCGGCGATGAGAATCTCCAACAACCAGATCACCGCGCGGATCCTGGCCTCGATCCAGGCTTCCGGATACCGGGCCCTGACGCTGCAGGAACAGCTGGCCACCGGCCGGCGGATCAACCGGCCGTCGGACGACCCGATCGCGTCGTCGCTGGCCATGGGCTACAAGAGCCGGCTCAAGGGGCTCGACCAGTTCGAGCGGAACATCGGCGCGGCGCTGGACCGGCTCACCGCCACCGAAAGCACGGTGACGCAGCTCGCCGACCTGATGAACCGCACGTTCGTCCTCGCCGAGCGGGGCGCCTCCGACACGTCGAGCGCGGAAGTCCGCTCCGGCCTCGCCACCGAGGTCGACCAGCTGCTCGAGGAGTTCGTGTCGCTCGGCAACGCGAAGGCGGACGGGCGCTACCTGTTCGCCGGAACCGCCGACAACCAGCCCGCGTTCACCGTGACCCGGGACGGTTCCGGCCGGATCACCGCGGTGAACGCCTCCGCCACGGCGGACCAGTCCGTGGTGCGCCTGGTCGGGGAGAGCGAGACGATCGCGGTGAACCTGACCGCCGACGCCACGTTCGGCACCGGCGGCACCGGGATCGACCTGTTCCGGACGCTCATCGACCTCCGCGACCGCCTGGCCGCGAACGACGGCGACGGCGTGCGGGCCATGGTCGACACGATTCCCCAGGGCACCGGGCAGCTCACCACGGAACTCGCCGTGCTCGGGGCGCGGTCGAACCGCCTCGCCGATCTCCGCGAGCGGCTCGGCCTGGACAAGAGCCAGTTCGAGGCGGCGCGATCGCGCGTCGAGGACGCCGACGTCACCACAACGATTCTGGAACTCCAGGAGGAGCAGACGGCCCTGCAGGCCGCGCTCCAGACGGGGGCCCGACTTCTCAACATCTCCCTGCTCAACTATCTGAAGTAGCGGCCGGAAAGGGAACCATGAAGATTTCAAATCGCCAGTTCGGTACAATCGAAGTGAACGACGGGACGATCCTCGACATGGAAGGGGGGCTCATCGGATTCGAGACCCTCCGCCGGTTCGCACTCGTCGAGTCCCCCGGACTCGCCCCGTTCCAGTGGCTGCTGGCCGTGGACGAGCCGGAAATGACGTTCCCGGTGGTGAACGTGATGTTCGTCGATCCGGCCTACGAGGCCGAGCTCGCGCCGGCGGACCGCCGGGCGCTCGGCCTGGACCAGGAACAGGAGCAGGATCTGGCCGTGATCGTCATCGCGAACGTCATGGAAAGCGGCGTGACGGTCAACCTGCGCGGGCCGATCGTGATCAACGGCGCCACGAAGAAGGCGCGGCAGGTCATCCAGCACAATGCGGCGCACAGGATTGATGCGCCGCTCAGTCAGGTCGAGGACTCCGAGGACGGAGATGCCATGGAGGGCACAACGAATGCTCGTACTCACACGTCGGCCGGGTGAAAACATCCGGATCGGTTCAGACATCGTCATCACCGTACTGAAGGTCGCTCCCGGACAGGTCAAGATCGGAGTCATGGCGCCGCCGGACGTCATCGTCCATCGCGAGGAGATCTACGAGCGGATCCAGGAGGCGAACCGCCGCGCCGCGGGCGTATCCCCCGAGGCCCTGAGCAGCGCCGTCGAGGCGCTGCGGAACCGCAAGAAACCGAACCCGCCGGGGGAATAGCATGGCGCCGCGACTTTCCGTCGTCGTCGTCACCTGGAACTCGGCGGCCGACATCGAGCTCTGCCTGACGCGCCTGGAAACCTGTACCACGACGCCGTTCGAGGTCATCGTCGTGGACAACGCGTCCGGCGACGCCACGCGGGAGGTCGTGTCGGCGTTCGCCGCGGAGCGCCGTCCGGACACCTGGCGGCTGATCGCGAACGACGCCAACACCGGTTACACGAGGGCGGCCAACCAGGGATTCCGCGCCGCCCGCGGCGACCTCGTGGTTTTTCTCAACCCGGACACCGCCGTGTCGCGCGGGTGGGACGGGGAACTCGAACGGGCGCTCGCGCCGGGCGTGGGGGCGGTCGGACCGATCTCCAACCATGCCGCGGGACGCCAGTTCTTCGAGCGCTGGGTCGAGGAGTCGCCGACGCCGCCGTCGCTCCAGGACCTGATGGAGGGCGCCGGGCGCTGCTCCGCTCCCCCCGAAGCCGTGAAGCTGCTCATGGGCTTCTGCCTGATGGTCCGGCGCGCAACGCTGGAAGCCCACGGGCTCTTCGACGAGTCGCTGGTTCTCGGCGGCGACGATCTCGAGTACTCGCTCCGCCTCAGGCGGGCCGGGCTCGAACTCCGGGTCGTGCCCTCCTGTTTTGTCTGGCATCGCGGGCAGGCCTCGTTCGGACATCATCCGGCCGACGCGGTGGAGAACTTCCGCCAGGAAGGGGTGGACGGCGTCTACCGGATCCTCAAGGAGTGGTACGGCGCGGAACAGGTGCCGCCCCCGATGGAGTTGTGGGGGATCAACTGGTTCCGCCCCACGGAGCTCGACGCCGGCCGCCGCGACCTCGTGTCGATCGTCATTCCGGTGCACAACGGGCTCGCCGACACGCTCGCCTGCCTCGATTCCGTGGCGCGCTTCACGCCGGAGGCACACGAGATCCTCGTGGTGGACAACGGGTCCACCGACGACACCGCGGCGGCGCTCGAGCGGCGCGGCGGCGTCACGCTGATCCGGCACGAGGAAAACCGCGGGTTCGCCGGCGGCGTCAACGCCGGAATCCGAGCCGCCCGCGGCACGTCGGTGCTGCTCCTCAACAACGACACGCTCGTCACGCCGGGCTGGCTGGCCTCGCTCAGGGAGGGGCTGCGCTCCCGCCCACGGGCCGGGCTCGTCGGCGCCGTCTCGAACTACGCCGGCTGCGACCAGCAGGTCCCGGTGACCTACACCGACCGCGCCGACGCCGCGGCCTTCGGCGAAGCGTGGAACCGCGCCCGCGGCGCGGAATTCGAGTCGGTGAGTCTGCTCAGCGGGCTCTGCCTGCTCGTGAAGCGGGAGGTCTTCGACGTGATCGGGCTGTTCGACGAGCGGTTCACAATCGGCAACTACGAGGACAACGATTTCTGCCTGCGGGCCCGCCTCGCGAACTTCGACCTCGTCCTCGCGCGCGGCGCGTTCGTCCATCACGAGGGGAATCGCACGTTCAACGCCATGGGGGTGAACTACCGCGAGATTTCCGACCGGAACCAGGCGCTGTTTCTGGAAAAGTGGGGAATGGGAGGCGGGGCGACGTCCGCTCCGGCGGAACCGGGCGCCTTTCCGGAGCCGGAGTCCCGACTCTGGTCCGCCATCGAGGAACTGGGCCCCGCGGTGCTCGACGAGGCCGCGCCCGTTGCCGAGCGCCGGGCGGCCGCGGAAACCCTGATCGGCCTGGCCACCGAAGCCGGTCGGGCCGACATCGCCGGCGAGTTCGAACAGGCGCTCGGCCGGTTTGCCGCCGAGGGCTGGCCGGAGGTGCTCCCCGAGGCGGGGCGCACGCTCGTGCTCGGCGCCACGACGGCGCCGCTGGTGGCCGCGTTCGAGAAGGGGCTTCGCGTCACCGCGATCGAGTTCGATCCGGCGGTGGTCGCCCGGCATCTCGACCGGCATCCGGCGCTCCCGGTGATCCATGCCCGGTTTTCCCGGCTTCCGGCGCCGGATGGAGTGTTCGACCGCGTCCTGTTCGCCCGCCCCCCGGACACGTTCGAGGATCCGGCCACCCTGCTCCGCGAGGCGCGGCGGGTGTCCGGCGAGCTGCTGGCGGCGGACGGGTCACCGCTGTGCGCGGAGGCGGTGCGGGTGTTCCTCGCGGCCGGCACGCCGAGTCGCTCCGGTACGGAGGCACGGGCGACCGGAGAGGACGGGTCGCGGTGCCCGATCCCGTCAACCGGCGCGCCCGGCGACCCGGAAGCCGCGGACCTGTTTTTCGGCACAACGCCCGGCCCCGACCCGGCCCACGTGGAACGCCTCGCCGACGAGGCCGCGCTCCGCGGAGGTCACGCCCTCGTCGTGGCCGCCGACCCGGAACCGTGGATCGAGGCGCTCGAAGCGCGGGGGATGACGGCGCAGGGCGCTTCCGAGCCGTCGGGGTGGGCCGAGGACCTGTTCGACCTGGCGCTGATACCGGCCTGGGAACGGTTTGCGGCGCCGCAGGACCAGCTCGTGGCGCTTCTCGGCGTGACGAAGCCGGGCGCCACGATCCTCGTCGGGGCTCCCGACGACAGCGGTTCCTCGGACCTGCGCCTAGCGAGCCTTCCGCGCCGTCGCTTTTCGCCGGCGTCGCTGCACGCGGAACTCGCCCTGTACGGCCGGGAAATCCGCCTTCCGGGCACGGATGGTCCGGCACAGGGCGGCCGGCTCCTGGCCACGTTCGTCAACGAAAAGCGGATGGATCCCGCCCGCGACTTCCCGGTCGAGCGATCGCTGCTGTCCGCGGACGATCGCGCCGGGCTTGCCGACCTGCAGCCGGGGCGCGGCGCGGTGGTTCTGGCCGCCGCCGTTTTCGACCCGCCCGGCGGGGGCGCGGAAATCTCCGCCCGGCGGATCGTCGAGGATCTGGCCCGGGAGAGGGAGGTGCACGTCGTCACCATGGGGTCCCTGAACACCAGCCGCCGCCTCGGACCGTTCCTGGTTCACGAGGCGTTCGACGCCGGCCGGTTCCACGACCTCGTCGTGATGCTGAAGCCGGACGTCGTCCTGACGCAGCTCGAGATGGCGCCCACGGCGATTGATGCGGCCCGGGCGGCGGGCGCGCGGTCGATCCTCTTCGTGCGCTCCTACGAGCCGCTCTGTCCGGAACCCCGGGCTCTCGCTCAGTGCGACCGCAACTGCGCCGCCTGTCCGCACTACCTGGCCGAGCGCGAAACCACCGACACCCAGCGCCGCGCGATCCGCGAGGCGGACCGGGTCGTCACGAACTCCCGGTTCCTGCGGCAGGTCCTCCGCGACCTGACCGGGGTCGACGCGGTCGTGGCCTACCCGCCGGTGGCGGTTCCCGCGGCGGATCCCGGCGCGGCCCCGGAGCGATCCCCGAACGGGTGCGCCGGGGAATCCGGGCCGACTCCGGCCGAGAACGCAAGAGGGAACGGAACCATCGCCCTCGTCAAACCGGCTCCGTACAAGGGGCTCGGCGTCTTCCTCGCACTGGCCGGGCGCATGCCGGAACGGGAGTTTCTCCTCGTCGGCGGCCGCCCGCCGGTGCCGCTCCCCGCGAACGTCGTCGTGCGCGACTGGGTCGAGCCCGAGCGGGTTCTCGACGGGGTTCGCCTGCTCCTCGTGCCTTCGCAGTGGCCGGAGCCGTTCGGCCGGGTCGTCGTGGAGGCGCTGGGGCGCGGCATACCGGTGCTGGCCAGCCGGACCGGCGGGCTTCCCGAGGCCGGCGGCGACGCCGCCCGCTACGTGGACGACTTTGCCGACCCCGCGGCGTGGGAGAGTGCCGTCCGCGCCCTGCTCGACGATCCCGGCCTCGAAGCGGAGATCCGCCTGACCGGCCCGGCCTGGGCGGCGCGGTTCCGGGAGGACACGACGGTGATCGATCTCGTGAACGCGACGATCGCCGATGTCTCGCGGCCCGGACGCACGGCGGGGGAGGTCATGGCCTCCGGCCCGTCGCCGCGCCCCGTGCGGCGCCCCGGTTCCGGCTCGCCGGGGCGGGTCCACTGGGAGGGGCCGTTCTTCGAAACCCATTCCTTCGCCCACATGAACCGCGAACTCGCCGCGGCGCTGCTCGATCTGGATGTGCCGGTGGTGCCGGTCAACCGGGGACGGCGCCAGGACCTTCACGACGATCCGGCCGGCCTGCGGGTGGCCTCCGCGATGGCCGCGTCCACCCCCGGAGTGCCCGACCTGACCGTGCGCTGCGCCTGGCCGCCGCGCTTTCACCGGCCGGAAACCGGAAAGCTCGTCCTCAACGTCCCCTGGGAGTTCGGGTCCGTTCCCGCTTCCTGGGTCCGGGCCGCGGATCGCAACGCGGAGGAACTCTGGGCGATCTCCGACTATGTCCGGGCCAGCTGGATCCGGGGCGGGTTCGATCCGGCCCGGATCGTCACCGTGCCGCTCGGCGTCCGGACGGACCTGTACCATGAGGGCGTCCCGGCCGCGTCCCTCCCGACGGAGAGTTCGTTCCGGTTTCTCTGGATCGGGGGCGCCACGCCGCGGAAGGGGCTCGACATTCTTCTCGCCGCCTGGGAGCGGGCTTTCACGTCGGAAGACGATGTCTGTCTTGTCTTGAAGGATGTGGCGCTATATGGTGGGCAGGTCGCCGAGGCGGTGGAAAAATTCCGCGGGAGACCGGGGGCTCCGGAGATCCTGCACATCAGCGATGACGTGCCGCCGGGGGCGATGCCCTCGCTGTACCGGGCCTGTCACGCGTACGTGGCTCCGTACCGGGGCGAAGGGTACGGACTGCCGATCGCCGAGGCGATGAGCGCCGGTCTTCCGGTGATCGTCACCGGGCACGGGGGGGCAATGCAGTTCGCGCATCCGGGGATTGCCGGGATCCTTCCGGCGCGCATCGTTCCCTGGGGCTGCGACGGGATCGGCGGATACGGCACGATGGGGATGCCCTACCTGGCCGAGCCGTCCGCGGACGACGTGGCGGAGGCGATGCGGACGCTGCACCGGAACGGAAGGGCCGCGCTGGATCTCGGAAGAAGGGGCGCGGAGGCGATCCGACAGGGTCATACGTGGCATCACACCGCGCTGGCGGCCCGTGCGAGGATCGCGGCGCTGCTCGACGCAGCGGAGTTCACGCTCGAAAGAGCGGGTTGACGACAACCGGGGGAGACATGCCGTTCACAGAACGCCCGCGCCTGACAGCCTGCCTGATCGTCAAGGACGAGTCCCGTCACCTGACCGGCTGCCTGGAGAGCATCCGGGACTGGGCGGACGAAATCATCGTCGTCGACACCGGATCCTCGGACGACTCCGCGGAGATCGCCCGGCGCGTGGGGGCGAAAGTCCACGAAGCGACGTGGGAGGGAGATTTCTCGAGGGCGCGCAACACGGCCCTCGAGCACGCCACCGGCGACTGGGTGCTGTCGATCGACGCCGATGAACGGCTGGATTACATCAACGGGGGTCGCCTGCTCCGCCTGATCGCCGAGGCGCCGCCGGAGATCGACGCCTACCAGCTGCGCATCGTGTCCGCCGCCGATGCGATGAACTCCGGCGTGGAACTCGTGCACTTCTACCCGCGGCTGTTCCGCCGCCGCGGGGACATCCGGTTCCGCGGGCGCCTGCACGAACAGATCCACCGGGGCAACGTGCCGCTCGGCCCGGGCGCGCCGAAGACCCCGCTGTCGATCTACCATCTCGGCTACGCCGATCCGGAAAAGAACCGGATACGCCTGTCGCGGAACCACGATATCGCCCTCAGCGAAGCCTCGGGACTTCCGGACAATCCCTCGGCCCGGCTCAAGCTGGCCGACACGTACGTCATGGTCGGGCGGCTCGACGAGGCGGAAAAGATCTACGACGGGCTCCTGGCCACCGAACAGCTCGGCGAGCTCAAGGCGAACATCCGCTGGAACCTCGCGGTCTGCCGGTTCAAGGCGGGCAGCCTCGATCGGGCGCTGGAGCAGCTCGACCTGGCCGTGGAGGAATTTCCCGGCCTCATGGGGACCCGGTTCATGCGCGCCGAGCTTCTCATGGAGGCAGGACGCCACGCGGAAGCGCTGGTCCTGCTCGAAGACCTCCTGAAGCCGGGGCAGCGCATCGATCCCCGGCTCACGGACATCCGCCCCCAGCCCGCGTTTCTCTGGACGCTGAAAGGGGTGTGCCTGGCCACCCTGGGCCGACCGGCCGAGGCGGAGGGCGCGTTCGACGAAGCGCTGGTGCTGGATCCGCAGCTGTTCGCGGCCCATGCCCACCGCGCCGACCTCCTGATGGCGCTCGGCCGCGCGGCGGAAGCCCTGCCGGCCTACCTGCGGGCCTGCGCGCTGCGCCCGGATCTGGGATCGGTCCGCATCAAGGCCGGGCTCATTCTTCTCGACCAGGGGCGCGGCGAGGACGGGGTGGCCCTGGTCCAGGAAGCCGCCCGGCTCGATCCGTCCCTGGCGGACCAGGCGGGAAACATCCTGACCTACGCGGCGGATCACGGTGATTTCGACCGCGCCGAGCTGGACGCCTTCCTGGAGACGATGCGCGAGCGGCCCGCCGCCGATGCCGCGGCGCCGGTCGTTCCGCCTTCGCCGGAAGTTCCGGCCGAGGAGAGCGCGGCGGCCGCGGAGCCGGACGCCGCGGACGCCACGGCCATCATCGATCTCGACGAATCCCGGGCCGTGCGCGATCCGGCGGCCGGCACTGCGCCCGCCGCCACTGCGCCCGCCGCGGCCGCCGCGAACGGCGCGCTGATTTCGGTCTGCCTGATCGTCCGCAACGAGGAGAAACATCTCCCGGCATGCCTCGACAGCGTCCGGGAGATCGCCGACGAGATCGTGGTCTGCGACACCGGTTCCACGGACGACACCGTCCGCATCGCCGAGGCCGCCGGTGCCCGGGTCGTCCGGTTCCCCTGGTGCGACGATTTCTCCGCGGCCCGGAACCGGGCCCTCGAGGCGGCTTCCGGAAGCTGGATTCTCGTGCTTGACGCCGACGAGCGCCTGCGCCGCGATTCCGCGGCGGCGATCCGCGAACTCGTCGCCACCGGCCGGGCCGACGGCTACAACGTGGCCATCGAAAGCATCACCCGGGGAGACATGACCCACCGCTTCGTCGGCAACTACTGCCGGCTGTTCCGGAACGACCCGCGCGTGCGGTTCGAGGGGCGGGTGCACGAGCAGGTCTACCCGGCGCTCCGGCGCGCCGGTTTCCGGGTGATTCCCTCCGAACTCGTCATCGACCACGAGGGCTACGCGTTCGACGCGGACACGATGGAGCGGAAGAAGCGGCGCAACCTCGAACTCCTCGAGCGCGAAGCCGCCGAGAAGCCCGGCGATCATTTCGTGCAGTTCAACCTGGGCGTGGCCTGCTTTTCGCTGCAGGACATGGAACGGGCGGAACGCTGTTTCCGCGAGGCCGTCCAGTCCACCCGCGAGCCGCTGTCGCCGGAAGTGCTGGCGATCGCCCATGCCCGGCTCTCGCAGTGTACACTTGCCCGCGGAGATCGGGCCCAGTCCGCCCGCGACGCGAGGAACGCTCTGGCCATCGATCCCGATGCGCCGATCCCGCGCTTCGTCCTGGCCACGATCGCCTGTCACGACCAGAAGTTCGCCGATGCCGCGGAGTCGTTCCGCCGCATCCTGAAAACGGGCGACCCCGCCACCGGCGACGGCCTGGACCGGGCCGAGGTGTCCCGGGAACTGGGCATCTGCCTGTACCGGATGAAGGAGTACGCGGAGGCGGCCGAGGCCTTCTCCGCGGCGGCCGCGGGCCTGGACGACGATGCCATGGTCCGCCTGTTTCTCGGCAACGCGCTGGCCCATGCCGGGAGGTTCGACGAGGCGTACGCCGCCTACGGCGCGGCTCTCGAGCGCGACCCCGGCCTGGAAGACGCGCGGGGCAACCTCGAGATCATGGCCGTGGAGCTGGGTTACCGCTACTTCGATGCCGGCAATCCCGAGGAGGCGCTGGCCGTCGTTCCCGCCGACACGCGGAACACCGAGCTGCTGTTCCTGAAGGCGGTTTCCGAGTACGGCCTCGAGCGTCTCGAGGAGTCCCGGAGGACGCTGGAAACGCTGAACGCGATCGACGGCACTTTTGCCGAAGCGTGGTGGAACATGGCGCTGGTCTGCCGGTCGCTCGGCGACATCGACGCCGCCCGGACCGCGCTCGACAAGTTCCGGACCCTGGCCCCGGGCGACAGCCGCGCCGAAGCGCTGGAAGAGGCCCTGTCCGAAACTCCGTTCTAGCGGCTTTCCGTTCCCGTTGTCACCCGGCCTGCCGTCAGCGTGGCCGCATCCGCCGAGTGTCATCTTCCCTGTTGCAACAACCATTTGTCCGGCGTTCGTATGATCTCACACCCCAAAACGATTCGCGTGTCTCTTCAATAGTCGTTCTTTTTCGACAATTTCTCCATCGCAGGCGTCAAGCTCCATTCGGACATGCCGATCCAGTACTCGTCCCGGAGTTCTGGAGAACGATCGATGAGCCACAGCGACGAAAATCAGGGCAGTCCCGTTCCCGGCGCGCACGACGCGTCGGAAGCGTTCCCCACACCCGGAACTCCCGGCGCCCGCGAGACGGACGGAGGATCCGATCGGACCGACGCGAAGCGTTGCCTGAGGCGGATCGAGGAAGCCGCGCGCCGGTTTGCCG
Source organism: uncultured bacterium (assembly GCA_964596775.1). Taxonomy (GTDB): domain Bacteria; phylum Eisenbacteria; class RBG-16-71-46; order JABDJR01; family JAWXBZ01; genus CAZQVN01. The sequence continues at coordinate 38,220 of CAZQVN010000018.1, forward strand.
CCGGGGAGCGGGGGCATCGCGTTCCCGTGGACGGCGGCGCTTTCGGGCCGCTCATCGAGGCCTTCAACCGGATGGCCGAAGAGTCGGAGCGGATGGCCATCGAACTGGACCGGCGGACCGCGGAACACCATACGGCGCTCGAGGAACGGAACCAGGCACTCATCGAGAGCGAGGCCCGGAAGAGCGCCATCCTCGAGTCGGCGCTGGACGCCTTCATCACGATGGACTGCGAGGGGACGATCACGGAGTTCAACACCGCCGCCGAGCGGATTTTCGGCTACCGCAAGGAGGACGCCGTGGGCCGCCAGCTCGCCGACCTCATCGTTCCCGCGCAGCTGCGGGAGCAGCACCGGGAGGGGCTGAAGAGGCACGTGGCCTCCGGGATCAGCCGGATTCTCGGGCGCCAGCTCGAACTGCCGGCGATGCGCGCCGACGGCACGGAGTTCCCCGCCGAGGTGGCCATCGTCAAGGTGGACGGGCCGGGGGGAAAGCCGTTCTTCACCGGCTACATCCGTGACCTGACGGTCCGCAAGAAGGCCGAGGAATCGCTGAAGAAGAGCGAGGAACAGCTCCTGCACTCCCAGAAGATGGAGGCGATCGGGAGCCTGGCCGGGGGCGTGGCCCACGACTTCAACAACCTGCTCACCGCCATCCTCGGCCAGGCCCAGCTGGTGCTCCTGAAGATGAGCCCGGATGATCCGCTCCGGAATCGCCTCGCGGCGATCCGCGACGCGGGGGAGCGGGGAGCGCTCCTGACCCAGCAGCTGCTCGCGTTCAGCCGCAAGGAAACCGCGGCCGCCTCCAGGCTGGACCTGGGCGAGGTCGTCCTCGGTTTCCAGGACCTGGTGCGCCGGGTTATCGGCGAGGACGTGGCCATCCGCCTCGAAGTCGGAAAGCAGGCGCTGCCGATCCTGGCCGACAAGGGACAGGTCGAGCAGATCCTTCTCAATCTCTGCGTGAATGCCCGCGACGCGATGCCCGAGGGAGGAACGCTGACCGTGTCCACGAACCGGGTCGACGCCACCGTCGAAGGTCACGCGGAAGGCTCCGCCGGTTACGCCGAACTGCGGGTTGCCGACACCGGAACCGGAATGAGCGAGGAGACGCGCCGCCGGATGTTCGAGCCGTTCTACACGACGAAGGAGCGCGGCAAGGGAACGGGCCTTGGCCTGTCCACGGTGTACGGCATCGTCCAGCAGTGGAGCGGAACCATCACGGTCCTCGAGAACCCGGCCGGCGGCACGATCTTCCGCATCCGGTTTCCGCTCGACGCGGCCGCCGCCGCGCCCCTCCCCGCAAAAGGCCGCTGCCCGTTCGGGCACGGAGCGCCCCGGGACGATGCGTCCCGGGCCGCCTGATATCGTGCGCGGCCCGGCCGGGCCGGTTCCCGGACAGGGCATCCCGACTTCAGGCTCCCCGCCTGCCGGACCGGGTCAAAACCCCCGGAACTTCCTCGAACAAAACCGCTTGCACACGCCCCGGACACGAAGAAATTCCTAAAGCATCTCCCCGAAGCGGACGATCCATGGCTCATGAAGTGATCGAACCGGCGGACGCGTCACCCCCGACGCGCCGCGCGAGCTCCCGGGAAATGCCCGGGGCACTGTTCGCATCACTCCATCGGGTATGGATACCCGCTCTGGCCCGGTACCGACCGGGGCAGGGACAGCTAAGGAGAGTGCCACCATGGCAGAAGGCGATATCACCAGAATCAGGTCCAACATCCAGGGCCTGAACATCCTCAACGCGCTCCGCAACGTCAACAACAACCTGACCACCCACCAGCTGCGTCTCGCCACCGGCAAGCGGATCAACTCCGCCGGCGACGATCCGGCGGGTCTGTCGATCGCCACCCGCCTCCAGGGCCGTTCGCGGACCCTCAAGCAGGTGTTCGAGAACATCGGAGAGGCCAAGAACATTCTCTCCGTTGCCGAGGGTGGACTCGCGAAGTTGAACGACATCCTGACCGACATCCAAGCCAAGATCTCCAAGGCCGCCTCGGATTCGATCGGAACCATCGAGCGTCAGGCCATCAGCCAGCAGATCGTGTCGCTGACCGACGAAATCGACTCGATCGCCGCGAACACGAAGTTCAACGGCGTGCAGCTGCTCGGTTCGGCCTCCACGTTCACGTTCCAGACGGCCGAGTCCGCCCAGACGGCGTACTCCACCTCGAAGTACTTCGCCACGTTCCTCGGGCTGACGAACGTCGACGCCCTGACGAACGGCTCCGTGATCAACAGCACGAACTACCTCACCTACCTGAACGAAGTCACCGCGGCGCTGAATACGGTCAGCTCCGGCCTGACGACGATCGGTTCGCTCACGAACCGTTTCACGGTGAAGGAAGACGTGATCTCGGTCGAGCAGGCGAACACCGAAGCGGCGTACAACCGGATCCTGAACGCGGACATCGCTTCGGAACAGCTGGAAGCGACGAAGTTCCAGATCCTGTCGCAGACGGCCCTCGCGATCCTCGGCCAGTCCAACCAGAACAGCGCAGGAGTCCTTTCACTCTTCCGGTAGGCCCGTGAGGCCGCGGGGAAGGTTCACCCTTCGGGGTGAGCCGGCCCCGGCCGGAACAGGTGAACGTTAACCCAGTCATCCCGGACCGGGAGGGGGAGGGATCCCCCTTCCGGGCCGGAAGCGGAGCGGATTTCAGCTTATGAGCCAGGCACTGACCACATACGCGGCGTCGTCGAACAACTACCGTGAACAGGAAATCCAGGCGATGAGCCAGGAGGAACTGATCCTGTTCACCTACCGGCTCGGCGTGCGCGCCGTTCGCAAGAAGGACCGCACGATGTCCATCCGCGTCCTGACCGAGCTCGTCAACGGCCTGAACTTCGAGGCCGGCGACATCGCGGGCAAGCTGCTGACCCTGTACGACTACATGATCCGCCAGGTTCGCGAAGGGAATTTCGAGGAAGTGGAAACCATGCTGTCGGATCTCCTGGCAACATGGGAAAAGGCCCTCGGCACGAAGGTCGAGGCCGCATAGGCAATTGCGAAGGCGCTCGCCCTTGAACGGGCGGGCGGGTTCACGGGAGTGTTTTCAATGAGCATCGGTTCCGCAACCGGAGGATCACTCGACAGCTTCATCGCGCAGCTGATTTCTCTCGAACGGTTTCCGGCCGTCAAGCTGGAAAAGTCGAAAACGGTCGTGGCCCAGAAGCTGGCTGTCCTGTCGGACATCGACTCGAAGTTGACGGCGCTCAAGAACGCGCTCTCGGGGCTCAAGAGCTCCGGCTCCCTCTCCTCGCTTCATGCATTCACCGTTTCCTCCAGCGACGACAAGGTCCTGACCGCCACGGCCAACTCCGACGCGTCGGCCGGCACGCACGTTCTCCGCGTGTCGAGCCTCGCGCGGTCGCACGCCCTGGCCTCGGGAAGCTTCATCAGCTCCGGAACGTCCTTTGCGGCGGGTACCCACGGGTTCAACGTGACCGTGGACGGAACGACGACCAGCGTCAACGTCACCGTGGCCGAAGGGGACACGAACGCGACCGTGCTGGCCAGGGCCGCCTCGGCGGTGAACCTGTCCGGCGCGGCGGTGTCCGCCTCCGTCGTGACGACGGATGCGGCCACCGGCGCCCAGAAGCTCGTTCTCACGTCGAAGGAGAGCGGAACCCGGAACATCATCGCGAGCATTTCCGATACCACGGGGTCCTTCGCGACCTCCCTCGGCATCGCCGGAACCTCGTCGACGACCGCGTACTCGGCGGCCACGACGCTGACCGCGGCCAACGCCGTGTTCACGCTGAACGGGATCAGCCTCTCGAGTTCCTCGAACAACGTTTCCGACGCGCTCGCCGGCCTCACGCTCGACCTGAAGGGAATCGAGACGGGCACGGACGTGACGATCAAGATCGCCGCGGACACGGAGAAGGGGAAGGAGAAGGTCGAGGAGTTCCTGGCGAAGTACAACGAGCTCCTGACCCATGTCCGGAGCAAGCTGGCCACCAGCGACAAGTTCGAAACACGCGGCATCCTGGCCGGCTCGACGTCGTTCGTGACGCTGATCAACGACCTGAGGTTCGGGGCCACCCGGAGCGTTTCCGGCCTGGCGTCCGGCAGCCTCGCCAGTCTCGGGGAAATCGGCATCTCGGCGGACCGCGAAGGAAAGCTCACGCTGTCCGACGCAGGCAAGCTGGAGGCGGCCCTGTCCACGAAACTCGGCCAGGTGGAAGACCTGCTCGGGTCCGCGGACGGCGTGGCCAACCGGCTTGCCACGGTCGTGGCCAATTTCACGGGAACGAACGGAAGCCTGGAACAGGAAAAAAATCTTCTCGACAGCCAGACACGGCGGCTGAACGAGCGGATCGCCCAGATCGACGCACGGCTGGTCCAGCGGGAAAAGATCCTGCGGGCCCAGTATGGACGGATGATCGAAATCGTGACACGACTCACCGGGCAGCAGGTCAATCTCGGTGGGAGTGGGTTTTAAGAGGTAACGATGATCAATCGAATCGGTGATGGATCCCAGGATCAGGCAGCGCTGGCGGCTTCGCTGGCGATCGCCGGCGTCCAGGGAAGCCCGGACCGGGCCCGGGCGGAAGAACCACGCAGCCGCGTGGACGAAACCCGGAAATTCGAGCCGGACAAGCCGGAGGACGAGGACTCCGACAAGGGGTTGAAGGCGGCCCGGTCGATCCTCGCTGACCTCGCCGACCCCAATGTCGGCGTGACCTTCGTCAAGGTCGAAGGGGTCGACGACCTCGTCATCCGGGTCATGAACCGCAAGACCGGCGAAGTCGTCCGGCAGGTCCCTCCCGACGAGGTCGTGGAGATGAAGAAGCGCTTCGCGGAGCTTCTCGGGATGTACAAGGACCTGAAGGCGTGACCGAGCCCCGCTGTGCGGACCGTTCCGCCCCGGACTCCGCGTCGCTCGCGCGACGGCTGGCCGGCGTGACGCACGCGCTGCTCGCTTCGCTGGACCGCGACGACCTGGACGAGGCGCTGCGGCTCACGGAAGAGCGCGGGCGGCTGATCGCCGAACTCGCCTCGACCGGCACGGCCGGTTCCGGACTCGATCCGCTCCTGCGCGAGGCCCGCGACGCGGGCCGGAACGCGCTGTCCAGCGCCACGCGGCGGGCGGCGGAGCTGCACGAGGAGCTCGCCTCGCTCGACACGGGGCGCTCGAGCCTGTCGGCGTACGACCCCGGCAGCGGCGGCGGATCGCTGGACGTATCGCGCTGACTGCGCGGTCGCCCGCGGCGTCGGCCAGGGAATGTCCGCGCAGCTGAGCCGGTGAAGCCGGCCGGTCCCGACCGCACCCGAATCCCCCCGCAAGCCCTCCCTTACTTCAGCGGCCGAACCAGTCCCATCCCCTCGAGGATCTCACCGGCTTCCTCCGACAGCAGAAACGTGACGAAAGCCCGCGCCGCGTCCGGATGATCGGCGTCCACCGGGACCGCCGCCGTCCAGGCGATCGGCTCGGAATAGGGGCGCTCCAGCGTGCCGACGACGCGGAAGCGGTCGGTGCCGCGGACGTCGCTGAGATAGAGAAAGCCCCCCTCCGCATACCCGGTGGCGATCAGCTCCTCCACCTCGAGCGTCGAGTTCTCGTACACCGCCTTGGAGGCGACGGCCGGCCAGACACCCATCGCGTTCAGGGCCACCACCGCCATGAGGCCGGCCGGCATCCGGGCCGGATCGGGGAGGGCCACGCGGAGAACGGCCGGGGAGCCCAGCTCCAGCGGCGTGCGCAGCCGCCCGTAGTTCGGGGCGCAGAGAACGAGCCGGTCCAGCGCGATCGTCTTCGTGAACGCGGCATCGAGGCGCCCTTCGCGCAGAAGGAGGTCGGCGTCGAAGGCGCCGGCGGACAGGTAGAGGTCGTCCCGCCCGCGCCGCGCCCGCTCCTCGAGCGCGCGGGGCGATTCATGCCGCACCCGGATGTTTACGTCCGGATGCCGCTCCTGAAACCGCGCGGCCAGGACGGCCACCGCCGATTCGAGGCCGCGCGACGCCGCCAGATCGAGCCGGCCGGAGTCCCGCAGGGGGGCCGCATCCGCGGCGCCAACCCCCGCGCCCGGCGGAACCCCCATCACCAGAACGAACGCCAGAACACCCGCGGCGCGCAATCCCGTTCTCATCCCGCCTCCCTTTCCCCCACGAGTCGAATCTGAAGCACCGGAAACAGCTCCGGCGGCGAATAGCAGTACACGTCGTCCCCTTCGTTGAGGACGGTCGTTCCGCGCGGCCGGATGCGCGTGCCGCTGCGGCTGATCAGCACGACGAGGCAGTTGTTCGGAAGGTCGATTTCATGGAGCGCCCGCCCGGCCGCCGGCGACCCCTCCTCGATCCGGAAGCAGGCCACGCCCCCCGGGCCGAGGTCGACCATGTCCAGCGGTTCCGGGGCCTCGTGGGCCTTCGTCCGGAGCCGGAGCACGCCCGCGAGCCAGGGCACCGAGATCCCGTGCAGGAACGCCGAAAGCACCACCACCACCGCCACGACGCCGAGGATCCACGCCGCGCCGGTCAGGTCGTTGGAGTAGGCGAACGTGGCCAGCGCCACCGGCACGGAGCCCTTGAGGCCGACCCAGGACACGAACGTCTTCTGGGCCCCGGTCAGCCGGCTCTTCGGAAGGGCGAGCAGCGTGGCCAGGGGCCGGGCGATGAACACGAGGGCCGCGGTCACGAGGACGCCGGTGCCGAGGGACGCCATGAACGCCGAGGGGGGCACGAGGAGGCCGAGCAGGACGAACAGGGTGATCTGGGACAGCCAGGGGAGCCCCTCGTGGAACCGGCGCATCGGCCCGCGGTCGGGGAGGTCCGAGTTGCCGATGACGACGGCGCCGACGAACACGCCGAGAAACCCCGACCCGTGCAGCAGCGACGTGAGCCCGTAGATGATGAACGCCGCGGCCACCGTGAGCAGCGTGTACAGGACCTCCGCGTCGGGCTTCAGGTGGTTCAGCACCCACACGGTGAACTGGCCGAGAAAGAAGCCGATCCCGGCCCCGAGCAGCGCCGAGCTGAGGAACGCGAGCACGATCTTCAGCCAGTCGGTGCGCTGGCCGAGCGCCCACGAGAGGATCACGATGGCGAGGAACGCCGACATGGCCGCGCCCACCGCGGATTCGAAGCGGAGGAGCTCCATCGTCCGGCGGTCGGTGCGGGCCCGGCGCGACCGGAACAGGCTCCCGAGCGCCACCGGGTCCGTGGAGGCCACGACGGCGCCGAGCAGGGCGCCGGACGCCCACGAAACGCCCGCGGTCAGGTGCGCCACGGCGGCCACGACGGTGGTGGCCACGACCGGACCGAGAACGCCGAGCCACACGCCGGGTCGCAGCACCGCGCCGACCGTGTCCCAGCGCGAGGCCATCCCCGAGGAGAAAAGGATGCCGATCAGCGAGATCGTGCCCATGAACTGGGCGAGTTTCGCGTCGCGGAACGCGATGTTCCCCGGCCCTTCCGGCCCGGCCAGCATGCCGCCGGCCATGAACAGGACGAGCGCCGGCACGCCGAGATGCGGGGAGAGTTTCGTGGCCAGTATTCCGAGCAGCAGGAGGACGCCGAGCAGGAGCAGGAGAAGATCGGTCGGACTTACCATGGCGTGATCCTAGGGGTTGCCGGCGGACCCGGCAAGCAGCGCCGTGTCCGTGACGAGAGACCGGCGTCCGGGCGTCGCGCACCGGTCCGGCACGGCCCGTCGCAGCCGCCTCGACGTTGACACCCCGGTATCCCGATGCTACGGTCGATTTCCATGTGCACCCTGGAGTCATGACCGATGTCCGAGAACACCGCGAAGGGCCCGGCGGGCAACGTGCTCAAGGACATTCTGGATCGGAACGACGCCAACCTCGGGCGCGCGAACCTGATCCGCGAACTGGTCGACCTGCACCGCCTGACCGAAAACATCCTCCGGAACATGAATTCGGGGCTGATCGCCATCAATGGTATCGGCACCGTGACCCATTTCAATGAGCAGGCGGCGTCGATCACCGGATTTTCCGCAGCGGAAGCCATCGGTCGCCCGGGCGCCCTCGTGTTCCGCACCGCCGTTCCGGGGCCGAGCCTGCTCGACAAGGCCATGACCACCGAGTTCGGCGACGGCGAGGTGGACATCCTGACGAAGGACGAGCGGGTGGTGCCTGTGGGGCTCCGCCTGACGCCGCTCGAGGACGAGCACGGAGCCCGGGTCGGCGCGGTCGGCATCTTCGTCGATCTGACCGACGCGAAACGGGGGGAGGAGCAGGCCCGCCGCCGCGACCGCCTCGTGTCGCTCGGCGAGCTCTCCGCCGGCGTCGCCCACGAAATCCGGAATCCGCTGGCCGGCATCGGCGCGTCCGCCCAGGTCCTCAAGAAGCGCCTCGACGCCGACGACGACCGGGTCCGCTTCGCGAACATCATCCTCGAGGAGACGGCCCGCCTGGACAAGATCGTGGAGAGCCTGCTCAGCTTCGCCCGCCCGGCCCGGCCGCACCTGTCGGAGTCCGACGTGACGGAGTGCATCACCAAGGTCCTGGCCCTGGTGACGGAATCGGCGGAAGACCGGGCCGTGACGATCGAGACGTCGATCGAGCAGGGGATCCCGCGGATCCACATCGACCACGACCAGATCGTGCAGGTCCTGCTGAACCTTGCCCAGAACGCCCTGCAGGCGATGCCGGAGGGGGGGCGCCTGACGATCCGCCTCCGCCGCTCGCTGAAGTCGCCGTACGTGCGGCGGGTCGCCGGGCGCCGCGCCACCGATCGTGTCGAGCCGCCGCGCGAGGCCCGGCCGATGGAGTTCGTGGAGCTGGCCGTGGAGGACACCGGCGACGGCATCCCGAAGGAAACGCTGGAGCGGATCTTCGATCCGTTCTTCACCACCCGCCGCGACGGCACCGGCCTCGGCCTGTCCATCTCGCAGTCGATCATCCGGGAGCACGGCGGCACGATTTCCATTCACTCGACGGTCGGCCGGGGCACGACGGCCACGATCCATCTACCGCTGGAGAAGAGGCATGGCCAGAGGCGAAGAGGCTGAAGCCCGGCCGGGCTACGGCGTACTGATCATCGACGACGAGCGGTCCCTCCGGTTCACGATCGGCGAGGCGCTGCGCGGCGAGGGGTTCCGCGTGTTCGAGGCGCCGGGCGGCCTCCAGGGCTTCCAGTTCCTCCGCGACGAGGACGTGGACATCGTCCTGCTCGACCAGAAGCTGAAGGAGTCGGGCGAGGACGGCCTCGAGATCCTCAAGGTCATCAAGCGCGACTACCCGGAGGTCGAGGTCGTGATGATGACCGCGTTCGGCCGGTTCGAGTCGGCGGTGGAGGCCACGAAGCTCGGCTGCTACCAGTACATCGGCAAGCCGTTCGAGATCGACCAGATCATCCTGATCCTCCGCGCGGCGCTGGAAAACTCCACGCTGCGCCGCGAGGTCGAGGTGCTGAAGCGCGCCGAGAGCGGCCGCTACCCGCTGACGCTCGTGGAGGGGGAGAGCCCGGCCATGCGGCGCCTCCTCGACGAGGTGGACAAGATCGCCGAGGGGTCCACGACGATCCTCATCCGCGGCGAAACCGGCGTCGGCAAGGAGCTGGTGGCGCGCCGCGTGCACATGAACAGCCCGGTGGCCGCCGGCCCGTTCGTGGAGGTCAACTGCTCGGCGCTCCCGGAAAATCTGCTCGAGTCGGAGCTGTTCGGCTACGAGAAGGGGGCGTTCACCGACGCCAAGAAGCGGAAGAAGGGGCTGTTCGAGCTCGCCGATTCCGGCACGCTGTTTCTCGACGAGATCGGCGAGATGTCGGTGGCGCTCCAGGCCAAGCTTCTCCGCGCGCTGGAAACGAAGGCGTTCAAGCGGGTCGGCGGCACGTCGAACGTGTACGTGAACGTCCGCTTCGTGGCCGCCACGAACCGCGACCTCAAGAAGGCGGTGGCCGACGGCGATTTCCGCGAGGATCTCTACTACCGGCTCTCCGTCGTGCCGGTGGTGATCCCGCCGCTCCGCGAGCGCCCCGAGGACATCGCGATCCTCGCCGAACACTTCGTGGCGCACTTCAACCGCGAGCTGCGGAAGAGCATGGACACGATCTCCGACAAGGCGATGGAACTGCTCAAGGGGTACGCCTGGCCCGGCAACGTCCGCGAACTCCGCAACGTGATCGAGCGGGCGATCCTCCTCGGCAGCGGGGCGACGATCGAGCCGGACCATCTCCCGATGGAGATCCTGTCGCGGGTGTCCCCGGTGGCCGCCGAGTCGAACGGCATCGCCGACGTGGCGTCCGGCAAGGGGGGGCTGCTCACGATCGCCGAGGCGGAGCAGTACGCCATCCAGACCGCCCTGGCGCTGTTCAAGGACAACAAGACGAAGGCCGCCGAGGCGCTCGGCATCTCGCGGCAGACGCTGCGGGCCAAGATCAAAGACTACGGAATCGACGAGTGATCCGCGGGTCGCGCATTGCGCTGGCCGCGGCGGTCGTCTTCCTGACGGCCTGTTCCGCCGCGTCGCGCCGGGACCAGGCGGACGCGCGGCCCGGGGAGGGTGCCGTCGGACCCGTGAGCCGTGCGGATGCGGACGCCGCGCCTGCCGCCGGGGCGGGTTCGAACGCCGGAGCCGCCTCCGGACGGCCGGAAGCCTACGACGAACTCACCCCCGGTCCGCCCGTCACGACGCCGATCCTCGATCTCTACGAGCCGATCGGGTTCTACGAAGTCCGCCCGCTCCACACGAGCCGCGCCGACTACTCCGGCCTGACCGTGAAAGGCGCCGACTCGTCGGGCGTCACGCTGTGGCTCGTCAACGACAAGGCGACGCGGGTCGAGGACGCGGTGTACGCGCTGGATCTCGCGTTTCCGGCGGCGATGGATTCGACGCCGGTGCCGGTAACGCCGGTACCGGTGACGCCGCGGCGCCTGCCGGTCCTCAATCCGCGGTTTCTTCCGACCGGCGAGGACATCGAGGACCTGGGGCGCGTCGAGGCGGACGGCGACCGGCCCGCGGTCGTCTTCGCCGCCGGCGAGCGCGGCCCGTCCGACGCGCCGGTGTCGTGGACCTACCTGATGCTTGAAAGAGGGGACAGCCTCGAGCTGATCCGCTCCGCGCAGGGATCGCCGGCGGGGGAGACGGTCAACAACGACGGCTTCGAAGGCGCGGCGGTCCGGCGCCTCGCCGACGGCCGGATCGAAACGTTCGCCTGCAAGGAGCGCCCGGCGCCCACGTACATCCTGCGCGACCGCTTCGCATGGGACGGAACGGACTACGTCCACGCGGCGGGGCCCGACTCGCTGACCCTGACCGCGGTCGGGTCGCAGTCTGCGGCCTGCGTCGCCGGCTCCGGCGGGCAGCTCTGGATCGTGGACCGCGCGGAACGGAGGATCGCGGTGGTGGACATCGCGTCCGGCGATCCCGCCGCCGACGGAGGCCGGCTCGACGGCCGGGTCCGCCGCTGGATCCGCTACGCGGCGGTGGACCAGATGCTGGAAGGGCGCGGCGACGACACGCCGGCTTCGCTGTACGGGGCCGTGGAAGCGGTGTCGGAGGACGCGCTCGGGCGGATCTACCTGATGACGGACAACAACGAGTCGGGGAACTCGCGGTTGATGGTGTTCCGGAGGAGGTAGGGGGACACTGGTCCTGACTCACCCCGCACCGGTCAAAAATCGACCCAATCCGGCAAGTTTCTCCGCAAAGGGCACTTCATGGTCCGGCCTTCGCTTCGGGTTGCACGCCGTAAGCCACGTTAAAACAACAGCTTGACCCTTCCGCCTCCCTCTGGCACGCCGATTGCTCAAATCCCCTTCGACATGTTCCGCAAACTCCAGCCCTACATTATAGAAGCGACGGGCGCCCTGCTCCTGCTGGCGTTCGTCCTGCTGCCGGCCGATTCCCTTTCGGGGCTCGTGTCGGGACGGGATCTGAATCCGGAGGTGACCCCGGACAGTTCCGGCGTGTCCCTGCCCGCTCCCTGGATCGAGATCGCCGAACGGATGGAGGCGCGCCGCGAGTACCGGGGCGTCCTCGATCTCATGGACCGGGTCATAACGCGGGAGTCGGGGACCGGACGGGCGGAAGCGCGGTTGTGGCGGGCCCGGTTCGCGGCGCGGCGCGGACTTTTCGAGCGGGCCGGAGCGGTGCTCGACTCGCTCGCCCTCGAATCCGGACCGTGGCCCGAGCGTCTGCGGCTGTCCGTCACCGAGAGCGCGTTCGACATGGCCCTCCTCCGCGGCGACATGAACGCGGCACGCACCGCGCTCGACCTCTGGTCGCAGTCCCGCGGGGAGAACGACCCGGGGCTCGACAGCCTGGAGGCCGACCTCAACGCGCGGTTCGGCGCGGCGCTGCTCCAGGCCGGCGAAGAACCGGCGGAGGCGGCCCTCCATCTCGACGCGGCGCTCTCGTTGGGACTGCCGCGCGACGCGATTCTTCCGACCCGCTTCCGCTACGGCCAGGCCCTCGCCCGCGCCGATTCCACCGATCTGGCCATCGACGTCCTGCGCGCGCTCCTCCACGAACTCATGTATCTCGAGGACGAGTCGCCGCTGGCCCGCCGGGCGAACCTCGAACTCGCGGACGTGCTCTACCGCGGCGGTCACTACCCGGAATCGCGCGCCTGCTACGAGGCGGCGCTGCCGCATGTCACGACGGCGGCGGACTCCGGGTGGGTGGTCCTGCAGCTCGGCGACGTGTTCGCGCAGCTCGGCTCCGGTCACGAGGCGCACCGGTACTACGAAGAGTACCTCGATCGCTGGCCGGACGGCACATGGGCCCGCTGGGCGCGCGCCGGCAACGCCGACATCGACACGACGGCCGTGAACGCCGGGGGCGACCCGGTCGACGTGGAGGTGGAACCATGAGCGCGAACACAGCCCCCGCGCCCGGTTCCGGTGACGGCCGGGCCCCGGGCGCACATTCCGCGCCCGGTCAGGCCGTTTTCGAATCGGCGCTGACCCAGGCCATGGACGTGTTCCAGGCCACGACGCTCCGGCTCCAGGATTCCTACGACCGCCTCTCCGACCAGTACGCCCGGGTGATCGCCGAACGCGACCTCCTGGCCCGCGAGGTGGAGCGCACGCAGACGCTCGCGGCGCTCGGCGAGATGGCCGCGACGGTGGCCCACGAGATCCGGAACCCGCTCGGCGGCATCGCCGGGTACGCCACGCTGCTGCTCCGCGACCTGTCCGCCGACGATCCGCGCCGGCGCCACGTGATGTCGATCGTGGACGGCGCCGACCGGCTCGAGTCGGTCGTCACCGGTCTCCTGCTGCTGGCCCGTGAGGAGCAGCCGGAGCGCACGGTCGGCGACCTGAACGAACTCGTCGAGGATCTCCATCTCTACGCCATGGAGGAACTGCACCGGGCCGGCTCTGCGATCCGCTGCCGGTTCCGGCCGCTCCCCGACGGCGCGCCGCTCCGCTTCGACCGGAACCGGTTGCCGCTCCTGTTCCGGAACCTGTTCCGCAATGCCGTGGACCATCAGCCCGGGGGGGGCGAACTGAGCGTGACGATCACCGCGCGCCGCGGCGGCCGCGTGCCGTGGCTCGGCGACGTCCGCGTGCCGCGCTACGAGATCACCGTGGACGACCGGGGGCCGGGGGTTCCCGCCGACCAGCGCGAGGCGGTGTTCCGGCCGTTCGTGACGACGCGTCCCGGGGGGACGGGGCTCGGCCTCGCCATCGCCAGAAAGATCGCGCGGGCGCACGGCGGCGACGTCGTCTGCCGGGCCCGCCCGAAGGGGGGCGCCCGCTTCATCGCGGTGCTCCCGATGGTGACGTCGTGCTGAGCGAGCGCCGGGCCCTGGTGGCCGACGACGAGACGGTGATGCGGAACTTCGCCGCCGAAGTGATCGAGCGGATGGGGTTCCGGGTGGACCGGGTGGCCGACGGTCACGCGGCGCGCGAGAAGCTCGACACGGATACCTACGACCTGGCGCTGTTCGACATCCGGATGCCCGGCCCGGGAGGTCTCGACCTGCTCGCGTCGGCGCGGCAGGAAGGGCGCGACACGGCCGTGATCATCATGACCGCGTTCGCCAGCGTGGACGCCGCGGTGTCGGCGCTCCGGCTCGGCGCCCGCGATTTCGTCACGAAGCCGTTCACCGCCGACGACCTGGAAATCGTGGTGACGCGGGCGCTGGAAGCGGGGCGGCTCGCTTCGGAAAACCGGCGGCTCAGGCGCGAAGTGCGCCGCGGCGGCGGCATCGACCGGATCCTCGGCACGAGCCCGGTCATCACCGACCTGAAGGAGACGGCGCTGGCGCTGGCCGGCAGCCGGGCCACCGTGCTGATCACCGGGGAGAGCGGGGTCGGCAAGGAGCTGTTCGCGCGGGCGCTGCACGTGCACTCGCCGCGCGCCGACCGGCCGTTCGTGTCGATCAACTGCGCGGCGCTGCCGGAGAACCTGCTGGAAAGCGAGCTGTTCGGCCATGAAAAGGGGGCGTTCACCGGGGCGGTGGCCCGCCAGCCCGGCAAGTTCGAGCTGGCCGACGGGGGCACGCTGCTCCTCGACGAGGTCGGGGAGATCGGACCGAACCTGCAGCCGAAGCTGCTGCGGGTGCTCCAGGAGCGGGAGTTCTACCGGGTCGGCGGCCGCGAGCCGGTCCGCGTGGACGTGCGGGTGGTGGCGGTCACGAACCAGGACCTCCAGTCGGCGGTGGAGGCGGGGCGCTTCCGCCGCGATCTCTACTATCGACTGAACGTCGTGCCGCTGCATGTACCACGGCTCGCGGAGCGAGCCGTGGATGTTGTACCCCTTGCGGAGCACTTCCTGAAAGTGTCGTCGAAAGAGCACGAGCGGGCGATCCGGGGCTTCACGCCGGAAGCCTCAGCCCTCCTCGAACGCCACACCTGGCCCGGCAACGTCCGCGAACTCCAGAACGTGATCGAGCGCACCGTGATCCTCTGCCGGGGGGACGTCGTCGACGCGAAAGACATCAGGCTCGAAGCGGAGACCGACGGAACCCAGGCCCTGATCGCGGCGCTTCCCGAGGACCTCGAGTCGGCCGAACGCGAGCTGATCCTCGAAGCCGTCCGCCTCGAGGGGGACAACCGCACCCGGGCCGCGCGGCGGCTCGGGATATCGCTGCGGACGCTCCGGAACAAGCTCAGGAAGTACGGCGTTCCCGCCGGGCTGCCGGGGGCGAAAAGGGCCGCCTGACGGGCTCACGCCGGATCGACCCCTCCGGGTTCCGGCTTTCCCTCACGCCACCGGATCGGTTTTTCCGAAATCCCTCCCTTTCCAGACCGCGAAGACCGCCGGGTACACGAACAGTTCGAGCATGAAGGACGTCACGAGCCCGCCCACCATCGGCGCGGCGATCCGCTTCATCACGTCCGCGCCGGTCCCGGTGGACAGGAGAATCGGCGTGAGGCCGATCATCGACGTCATCACCGTCATCAGCTTCGGGCGGATGCGGCGGGCGGCGCCGTCCACGATCACCTCGGTCAGGTCGTCGAACGTCCTGAGGCGCCCCTCGCGGACCCGTTTCCGGTGGGTCAGCGTGAGGTAGAGCAGCATGATGACGCCGGTTTCCGCGTCGAGCCCGGCCAGGGCGATCATCCCGACCCACACGGCCACGCTCATGTTGTAGCCGAGCAGCCAGAGCAGCCACACGGCGCCGACCAGCGAGAACGGCAGCGAGAGCAGGACGATGCCGGTTTCCACCGGCGAGCGGGTGTTCAGGTAGAGCAGCAGCAGGACGAGAAACAGGGTGACCGGCACCACGAGTTTCAGCCGCTCCTTCGCCCGCTCGTAGTACTTGAACTGCCCCACCCAGGCCAGCCGGACGTTCGGCGGCAGCACCACCCCTTCCGCCACCGCGGCGCGGGCGTCCTTCACGTAGTCGGCGATCGGGCGCACCGTGTCCACGAACACGAACCCGACGAGCTTGCCGTCCTCGCTGCGGACCATCGGTGGACCGGTGGCCGGGGTGATGTCCGCCACGAGGCCGAGCGGGATCTGGGCGCCGGAAGGCGTTCCCACCAGGATGGCCTTGAGCAGCTCCGGGTCGTCCCGGTACTCCCGGGCGTAGCGGACGTTGATCGGGTAGCGCTCGCGCCCTTCCACGGTTTCCGACACGTTCATCCCGCCGATCGCCGACATCACCACGTCGTTCACGTCGGACACGGTGAGCCCGTGGCGCGCGGCGTCCTCGCGGCGGATCGCGACGTCGATGTAGAAGCCGCCGGTGGACCGCTCGGCGAACGCACTCCGCGTGCGCGGCACCCGGCCCACCGCTTCCTCCACGGCCAGCGATGCCTTTTCGATCGTCTCGAGATCGTCGCCGAAGACCTGGATGCCGAGCGGACTCCGGACGCCGGTGGAGAGCATCTCGGTGCGGGTCTGGATCGGCATCCACCAGATGTTCGGCATCCCCGGAAAGTGCACGGCGTGATCCATCTCGGAAATGAGCTTGTCCCAGGTCATCCCCTTCCGCCATTCGGAACGGGGCTTGAGCATGATCGTAGTTTCGGCCATGCCGATCGGCGCGGGGTCGGTGGGGGTGCGGGCCCGCCCCATCTTGCCGAAGACGCTCTCGACTTCGGGGAACTCCTTGAGCTTCCTGTCCATGGCCTGGAGGACCGCGGACGCCTCGGTGATCGACATCCCCGGTGGGGCGGTGGGCATGTGAAGGATGGCCCCCTCGTTGAGCGGCGGCATGAACTCGCTCTTCAGCGCCAGGAACGGGGGAACGGCGGACAGGACGCCGAGGACGGCCATCACGATGACCGCGCGGCGGTGCCGCACGACGAAGCGGACGACCGGGATGTAGGCGTTCGTGAGCCACCGGTTCAGCCGGTTGTCCTCCTCGCGCTGGATCTTTCCGCGGATCAGCAGCGCCGCCAGGGCCGGCGTCAGCGTCACCGCGAGGATCGCCGCGAATCCCATCGAGTACGTCTTCGTGAACGCGAGCGGCTTGAACAGCCGCCCCTCGACCCCTTCCAGCGTGAACACCGGCAGGAACGACACGGTGATGACGAGCAGCGAGAAGAAGATCGACGGCCCGACTTCCTGCATCGCCGCGATCACCACGTCGCGTTCATCTCCGGGGCGCCCGGCGGCGGCCCACTCCTCGCGCTTGTTGTGGATGTTCTCGATGAGGACGATCGACGCGTCGACCATCGCCCCGATGGCCACGGCGATTCCGCCGAGCGACATGATGTTCGCGGTCAGCCCCTGGTAGTACATCGGGATGAACGCGAGCAGCACGCCGAGCGGAATCGTGAGGACCGGGATCACGGCGCTCCGGGCGTGCATGAGGAACAGGAAGATGATCAGCGCCACCACGATCATCTCCTCGACGAGCGTGTGCTTCAGCGTGTCGATCGAGCGCAGGATGAGGTCGGAACGGTCGTAGGTGATCTTGATGTGGACCCCTTCCGGAAGCCCGGCCTCCACTTCGCGCAGGCGCTCCTTGACGGCGTCGATCACCCGGAGCGCGTTCTGGCCGTAGCGCATGACCACGATGCCCCCGGCCACCTCCCCCTTGCCGTCGAGCTCGGCAAGGCCGCGCCGCGACTCCGGTCCCGGGCTCACCACGGCCACGTCCCGGACCCGCACGGGCGTTCCGTCCGCGGCGCGGAGCGGGATCTCCTCGATGTCCTCGAGGCTCTTTATGTAGCCGCGCCCGCGGATCATGTGTTCGTGGCCGGCGATCTCGATGACCTGCCCGCCCGCGTCCTCGTTCGACGCCCGCACGGCGCGGATCACCTCGGTGATCGGGATGCCGTAGGCCAGCAGGCGGTTCGGGTCCACCTGGACCTGGTACTGCTTCACGAACCCGCCGATCGAGGCTACCTCGGCCACGCCGGGCACGCTGGCCAGGGCGAAGCGGAGGTTCCAGTCCTGGATCGAGCGCAGCTCGGCCAGGTCGTGCCGCCCGGTCGTGTCGACGACGGCGTACTGGAACACCCAGCCGACGCCGGTGGCGTCCGGTCCAAGCGTCGGGGTGACTCCCTCGGGCAGCGTGGCCTGCACGGCGTTCATGTATTCGAGGACGCGGCTCCGCGCCCAGTAGATGTCGGTGCCGTCCTCGAAGATCACGTAGACGAACGACATGCCGAACATCGACTGGCCGCGGACGAACTTCACCTTCGGCGCGGCGAGGAGCGACGACGAGATCGGGTAGGTGATCTGGTCCTCCACGAGATCGGGGCTCCGCCCCGGCCACTCGGTGAACAGGATCACCTGCGCGTCGGACAGGTCGGGGATCGCGTCGAGCGGCGCCTGTTTCAGCCCCCAGTAGCCCCAGGCGGACAGGGCCACGACGGCCACCAGCGTCAGGAACGGGTTGCGCGCGCAGGCGCCGATCAGCCGCGAGACCGGTCCGTGACCGGCGGTCGTTTCAGTGGTGTTCATGTTCGCTGCTCCAGAACGTTTCCGCCGACCGGATGCGGCTCTCCGCCGCGATCAGGAACTGGCCGGACGTGACGACCCGGTCCCCTTCGTCGAGACCGGCGAGAACTTCGTGACGATCCCCGTAGCGCGCCCCGAGCGTGACCTCCACCGGCTTGAGCCGCCCCTCGCCGAGATCCACGAACACGATGCGGCGCGGTCCGGTGTAAAGAACTGCGGAAGCGGGAACGGTCAGCGCCGCGGTGCCCCCCGCGACGGAAAAATGCACGTCGGCGATCATGCCCGGGCGGAGGTCGCCGGAGGGGTTCGGCAGCCGGAGCCGGACGCGGGCCGTCCGGGTGGCCGGGTCGACCGTCGGGTAAACGAAATCGACGACCGCGTTCCACTCCCGTCCGGGAAACGCGGGGAGCGACACGCGGGCCGCCTGTCCCACTGTGATGGAGGCGAGGTCCGGCTCGTACACGTCCGCGTCGACCCGGACCGGGTCGGCGGGCGCCAGCCGGAACAGCCGGGCGCCGGCCTGGACCGCCTGTCCGGCCACGACCTCCTTCTCGACCACGAAACCGGCCACCGGGGAGAGGAAGGGGATCTCGCGGAGCGGTTCCGCCGCCTCGGCGATCGCGGCGAGCTGGCGTTCCGTCACGTCGAGGAGTTCGAGCTTGCGGCGCGCCGCGTCGACGAGATAGTCGGAGCGGCTCCTGAGCGCCAGCCGGTACTCCTCGCCGGCGGCGTGGAGTTCCGGACTGTACAGCGAGAACAGCCGCTCTCCTTTCCGGACCGGGTCGCCGGCGGACGCCACGTCGAGCCGGGTGATCCAGCCCGACACCTTGAGCGTCACGTCGGTGAGCCGCGTTTCCTCCCAGGTGAGACGCGCGTTCGCGCGGATCGTCCCGTGCAGGGGTGCGCGGGTCACCGGGGCGGTCCGGATGCCGATCTCCTGGCGGCGGGCCGGCTCGACGACGATCACGCCGTCCGTTTCGTCGTCGGCGTTCACGGCGGTCAGGTCCATGCCGCAGATCGGGCAGCTGCCCGGCGTGTTCTGGCGGACGGACGGGTGCATCGGGCAGGTGTAGATCACCGCGGCCTCCGCGGTGTGCGTGTCGGAAGCGTCGCGGCCCGCCCGCCCGCAGCCGGACGCCGTGATCGAGACAGCGAGAACAACAAGTGCGAGAAGGAGGCGTGTCATGGCTGGTCTCCGTTTCCGCCCAGGCCGGGGATCCGGCCCAGGCTGTAGTCGAGTTCGGCCTGCCGCGTGAACAGGTCCGACTCCGCTTTCCACAGGTCGAGTTCGAGGGTGCGCAGGCCGCGCACGGCGTCGATCAGCGTCGTGAAGGAGTTCCGCCCGGTCACGAAACCGGCGCGGGCCGCCTCCACCTGGTCGGCCGCGGCGGGGAGGAGGCGGTTTTCGTGCAGGTCGAGCACCTGCTCCGCCTCCCGGACGCGCCGGAGGTTCCTGTGCACGTCCACCGCTACGCGGTCGGCGCGTTCCTCCGTTTCCCTCCGGGCGCGGTTCAGCGCGGCGTCCGCCTCCGCGATCGCGGCACTCCGGCGCCCCGTCTGGAGCGGAATGTTGAGCGACAGGCCGACCATCCAGCGGTGATCGTCCATCGGCCACATCGACGACCAGGACGTCATCACGCCGAAGTCGGGCCGGCGGTCACTGCGGGCGAGCCTGAGTCGCGCCTCGCGCGACCGTTCCATGGCGCGGGCCGAGGCGATTTCGGGGTTCTCGGCCAGCGCTTCCGCGATGAACCCGGCCCCCGCTGCCGGGGCTTCACGGGCGGCATCACCGTTTCGCTCGAAGCGCGACCCGGCCCGTGGAAGCGCCGCCGGAGGCGGCGGCAGGGGCGCGTCCGGAGCGCGGTGCAGCAGCCCGTTGAGGGACGCCCGCACGATCTCCCGCTCGGAGTCGAGGACCAGGAGCTCCCGCTCGATGTGGGCCAGCTCCACTTCCGCGCGCAGCGGATCCTGCTGGGCGGCGTCACCGGTCACGTAGCGGGCGGTGGCGCTCTCCTTCAGGTCCGCGAGCAGCCGCGCGTGGGCGCGGTTGATCTCCCGCGCGCGCTCGATGACGAAGGCGCGGTCGTAGAGCATCACGGCCATCAGTGCCACGGCGCGGCGGGCGGACTCGTAGTCGCCCCGCGCGGCCTCCGCTTCGGCCATGGCCGCCCGGCCGGCCAGGCCCCGCTTGCCGAAGAACGGAAGGCGCTGGCCGATTTCGAACGTCTGCCCGAACCGCTCTCCGCCGATCGAAAGCGGGGCGGTGGACCATGAGGCCATCGGGTCCTCGAGAGACGTGGCGGCGGGCACGCGGTTCACGGCCTCCCGCCACCCCTGGCGGGCCGCCTCGATCGTGGGGCTTCGGTCCAGCACGGCGGCGACCAGCCGGTCGCGGTACAGAACGGAGTCTCCGGCGAAGAGGTCCCCACCCGGTTCGTCGGACGGGCGCGCGGGCCCGGTGCCGTCGCCGGGCGGGCGCGCGACCCCGGCATCGCCGCTCACGTTGTGACGGACGGGCTCCGTCGCTTCGAGATCGCGCACCATCGATCGCCACGCGGGCGGCGCGCCTGCGGAGCAGCCGGCCAGGGCCGGCAGCAGAATGAGCGCAACCCGGCCCAGGGCGCGTGGATATTCTGAAAAAATCACGGTTTCCTCCTTCAGAGGGTGGGAACGAGCGGATGCCGATCCGCCGGCGCGGAAGCCGGCGGCACCGCACACGGAACGCGGCGGCTGGACACACTTCGGCTGTTGAAGGAGGTCTAGCTCAGGAAACGACCGGTCAGGAGGAAGAGGGGCGGAGATTCCCGCTTCGAGAAGGAGGCGAAGTCGTCACGGATCCGGAGATCGCCGGGGGAAAGGATGTCGTCCGCCACCGAGGGAACCGGAACGAGGGCGGTCAGGGGGCTGCCGTCCGTGTCCGCCTTGACGGCGGAGGGTCTCTCGACGGGCGTCATACCGGGCGGGCAGCAGCAGGAAGCCTTCATCACCGGGGTTGCCGGGCAGTCGCAGCAGGCGGCCGGAGCCGGCGCACCCGGCCCGCAGGGGAGCGCCCGGGGAAGGGACAATCCGGCCATGCCGGTCAGCACGAGTACGACGAGAATCCGTTTCCACATGTCTTCATGCTAACCCCCCGAGCCCCAAAAAAACAAACGGACTTTTCAAAACCCTGCCCAACTCCTGCCATATTTGACGTTTAGCATGACCGAAGTCACACTGACGCGCCCCGGGGGGACCGGCCGGCTCCGCACGGGGGCGGTCGGCCGCTTCCGCGGATACCGTACCGGGCTCTCGGCCCACGACAGCGTTTTCAGGCGCACGGCGCAGGACACTGCGGCCTCGGCGCGGCAACAGTCACGAGGAAGAACCATGAAGACAGTGATCATCACCGTCCTTCTGCTGGCGCTGGCCGCCACGGCGGGATTTCTGCAGTTCAGTCGGAAGAAGGACACGAACAGCTACCGGTTCGTGGAGGTGGAAAAGGGGACGCTGGAGTCGGTCGTCTCCTCCACCGGAACGCTCAAGGCCACGTCCACCGTGCAGGTGGGAACGCAGGTGTCCGGCCAGATCGACGCGATCTACGCCGACTTCAACGACCGGGTGAAACAGGGGCAGCTGATCGCCCGGATCGATCCCACGCTCCTCCAGCAGGAGGTGCTGTCCGCGGAAACCGCCGTGGAACGGAGCCAGGCGGAGCGGGACCAGGCGGCCCGCGAGATGGAGCGGGCGCAGCGCCTGTTCGACCAGAAGGCGATCACCGAGAGCGAGTTCAGCGTGAAGCAGTACGAGATGGCGCTGGCGAAGGCTTCTAACGACGCGGCCCGGATCAACCTGGACAAGGCGCGGCGCAATCTCAAGTACACGGAGATCCGCGCCCCGGTGGACGGGACGGTGCTCGAACGGAACGTGGACGTGGGACAGACCGTGGCCGCGAGCCTGTCGGCGCCCCAGCTGTTCCTGATCGCCGGCGACCTCTCGGAGATGGAGATCGTGGCGCTCGTCGACGAGAGCGACATCGGGAGGATCGTGCCGGACCAGGAAGTCCGCTTCACGGTGCAGGCGTTCCCGGAACGGAAGTACACGGGCACGGTGCGGCAGGTGCGCCTCCAGTCGACGACGCAGGAAAACGTGGTCAACTATCTCGTGGCCGTGGCGGTGGACAATCCGGACGGCAGCCTGCTCCCCGGCATGACCGCAACCGTGGAGTTCATCGTGAAACGGGCGGACGACGTGCTCAAGGTGTCGAACGCCGCGATCCGCTTCCAGCCGACCGAGGCGATGCGGGCGGAGATGCGGGAGCGGCGCGGCGGCAACGACCGCGAACCGCGCGGAGGAGCGGATTCCACGTCCGCCGGTCGCGGTCGCGGCGGGGATGGGGCAGGTGGAACGGGCGGCGGCGCGGGCAACCGGGCGGGCGGAGGATTCAACGGCGGCAGCCGCCAGGGCGGAGCATGGCCGGGAGGAAGCGGGTCCGGCGCACGTCAGCGCCGCAGCGACCGCGCCCTGCTCTGGGTCGTCGGTTCCGACGGCAGGCTCGACGTCGTGCCGGTGAAGACCGGCATCACCGACGGACAGTCCACGCAGATCGAGGGCGCCGGCGTCACCGAGGGGATGCAGGTGATCGCCGCGGTCACGTCCACGTCGGCTCCCGCGGCCACGAACCCGTTCGAGAACCGCTCGCAGGCGGGGCAGAACCGCGGCCCACGGCCCGGATTCTAGGCGCATGACGGACATCGTCATCGAGGCGGCGGCGCTGGCCCGCACCTACGTCATGGGAAAGAACGAAGTGCACGCGCTGCGCGGCGTGGACCTGACCGTCCGCCGGGGCGAGATGCTGGCGATCATGGGCGCTTCCGGTTCCGGCAAGTCGACGCTGATGAACATCCTCGGCTGCCTGGACCGCCCCACGTCAGGGAGCTATACGCTGGACGGCACGCGGGTCGACCGGATGGACCGGAACGGCCTGGCCGGGGTACGCAACCGGAACATCGGATTCGTATTCCAGGGGTTCAACCTGCTGCCGCGGACGACGGCGCTCGAAAACGTGGAGCTTCCGCTCCTCTACGACCGCTCGGGAAAAAGCCGGAGCACCCGGGCCATGGCCGAGGCGGCGCTCCGCCGCGTCGGCCTCGGCGAGCGGATGGATCACGAGCCGAGCGAACTCTCCGGCGGTCAGCAGCAGCGGGTGGCGATCGCCCGGGCGCTGGTCACCGAGCCGTCGCTCGTCCTCGCCGACGAGCCGACCGGCAACCTGGATTCGCGGACGTCGCTGGAGGTGATGGCGCTGTTCCAGGCGCTGAACGACGAAGGGGTCACGGTGCTGCTCGTCACGCATGAATCGGACATCTCGCACCATGCGAAGCGGATCGTGGAACTGCGCGACGGGCGGGTGATCCGCGACGAGGCGGTCGGCGATCGCCGGGACGCGGGAAAGGACCTCAACCGGCTCGCCGAGCCGGTTGAGCACGCATGAACGCCCGCGTCCTCATCCGGGTGGCCGGAAAGAGCATCCTCAAGAACAAGATGCGCACGTTCCTCACGATGCTCGGCATCATCATCGGCGTGGCCGCGGTCATCATGATGGTGGCGATCGGCGGCGGCGCCAGGAGCCAGATCGAGGAGCGGATCAAGAGCCTCGGCACGAACATGATCGTGATCACCCCCGGCGCGGCGACGACCGGCGGCGTCAGCCAGGGGCAGCAGGCGTTCAACAGCCTCACGCTCGCCGATGCCGACCTGCTCCGCGAACAGTCGTTCCTCCTGTCCGGCGTATCGCCGGTCGTGATGACCCGCGCCCAGGCGATCGGCGGGGAGGGCAACTGGCGCACGTTCATCCTCGGCGTCAGCACCGACTACCCGGTGATCCGCGACTGGGCGGTCAGCGACGGCGTGTTCTTCGACGACGCGGACGTGCGGAGCATGCGCAAGGTGGCCGTGCTCGGAAAGACGGTGGCCGACGCGCTGTTTCCCGGCCAGGATCCGATCGGGCGGCAGATCCAGCTCCGCAACGTGCCGTTCAAGGTCGTGGCGGTCCTGAACCCCAAGGGGCAGACGGCGGAGGGGAACGACCAGGACGACGTGATCCTCGCTCCGTACACGACGGTGCAGAACCGCCTCTCGGGGTGGTCCCGCATCGGGCAGATCCTCACCAGCACGTTTTCGCCCGAGGACATCCCCGCCGCACAGGAGGAGATCCGGGTGATCCTCCGCGAGTCGCACCGCCTCGGCACGAACGAGCCGGAGGACTTCACGATCAGGAACCAGGCGGACCTGGCGGAAACGGCCCAGGCCACCACCGAGGTGATGACGCTGCTCCTCTCGGCCATCGCCGGGATCTCGCTCCTGGTCGGCGGCATCGGGATCATGAACATCATGCTCGTGTCGGTCACCGAGAGGACGCGGGAGATCGGACTGCGCCTGGCGCTCGGTGCCCGCGGGTCCGACGTGATGAAGCAGTTCCTCGTCGAGAGCGTGGTGATGAGCGCGGTCGGGGGCGTCATCGGCGTCCTCGTCGGGTTCGGCGGGAGTTCGATCCTGTCGGCCCTGACCGGGTGGTCGGTGCGGATTTCCCCGCCGGTGGTCGGCGTGGCGCTCCTGTTCGCCGCCTCGGTCGGCATCTTCTTCGGGTTCTATCCGGCCCGGCGGGCCGCGGCCCTCGATCCGATCGAGGCCCTGCGCTACGAGTAGGGCCGGACCCACCCCGCCCGCCCTGCCGGGAACATGACATTCGTCATGAACGATTCCGGACCGGCTCGGTCATGATCCCGAGGCACCGGCTCATTCCGAGCCGGACGGGACCGCCTGGAGGACGACATGACCCGGTACCTGAGCCGAGGAAGCCAGTACGCAGTGCAGGCCATGGTTCATCTGGCCGCATTCCCGGAGAAAACGATCGTCCGCCAGAGTGACGTATCCGAAGCGACCGGTGTTCCGCTGCCGTACCTCTCGAAGATCCTGGCCGGGCTGGCCCGGGCCGGGCTCGTCGTGGCTCGCCGGGGGCCGACGGGCGGAGTCCGGATCGCCCGACATCCGGCCACCATCACCGTGGGGGATATCCTCCGGGCCGTCGACGGAACGACGCACGACACCGGCTGCCTGCTCGGTCACGGCGAGTGCAACGAGGAGAACCCGTGCGCCCTGCACGGCTCCTGGGTTTCGATCCGGCGCCGGATCGAAATGGAAATCCACGGCCGGACCCTGGCGGAGCTTCAGGATCGTGCCTGGACAGCCGGCGTGGCGGGGCGGAATCGGGCCTGATTTTCGCCTTTCGGCTCCCGTGCTTGACGGGTTCCGGTGGTCCGTTCCCCTCCTCGGGGGACGCTCCGTCTCGGCATCCCTGCCTCGACTCCGCTCGGCGCTCCGCACGGCTCCGCCATCCTGGCTCCGCCGGCTCCGCGACGCCCCCTCGGAAGGGAACGAACCACCGGAACCCCTGACGCGGCCTTGCTTTGGGGGGGAAGGGCATCACGGTGTTGCTGAATTGGAGGTCCGCGTCCGTTCCTGAGGCCGAGGTGTTTTTTGCGGTTTCCTTTCTCTGATGCAACACTCCCGGGGTGGGCTCTGTCCCATGATTGAGACCAGGATCTCCGGGGGGGCGGGTTGGACGAGAATGCACTGATCGAACAGGTGATCGCCGGGGTGCCCGGTGCCGAGCGGATGCTGTACGACACCCATGTGGACCGGGTGTACGGGCTGGCCTGGCGGATGACCGGCGACGCCCACCTGGCCGAGGACCTGACTCAGGAGGCGTTTCTCCGCATCTTTGCGGCCCTCGACGGGTTCGAGGGGCGCTCCTCGCTGGGAACCTGGATTCATGCGGTGGCCGTGTCGGTGATCATCAACGGGCTGCGGAAGGTCAAGCGCTACCGGAACGCGATCGACATCCGCGAGGACTTCGGCGGGATCGAGCCTTCCGTGAAACCGGACGACCCTGGGCTGCGCCGGGTGATGCGCAGGCGGATCGAGGCGCTGCCGGACATTCTCAGGATGGCGCTGATCCTTCACGAGGTCGAGGGGTACCGGCATGACGAGATCGCGGAAATGCTGTCCATACCGGAGGGAACATCGCGGGCGCGCCTGTCGCGGGCGCGGGCGATCCTCCGCGACGGGCTGGAGAGCGTGCACGGCGCGCGCAACGAAGAGGAGTTCGGATGACTGAAGAGCCGCTGGACCCGGTCCTCAGGGAGGCGCTCGAAGAGTGGACGCCGCCCCCGACCCCGCGCGAAGCGATCTGGCGGGGGATTGCTGAGCGGCGTGCGGCCGCGGGGGGGCTCCGGTCCGGTCACCTGCGGACGGATGAGGCGCGCTCCCACGACCGGCACGTATCGGGGACGGCCCGTCCGGGTGTTCCCCGTCGCCGGGCCTGGCGCCTGCTGCCGCTGGCCGCGGCCGCGGCCCTTCTGCTGACGGGAGTCTGGCTCGGTCGCTGGTCCGCGCCGCACTCTGCGCCGGAACCGAATCCGGCCCCGGTCGCCGCGACCGCCTCGCCGAAGCCCGATGTGGCGTACCGGCTCGCCGCGGCGGGGTATCTGGGGCGGACGGAAACGCTGCTGACCCGCTTCCGCGCGGACAAGGCAAACGATGCCGATCTCGCCCCGCGGGCGCGCGAACTCGTCGGCGAACTCCGGCTCTTCCTGGACTCGCCGGCGGCGCGGGATCCCGAGCTCAGGCGGTTGCTGCTCGATCTGGAAGTCCTGCTGGTGCGCATCGTGCACGCCGGCGACCTGGCCGGGGAACGCGGCGACATCACCCGGAGCCTCGAAGAGCGCTCCATCATGATGCGGATACGGAACCGGCTGCCGGCCGGGATATAGCCCGGCGCGGCGGGACGGTGGTTTCTACCGGGCGGCCCCGGGATCGGGGACGGACGGTGCGCAAGGTTTCAGGATGCCTCCGAGATCGGGAGGTCGGTACATGGTTCAGGACAACCTCCGGAATCGGGGGTGGAGGGAGGTCGATCGTGACGAGGGGATGGAAGGGGATCGTGCCGCGGGTCGCGGCGATGATCGTTGTAATCACCGGGATCGCATTTGCCGCGGATCCCGCCGCGGACCTGTACGGCAAGGCCCAGAAGAGCCTGGACCGCGGTGCGTACCGGGAGGCGGCGGACGCCTTCAGGAAGGTGGCCGCCGAGTATCCGAAGTCCCGGCATGCCGGGAACGCTCTCTATTTCCAGGCCTTCGCGCTCTATCGCGTCGGCGATGCCGCGTCGCTCCGTGACGCGGCGCGGGCGCTCGAAATCCAGCGGAAGAACTACTCCGACGCATCGACCGGAGGCGACGCGTCCGCCCTGCTCGTGCGCATCGATCGCGCCCGGGCCGAACAGGGGGACGAGGAGGCGGCCCGTCGTCTGGAAACCCGGGCCCGCGACCTGTCCGGGAAGGACGACAGGGACCGGAAGGGCGCCGACTTCGAAATGCAGGCCGAGGCGCTCAATGCCCTGATGCAGATCGAGCCGAAGCGGGCGCTGCCCCTTCTTCGGAAAGTCCTCGCGAAGCGCACGCCGGAGTCCGTGGAACTCCGCCGCCGCGCCGTCTTCATCGTCTCGCAGCTCGACGACCCGGAGGCGCTCCCGATTCTCAAGGAGGCGCTCGAGGGGGATCCGGATCCGGAAGTCCGCGAGCAGGCCGTGTTCTGGCTGTCGCAGATCGACGGCGAGGAGTCGCTCGATATCCTGCTCGGCGTGTTCAAGTCGCAGGGCCGCCCGGAACTCCAGGAGAAGGCGATCTTCGCGCTCTCGCAGCACGGGAGCCGGAAAGCCGGAGAGGCGCTCCGGAACGCGGCACTCGACGCGTCGCTGCCGGTTTCCGTGCGGGAGCAGGCCATCTTCTGGCTCGGCCAGCGCGACGACAACGGGGATACCCGGTTTCTCCTCGATCTCTATCCGAAGCTGACGCACCAGGAGCTCAGGGAAAAGGTGATCTTCTCGATCGCCCAGGCCGGAACGCCGGAGGGAAAGGCGTGGCTGTTGGGCATCGTCCGGAACCCGGCGGAGGGGATCGAGGTGCGGAAGAAGGCGCTGTTCTGGGCCGGGCAGGAGGGTTACCTGAGCCGCGCCGATCTCGATGCGCTGTGGTCGTCGGATGCCGATCCGGAACTCAAGGACCAGATCATCTTCGTCCTGTCGCAGCAGGACGACGAAGCGGCCATCGACAAGCTGATCCAGATCGCGAAGACGGAAAAGAATCGCGACCTGCGGCGGAAGGCGGTGTTCTGGCTCGGTCAGTCCGACGACGATCGCGCCCTGAAGTTTCTCGAGCAGCTCATCACCAATGAATAGGGCGATTCTGGCGGCGGCGCTGCTCCTGGCTCCGGTCACCACCTCCGCGGTCGCGGGCCCGTTGTCCGGTGACGTGCGCGCGATCCGCGACGGAAAGGGCGCGTTCACGTTCGACGCCCGGCCGGATGTCTGGGGCGATGGGCACGGGATCTTCGTCGAGGGGAACAGCGGTCGCCGGAACCGGCCGCATCTCGAAAACGGCCCGATCCGCGTGCTTCTCGAGGTCCGGGGTGGGCGGGTCACCGATCTCGACGCGTCGGTGGGAGGACGGCCGGAGTGGACCCGGGGCGCCGTCGACCTCGGTCACCGGGCGGTGCCCGAGGCGGTGGAGTTCCTGCTCGACCTCGCCGCCACCGGGGACGGCCGGGTGGCGGAGGAGGTGATCGCGCCCGCCGCGCTCGGTCGCGATGCCGTGACGTGGCCGCGGATGCTCGAAATCGCGCGGATGGACGGTCGCCCGCGTGACGTGCGGAAGGCGGCGGTGTTCTGGCTCGGGCAGGCCGCCGGCGACAGGGTGGCCGGCGAACTCGAGCGGTTCATCGAAACGGACGGCGAGGATCTCGAGGTCCGCGAGCATGCGGTCTTTGCCGTGTCGCAGCGCGACCCCGACGAGGCGTTTCCGATCCTGATGCGGGTCATCCGATCGAACGGTCATCCGGAACTCCGCCGGAAGGCGCTGTTCTGGCTGTCGGAGCTGGACGATCCGCGGGTGATCGGGGTGCTGGAGGAGATTCTTACGGGGCGCTGACTTTTCGCTTATCGGCACACGTGCTGGCCGGGTTCCGGTGGTCCATTCCCCTCCTCGGGGGACGCTCCGTCTCGGCATCCCTGCCTCGACTCCGCTCGGCGTTTCGC
>CAZQVN010000019.1:0-67387 GCA_964596775.1 uncultured bacterium
AGCCCCCGAACGCCGTCGAGGGCCGGCATGTGGCCATGTATATCCGGCGCCGGCTGTTCGCTCAGGGATTCATCCCTTCCTCGATCCACTGGTTGAATTTGGCGATCCACTCGTCCGACCAGCCGCCGTCAGGGGGCATCGTCTTGTCGCGGATCCGCTCCATGATGCGGGGGATGTCCCTCTTGAAGTCTTCATAATTCCAGAGGTCGAACGCGAACATCATCTCGTTGCGGTCTTCCTCGCGGATCATCGGCTTGATGTCCTTTTCGAAACTCAGCACGTCAATTCCTCCAGCTGGTTGATCGTTGTCCCTGAAGAGCGGAAACGAAAACGACTTGGCCGTCCGGCCCGCTTCGATGCCGCGCTCGACGAACCGTCTGCCGGCGGCGCGGGGGAACAGGGTATCGTTATTAAGGCCGGTATTTTAACATGACCGAACGATGAATCGCCTGCGATTTGCCCTGCCTGTTCTGGCCGTTCTTGCGGTGCCTTTTGCGGTCGAGGGGTGGCTCAACGCGCGCGGTCCCGCCCCGCCTTCCGATCCGGCTTCGGAGTCCGCCGGCCGCGCGCTGCTCCGCGACGTCATCGAACATCACCACGGATCGGATCTTCGGGATCGCGACCTCGTGCGCTTCCGCCTGACCAGTCGCGCCCCGCTTCGGCCCACGCTCCTCGTGTCCGCGGCCGTCGACCCCCGGAGCCGGAACGCCGACTTCGTCGGCAGTTTCCTGAAGACGACGGACCCGCGGGGTGCGGCGGCGCCCGGCGGCCCGGACGGCGCGTTCCGCTACGACGGGGCCACCGAGGCGCTGACGCCGGCCGGGAGCGTTCCGCCGGACGAGGATATCGAAGGGAACATCCGGGCGATCGCTCCGTCGATCGTGTTCTGGAGTCTTGTGCCGTGGATCCTCGACGATCCGAAAGCCGTCGTCTGGAGCCTGCCGGATGCCCGGCACGGACGACGGCTCGTGCGCCGCATCGCCGTCCGCTGGCCGGGGGAAGCGGACTGGTTCGTGCTCGAGGTCGATCCGCGGGAGCCGCGGCTCACCGGCCTGGAATTCCTGGACGCGCGGGCCACCGTTTTCCTCCGCTGGCGCGGCGAGTACGACGGGCTGCAGCCGATCGACGGCGCCGGGTTTCCGGACGCGTGGCGGTTCCGGCCGGCCCGGCAGCTGCTCCGGTTCCTGACCGGAGGAAGCGACCTGTTCGTGTTCCGCTACGCGCCGGTGCGGTGAATCGGAGTGCGCTGTGCCCGCCGTCAGCGTCGGATCAGCACCTTCCTCGAGTCGACCGTTCCCGCCGCGCGAAGTCGGAAGAAGTAGACGCCGTCGGCCACTTCACTCCCGGCCGCGTCGCGGCCGTCCCAGGTGACGCCGCGGCGTCCGGCCGTGACCGGTCCGTCCATGAGTCGCGTCACGCGGCGCCCGGTGACGTCCACGACATCCAGCGCGACGTCCGTGTCACGATCGATGGAAAAGGAGACGCGGCAGGATCCGCGCGCCGGGTTCGGATGCACGGACTCGAGGACCACGGACGCGATCGGTCCATCGGCGGGGTCCGGCGCCGCCGAAACGTCGTCGGCCGTCCGCAGCTGCTTCATGGTGGCCACCCGGACCGGCTCGCACAGCCACTGCGAGTGGAGGAAGGCCGGATCGGCCGAGCGCAGCCGGGCCCGCCAGCGGTAGGCGGTGCCCGACGTCACGGCGGCGGTCTGCTCGAGATCGAGGGGCTGTGACCCGGAATCCATCCAGGCTCCGGCGTCGATCGCTCCGAAGGGATCGCCCATCTCGGCCAGCTGATGCTCCATGCGCAGCTTCGTGCGACCGGCCGCCGTCCAGCCCTTCACGGCCAGGCGGAGCTGGCCGACATCCGGCGACAGCCCGGCCTCGGCCACCGGGTCGCCCGCGCCGGTCAGCTGCCGGGAACGGTATGGGCCGTGCGCATAGCCGTCCGCGTTCGCCCTGTAGACGACCACCCGGCCGACCGAAGCCGCGTCCTGCCGCGCACCGGCCACGAACTCGGGGATCCGGTCCCCGTTGAAGTCGCCGGCGGCGAGCGAGTAGCCGGTGGCCTCGACCGCGCCGCTCTGCCAGATGTCGTTTCCGAATCCGAGCGCGTCGCGGACGACCAGGATCACCCCGCCGATCGAGTAGGTGGGGGCCGAGAGCAGCACGTCGGACTGACCGTCCTGATCGTAGTCCCCGGCGCCGGCCACCGCCTCCCCCGACGACTGCGGTCCGACCTTCTGGTACCACATCCCGGCGATTCCGGAGGCGCCGCCGCGGAAGACGCGGGTGCGGCCGAACACCGGTCCGCCGGTCGTGTAGTTCGGCGCCCCGACCGCGACGTCGCAGTAGCCGTCGGCGTCCACGTCGCCGATGCCGGCCACGCAGGTGCCGAACGCGGCGCCGCCGTTCCCGCCCCCGACCTCCGTCCAGACCGGCGGCCCCACCGGGCCGTCGGCGGATCCGAGATAGACGAACGCCATGCCGTCCCCGTTGGAGCCGCCCTGCGCGCCCACGATGACGTCGTCGAAGCCGTCGGCGTTCACGTCGCCCGCGCCGTCCACGGCACCTCCGAACAGCGCGTTGAACTCGGGGGTGGTGGCGAGGTCCAGGAACCCGGTGGTCATCAGGCCGCCCGCCGAACCGAAGAGGATCCGGGCGCGTCCCTCGTTCACGAACGCGGCCGTATGGAGCGGCGCACCGGCGATCACGTCCGCGAATCCGTCCCCGTTGACGTCACCGGCGCCCGCCACCGACTGGCCGAAAAGCCAGGCTCCGGCCGGGGGATACGTGTAGGTCCAGTCCGGCGCGGCCGCGAGCCCGGACGGCCCGCCGTTGAAGATGTGGATCCGGTTCGAGTTCGGCTCCCCGACGATCAGGTCCGCGTAGCCGTCGCCGTCGACGTCCCCCGCGATGTCCAGGGAAAATCCGAAGCGGCCCGACGCGGTCGGGGAGGCGTAGCTCCAGTCGGGCGGGCCGGCCGCGGGGAGACCGTTCGCGGATCCCAGGTAGACATCGACGCGCCCGCCGTTGCCTGCGGCCCCGTCGTCGCCCGGCACGCCGATCACCAGCTCGTCGTACCCGTCCCCGTTCAGGTCGCCCGCGGCGACCGCCTGACCGAAGCCGTCGTCGAGGTTCGTGCCCCACCGCGACCAGTGCGGGGCCGCGGCGTAGTTCGGGGTCGGGTTCGCGTGGCGGGCGTAGACGCGGTAGATCACCCCGGAGTTCGCGCCGTAATCCGGACCCCCGATGTGGATCTCGTTGCGGCCGTCCCCGTCCAGATCCGTTGCGGCCAGCGAGAAGCCCATCTGGTTGATGTTGCTGTTCGAGATGGTGAGCGTTTCGGTGATGCCGGCCGGTCCGCCCAGGAACGTGCGGACGATGTTGTGGCCGGGAGGCTCGGTGCGGCGGGTCATGAAGTCCGCGTAGCCGTCTCCGTTCAGGTCGCCGGACGTGGCGAGGGCCCAGCCGAGGCGATCCGACGCGTCCCCGCCGTTCTCGGCGTAGGCCGGAGTGGCCGCGGGCCCCGACGGGCCGCCGTGGTACAGCGCGAAGCCCCCCTCCTCGACATGGGTCACGGTGCGGAGGGGGCTGGCCAGCAGCAGGTCGGCGTAGCCGTCGCCGTTGACGTCGCCGGCCCTGGACACCCGTTCCCCGACGCGGTCGTCGGTGCCGCTGCCGGTCACCGTCCACACCGGGCTGCTCGCGAGGCCGCCCGGTCCGCCCAGGTAGCAGCGGGCCGTTCCGTGGTTCGCGGCGATGAGCCCGGCCTGGTATTTCGGCGCGCCGACGGCGACGTCGTTGTAGCCGTCGCCGTTGACGTCGCCCACGCCGGCCACGCCCCAGCCGTACTCCATGTCTTCCTGGCCTCCGGAGCGGCTCCAGTAGGTTGTCGGCGTTCCGGCGGCGCCGTAGTACATGCGCACCGCGCCCTGCACCGGAATGTAGAACGGGCTGCCGAAGCCGCCCCAGTAGGGCGCGCCGGCCAGGATCTCGGCGTAGCCGTCGCCGTTCACGTCGCCGGCCCAGGCCACGGTGTGACCGTACCGGGCGCCCGCGTCGTTCATCTCGAAGATCACCGGGCCGTCGAGGTTGCCGTCCGCGCGTCCCATGTAGAGGAACACCCCACCCTCGTTCACCTCGGGGTTGTCCCAGGCCGGCGCGCCGCAGAGGACGTCGTCGAACCCGTCGCCGTTCACATCACCGGCCCCGGCAACCGAGTAGCCGAACTGCGCGCCGGGCTGGGATGGCGAGCGGTGGATGACGCTCGCGATCCCGTCCGGGCCGCCGAAGTAGACGCTCATGCGGCCGCCGGAGGTCGAGTTTTCGAAAAACGGCAACCCGGCCACCAGGTCGCCGTAGCCGTCGCCGTTCACGTCGCCCGCCGGGGAGAGCGAATACCCCAGCTGGCCGGATGGCGCGGGGTTCGTCTCGGGAGAGAGGGACGTCAGCCACAGCGCGGGAGCGGCCAGAACCGGGCCGCAGGCGAACAACATGGCGCAGGTGAGGAAAGCGGCCAGGGATCCGCGGAGCGGTCCACAGGCGCGGGCAAGGCGATGAGTGATCATTTCAGGCTCCCGGTTGGAGGGTCGAGGTCGTTTGCCCGTGGAAACGCGGAAGCCCCCGAAAACAGGACACGCCGTGATAAGCTGCGTGGTTTCGGGAGGAAACAAGCCGTGTTCATCGGACTGTGCGAAACCTGTCGGCATCACGCCTGGATCGAAAGCGGGCGGGGGAGCCGGTTCCTGCGCTGCGAAAGATCGTTCAGGGACCCGGCCTTTTCGAAGTACCCGGTCCTTCCGGTCCTCTCATGTTCCGGGTTCGAACCGGAGGAGCCGCCGGAATCGCGTGATGCGGATGCCCCCGCGGAGGAGTCATGACCGACGACCGCTACGCCTTCATCCCCTATGAAATGCCGCCCCGCAGCGAGGAGGAGATGCGCCGCGCCGGCCGGGCGTTCCACGAGCTCATGGCCACGCGCCGCAGCGTGCGCGACTTTTCCCCGCGGCCCGTTCCGCGGGAGCTGATCGAAACCGCGGTGGCCGCGGCCGGTACCGCGCCCTCGGGAGCCAACCGCCAGCCGTGGCGGTTCGTGGCCGTGGACGATCCGGAGCTCAAGCGGCGGATCCGCGAGGCGGCCGAGGCGGAGGAAAGGGAAAACTACGAGGGGGGACGCTTCCCGCCGGAGTGGCTGGCCGCGCTGGCCCCGCTCGGAACGAACTGGGAAAAGCCGTTTCTCGAGACGGCCCCGTACCTCGTCGTCTGCTTCCGCGAGGACCACGGCGTGGGGCCGGACGGCGGTCACATCAAGAATTACTACGTGGCAGAGAGCGTGGGGATCGCCTGCGGCCTGTTCATCGCGGCGCTCCACGCGATGGGGCTCGTCACGCTGACCCACACGCCGAGCCCGATGGGTTTCCTGCGCACGATTCTGAACCGGCCGCCCAACGAGAAGCCGTTCATCCTGTTTCCGGTGGGCTACCCGGCGGAAGGGGCGGAGGTGCCGGATATCGGGAAAAAGAAGCTGGAGGACATCCTCCAGTGGAACGGGGGACAGCAGGCCGCGATTACGCGGGAACCCCCTTCAGCAGGCGGCCCAGGACATCCGCGCCGGTGATGATGCGCCGCTGCTCACCGCTCCACACGAGGATGATGTCGTCGTCGATGACCTCGTCGCTCCCGTGCTCCATTCCCGTCTTGAACTTGCCGATCACGTCCCCGAGGGGCAGGCCGGGGTCGGTGATCACGATCGGGCGATGGCAGTGGAAATACGGATTGAGTTCCGCGCTGTCGGATTCCTTGCGGTCGATCAGCGCCGCCCGCAGGTAGCCGTCCGCGTCCAGGACCAGCAGGGGCTCCTCCTCGTCGTTCGTGAGGATGACCCACTTCTTTCCGGACGCGTTGACGCGTCTCAGGAACGGATCGTCGCCGTTCGCGGAGATCTCGGGAAACAGCGGCAGGTCCAGCTGCACGGGAAGGGGGATGATGCTCCGGGCATCGATCAGTTCGCCTTCCTGTCCCACGGAGATGTCGTCGATCTTCAGGAAGTTCAGCGCCCCGACGCCCTCCAGCACTTCCAGTTCGGACTCATCCGCATCGATGTGCTTCCTGATGACGTTGTGGAGGTCCTTCTCGCGGAGGTAGGCGATCCCTTCCTTGCCCAGCCAGGCATCCAGGACACGCGCGCTCGGCCTGGCCACCGGGTAGAGCAGGAACTGGTAGAAGCGCAGGACCGGAGTGAACAAGGACGCCATCTTCAGCGCGTGCCGGGAAAAGTAGGCCTGCGGCACGATTTCGCCGAACAGGGTGATGAAGACCGTCGAGAACAGGAACGCCAGCACTCCGGTCATGACCGAGTTGGACAGCAGCGCCAGCAGCACGTTGATGCTGACGTTGCCCCAGAGAATCGTGGACAGCAGGAAGTTGGCGTCCTGGCGCATGAGCAGGACGTTCCGGGCGGCGTGATTGTTCTCCTGCGCGGCCACCTCCAGTTCCAGTCGATTCAGGCTGAAGAACGCGAGATTCAGCCCGGAAAACATGGCCGACTGGGTCACGCAGAAAAAGATTCCCAGCCATATCAGTTCGGTCATGAAGTGGACTCCGGATCAGGCTTCAGAAAACCCCCCTGGTGTGAACGGACGGTCCCGACTTATACACGAAACGCCCGGGACCGGGCCAGCACCCGGGGGGTCCGCCGCGGCAGGATCCCCGCCCCGGGCCGGGGGCCCTTCGCCACCGTCCGGAGGCACGAATTCGGGGCCCCGCGGACTCCGGCAGCCCTGCCGCGCTGCCTTGTCTGCCCAATCCCGAAGGGCTACACTCTCCACTCGCACTTTTTCGGGAAATTGTGCCGGACCCCGTAAGGCGTTGAAGGCAGGTCAGATCGGACGCCTCCGCTGGTCGGGTCCGGATCATCGAGACGAATACACAAGGAGTCCCCCATGAGCGACGTCGTCACCGGAACTTCCGCGGCCGCGGTCACGGTCAAGGCGAAACAGGTCATCGACAACCCCACCCAGGAAGAGATCCAGAAGCTGTCGCTGGACTTCTGCCCGAACATGTTCCGGACGGCGAACGGAAGCATGAACAAGGTCGTTTCCATCGCGAAGGCCCGTTCCGCCGGAAACACCTACGTCGTGGCCGCCGACCCATCGAAGCATTCCTGCCAGACGATGGATCCCGCCGAGGCGGCCCGCATCGCGAAGATGCAGGACGAATACCTCGCCGGCCAGACCGTGATCCGGATCGACGGATTCATCGGTAACCACCCCGAGAGGAAGGTGAAGTCGACGCTCTGGATGTCCATCGAGGGCGCCAACGTGGCCGGCATGCAGCAGATCCTCTACTTCCCGGTGGAAACCGCCGAGGAAAAGGCCCGCCCGTCGATGTTCCAGGTCATCTACACGCCCGGCCTGTCCGATCCGAAGTATCCCAAGGGGCGGGTGATGGTCGTGGATCTCGACACCTACACGACCCGCATCATGGGCTCCGACTATTTCGGCGAATCGAAGAAGGCCGGCCTGCGCATGCTCAACGCCAAGGTGTTCCGCGACGGCGGACTGATGCTCCACGCCGGGGCCAAGATCACCCCGGTGAAGGGGAAGGACGGCAAGACGGACCGCAAGCTCATCCTCGTGATGGGAGAGAGCGGCACCGGCAAGACGACGTCCACGTTCAGCCCGCAGGGGAACGCGGAGATCGGCTTCAGCGAGGCGATCCAGGACGACTTCCTCATGGTGTACAAGGGGGGGCAGGCGTTCGCCACCGAGGACGGCTGCTTCGCCATCGCCTCCGGCCTCAAGCCGGAGTCGGAGCCGATCATCTACAAGGGCTCCATGGCTTCCGATGCCTGGCTGGAAAACGTGTACATGGACAAGGACGGAAAGCTCGACTTCCTCAAGCGCGAGGTGTCCGTCGAGGACGTCCGGCGCCTGAAGGACATGCTGCTCCGCTCGGGCGTGTCCGAGGCGGAATACGAGGAATACGCGTCCGGAAAGAAGACCTACGTGTGGACGGAGAACGGCCGCACGATCATCCCGATGTCGGCGATCGACACGGCGGGCGACTCGCTGAACCTCCCCCCGATCCATGCGATCGGCGTGCTGAACCGGAACACGAACGTGATCCCGGCCGTCGTCCGGTTCTCCGATCCGTCCCGGGCCGCCGCCTATTTCATGCTCGGCGAGACGATGGGCACCGCGGCGTCCGGCGCCGACGCCGGCAAGGCGAAGCGGTCGCCGTTCACGAATCCGTTCTTCCCGCTCCGCAACGAAGCGATGGCCAACCGCTACATGGAACTCGCCGCCACGATGCCCCAGGTGTTCAACTTCATGATGAACACCGGCTGGGTCGGCGGCGACGAGGAGATGGAAAAGGCCGGCAAGGCGATGAAGGTCAAGATCCGCCACTCCTCGGCGATCCTTCAGGGGCTGGCCGAGGATTCGATCGAGTGGATGAAGGATCCCGACTTCGGCTACGACATCGCGAAGGCGGTCCCTGGCGTTCCGGCGGAGCTGCTGAACCCGCGCGCCTACTACGAAGCGCAGGGGCGGAAGGACGAGTACGAGACCATCGTGAAGACGCTCCGCGAGGAGCGCCGCGCCTATCTCAGGAAGTTCGAGGGGATCGACCCGCGTATCCTGGAAGCGCTCTAGGAACCCGGCCTCTTGAATTCGCGGGACGCGAAAGCGATCGACGGGCTCGTCACCGGGCTCGTCGATTCTTTTTTGCCCGGATTCGCTGCCGGGTCGCTGATCGAGGAGGACTGGCGGCGGACGCTGACCGGTCCGGGACCGGATCTCCGGAGCCGGCTGCTGGCCGGCGCGGCGGCTTCGGCGGCGCTGGGCCGGACCCGGATCCTGGCGCTCCACGCCGGGGCGGCGCGGACCGCCGGCGTGCCCGCCGCGGAACTCTCGGAGACGCTCCTGTTTCTCGTGCCCTACTGCGGCTGGGCGGTGGCCCTGAACGCGCTTTCGGCGCTCGGCGGAGCGGAAGGCGGGGCGGGCGTTGGGCCAGCGCGGGCGGGGTCGCCCGGCGATCCGCTCGCCGGCCTGGACCGCGAGGCGCTCCGGAAACTCGGTCACGAAACCGCCCGGGCCGTGAATCCCCAGTTCGAGAAGGTGGCGGAACGGCTGGGAGCCGCAGATCCCGGCCTGCTCGATCATCTCGTCGAGACGGCCTACGGGGCGGTCTATGCACGGCCCGGTCTCGATCTCAGGGTCCGCGAACTGGTCGCGGTCGCGCTGCTCACGGTGTCGGGTCACGAACCGCAGTTGAAGTATCATGTGCGCGGAGCCCTGAACGTGGGTGCGTCCGTGGAGGAAGTGCGGGAGATCATCGCGCAGATGCACCTCCTTGCCGGATGGCCGGCATCCCTGGCGGGCCTGGAAGCCATGGACAGCGTGGTTGCGTCGAGAAAGGGGACCCATGAAGTTCGGTGAACTGATGCGGGAACTGAAGCTGGCGGGCACCGCCCAGAACCGCAAGGTGTATGCGCGCCACGGCGTCACGCGGGACATGTACGGCGTGAGTTTTGCGATCCTCGGAAAGCTCAGGAAGAGGATCAAGATGGACCAGACGCTGGCGGAACAGCTGTGGGCCACCGGAAATCATGACGCGCGCATTCTGGCCGCGCACATTCTCGACGCCAAAGGGATGAAGATGTCCACGTTCGACGCCTGGGCGAAGGAGTGCGACAATTACGTGGTGGCCGACGCGCTGTCGGGCCCGGCCGCGACCTCGCCGCACGCCCGGAAGCTCGCCGAAAAGTGGACGAAACTCGGCCGGAAGAAGGAATTTGCCGCTTCGGCCGGCTGGAACATCGTCTGCAGGCTGGCCATGGACGAAAAGGGGCTGCACGACAGCTGGTTCGAGGAGCGCCTGAAGACGATCGAGTCGGCGATCCACTCCAGCCTGAACCGGGTGCGCTACAGCATGAACAACGCGCTGATCGCCATCGGGGCCCGGAGCCCGGCCCTGGAAAGGAAGGCGATCGCCGTGGCGCGCAGCATCGGCAAGGTCGAGGTCGATCACGGGGAAACGGGATGCAGGACGCCGGATGCCGTTACCTATATCGCGAGGATGAAGGCGCACAACGCGAAGAAGAAGGCGGTGGCGGCGAAGAAGTCCGCGGCGCAGCCGAAGAAGGCGGCGGCGGCGAAGAAGACCGCGGTGCCGCCGAAGAAAAAGGCAGAGGCGAAGAAGCCTGTGGCGCCGCCGAAGAAAAAGCCGGCGGCGAAGAAGCCGGCGGCAAGGAAGTCGTCCGCGCCCCTGAAAAGGAAGTCGTGATCGAGGTGACTTACGTCCCGGACTGAACTCCACACGCGCCTCGAGCCGAAACTGCTCACCGTTCTCCGCGAGGGGTATCCGCTCCACCAGCTTCCGCACGACGTGGTGTCGGGAGTCATTGTCGGCATTGTTGCGCTCCCGCTGGCCATCGCGTTCGCCATAGCTTCCGGCGTCAAGCCGGAGCAGGGGCTGTACACCGCGGTGGTGGCCGGTTTCCTCATCTCCGCGCTCGGCGGCAGTCGCGTGCAGATCGGGGGGCCGACCGGCGCGTTCATCGTGATTGTCTACGGGATCGTCCAGAAGTACGGCTACGACGGCCTGGCGATCGCCACGATCATGGCCGGCTTTCTGCTGATTCTCATGGGGTTCGCCCGGCTCGGCACCGTCATCAAGTTTGTGCCCTACCCGGTGATTGTCGGCTTCACGAGCGGCATTGCGCTGATCATCGGCGCGTCGCAGGTGCGGGATTTCCTGGGGCTCACCATGGCCTCCGTGCCGGCCGACTTTGTGGAGAAGATCGCGGCCTACGGCCGTGACATCGGCACGCTCAACCCGTGGGCGGCCGGGATCGGCCTGCTGACCGCGGCGATCGTCTTCCTCTGGCCGAGGATCACCCCGAGGATCCCCGGGTCGCTGGTGGCGATCCTTCTGGCCACCGTGCTCGTGCAGGTGTTTCATCTTCCGGCCGAGACGATCGGCGACCGTTTCGGCAGCGTTCCGGGGTCACTGCCGATGCCTTCCCTTCCGGAGGTGACCTGGGCCCGGATCCAGGAGCTGTCCCCCGCCGCGGTCACGATTGCGCTGCTGGCGGCCATCGAATCGCTGCTGTCGGCACTCGTGGCCGACGGCATGGCCGGAACACGACACCGCTCGAACATGGAACTCGTGGCCCAGGGCGTCGCGAACATGGTGACGCCACTGTTCGGCGGGATTCCGGCAACCGGGGCGATCGCGCGGACGGCCACGAACATCAAGAACGGCGGCAGAACGCCGGTCGCCGGAATCGTACACGCGCTGACCCTTCTCATGATCATGGTCTTTTTCGCGCGCTGGGCGGTTCTCATCCCCATGGCGGCACTTGCCGGAATCCTCGTCTACGTAGCCTGGAACATGAGCGAGTGGCGGATGTTCATGCGCTTGTTCCGGAGCCCGCGGAGCGATGTCCTGGTTCTCGTCACGACGTTCCTGCTGACCGTCCTCGTGGACCTCACCGTGGCGCTCGAAGTGGGGATGGTGATGGCCGCCTTCCTGTTCATGTACCGGATGGCCGAGCTCAGCGAGGCCGGATACATGAAGAGTATGATGACGGAGGAGGAAGGTCCCGCCGGCACGTCGATTCTCAACCGGGATGTTCCTCCCGGAGTCGAGGTGTTCGAGGTTTATGGAACTCTCTTCTTCGGGGCGGTGAGCAAGTTCAAGGATGCCTTGCATCGCGTGGAGCGAAACCCACGGGTCCTGATTCTCCGCATGCGCGAGGTCATGGCCATCGACGCCACCGGCCTCGTGGCGCTCGAAGATCTGGAAGCGAAAACGCGCCGCGAGGGAACGACGCTGATTCTTTCCGGAGTTCATGCCCAGCCCCTGGAAGCGTTGACCCGGGCCGGTTTGCTGGATCGAATCGGAGACGAGCATATCGCCGGAGACATCGAGGAAGCACTGGAAATGGCCCGGCGGATCGTGGCGGGATCGGACCTTGACGGGGAGGTTACGAAGGTGCCCGCAGAGGAGGCGTCCGACAATGCGCATCGCCCTCGTCGGTGATCACGACCCGACGGTCGTCGCCCACCGGGCCATACCGATCGCGCTGGAGCGGGCGGCCACCGACCTCGACCTGCCGGTGGAGGCCGAGTGGGTCGGCACGGAATCGATCGGGCCCGATCCCGCCGCGCGCCTGTCCGGCTTCGCCGGCGTGTGGTGCATTCCGGCGAGCCCTTACAGGAGCACCGATGGAGCTCTCAGCGCCATACGGTACGCCCGCGAATCCGGCCTGCCGTTTCTCGGAACCTGCGGCGGGTTCCAGCACGCGATCCTCGAATACGCGCGGAACGTCCTGGGTCGCGGCGATGCCGGTCACGCGGAGCTGGACCCGACCACTTCGTTCCCGGTGATCACCCCGCTGGCCTGCTCCCTGGTCGAAGCGCGGGGCAACGTGCGGTTTGCCGAGGGGTCGCGGTTGCGCGCCTGGTACGGCGCCGCGG
This sequence comes from uncultured bacterium, assembly GCA_964596775.1. Lineage (GTDB taxonomy): Bacteria > Eisenbacteria > RBG-16-71-46 > JABDJR01 > JAWXBZ01 > CAZQVN01. The sequence goes on from CAZQVN010000019.1 coordinate 12,491, forward strand.
AGTCCGACGAGGGGTATCACTGCAGCTACGGGCTGAACCCGGAGTTCGAGGCGCTGCTTTCCGGCGGTCCGCTCGCGATCACCGCCCGCGACCTCTCGGGCGAGGCGCGCGGCGTCGAACTCGCCGGTCACCCGTTTTTCGTCGCCACGCTGTTTCAACTCGAGCGCGCCGCCCTCGCGGGCGTCACGCCGCCGGTCGCCCGGGAGTTCGTGCGGGCGGTGTCACACAGGAAAGGAAAACCGTCATGACGGACCTGCGTTATCCGATCGGACCGCTGACCATGCCGGCCTCGCTCACCCCGGATGAGATCCGGGCCGGAATCAAGGTGATGGCGGAGACGCCGGCGCGCCTGAGGAAGGCCGTGGCCGGCCTGAACGACAGGCAGCTCGACACGCCGTACCGGCCGGACGGCTGGACGGTGCGCCAGGTCGTGCACCACGTTCCGGACAGCCACATCAACAGCTACGTGCGGTTCAAGCTCGGCCTGACCGAGGACAACCCGACGATCAAGCCGTACGAGGAGAAGCTCTGGTCGACGACGCCGGACAACGCCGAGCCGGTCGAAAACTCGCTGCGGCTGCTCGAGGCGCTGCACGAGCGCTACGTGGTTCTCCTGAATTCCGTCCGGCCGGAGCAGTGGTCGCGCACGATCCGCCATCCCGAGTCGGGGCTGATCCGGCTGGACCAGCTGCTGTCCCTGTACGTGTGGCACGGGCCGCACCACGTGGCCCACATCACGGAGTTGCGGAAGCGGAACGGCTGGTAGTGCGGCGCAGCGGCCCGGCGGTCGACGAACCGGCTCGGCGGTCAGCGAACCGGCGCGGCGGTCGACGAAACGGCCCGGCGGTCGGAAGGCGCCCGACTACTCCGCCGCTCCCACCTGCGACAGGAGGAACGCGTAGTCCTTCGCCATCTCCTTCCAGGCATCGTAGCGGCCCGAGGCGCCGCCGTGACCCGCGCCCATGTTCGTCCGGAGCAGGAGCAGGTTGTCGTCCGTCTTCACGGCCCGCAGCCGGGCCACGTACTTGGCGGCCTCCCAGTAGCTCACGCGCGGGTCGTTGAGGCCGGCGGTCACCAGCATGGCCGGATAGTCCCGCGGCGCGATGTTCGTGTACGGGCAGTACGACTTCATGTACGCGTAGGCCTCCGGCTCGTTCGGGTTTCCCCACTCGAGATACTCCCCGACGGTCAGCGGCAGCGATGCGTCGAGCATCGTGTTCAGGACGTCCACGAACGGCACCTTGGACACCACGCACCGGAAGAGGTCCGGGCGCATGTTGACGACGGCCCCCATCAGGAGTCCGCCGGCCGAGCCGCCGAGGATGGCCAGGCGTTCGCGCGAGGTGTATCCCTCCGCGACGAGATGTTCCGCGCAGGCGATGAAGTCGGTGAACGTGGTCCGCTTGTTCATCATCTTTCCACCGTCGTGCCACTCCTCGCCGAGTTCGCCGCCGCCGCGGATCGAGGCCACGGCGAAGATCACGCCGCGGTCGAGCAGGCTCAGGCGCGGGATGGAGAACGTGGCGTCGCTGTTCAACCCGTACGATCCGTACCCGTAGAGCAGGAGGGGGCTCGTGCCGTCGAGCGGGGTGCCCTTCCGGTAGACGAGCGCCACCGGCACTTCCGCTCCGTCCGCGGCCCGGGCGAAGATCCGCTCCGAGGAGTAGTCGGAGGGGTCGAAGCCGCCGAGAACCTCCGTCCGCTTGAGCAGCGTCCGTTCCCGGGTGACGAGATCGTGGTCGTACACGGACGGCGGCGTGGTGAGCGACTGGTAGCTGAAGCGGATCACGGTCGTGTCGAAGTTGTAGTTGGCGGTGAGCGACACCGCGTACGCGCTGTCCGGAAACTCCACGTTGTGCACGGCTCCGTCCCGGAACGAAACGGCGCGGATCGTCCGCAGCCCCTTCACCCGCTCCGTCGTCACCCAGTGATCGCGGAACACGTCGATGTCCTCGAGCTTCACGCCGGGCCGGTGGGGGAGCAGTTCCGTCCAGTTGTCCGCGCCCGGCGCGGCCACCTGAGCCGTCACCAGCCGGAAGTTCTTCGCGTCGAGGTTCGTGCGGATGTAGAACAGCCCGTCGCGATGGTCGACGTAGTACTCCATGTCGTTTCGCCGCGGCTCGATGATCCTCGCCTCTTCGGCCGGCCGGTCGGCGGGGATCACCCGCATTTCCGACGACGTGCTGCTCGTGGACCCGATGACGACGAACGCGTCGTCCCGCGTGCGGTACACGTACACGGAAAACAGCGGGTCCTTCTCTTCGCAGACCAGGGCGTCCCTGTCGCGAGGATCGCCGAGGCGGTGGCGGTACACCCGGTACGGCCGGCGGGCGGCGTCACGGGTGGTGTAGAAGAGATGGCGTCCGTCCGCCGCCCACTCCACCGAGTCCACGTCCTCGACCCGGTCGGGAAGGAGGTCGCCGGTGTCCAGGTCCTTGACGAGCAGCCGGTACGTTTCCGACCCGTTCGTGTCGGTGGAGTAGGCCAGGAGGCGGCCGTCGGGGCTGACTTCGCTGACGCCGATCTGGAAGTACTCGAGTCCTTCGGCGAGGACGTTGCCGTCGAGGACGACCTGTTCCGTCGCGTCGATCGCGGCGGCCGAAGCGGGCGCCGCCGTCGAACCGGCGCGCTCCTTCCGGCAGTAGATCGGATACTGCCGTCCCTCCTCGGTCCGGGCGTAATAGAAGTGATCCCGGTAGCGGTAGGGGACCGACAGGTCGGTCTCCTTCGTGCGCGTCCGGATCTCCGCGAAGATCGCGTCCTCGAGAGCCTTGAGCGGCGCGGTCACCGCTTCGGTCCAGGCGTTTTCCGCGTTCAGGTACGCGAGGACCTCCGGATTGGTGCGCTGATCGTCGCGAAGCCAGAAGTAGTCGTCGACGCGGGTATCGCCGTGGAGCGTGACGGCATGGGGTTCGATGCGGGCGACCGGCGGTTTCGGCATGGGGTCCTGACGGGCAAGTCCTTGACGTGAAGCGGCTTCCGCACGGTATGTCCGTGCCGCAGCGTGGGCGATATCGATCTGCGATCGGTCGCCGAGTGTAGCAAAGCCGGGAACCGGCGTCATGCCTGCGTGAGCATCCCGCGCCGGGCCGGCCCGGTCCGTTGCCGGCGGCCGGCGGCGTCCCCCTCGCATGGCTTTCTCGCTCCTCCCGCCGTAGAATCCGCCTCTCCACGAAGGGAGGCGGGTGAACGGCACACGCAACATGACGGGAAACGAGCGGGGGGCGCTCCTGAGCCTGGCCTTCGCCTACGGTCTCCGGATGCTCGGCCTCTACCTCGCGATGCCGGTGCTGTCGCCGTATGCCGCCTCGCTGCGGGCCGGCGGCTCGTTCTGGGTCGGCATGGCGGTGGGCGGTTACGGCATCACCCAGGGGATCTTCCAGCTGCCGTTCGGGTCGCTGTCGGACCACTTCGGCCGGAAATCGGCGCTGCTGACCGGCCTGGTCCTCTTCGTGATCGGAAGCCTGGTGGCGGCCGTGGCGGAGACGGCGCCGGTCCTCGTGATCGGCCGGATGATCCAGGGCGCCGGCGCGATCTCCTCGGTGATCGTGGCCACCGTGGCCGATCTCGCGCCGGACGCGATCCGCCAGCGGGCGATGACGATGCTCGGCGCGATCATCGCCGCCACGTTCGCAATGGGGGTTCTCGGCGGACCGATCCTCGCGGAACACATCTCCATCCCCGGCCTGTTCTACATGAGTGCGGCCATGGGCGTCCTGTCGATCGTGGCGCTGGTGTTCCTCGTGCCGGAACCGCCGGTCCGCCATTCCGCGCCGCGCCCCACGTTCCGCGAGATCCTCGCGGTGTTCCACGATTCGATCCTGCTCCGCATCAACCTGGCGATGTTCGCCCTGCACCTGTCCACCACGGCCCTGTTCGTGATCCTGCCGCTCAGGGTGGAGGAGTTCTGGCCGCGCGAGGACGCCTGGCGGGTGTACGGCCCGGCCATCGGGGCGGGGATGGTCGCGATGTGGCTCGCGGCGGAGTGGATAGACCGTCACCGGGTGGACCGGCCGGTGCTGATCGTCGGCGCCGTCTGCCTGACCGCGGGGTCGCTGGCGCTCCGGTTCGGCCTCGACGGGAAGCCGGGAATCTTCTGGGGACTGTTCCTGTTCGTCGTCGGGTTCGCGCTGATCGAGCCGATACTCCCGGCGCTCGTGACCCGCTACACGAGCGTCACGGTCCGGGGAACGGCGGCCGGCGCGTTCAGCATGAGCCAGTTCTTCGGCGCCGGAATCGGCGGGGTGACCGCCGCCTTCTTCCTGGCGCGGAGCGCCTCGCACCTGTTCTGGGTCCTGGCGGGACTGTCCGCGGGCATCCTGCTGCTGGCGGTGGTCCTGCCCGATCCGCGGAGCGAATCGGGGTAGCCCTACGCCTTCGCGATCCTCGGCCCGAACGTCCAGGCGAGCGCTCCGACCAGGAGGCCGGCGATCGCGTCCACCGCATAGTGAAAACCGCCGTAGACGGTGCCGAGCGTGAGGAAGATCACCGGAAGCAGCATGATCCAGAACAGCGGGCGCAGGTAGCGGAACGACATCCCGAGCATCGCCACCGAGGCGCCGATGTGGCTGCTCGGAAACGCCGACCCCTTGGACGACCCCGCCGACACGATCGAGTTCGTGAGCTGCGGAAAGAACCACCCCTCGAGGTCCGGGATCGCCCGGGGGATCGACTCCTGCCAGTAGGGGCCGGTGACCGGGTAGAAGGTGTAGGTGAGGTAGCAGGCGTAGAACGTTCCGGCCACCACGGTCATCGCGGTGCGGAAGTGCTCCCGCTTCGCGAAGAGCCAGAGCGGCAGGAACAGCGCCGGCAGCTGGGCATAGTACATGAAGTATCCGAAATGGAGGATCTCGCCGATGATCTTCGACGGGAACGCCTCGCGGAACGCCGTGCACATGTGGGTGCCGAACAGCGCCAGCTCCCACCCGATGACCGTGTCGTCGAAGAAACGCGACGTGAGAATCCGGTTCATGTGCCCGATGCCGGTGTAGAGGAACGTCATGATCAGCACCGGATACCACTCGCGGACGAAGCGGAGCACCGGGCTCCGGTGCTGGAAGCGGATGAGCAGCGGAATGCCGGCGAGGATCGCGGAGTGGAACGCGAGGATCTCGTACCAGTGCGCCGGCCGGTTCGGGTGCAGCAGCAGCAGCGCGTTGATCCCCACGTAGATGTACGTGAAGACGTCCAGCAGGCGGAATCCGTCCGCCGTGTTGCGCGCGGACGGGCTCACAGCCACCCCTCCGCCCGGTACCAGCGCACCGCATCGGCGAGCCCGGCATCGAGGTCGAGCGTCGGCCGGTAGCCGAGTTCGGCGCGGATCGGCGCGTCGTCGCAGGCCCAGCTCCGGGCGCCGAGTTCCCGGACCTTGTCGCGGTTCAGCAGGACGGGTGTTCCGGTCATGTCGGTCCACAGCTGCCCGATGCGGCCGACGGCCCGCACGACGCCCATCGGCACCGGGATCGCCAGCGGCGTCACGTCGAGGGCCTTCGCCATCGCCTCGAAGATCCCGCGCGACGTCCGGAGGTCTCCGTCGGTCACGTAGTAGATTCTTCCGGAAAGCGTCGACTCCGCGCCCGCGATCATTGCCCGGACGAGATCTGTCACGTGGATCATCGGGATCTTCTGGTTCCCGCTGCCGAGAACCGGCATGACCCGGAGGCGCAGCGCCTTGATGACCTTGAAGAAGTCCTTGTCGCGCGGGCCGTAGACCGGGGGCGCGCGGAACGCCATCCACGGGACCGGTCCGGCCGCCTCGACGAGCGCGGTTTCGCCGGCGAGTTTCGTCCGCCCGTACGCGGAAATCGGGTGCGGCGGATCCTCCGCGGTGATCGGCGCATCGCCCGCCGGCGGTCCTCCGGCGGCCAGGCTCGACAGGTAGACGAGACGCGGCGGCGTGTCGCGCCCGGCCGCGGCCCGGGTGACCGCGTCGACGACGGCGCGGGAGCCCTGCGTGTTGATCGCGTCGTACTCCGCGTTGCTCCGGGCGCGGATGGCCGCGGCAAGGTGGAAGATCACGTCCATGCCGCGCGCCGCCTCGACGAGGCTCTCGGGATTCAGGAGGTCGCCCTCGTGGAGGAACACCCGGGAGGGGTCGATCCAGCGCGGGCTCTTCGGATTGCGGACGAGCGCGTGCACCTGGTGGCCGGCCTCGAGGAGCTGGTCCACGAGATGGCTGCCGATGAACCCGGTGGCTCCGGTCACGAGCGCCTTCATGCGGGCCTCTCGTAGATCCGGTAGGTGCGGTAGACCCGGGCGCCGATGTTCTCCATCGGCTTCCGGATGGCCACGTTGTCCTCGAGCATCCAGGAAAACTCCCCCTCGCGGTACCCCTTGCCCCCGCCGTAGCGGAAGAGCTGGAGGTACATGAGCGCGTCCACGCCGGAACGGCGGTGTTCCGGCACCACGCCGAGCGTCAGCGTGCGGATCGACTTGATCTTCCGGGAGTGCCAGAGGAGCTTGATCAGGCCGAACGGGAACAGGCGTCCGTTCGCGTGCTTCAGCGCCTCGTAGGCATCGGGGAGCGACAGCGAGAAGCCGATCGGCTCTCCCGCCTTTTCCGCGATCATCACGAGTCCCGGGTCGACCACCGGCCGGAGTTCGCGGGCCATGTGCTCGATCTCGGCCTCGGTCATCGGCACGAAGCCCCAGTTCTTCTCCCAGGACTTGTTGTAGAGCTCGCGGATGATCCGGACCTCCTCGCCGAAGCGCTTCATGTTGATGGGGCGGACGACGACGTCGGGATTCCGTTTCGCCACGATCTCGGCTCCCCGGACCAGGCGCTCGGGAGGGCGTTCGTCGTCGAGAAAGTAGGCCACGAGATCCTTCGCCTTCGCGAAACCGCAGGCGTCGAGCAGGGGCGGATACCAGCGCGGGTTGTACGTCATCATCACCTTCGGCGGCCCGTTCCAGCCGTCCACGAGCAGTCCCCATTCCTCGTTGCTGGAAAACGAGGCCGGGCCGCGCATCGCGGTGAGCCCGCGCTCCCTGAGCCATGCGGCCGCGGCATCGAACAGGGCCGCCGCCACCTCGCGATCGTCGATCGTCTCGAAGAACCCGAAGAAACCGATGTCCTCGTCGTGAAACTCCTGGTGATTCCGGTTCCAGATGGCGGCGATGCGGCCGACCACCGTGCCGTTCCGCTCGGCCAGAAACGGCTGCACTTCGGAGTGGAGGTGAAACGGGTGCTTCGTCGGATCGAACAGCTTCTTGAAGTCGCCGATCAGCGGGGGGACCCAGTCGGGGTCGCCCCGGTAAACGGTCCACGGAAACAGCGTGAACCGGTGCAGATCGCGGGCGGACCGGACGGGGGTTACGTTCAGGGACATGAAGGCCGGCTTAAATGAGTCCGACTTTCTTGCCGATCTTCCTGAATGTGTCGAGGACGAAGTCCATCTGCTCGTCGGTGTGCGTGGCCATGTAGGAGGTGCGGATGCGGCAGGCGTTTTCCGGCACCGCCGGCGACACCACCGCGTTCGTGAAGATGCCGGCCTCCATGAGCGCCTTCCAGAACACGAACGTGCGGCCGCGATCGCCGACGATGATCGGGATGATCGGGGTTTCGCTCGTCGAGGTGTCGAAGCCCATGCTCCGGTAGCCTTCGTTCATCTTCCGGGTGATGTCCCACAGGCGCTCGCGGCGTTCCGGCTCGGCCTTCATGATGTCCAGGCACTTGTGAACCGTGGCCACGGCGTACGGGGGCAGGCTGGCGCTGAAGATCATCGGCCGGGCGATGTGCTTGACGTAGTCGATGACCTTGGCCTGGCCGGCGATCACGCCGCCGATCGAGGCGAACGACTTGGAAAACGTGCCCATCACCAGGTCGACGTCCTCGGTGAGGCCGAAGTGGGGCGGCGTACCGTCGCCCTTCGGGCCGAGAATGCCGAGCGAGTGCGCGTCGTCGCAGAGGATGCGGGCGTTGTACTTTTTGGCGATGCGGACGATCTCCGGCAGGGGAGCGATGTCCCCCTCCATGCTGAACACGCCGTCCACGGCGATCAGGCGCCCCTTGTCCGGCTCGACCCTGGAGAGGATCCGCTCGAGGTCGGCCATGTCGTTGTGCTTGAAGCGCAGCGTCTTGCCGGGGGACAGGAAGCAGCCGTCGACCAGCGAAGCGTGATCCAGCTTGTCGATGATCACCACGTCGTCGCGGCCGACGAGCGTGGAGATGGTGCCGAGGTTCGTCTGGAAGCCGGTGGAGAAGACGAGCGCCGACTCCTGCCCCATGAACTCGGCCAGGTCGTGTTCCAGCGCCAGGTGCAGGTCGAGCGTTCCGTTGAGAAAGCGGCTGCCGGTGCATCCGGAACCGTAGTGACGGGCGGTTTTTTCCGCGGCGTCGAGGACCCGCTCGTCATGGGTCAGCCCGAGGTAGTTGTTCGACCCGATCATGATCCGCTTCTTGCCGTCGATGACGACTTCGGTGCCCTCGGACCCGTCGATCGGTATGAAGTAGGGGTAGAAACCGGACGCCCGCGCTTCGTCGGCCTTGGTGAACGTCAGTGCCTTCTTGAACACATCGGCATAGGCCTGTGCCTGTAGGGTCTCGGTGGCCGCCGGACTCGTGTCCGGGGCGCCCGAAAGGGGCGAATCTGTCACGCGGTTCTCCTGCGCAGGGAAAAGACGGGGCGGGGCGGGCCGGTCAGACCTGGAGCCATCTGAGACAGCGGATGTCTTGCCCCCGGGTCACCTTCAGACCCAACGTTACGAGGGGACACTATAGTAGTGGGTCAAAGGCGGTGTCAACGCCTTTGTCCGGGCACTCGCTGAGGTCTAAATTGTTGTGATGAAATAATTAAGGGCGCGGAGCACCGCTCCGCGCCCTCGCCCCGACCCCGGCCGGGACTACCTGCTGAAAACCACCTTCCTGAACTCGCGGAACTCGTTGGCCTGAATGCGGATGAAGTAGATTCCGACCGGCGCGCTCGCTCCCTGCGCATCCTTCCCGTCCCAGGCCCACGCCGTGCGTCCGCCGGGCTCCCCGTGGTGGACGGCGCGGACGAGACGGCCCCTGGCGTCGAGCACGTCGATCCTCAAACCCGCATCGACCGGGGCGGCCGGCACCTCGATCGTCAGGATGTCGGTGAACGGATTCGGCCCGACCCGGGACAGCTGAACGGTGGGCAGGGGCAGCAGGTCGTTGATGACCACCGATACCGGCAGACTCAGCGGGCTTTCCTCACCAATGTCGTTGATGGCGCTCACAGCGTAATCGACGGCGGTGGCCCGGCTGCTCAGCGTGTCCGTGCAGGTCGGGACCACGTGCGGGTCCTTCGTCATCCGGATCCAGGCGCTGTGCGGTCGCCGGCGGTACACGTGGTACCCGACGAGATTGAACTCCCCGTTCGGTTGCCAGACGAGCGTCACCAGCGTTCCGTTCCGCGTTGCCGTCAGCAGCGACGGAGCCAGCGGGGGGGCCGTGTCCGGGACCGGCAAGGTCACGGTGACGACATTGGACAGCACCGACCAGTTCGGCACCTCGTCCGCCGTTTTCAGGGCAAAGTAGTAAGTCGTTCCCGGCGTGAGACCGGTGACCGCCAGAGTATGGGCCGTGCCCGCGGGCCCGGGAACCGGGGCGCCGGGAAGAACGGTCGCGGCGTCGAAGGTGGCCGGGCCGAGCTGCTGCGGTGACCTCCGCACATCGAACTGCGCGGCCGTGCCGCTCGCCCCGTCGTCGCCGGGCGCGGTCCAGGTCAGCGTGAGCCCCGAGTAGGAAACGCCGGTGATCGCCAGGTTCGTGACGGCGGCCGGCGGCGTGGTATCCGCCGGAGGCGGTGGAGGCGGCGCCGCCGACGTGGCTCCGGGAGCCACGTTGGACAGGCCCGACCAGTTCGGCACCTCGTCCGCGGCCTTCAGGGCAAAGAAGTAGGTCGTGCCCGGCGTCAGCCCGGTGACCACCTTCGACTGGATCGTGCCGGCAACGGTCGGCGCGGGCGGGTTGCTCACCGCCACCGCGTTGCCGAAGTTTCCGTTCGTGATGTTGTGGGTGGCATAGCGGAGGTCGTAGACCGAAGCCGTACCGGAAGTTCCGTCGTCACCCGGGGCGGACCAGGAAACGGTGATGCTCGTGGCGGTCATCGCCGTCACCGAAAGGTTCGTCACCGCGGCCGGCGGGGTCGTGTCGGCCGGCGGCGGAGGGGGCGGAGGTGGCGGCGGCGGCGTGGTCGTGGCGCCCGCGGCCACGTTGGACAGGCCGGACCAGTTCGGCACCTCGTCCCGGGTCTTCAACGCGAAGTAGTACGTGGTCGACGGGGACAGGCCGGTAACCACCTGCGATTGCGTCGTTCCGGCTACCGCCGGCGCCTGGGTCGCCACCGCGGTGGCCGCCGCGAAGTTCGCGCTCGTGATCGGCGCCGTGGACCGGCGCAGGTCGTAGGCCGCGGCGGTTCCGGTGGTCCCGTCGTCGCCCGGGGCCGTCCAGGACACCGTGATCCAGTTCGTGTCGGCGGCGGTCACCGACAGGTTCGTCACCGCGGCCGGCGGCGTCGTGTCGGCCGGCGGCGGCGGGGGAGGAGGAGGCGGCGGAGTGGCCGTGGCCCCCGAAGGCACGTTGGACATCCCGGACCAGTTCGGCACTTCGTCGCGCGTTTTCATCGCAAAGTAGTACGTGGTGGCCGGCGCCAGGCCGGTCACCGTCACTCCCTGGGTCGTTCCGGCGGCGGTCGGCGCCGGGGCGGTGACCGCGGCGGCCGCGGAGAAGTTCGCGCTCGTGATCGGCGCCGTGGACCTCCGCAGGTCGTACGCGGTGGCGGTGCCGGAGGTGCCGTCGTCGCCGGGTGCGGTCCAGGACACCGTGAGGCTCGTGGTGTCGGAACCGGTGATGGACAGGTTCGTCACCGCCGCCGGGGGCGTCGTGTCCGCGGGCGGGGGAGGCACGGCGGTGGTCACGGTCGGCGAATTGGACACCGACGACCAGTTCGGCACTTCGTCGGCGGTCTTCAGACCGAACCAGTACACCGTGCCCGGCGCCAGTCCGGTGACGGTCTTCGTCTGCGTGGTGCCCGCGGCGGTCGGCGCCGGCGGCGAGGTCACGATCGTTCCGCCGCTGAAGTTGCCGTTGTTGAGCTGGGCGCCGGAGTAGCGGATCTCGTAGGAGGTCGCGGTGCCGGTGGAGCCGTCATCCCCGGGAGCGGTCCAGGACAGCGTGGCGGTCGTCGTGGTGACGGCGGTCACGGAAAGATTGAGCACCTGGGCCGGTGGAGTCGTGTCCGGCGGGGGTGGCGGCGGGGTCGTCGTGCCGGTCGGAACATTGGAGATCGCCGACCAGTTCGGCACCTCGTCCGCCGTCTTCAGGGCAAAGTGGTAGAGCGTTCCCGCCGCGAGGCCGGTCACGGTTTTCGTCTGGGTGGTTCCGGCCGCGGTCGGCACCGGCGGGCCCGACACGAGAGTTCCCGAGCTGAAGTTGCCGTTGTTGAGCGCGGACGTGGAGTAGCGGATCTCGTAGGAGGTCGCGGTGCCGGTCGATCCGTCGTCGCCGGGAGCGGTCCAGGACAGCGTGGCGCTCGACGCGTTGATGGCCGTGATCGACAGGTTCGTGACCGCCGCCGGCGGCACCGCGTCGGTGGTGGAGCCCGTCGTGGCCACGACCGTGTTGGAAATCGTCGACCAGTTGTTCACCTCGTCCCGCGTCTTGATGGCGAAGTAGTAGGTGTAGCCCGTTCCGAAGCCGTTGATCGTCATCGTTTCCGTGGTTCCGGCGCTGGCCGGGCTCGGCTCCGTCGTGATGTACCCGGCCCCGTCGAAATTGCCGGCATTGATCTCGTAGGTGGCGTAGCGCATGTCGTACTGGGTGGCCTTGCCGGTGTTGCCGTCGTCGCCGGGGGCGGTCCAGGCCAGGCTCACCGAGGTCGCGCCGGTGCCGGTCACCCGGAAGTCGGTGATCGCCGCCGGCGGGGTCGTGTCCCCGGCCAGGGTGGCCGCGGACGGGATGTTGGAAAGGGGCGACCAGTTGGGCATTTCATCGCCGACCTTGATGGCGAAGTAGTACACCGTCCCCGACTGCATGCCCAGCGTGGTCAGCTGGTGGACGGTTCCCGGCGGTCCGGGAGCCGGCTCGCCGACCACCGCGGCCGCCGAGTTGAAGTTGCTCGTGTTGATCGGAAACGTGGCGTAACGCAGGTCGAACGAGGCCGCGGTCCCCGTGTTGCCGTCGTCGCCGGTGGCCGTCCACCGCACGGTGGCGGTCGTCGACGTCGTGGAGAGGATCGTGAGATCCGTCACCGCATTCGGCGGCGTAATGTCGCTGATGACCGTGGTGCCGGACACGACGTTGGACACCTGGCTCCAGTTGCCGGCCATGTCCCGCGTCTTGACGGCAAGGTAGTACAGCGTGTTCTGGGTCAGTCCGGTGACGATCAGCGCCTGCAGCTGGCCGGGAAGGCTCGGCAGGACCGTGGGCATGGCGGTGGCCGAGCTCCAGTTCTGTTCCGTGATCGGCGAGGTGGAGCGTCGCGCCTCGACGGCCACGGCCTGCCCCTCGGTGCCGTTGTCGCCGGAGTTCGACCACTGGATCTCGATCTGGTTGCTCCATGTCCTGGTGACCGCGAGATCGGACACCGGAGCGGGAGGAACGAGTTCGGGGGCCCACATCTCGCTGGTCAGGAGAATGCGCGCGTCGGACCATCCGATCGGCGGCAGCCCGGCCGCGGCCGAACCCATGAACGTGGTCAGATTGTTGTTGATGACGACGGCGCCGTTCGTGTAGTCGCGCCGCCACAGGGTCATGCCGTTGTAGCTGGCCTGGTACGGCGGGCCGGTCGGGGTGCCGATCGGCTTGTCGAGTTCCGGATCCCACCAGATGGACGCGTGACCTCCGCCCCCTTCCGGGGCGTGGTCGATCGAAAAGTAGCCGTCCCGGAGCATCGTCGACGCCAGGCAGAACCGCTTCTGCTGATGGAACTCGGGAGTGCGCTGCGGCTCGAGGCGGTCGCCGAGGGCCCACTTCGTGTTGACCACGTTCATCCGGATCGGGCTGGCGCTGTAGTTGTCCTCGTCCTGGAAATAGCCGTACTGGCCGAACATCTTGCTGTTCCAGGTCCATCCCAGCGGGTGCCCCTCGGGGAGCCCCTTGAACGGGAACGTTTCGATCATCGCCCCGTTCATCTGGTAGAACGGGTTTCCGCCGTTGCCGATGATGATCTCGTCGGCCGGCATCGTGGCCCGGATCGCGTTGACGACCGCCTCGTTTCCGATCCGCCATGCGGCGTCCAGCTGCGACTGTCCGTCGGATTCGCCGTCCTGGTCCGAGTCGATCATCAGGGGGTTCAGCGTCGTGTTGTTGTTGATGAAGAAGATCCCCACCCAGACGTCGTCGAGAAGCACGCCGTCCCACGGGGAGGCGCCGTTCTGGAGAACGCTCTGGGTGATGAACCCCGGAAACCAGTCCGTGAACCGCTGCCCCTGGGCATTGACCGGGCAGGCGGCGGTCATGTTCGTCGTGCGCTTGAGCGGATGGTCGTAGATGAAGCCGCCCTGGGTGTTGCGGAGCCACCAGTTGTTCGCCTCGCACACCTCGTACATCTCCCGCCACTTGCTGCCCGCCGGAAACTGCGGCGCCGCTTCCCAGGTGCCGTTGATCGGGATGTAGGCGAGGATCTTGATGTCCGGATTGTACGAGCGGATCTCGGCGAGCACGGAGGCCGGAGCGTCCACGTCGAGGGAGATCGCGTCGTACTTCGCCAGCTTCTGGGCATCGCCGGGTTCAAAGTGGTTCCGACCGTACAGGTTGAACGTCTTCGGCGTATCGAAACCATGGGCCGCAACCGGCAGTGCGGCAAGGGAAGCCAGCGCGAACGCCAGCGCGAACGTGTTCGGAAACCTTTCGTGCAGAACTTTCAGCATTGATCCTCTCCCCGGGTGAAACGGTTGAACCCGGCAGTGAGACGAGGCAAGAGAAAGGCCAAAAACCGCTCCGGCCGGGGTTTTCGGCGATTCGACGCGAATCCCAGACTGCGGGCCACGTTGCGGTGATGGTGAAAAAACCCGTTGGGAAAATGACCCGATGCGGAAACGGGTGCGTGGGGCGATTCTGCGATCCGGCATTGCACGCTGCGATGCGGCGCGCGCCGAAGCGGCGGTCGCGACGACGCTCGGGCTTCGGTCCGGCGCGGCCTTCGGGGAGGCCGGCGACCGGGGAACCGCTCAGCGCCTGAGGAACTCCGCGACGGCCGCGCCGGCCACCGCGTGGCCGGCCTTCGTCAGGTGATCCTCGAACAGGGGGGAATCCCCCGAACTTCGGGCCGCGACGAGCGTGTCGGTCAGCGAAAGGTACGGCACGTGCAGCCGTTCGAGGATGGCGGAAAGTCGGCGGTCCGGGAAGTCGAGATCCCACGCCGTCGTGTCCCGGAGCGCGGGATACCGCGCCTCCACGCGGGCCCGCTGGTCCGGCTCGACACGCCAGCCGGTCGGCAGCGAAACCACCGAAAGGGGCGCGCCGGCGGCGTCGCAGCGGAGCGCGAGTTCGGCCAGCAGTTTCTCCGTGACCGCCCAGGCGCGCTCCCACTCCGGCGTGACCTCCGTGCGGTAGACGTGCCAGGGAAGCGGCACGCCGTCCGCCGCGGCCTTGACCTGGCGGCGCGCGCCGGCCAACTGGTTCTTCCTCGTGCGGATCAGGAGGTAGAGACGGCTGTTTTCGGAGAGGAATCGCTTGATCGCGGGCCGAGGGCCGGTCGGCGGGGCCGGAAGCGGATAGTTGCGGATGACCAGCGAGTCCCCCTCGATGTCGAACCACGGCTTCGGCTCCACGCCGCCGATGCGGAGCGACAGGGCGTGATCGTTGTCGCTGATGTCGTTCCCGGTAAAGATCATGAGCAGAACGGCGTCCGGCGCGAACATCCGCCCCCGGCTGTCGAAGTAGAGCAGCGCATTGTCCGTTCCATAGCCGGCCACCCCGGCATTCAGGACCTCCCAGTCCGGACCGAGCGCCTCCCGCACGTGGTTGGCCCAGCTGTCGGGCCAGGGCACCTGCATCGACTCCGTGAACGAGTCACCGAGGAGGAGAAGGCGCCGCCTGCCGGCCGGCTTGAACGCGCCGCCGAACTCCGGTCCCATCAACCCGTGGGCATTGATCACGACCGGGGCCCGGGCCTGCGGCGACACGTAGCTTCCGCGGACCCCTTCGCGGTGCACCCAGCCGGTTTTCCGGTCCGGGCGATAGAACGCATCTCCCTGGAGGCCGAGCAGCCGGACGAGCCCCTCGAGAAGAAGGAGCGCCACGCCGACGGCGGCGATCGCGGCCGGCAGCCGGGTCACGAATCGGGGGAGGCCGGGGATGCCCGGCGGGTCTCTGCGCATGGCCCGTGATTTGGCTATAATGGGGCGCTTGTTTCAACCCCTGAAGTGAAATTCCGCGCGCGCCCGGCGTCCGCCGGATCCACATCGTCGTGGCTCCGACCGACCCGGTCGCCGCCTGACGTATTCGAAGGAGGAGTCTTGAAAGACGAACGCATCGACAAGCTGGCCCGGGTCCTGATCCGCTACTCCACCCGCCTGGAAAAGGGCGAGAATGTCCTCATCGAGGCGTTCGATGTCCCCACCGTGATGGTGGCGGCGCTCGTCCGCGAGGCCCGCGCCGTTGAGGCCAACCCGGTCGTCCTCGTCAAGAACAACGAGGTGCTCCGCGAGATGTACCGTCTTGGCAGCGAGGAATCGATCAAGCTGAACGGCGAGCTCGAGAAGTCCTGGATGAGCAGGATGGACGCCTACATCGGCATCCGCGGCGCCGAGAACGTGTCGGAACTCGCCGACGTGCCCCAGGAAAAGATGAGCCTGTACCAGAAGTTCTGGTGGAAGCCGGTGCACCTGGCCGAGCGGATCAACAACACCCGCTGGGTCGTGCTCCGTTACCCGACGCCGTCGATGGCCCAGCTGGCCAACACGAGCACCGCCGCCTTCGAGGAGTTCTACTTCAACGTCTGCGCGAACCTCGATTATGCGAAGATGTCGAAGGCGATGGACCCGTTGAAGAAGCGCATGGAGTCCACCGACAAGGTCCGCCTGGTGGCGGAGGGCACGGAACTCTCGTTTTCCATGAAGGGAATTCCGGCGGTGAAGTGCGACGGCAGGATGAACATCCCCGACGGCGAGGTCTACACGGCCCCGGTCAAGACCTCGGTGAACGGCGTCATCACGTTCAACGCCGCCACCGTCTACAACGGCGTGACGCACGAACGGGTCCGCCTCGAGTTCAAGGACGGGAAGATCGTCAAGGCCACGTCCTCGGACACCGACCGCCTGAACCAGGTGCTGGACATGGACGAGGGCGCGCGCTACGTCGGGGAGTTCGCGATCGGCTTCAATCCCTGGATCACGAAGCCGATGAAGGACACGCTGTTCGACGAGAAGATCGCCGGCTCCATCCACCTCACCCCCGGGAACGCCTACGAGAACGCCGACAACGGCAACCGCTCGCAGGTCCACTGGGACCTCGTCCTCATGATGATGCCGGAAAACGGGGGCGGCGAGATCTGGTTCGACGACGAGCTGGTCCGGAAGGACGGCCTGTTCGTCGTGGACGACCTGAAGCCGCTGAATCCACAGGCGCTGCTGGGGTAGGCGGCGGCCCGACCCGTCCGCGGTTCGAAAGACATGCGTCGTCTCCCTCGCGTGGAAGCGCGTGGGATAGCACCCATTCGCCTGGTATATAATGGATGCATGGCCTCCGGCGACGCACCCGGGCAAGGGAGCCCGGCGTTCCGGTCGACCCCTTGACCGACATCCGAACCCGGAGGAATCGATGGCCCGCCGTCATCACCCCCTTCCTGCGTCCGTTCCGCTCGCTGTTTCGCTGGCGTTCTTCCTTCTGGCCGGATGGGTACCCCCCGGAACCGCCGGACTTCTCAGGGACGACAGTGCGCTGACCCGTGAGCGGGTTTCCGGCTGGATGGAACGTTCCTCCGGGTGGACGCCGAACCGCGGCCAGCTCGTGGACGTCGAGGGGAACCCGGTTCCGGACATCCTCTACGCCACCACCTCGGGGCGGACACGGGTCTTCGTGACCCGCACCGGCCTCATGCACCTGTTCACGGCGCCCGCCGCGGCCGACCCTTCGCAGGGATACACTCCGGAGGAATCGCTCCTCGGAGGGAGGCAGATCGAGAACGAGTCGTCCCTGTACGACTGGTCCCGGCTCGACCTCACGCTCGAGGGGGCGAACATCCGGCCCGGGCGCGCGGTTCACGGCGAACTCCTGGAAGCGTCCGGAACCGAGAATCATTACCGGGCCCACTGCCCGGAAGGGATCGTCGGAATCCCCGCCTACGGGCAGATCCAGTTCACCGGCGTCTATCCGGGCATCGACTGGGTGGTGCGCTACGGGAACGACGGGGGGGTGCACCAGGACTTCATCGTGGCCCCCGGCGCCGATCCGGGCCGGATCCGCCTGCGCTACGACGGCGCGCGGTCGATCGAACTCTCCGGCGACGGGCAGGCGCTGGTCGTGCGCACGGCGCTCGGCGAGGTCCGGGAAGGCACGCTGTTCTGCCACCAGGGTGATGAATCAAGGCCGGTGGCGGCCACCTTCGCGCTCAACGGAAATGTCGTCACCGTGTCGGTGCCCGAGTACGACCGGAGCCGCCCCCTCGTGATCGATCCGCCGCTCGTCTGGTCGACCTATTACGGCGGCACCGACTACGACGGGCCGCGGATGATCCTCTGCGACAACGCGGCCGCCACCGTGTACGTCGTCGGTTACACCGGCTCCCTGACCGACCTCCCGGTGCTCAATCCCGGCGGGGGGGCCTTCTACCAGGGCACGTCCGGCGGCGACCGCGACGGCTTCATCTGGAAGTTCACCCAGGCCGGCGCGCGCCTCTGGGCCACGTACTACGGCGGATCCAGCGGAGACGGCGTCGCCGACGCCGCCGTCGACGGAAGCGGTCGCCTGTACATCGGCGGCTGGACGAACTCCGGAAACCTGCCCCTGATGGTGCTCGGCGGCGCCTACAACCAGGGAACGATGACCGGAACCCAGGAGGCGTTCGTGGCCCGGTTCGGCCCGACCGGCGTCCTCCAGTGGGCCACCTTTCTCGGCGGTTCCGGCAACGAGGAGGTCGTGGGGGTCAACGTGGACGCCTCCGGTCGCTTCCATGCCTGCGGCAACACGTCGTCGCCGAACTTTCCGATCGTGACGCCGGGCGGCGGCGCATACCTGCAGTCGACGCTGGCCTCGGGCACCGACGCCTTCGTGACCCGGTTCGGCACCGGCGGGTCGCTCGAGTGGTCCACGTTCCTCGGCGGCAACGACGAGGACTACGCCACCGGCATCACGACCGGTCCGGCCGGCGTCTACGTGGCCGGCAACACGCTGTCGACCGACTTCCCGACCGCGAACCCCGGCGGCGCCTGGTTCCAGGGGACGAACGCCGGGAGCACCGACGCCTTCATCACCCGTTTTTCGCCGGCCGCCGTTCTTCAGTGGTCCTCCTACTACGGCGGCTCCGGCGACGACTACGGCGACGAGCCGGCCCTGTCGCCGTCCGGCACGCTCTACATGTACGGCTACACGCTGTCGCCGGACCTCCCGACACTCGACCCCGGCGGCGGGGCGTTCTACCAGCCGGCGATCGCGGGCTGGTCCGACCTCATGCTGGTCCGGTTCGACGCCGGGCTCGCCCGGACCTGGGCCACCTACATCGGCGGGAGCCTCCAGGACGCCCAGGCGGGCCCGTCCGGCAAGCCGATCGTCGTGGATTCGCAGGGTCGGGTAACGATCACCGGAGTGACGCAGTCCCTCGACTACCCGGTCCTGAACCCGGGCGGTTCCTATTTTCTCGGCACGTTCGCCGGGCTGCAGGACGCCGTCATCACGCGGTTCGGCACGAACGCCGCGCTGCTCTGGTCCACCTACTGGGGGGATGCGTCCTACGACTTCGGAACCGGGCTCTCCGTGAACGGCGACGACTGCCTCTACGCCACCGGCGAGTCGGTGGAACTCGGAACGATGCCGACCGTGAACCCCGGCTGGGGGGCCTGGTACCAGGCGGCCAACGCCGGATCGGACGACGGCTACATCGCCAAATTCTGCTCGCCGTCGTCCGCCTGCTGCCTGGACAACAACTGCGTCGGTGTGTCGTCCGCCGCGGAGTGCGCGTTCCTCGGCGGCCAGACGTTCCACGGCGGACAGCCCTGCTCCACGGTCGTCTGCACGATCGACTGCACGATCTGCGGCACGAAGTGGAACGACCTCAACGGCGACGGCATCCGCCAGGGGGGCGAGCCGGGCCTGTCCGGCTGGACGATCCTTCTCAGCTACCCGAACGGGCCGGTGTACACCTCGACCGTCACCGACGCGCAGGGGAACTACTGCTTCACCGGCGTTCCGTGCGGCAACTGGCTGGTCAGCGAAGTGCATCAGCCGGGCTGGGTGCAGATGGTGCCGGGCGGGTCGGGCCACCTGCTGAGCACGACCACCGGGTCGACCACGAACGGCGTCGACTTCGGCAATTTCTCCTGTCCGCCGCCCGGGCCCTGTCCGCCGCCGCCGCCGCGGCTCGTGGCCTGGTGGCCGTTCTCCGACGCGGCGCTGTCCGCCGTGGCGCTCGACGTGGCCCACACCGACCCGCCGTACAACACCGCGAACCGGAGCTCGGCGGGCGGGGGAACGGGGTCGCTCTGTCTCTCGGCCCCGGGTGAATACGCCGTGGTTCCGTCCGCGGCGCAGATCGATCTCGATTTCGGCGCCGGATCGTTTTCGATCGCCGCCTGGGTCGAGCTGCCGCCGGCCGGAGCCGGGGCGCGGGTGATCGTCGACAAGCGTCACGCCGACGTTGCCGGCGTGTCCGGGTGGGCGCTGTGGGTCGACGGCGGCCAGTGCTTCGTGTCGCTCGGCACCGGCACGGGCGGGCCCGACACGTTTTCCGGCATGTTCCTGCCCGGACCGGGGCCGCATCACGTGGTCGTGTCGGTGGACCGGGCCGGGGGAACCGGGCGCTGGTACCTGAACGGCACTCACGAGAGCCTCTACGACTTTTCCCCGACCTCCGGTTCGATCGACAACGCCGCCGATCTCCGGATGGGGGAGCCGAACGCGCCGTTCTTCGGCGGGCCGCTCAACGGCTGCATCGCCGACCTGTCGCTGTTCGACGCGCCGCTCTCGGCCGGCGACGTTCAGGCGGCGTTCCTCGCCGGTCCCGCCGGGTTCTGCCCCGAGTACGCGCTGATGCCGGCGGTCACCAGCATCTGCCAGAACCAGGACTCGGTCCAGGTCTGCTTCAAGATCGCCAACGCCACCGCTGTGCCGGCCACGTACCGCTGGTCGCTGGCGCCGCTTCCTGCGGGTCCCGGCTGCACCGCCGCCGGTCCCGAGCTGATGTTTCCGTCGGCGGGGAGCGTCACGGTGCCGGCGGGAGGACTCTCCGCGCCGATCTGCGTTTCGGTGAAGCGCCCTCCCGGTTTCACCGCCCAGAACGCCACCGCCTGTTTCCAGCTCACGTTCCGCAATATGGCCACCGGCGTCTGCCGGACGGCCACGTCGAAACTGCGGGTCGAAAACGCCTGCTGGTGCGTGAACCACACCCAGCCGAACGTGGTCGGCGTGCCGGCCCGGCCGATTGCCGGCGGCACGATCGGACTGCCGGTTGGACTCCCGTGCGACCCCGTGGCCCGCACGTTCCAGTGGCGGGCCGAGTGGCTGGACGCCACGCATCCGGATCCGATGGCGGTGAGCCTCAACGGTCTGCCGCCGGGAACGCCGGTCATCGGCACGATGACCGCACCGGCCGGAGGCTCGGAACTCCTCTCGGTGAACGTGAGCTATCCGGGCGGCTACGATCCCACCGGCCTCTACGAGATCGTGCTCGAGGCCGATACCGACGGCGGAGGGGTGCTGGACGACCGGCTCGGCGGGGTGGTCGTCCATCCGCTCTCGGGCGGCGGCAGCTCCGGCATCTCCCTGCCTCCCTCCGCGCCGAAGCCGCCGGCGCCGCTCCGCGTCAGCCCGAACCCGTTCGCCGAGCGCACCGCGATCGCGTTCACGCTCTCGAAACCCGGCGACGTGGAGCTGTCGATCCACGACCTCTCCGGCCGGCTCGTCCGGCGGGTGACCGCGGCCCGGTTCGACGCCGGCGACCACCGGATCGAGTGGGACGGGCGCTCCGACGCCGGTGCGCAGGCCGCGGCCGGCCTGTACTTCGTGCGGTTCAACGGGGCGGGGGTCGCCGCGGAGGCGAAGATCGTCAAGGCGGAGTAGCGGGGGCCGGCATCGGGACCGGCGTGCTCAAGGCGGCCGGAGTGACTGGCGCTCGTTCGAGCCGTGTCTTTGATGTACGCTATGACTCATGCAACGGCCACTCTTCACCGATACGAGCGCTGAAGCCGAGCGGGCGATGCTCGACATCTACCGGGCGATGCCCGCGTGGCGAAAACTGGAGATCGTCGACGACGCCATCCGCACGGGGCGACGGCTGGCGATGGCCGGACTCAGGAATCGCCACCCCGGTGAGTCACCGGAACGCCTCCGGCGCAGGCTCCTCGATCTGGTCCTTGGTGAGGAAATGGCCCGCGCGGCCTACGGCCCGCTGGACGACGTGCCGTGAACCCGGAAACGCCTGAGGCGCTCCAGGTACTTCTCTCGGTCGTCGAGATCATGGATCGGCTCGAAGTCGACTATCACGTCGGCGGTTCGTACGCCAGTTCCGTACACGGCGTGCCCCGACAGACGCAGGACATCGACCTTGTCGTGAATCTCTCCCTCTCGCGCATGACAGATCTGGTTGTCGCACTGGAGCAGGATTACTTCGTGCAGGAATCGTCCGTCCGTGATGCCGTGAAGCATCGGCGCAGCTTCAATGCGGTTCATCTTGCCACGGGACTGAAAGTGGACTTCTTCGTGAAGGGAGACGAGCCCTTTGATAATGAGGAGTTCGCGCGCGCGCGAGCCGAAACTCTGGTTGAAGGACACGATGTCCTCATCAAGTCCCCGGAAGACATCATCCTCCGCAAGCTTCAATGGTACCGCGCCGGCGGAGATGTGTCCGATCGCCAGTTCTCGGATGCCGTCGGAATACTGAGAACGCAGGGGCAGAGACTCGATTTCGGATATCTCGACAGATGGGCCGCACTCCTTGGCGTATCGGATCTCCTCAAGCGAGCCATGGATTCATGACCGGGCGTTCCCCTTCTTCCGCTCCCGCGCCATGGACACGCCGAGCGTGGCCACGGTCAGCGGAAGAATGAAGAAGATCATCACGGCGCTGAGCTTGTCCAGCGCGTCGTGCTGCGCCGAGGCCAGGATGAGGAACAGCGTGTACACGCCGTAGTAGCCGAGGAACAGGAACCCCTCCCAGCGGTCGATCCGGTAGCCGGTGAGGAAGATCGGCAGGCAGGCCACCGACGCGGCGATCATCACCGGGAGGTCGAAGGCGAGCGCGGACACCGGAACCGGGATGCCGTTCGGGGCCACCGCGGCGGTGGCGCCGAGAACCGCCAGCAGGTTGAAGACGTTGCTCCCGACCACGTTCCCCACCGCGATGTCCCGCTCGTCCTTCAGGCTGGCCATGACCGACGTGGCGAGTTCCGGCAGCGACGTGCCGATGGCCACGATCGTCAGGCCGATGATGAGCTCGCTCACGTGCAGGGCCCGGGCGAAGTGAACGGCGCCGTCCACCAGCCAGCGGGAACCGAGCAGGAGCATCACCAGTCCGGCGGCGATGAAGAACAGGTTCGTGACGAGCGCGCGGCGACTCCCGGGAACCGCCTCGATCTGCGGGAGCTCCGATTCATCGGTTCCCTTGACGAGGCAGCTGATGATGAACGCCACGATCCCCGAAAAGAGGAGGATTCCGTCGAAGCGCCCGATCGTTCCGTCCAGGCCGAGCAGCAGGACGAGGAATGACAGGCCGATCATCAGCGGAACGTCGCGCCGGACCAGCTTGGCGGACACCACGAGCGGTGCCACCGCCGCGGACATCCCGAGGATCAGCAGGATGTTGCAGATGTTGCTGCCGACGACGTTCCCAAGGGCCAGGTCGGCGCCGGCCTGGTCGGTCAGCGCCGCGCGCATGCTGACCGCGAGTTCCGGCGCGCTGGTCCCGAACGAAACGACGGTCAGGCCGATGACCAGGGGCGAAATCCCGAGCGATGCGGCCAGGCGTGAGGAGCCCCGCACGAGAAGTTCCGCCCCGGATAGAAGCAGGGCGAGGCCGACGACGAACAGGAGGATGATCACGACGCGTCCCCCGCGGCGGATCGGCGGGAAGGTGCCGCGCACAGCGCCGTCGGCGCAACCGGGGGCCGTTTCATCAGTTCAGGGTTGTTCAAAATCGACGTTCTCCGGATCCCAGCGGAACTTCGAGATCCTCTGTTCATGGACGAGCTGCCGGTTCCCCTCGGCATCGAGCCGGTAGAGCGTCCGCCGGAGCGGCCGGTCGGAAAAGCCCATCTGCTGGTAGTCTTCGAGGCGGAGTACCGTATCAAACGCCGGCGCGGGGGCGTTGTCGCCCCCTGCGGATCCGCCGGCGCCGGATCGTTCACCGGATGCGTGTCCGTTTTCAGGGTCGTCATCGCTTGAACCGCCGCCTCCCGGCCCGCCGTCGCCGAAGACTCCGGCCCGGCGCACTTCCACGAGATCGTCCGGATCTCTCGAGAACCCGAGTTCGTACACCCGGTCCGGGCCCGCCGTCTGCGCGTAGGTCACGAGAACCCGGTCCAGCGAATCTCCCTCGACCGGCGCGGGCAGCGAGAGCGCCGCGTCCACGTCACCGAGATTGAACGGCAGGGCGAAGGTCCACAGCGCGTCTCGGAGGTGATCGCGCAGGACATCGCGGTCCCAGGCCCCGGGTCCCCGGCCGACCTGCCAGCGACCGTCGGTGCCCCGCGCCGCGCCCCACGGCCCGTCGGCGCCGAGCGCCGCCACCGTGGATCCGTCCACAGCCTCGATCCGGACGCGCGGCGGCGTGGTCCACCGGAGCGCCACCCGGTCGGTGCGCGTTTCCGCGATGGCGCCCCGCTCGTCGAACACCACGGACTCCAGTTCGAACGCGGCCGAGTGATGCGCCGCCCAGGCCGCGTAACCGCCGGACGCGGCGATGGCGTCGATCACGATGTTTCCGCCGGGCTGCCTGTCCAGGCGGCGGAGGGGGAGCGCGTCGGGCTGCCGGTCGCCGTCGAGGTCCGAGATGGCCGCGGCGGTGGTGTCCGCCGCGGGCGCGGTGTTGTCGAGCGCGGCCCGACGGCCGCGGATTTCCGCGATCGCGATGCCGAGAACGACAACGGCCCCCGCGATCAGGACCAGGGTGCGCCGGTGCCGCGCGTCGAGAGGCGGAAGCATCGCTCAGGATTCCGCCGCGGCCAGCAGGCTCTCGAGAACCCGTGACACGAGACCGCGGACCAGCCGGACCTTGTAGGCGTTGTCCCGGAGCGGCCGGGCGTCGCGCACGGCCAGCGCCGCGATGCCGCCGATGTCGAGATCGTTCACGGCCGCGCCGGTCAGCGCCTTCTCCGCTTCGATCAGCCGCCACGGAACCGGCGCCGCGCCGCTCACGGCGATGCCCGCCTCCGTCACCCGGCCGTTCTGGACATGGATCCGGGCCGCCACGCCGGCGAGCGCGAACGCCCAGGTCCGCCGCTCCCGCGACTGGACATAGGCGCTCCGCCCGGTGAACGGCGGCAAGTGAAACGCGGTGATGATCGCGTCGGCGGGGAGCGCCACCTCGGTGGGGCGGGCGGCGTCCGGCGACCGGTGCAGCGCCGCCACCGCGGCCGTGTGCTCGCCGCGCGGGTCGCGCCAGGTGACGCGCGCGTCCAGCGCCAGCAGCGCCGCCGCGGCGTCGGACGGATGCGCGGAAACGCAGAACCCGCCGCCGAGGATCGCGTGATGCGTCGCGTCGCCGTCACGGGCGGGGCAGGGGACCTCGCCATCCGCTTCCGCGCCGGGGCTGCGGACGATGCCCGGTTTCAGCGGGCAGTCGAAATCGCCGCGGTAGTACTCGCAGTTCGGCCGCTGCAGCACGTTGCCGGCCAGCGTGGCCGCGTTGCGGATCTGCGGGGTGGCCGCTCCCGCCGCGGCTTCGGCGAGCGCCGTGTAGCGCTGGCGGACCACGGGGTGGCCGGCGAGCGCGGCCAGCGTGACCCGGGCGCCGATCTTCAGCCCGCCGTCGAACGAGGGCTTCACTTCGGAAAGGTCGGCGATCTCCTTCAGGCTCACGACCCGCGGTGTTTCCGCGATTCCGGAGCGCAGGGCGCGGAGCAGGTCGGTGCCGCCGGCGAGGACGGCGCTGCCCGGGGTCGTGCTCAATTCCTGGATGGCCCGTTCGAGGCTCGGCGGGGCGGAGTGGTCGAAGGGCTTCATCGTGCGCTCCCGCTCCGTTCCGCCGCGTCCAGCGCATCCAGCACCGACTTCGGCGTGAACGGGATCTTCGTCAGGCGGAGTCCGGTGGCCGCGAAGATCGCGTTGCCGATCGCCGCGGCGGCCGGGATCACCGGGGGTTCGCCGATGCCGATGGCGCCGGTGTTGTTCGCCCTGTTGTCCGGTTCCTCGATGAAGACCGTTTCGATCCGGGGCACGTCGCGCACGGTCGGCACCTTGTACTCGAGAAGCGAAGGGTTCAGCATCCGGTGCGTCAGCGGGTCGATGCGCCGCCCTTCCATGAGCGCCATCCCCATCCCCTGGAGGAACCCGCCCTCCACCTGGCTCATGGCCAGGCGCGGGTTGATCACCCGGCCGCAGTCGTGCACGCAGAGCGCCCGCTCCACCCTGACCTCTCCGGTGACGGGGTCCACGGCCACCTGCACGCTCTGCACGGCGAACGCCACGATCCGCTTTCCGGCCGGGTTCGGAAACCGCGACCCCTTTCCGGTGACGGTGAACGTGCCGAGCGTTTCGCCGAGCTTCCGGAAACGCTCCGCGTTGAGCGGCTTCTTCGCGGCCGCCTCGCCGAACGCCTGCTTCACGAGATCCGTGACCTGGCTCCGCGCGTCCGCCGCGGCCAGGCGCACCGCCGGAGCCATCGACGCCACGGTGATGCTCCCCCACGACGCCGGGGCGTGCGGGGCCGTGCCGGTGTCGCCGAGGACGACGGTCACCCGGTCCAGGTCGGTGCCGAATTCCTCGGCGGCCACCTGGGCCAGGACGGTGCGGGTGCCGGTGCCGAGATCCTGCGACCCGGTGATCACCTGCAGCGATCCGTCGGTGTTCACGTGCACGACCGCATGGGCGGGCGGGCCGCCGCCGACGCCCCAGATGCCGCAGGCGGTGCCGATGCCGGTAAGCACGGATTCGTGCCGGGGCGCGCCGGCGCCGCCGTCCTTCGCCCAGCCCGCCGTGCGCTCCCGGGCGATCTTCAGCATCTTCGCGAAGTTCGGCCGCGTGTACGCCTTTCCGTTGGCCGGGTCCTTCTTCGGCACGTTCCGGAGCCGGAACTCGATCGGGTCCAGGCCGAGCCGGTGGGCCATCATGTCGATCGCGGTTTCGAGGACGAACGCGCCTTCCGCGTAGCCGGGCGCCCGGAACGCGGTCTGCGGGCCGAGGTTCACCACGGCGCCGCGCTCTTCCGTTCTGACGTTCGGGCAGGCGTAGAGTTCGCGGATCGGGCCGCCGACCGGCATCATCCCGCTGCCGTGACCCCCGGCCGCGGCGTGGATGACGGCGTGGATCGCGGTCAGCTTCCCCTTCGGGGTGGCCGCCATCCGCAGGCGGGTCACCGTTTCGTGACGATGCCCGGTGCAGAGATTTTCCTCCACCCGGTCCATGAACGCGCGGACCGGGCGGCCGGTCCGGCGGGCGAGCAGCGCGGCGATCACCATGTACTTGCGGACGCTGTTCTTGGCGCCGAAACCGCCCCCCATGTACGTCTTGATGACGCGCACCTTGCCGAGCGGGAGTTCGAGCTTGGCGGCCAGGCCGGCCCGGATGCCGAACACGTGCTGGGTCGAGTCGAAGAACGTGAGGTCGCCGTTTTCCCAGCGGGCCACCGAGCCGTGCGTTTCGAGCGCGTTGTGCAGCGCGCCGGACGTTTCGATGGTGACGTCGAGCGCGTCCGGGGCCGCGGCCAGGACGCCGGCCTGATCGCCGCGCTCGTAGACGGCGGGTTCGCCGGCCCGGTTCGAGGCGTTGCCGATGCGGGGCGCGCCGTCCTCCAGCGCGCGGACCGGGTGCGATTCGGCGGGAAGGACCTCGTATTCGACCCGGATTCGAGCCAGCGCGGCGTTCGCCTGCTCCGGCGTTTCCGCCGCGACCGCCGCCACCTCCTCGCCGGCGTAGCGGAGACGCGGATCGAACAGGAACGATTCCACGTACCAGGCGACCACCGGCGCGTTCTCGTGCGTCATCACCGCGTGAACGCCCGGCGCGCGCTCCGCGTCCTGCGTGTCGATGGAGACGATCCGCGCGTGCGCGTGCGGCGAGCGGAGGATCTTGAGATGCAGCATTCCGGGGAACGACAGGTCCTGCGTGTAGAGCGCGCGGCCGGTGGCGCGATCCACGCCGTCCACCCGGGGCACGGCGTGTCCGACGACTTTCGTCCTGCCCGCCCACGGCTTCAGGTCGCGGCCGTCGACGATGACGAGTTCCTCGCTGGTGCGCCCCTCGACCTCGACCTGCGTGCGGATGATCCGGGCCATCAGCGCTTCTCCGTGCCGGGCGCCGCGAGCTGTTCCGCCATCCGCCGGGCCGCCCGGATCAGGCCCGGATAGGCGCCGCAGCGGCAGAGGTTTCCGGAGAGGGCTTCGAGGATCTCCTCGTCCGATGGGTTCGGGCTCGTCGCGAGCAGCGCCGTGATCGCCATCACCTGGCCGGGAGTGCAGTAGCCGCACTGGAGGCCGTCCTCGAGAACGATCGCGTCGGGCACCCCGTTCCCGGCCACCCCTTCGATCGTCGTGACGCTGCGCCCGGCGCATTCGACGGCGAGGGTGAGGCAGGAGTAGACCGGCACGCCGTCGAGCAGCACCGTGCAGGCCCCGCACTCGCCCCGCTCGCACCCGGGCTTCGTGCCGGTCAGGCGGAGATCGTCGCGCAGGGTTTCGAGAAGCGTTCGATGGGGCAGCGGATCGACGCGGACGGGGGTGCCGTTGACCTTGAGGTTCATGGGGGCATGGTACTACGGGGGAGGGGAGGGATGCTAAGGGGCGGCGCGGCAACGAGGCCGCGCCGCCTGAAGGAACTCCTGTCTACCGGCCCCGCAGTACCGCAATCCGTCGACTGTCTCGATCCTTTCCGGATCGCACCACGACATGATAGATGCCGGAAGCCACCGGTCCCTGATCCCCCTCGCCGTTCCACCGGACCTCATGAAGACCCTCGGATGCGGCGCCGCTGAACAGTTGCCGGACGTGACGCCCGGAAACATCAAATACATCAACGGAGACATCGCCCGCGGCGGGAAGACCGAACGTCAGCGATGCCGGTCCACGGGTGGGATTGGGCCAGGGAGCCTTGCGGAAACCGAAGTGCGGGACTGCGTCACCCGGATCAGCCGGGGAGCCGATCGGCGGCACCGGATCGGGGGTGCCGGATACCGGACCGGGATCGAGCGTCAGCTGCAGGATCCAGAGGTCGTTCCTGAACCCGCCATCGTTGCCGCCGAAGACAATGATCCGCCGTCCCAGAGGATCCCACGCGAGTGAGTGGCCGGAGCGCGGCGAGGGATGCGCGCCGGCCACCACCGGCAGCGAACTCCAGCCGGACTGCGAGGGATTCGTGGCGCCGGTCAGGAGGAAGACATCCTCGAGGAGTTCCGATCCCGCGTCCAGGCCGCCGAACGTGATCAGGCGGTCGGTCTGCGCGTCGTAGATCCCCGCGTGGTTCGTGCGCCCGGGCGCCGGCGGGCTGGACAGCGGCAGCGTCGTCCAGGTCGGCATTCCTCCCAGACCGTCCGCGTGGGTCAGATATCGGGCCTCTCCGAGAATCGAAGCGCAGGCGTCGCTCCCGCCATGAACGATGAGACGATTCGCGGCGTTGTCGTAGGCCAGAACGGCTCCGCTTCGCGGATAAGGGGGCAGACCTCCGGTCGGCAGGAGAGTCCATACCGGCGTCCCGCCCAGGCCGTTGGCGTTCGAGAGAATCCACACGTCGTTCGACGCGGAGTTGCACGGATCGGGGGGATACACGCCGCCGAACAGGATCAGGCGATTGCTCGCCGGGTTGTAGCCCGCGCCGCCGCCCGTGCGCGGTCCGGGCGTGCCGCCGCCCGGAGCAAGCTGCGTCCAGGTGGCCGTTCCGCCGAGCCCGTTGGCGTTGGACAGCACCCAGACGTCGGAGAATGCCGACGGATTGCCCGCACTGCTACCGCCGTACACGATCAGACGGTTGTTCCCGGCGTCGTAGGCGGCGGCGTGCCCCTGGCGCGGGGCCGGCGGAGTCCCGGCGGTGGTGAGCTGGGACCAGGAGATGAACCCGCCGCCGGAACCTTCGCAGATCCAGGTGTCGTTGAACTCACCGCCCTCGCCGACGCCGCCGAACAGAATCAGCCGGTCCGACACCCCGGTGTACACGCATGCATGTCCGCTCCTTCGCTGCGGTCCGCCGGCACCGGGCGCCTGGCTCCAGGCCTGAGCGACCGTGGTGAGACGGATCGGATCGGTCGGGCGCGGCTGCGGAAGGAACGCCAGCTGATTGCCGAACCCCACGCCCTCGCCGTACACATTCGCGAACTGCCCGCTGTGCGATGAGCAGGTCAGGAGGTCGAACGTCGAGCCTGTGGTCGGGAAGTAGCCGTTCACGAGCGACAAGTTGAGCGTTCCGTTCAGCGCGGCGCTTCCGGAGATCTGAATCTGATCGTAGCCCGATCCCGGAGCAGCGCCGCCGATCTCCATGTTGAGAACCGACGTGGATCCCATCGTCACGTTGCCGGTGATCGTCATGATGCCCGGCGAGGCTCCCGGGTTGATCGTCCCGTTGTTGATGAACGTCGTGCCGCTCATGTCCAGGGTGCCGCCGCCGGCCAGAACGCCGGCGACCTCGTTGCGGAACGTCCCGCCCGTGGTCTGAACCGTGGCTCCCGGGTAGACCTTCAGGGTGTCGCCGTTGGAGAAGTAACCCGCCGGCGTCTGGACGATGGAGAACGTCCCGCCGAACACGCGGATCACGCCGTTGTTGAGCTGGCCGGAATCGCCGCTGGACAGGAGAAGACCGTTCTGTATCGTCACGAGGCCTTCATTGACGAGGAAGCCCAGCGCGCTGGGCGTTCCCTGAATGTCGAGGGTGCCGGCATTGGAAACCCCAAGCAGGATGCTGGAGGCCACCATGGGAATCGTATGGCCGGCGGTGTTCGTCACGTTCGCGATGAGTTCCGATCCATTCAGATCGATGCCCGTATCGTCCGTGTTGAAGACGCCGGGAAATGTTCCGGTGGCGTTCTGCATGGTGAGAGCCGACAGTTGCGGGAAGATGCTGAAGTTCGCGGCGGCGCCGCCGGTCAGATGCAGGGTGCCGTTTCCCGGCACGCTTCCGCCGCTGACCGTGATCGCGCCGCCCTGGACACGCAGGGTCCGGTCGGGATTGATCCAGAGTGTTCCGGCGGTGCTCGTGAAACTCGGAGTCGAGCCGGTCTGCTGGATCGTCAGGTCACCCTCGCCCACCGTGATGTTGCCGCTGTTCGTGTGGTCGGCGGAGGAGCGGGCCAGCGTCATGTTGCCGTTGACGGCCAGATGTCCGCGATTGTCGAGCGTGGTGTTGAGGTATGTCTGCCTGAGAGCGCTCGGACTCGTCGCGATCGCTCCGATAGTGGCTCCGGGCGCGTTCACCAGCGTGCCGGAGCTGACGGTCAGCGTCGCCGAAGCGTTGTCGACCGGCTCGAGCGTAATCTCTCCATTGTTCGTGAAGGCCTGGCCGACAACCAGGCTGCTGGCTCCGGAACCGGGACTGGCGACCATGCTGATCTGGGAACCTGGAATCGTGCTGATCGTCCCGGTGACCGTTCCGGCCTGCTCCACGGTGAGAACCCCCTGGTTCGTGAACAGCGGTACGTCGAGGTTGGAGTGAAAAAGCCCGAGACTGAACGTGCTCGCCAGGGTGAACTGAGGAGCCGTGAGCGTCGCGTCGGTCAGCTCGAACGTCTGGCTCGCGCCATGGACGGCCGGCTGGTTGAACGTGGCCTGACTCTGGCGTATGGCGATGTGACTCACGGTCGGATTCGGCGAGAACGTCGAGACGCTGCCACCGTCCAGGACGAGCGTCCCGGCTCCGGCGAGGCTCCCGGTGGAGGCGAAAACGCCGCCGCTCACGCGAAGCTGCCGTCCGGCGGGAACGGACAGCGTTCCCCCGCCGTTGATGAAGACGGGAGTCGATCCGGTCTGCTGAATCGTCAGGTCCCCGCCGGAGAGGTTGATGGTCTGAGAGTTCTGGTGGTCCGCGCCGGGACTCGCGATCGTGAGAGGGTACTGAACGTCCACGAGACCCTGGTTATAGATCTGGCTTTCCAGTCGGCGCGTGCCCCCGGCACCGGCCACGGTCTTCAGAAGACCCGCGGCGGTATTCAGAAACTCTCCGGATTGAAGCCTTTGAGTCTGGCTCGACAGGGACGACCCGAGTTCCACCTCGCCGGAATTGGTCAATGACGACAGGCCGACGAGACCGGCTCCGGTGAGCTGGAGCCTGGAGCCGGGCTGGTTGGTCCAGGATCCGCCGGACATCGTGACGTCTCCACTGGTCCCACTGGAAAGCACGGTCTGTACCGTTCCCGAGTTGGATACGGTTGGAATATTAAGCGAGGCACCGGCTTCCAGCTTGTTCAAGGTCTTGCCGGCCGCTATGGTGAGGCTGGGCGCGGTGACATGACACAATCCCAACCACAGAAACTGAGTGTCATGGGTCAAACCCGAAGGAAACGTCACCGTGGCGTTGGCGACGAGGCGTATCTGTTTGCAGGTGGGATTGGAAACGAAGGTCGCGATAGCGCCCCCTATGGCCACCTCGCCACTTCCGGTGATGCTCCCGCCCGTCTGGTGGAAGTAATTGGTGCCTGCGGCGTGCCCACTGATGGTGAACGATCCGAAGAACCCGGCCCCGGTCTGGATCGAACCGCTCGTCGTGAACGAGTCGTCATAGGTAAGAAAGACCTGCATCGTGATCCCGCCAGCTATGGCGATCGTTCCACTGTTGAGGTGGTTGCCATCCGGGCCCTGCAGGGAAAAGTAGGCATCCACAGTAATCATTCCCTGGTTGTCCAGGTTGCCATCCAAGAGGTCCAGTGGCGCTGATGCGGGCACCTGGAACGTACCGCTGGAGGTATTCGTCAGGGTTCCCCCGACGTAAAGGTCCAGTGAAGGAGAGCCGGATCGGAGCGTTCCCCGGCTCGTGAGGTCACCCGAAACCGTCAGGGTGCCGGTCGCATCGATGATGGTCGTGGCGTGCGTGATGATCGGAGTATTGATCACCGAAATCCCGCTGGTTGTCAGGTTGCCGTCGACGTCGATCGTCCCGGCTCCGGACACCGTCCCTGAATTCAAGGTCAAGTAGTTCGTTATCCCGACTGCGATCCCGGTGCTCGTGGTGAGCGTGGAGCCGTTCACGTGGAGGCGCCGGGTACCGGTTCCGCTTGTCAGGCCCACCGCGCCGACGGAGGCGTTCGAGTTGATGCTTACGGTGTAATTCCCGCTCAATGTAATGAGGGCGACATCGCCGGGGCCCGGCACCTGGGCCGGAAGCCAGTTCGAGGCCGTATGCCAGCTCCCGTTGACCGCGGTTTTCCAGGCGATGTTGGCGGCCCATGCCGGATCAGGGAGAATCGCTGCAATCAGCGCGGAAAGGCTCCAAAAGGGGATGAGTCGGCGTCGGCGTTCCATGGAAGTCTCCTCGCTTGTTCCGGATCCATGGCCTGTTCCGGCGGTCGCATTGGCGCGGCATGAGGATCCACTGGCGATAACGCGCAATAAGGATGCGGGGAGGACCATGATCAGAAGATCATGGCTTCCATGGACTTGAGTATCTTCGGTGAGTTCGTTTTTCCTGGTCCGAATCTCCCTGAATGGGCGCGTCAGGGTTCGAGTCCGTCAGCCGCCCTGAACCCTGGAGGAGTGGAGCCATGAACCGCCCGCACGCTCGGATCGTCCTGATGCTCGTCTCGGCGATCTGCCTGACCGCCCCCGGACAGTCCCGAGGGGCGCCCCGCCGCAATCCCGAAGCCGACATGGCGCGACTGGAAAGGCGGATCGCCCGGGAAAGGGAGATTCATATCGAGACGGCGGCTCTGCGGGTCGAAATGTCGAACCCGCGCCTCTCCGGTGGGTGGCTGACCTCCCCGGGCGATTCCGCGGCCTATGCGTTACAGGACGTGAGGGAAATCATGGCGCGACGAAGCTACGCCGGCCGGGGGGCGGGCATCGGGGTCATGGCCGGTATTCTGGTGGGGGCCGGTTTCGGCGCGTGGGCGTCGGCGATGACGGAACCGTCGCAGCGATCCGGGCCGTCGAACGACGACAGCGGCCAGACGATGGCCCTCGCCGCGGTCGGCGCCGGAGTGGGACTCGTCGTCGGCGCGCTCGTGGGGGCTGCCGTCAGCGGGTGGAAACCGATTTATCGGCAGTCCAGCGGAGAGGTAGGCGGCCGGCGGTAATAAACGTAGCCTTCACATTCGAGGCTTCGCTCGATGCGTTCAGCCGCGACTCCGCACCGCCCACCGGAACACCGCCGACCGGCTCCGCGGATTGTCGTGCTTCTCCTCCGGTCCCGGCCGGATCGCATGCTCGCTGATCTCCGAATAGAGGCCGGCCGCGAGCCCCTCGCGCATCGCGCGGATCACCCGGCCGTCCTCGCCGCTGTGGAACGACAGCACGCCGAACCGCCCGCCGGGCTTGAGACACCAGGGCGCCACGCGGAGCAGTTCGTCGAGCTGGCTCAACTCGCCGTTCACGAGGATCCGCAGCGCCTGGAACGTGCGGGCCGCCGGGTGGAGGTCGCCGGGGCGCTTCGTTTCGCGCCAGTCGTCGACCTTGATCTTCTTCGCGCGGAAGATGATTTCGACGAGGTCCAGCGTGCGCCGGATCGTCCGGTGCTCCCGCACGCGCGCCACTCGCGCGGCGATCCTCTCGTGATCCGGTTCGTCGCCGAGGAGGCGGAGGGCTTCCGACAGTTCGGCTTCCTCGATGTCCCGGAGCAGGTCGGCGGCGCTGCGGGCGATCCGGTCGTCCATCCGCATGTCCAGCGGTCCGTCGTGCTTGTAGCTGAACCCGCGTTTCGGATCGTCGATCTGCATGCTGGACACGCCGAGATCCGCGAAGAGCACGTCGTATCCGGTGATGCCGAGTTCCGCGAGCGGTTTCGCCACGCCGGAAAACGACATCCGGTGGAGCGACAGCGGGGTGCCCAGCGGTTCCAGTCGCTGCCGCGTGCGTTCCAGCTCCGCCGCGTCCACGTCGAAGCCGACGAGCCGCCCCGAGGGTCCGATCCGTTCGATGAACGCCCGGGCGTGACCGCCGTAGCCGAGCGTGCCGTCGGCCACGACATCGCCCGGTTCCGGCCGGAGCACGTCCATCACCTCGTCGACGAGGATCGGAACGTGCGTGCCGGCCGGAGTCTTCCCCTGCGCCTGCACGTGACCCTGCATCTCCGGATACGCGGCCGGATTCCGTTCCTTGTACTTGTCCTCGAAACGCCTGGGGTGCGTGCCGCGGTAGCGCGGTCGCCGGCGGTGCGGCCTGTCCTCGGCATCCCCGGTCATGGATCCCGGCGATGCCGCGACTTGATGCCGCCCCAGCTCACGGCCTCGACCGGCACGGCACACTCCACGTTCGCGTTGCTCACCCGGACCGACGTCGTTTCGATCCGCTGACAGGTATTGATCTCCCCGGCGCAGTTGAGACCCGTGTGGAGGATGTTCGCAACCGTCAGGCTGGTGAACGAATCGCCGTCGCGTGTTCCGGTCTGCCGGATGGTGACGGTCGCGGAACAGCTGTCGCTGACCGGGAAGACCGCCGTGCAGGTGACGTCGAACGATGTGTCGGTCGCCGTCCCGTCGCAGTCGAACTGGCCGAGGCCGACTTCACCGGAAATGATCGAGGCGTTGGCGCAGAGCGTGTCGGAGCTCGTCGATGTGCTGATCGTGGCCAGCGTCTCGCAGTCCTTGTCGACGTCGGTAGAGTTCCAGATCCCCTGCCAGGCCGGAGGAATCGTCGGGACGCCGTTCGGGGCCAGGACCCGGGAGAGGGGAAGCCGGGGCGCAAGGGTGCCGACCGGGGCGGCAGCCTGTGCCGCGGCCCCGGTCAGGGTGATCAGAGCAAGGGCCGCCGCAACGGCGTGAACGGCTCTCGATGCTGTCATGAGATCTACCTGTGCCTTGACTTGATGTATCCCCAGGTTGTGCTTTCCACCGGTGTGGCGCACGCGGTATTGGCGTTCCCCACCCGGACGGCGGTGTACTCGTAGCGGAAACAGGACGCCGGAAATTCCTCGCCGCAACGATCGTAGGTCGTGTTGAATATACCGACGTAACTCAGGTTGTTGCCGTTGAGCGTGGCGGTGATCTCGTAGTCAAAGCTGGCCGAACAGGTGTCGTCGATGGCCTCGGTGCCGCTGCAGACGAGGTTGTATCCGCTTCCGGTGATCGTCCCTTCGCAGGAGAAATTCGACCCTTCCGTCGAGTCCGGAACAGCCGCATCGTCGGCACAGAGCGTATCCGTTCCCGTGTCGGTGATGAAAACGAACATCGTTTCGCAGTCCCGGACCGTCAGGGTGTAGTTCCAGATTCCCTGGTAGTCCGTCGGCAGAACGGGACCGCCGGAGGGGGACAGCACCCGGGTCGGCGGAACGTGAACGGTCCGATCCCCGGCCCAGGCGGTCGGAACGGCGGTGGTGAGGAAAAAGGCGGCGGCCACGGCACAGCACAGTCTCAAGGCTTTCACGACGACCTCCAGGAAGGTTGATCCGAACCCGTTCCAGTCGGCGGGATGGGGCCCGCCGACCGCGTGCAATTGAACCCGCCGGAAAGGCTAGCACAGCCCGATGAATTCGTGAATCAATTCAATGAAGCGTCATCAGGTATGACGCAATCCGCTCCCGATCCTCGAGCGAGAGGTCCGGGTAGGACCTCATCCGCGCCTCCGGGTTCACCGCTTCCGGGTCCGGCAGGTAGTCGATGATCCACTCCCGGCTCACGCGGTCGCCCACGCCGTTCAGGTCGGGACCCATGCGCCCGCCGGCCCCGTCCATCCGGTGGCAGCCGACGCACCCCTCGCGGACGACGAGGGCCACGGCATCACTGTCCCCGGCACCGGCCGGGGCAGCGTACCCGGCCTTCCGCAGGTCCAGCCAGGCAAGGATCACGTCCGTTTCGCTGCCGGACACCCGCCGCTCCGGGTCGCGCGTTCCCGGCGCCACGTACTCCGGGTCCGACATGTGATCGCGGATCCACGCCGACGGGCGGGTGTTCGCCCCGGCGGTCAGTGCCGGACCGGCGCCGGTGTCATCGGCGTGGTGACAGGACGCGCAGTCGTGTTTTTCGAACAGCAGGGGACCGGCCATCGCCGAAAACGGCGTGCGGCCGTCCTTCTTCCACGACGGCTCCGGCGACCCTCCCGGGTCGCGCGCGCCGAGGACCGTCAGCACGACGACCGCACCCAGCGCCGCGCCGCCGAGCGCCAGGATCGGGCGCCGCCGGGCCGCGCTCCGATCCGGACTGCGGTCGAGGAACGGCAGGAGGAACAGGAACAGCGCGCCGAGGCCGGGGAGGATCACCGTGCCGATCACCTCCAGCTTCCCGGGAAAGTACTTGAGCATCTGGAACAGGCCGAGGAAGTACCACTCCGGCCGCGGCACGTAGGCCGTGTCGGACGGATCGGCCGGCGGATCGAGCGGCGCGCCCTTGACGACCGCGGTGATCATCAGCGCGGCAAGGACCAGCGCCATGGCGATCGCGTCCCGCCCGGACTGCCGCGGGTGGAACGTGTCGCCGTCCTTCTTCGCATCACCGGAAAAGGCGGGAGGTCCGGCGGTTCCGTGGCGCTGGACGAGAAACACGTGGGCGGCCACCAGGAGCACCGCGGCCCCCGGGAGGAAGAGAACGTGGATCGCGTAGAAGCGGTTCAGCGTCATGGCACCCACGGACGGGCCGCCGAGGATCGCGGCGAGGAACGGCCCGA
The DNA here is from genome assembly GCA_964596775.1 of uncultured bacterium. Classification (GTDB taxonomy): domain Bacteria; phylum Eisenbacteria; class RBG-16-71-46; order JABDJR01; family JAWXBZ01; genus CAZQVN01. The sequence continues at coordinate 49,490 of CAZQVN010000019.1, forward strand.
TGAGCGGCACCGAGTCGGCGATCCGGAGCGTCACCGTGGTGGCCCAGTACGCCTTCTGGTCCCACGGCAGGAGATACCCGGTGAGCCCGAACGCGAGAACGACGAACAGGAGCTTGACGCCGAGCATCCAGTTCACCTCGCGCGGCTTCCTGTAGGACCCGTGGAGGAACGCGCGGATCATGTGCAGGACCATGGCCACGATCAGGAACGACGCGCCCCAGTGATGCAGGCCGCGGAGCAGCGCCCCGTTCAGGACCCCGGTTTCGATGAAGCGGATCGAATCGCGGGCGTGATCCGGCGTGGGGGCGTAGTAGACGGCCAGGAACATCCCGGTGACGATCTGCGCCCCGAACAGCATCAGCGCGATGCTGCCGAGCGTGTAGCTCCAGGGAAGTTTCGGCGGCACCTTCTTGCCGAGGAACCGGTCGACCGCGGAAAAGAGGCCGGTGCGGTCGTCGAGCCAGGCGCGGGCACGGCCGAAGAGGCTCACGCCCCGAGCCCTCCGCCCCGGACGAACAGCACCCCCTCCTCCCACCGCGTTTCCAGCCGGTCCAGCGGACGGGGGGGCGGGCCGGCGGTGACCCGTCCGGAGGCGTCGTAGGCGCCGCCGTGACAGGGGCAGTGGAAGCTCTCCCCCTTCGCGTCCCAGCTGACGGAGCAGCCGAGGTGCGTGCACACGGACGAGAGGGCCACGAGCGCGTCGTCATCACCCTTCGTGAGATGCACGAGGGCCTGCCCCGAACCGGTGTACCAGCCGTCTTTCTTTCGATAGGTGACGATCATCGATCGCACGCCCCGGATCCGGTCCGGGTCCACCTCGCCGACCTTGATCCAGCCGGAGTCCCTGCGGCCGAACGCCGGCGACACGAACGTGGACAGGCCGGTTCCGGAGAGAACGAGGGCGATCGCGCCGCCGAGAATTCCGGCGATGCGGCCGAGAAAGGAGCGGCGGGTGGCGGGGCCGTCGGGCGCGGGCGCCATCTACATCATCGACTTCGGGAGTTTGCCTTCCGTCCAGTCGGCGCCCTTCTTGATCTCGATCTTCGTCGGCACGACCACATGCTGCTTCGCGTCGACCTTGCCGGTCAGGCGGACCGTCTTGTTGGCGTAATCCGCAAACCCCATGGCCGGGGCGAGGATCACGTAGAGATCGCCGGACTCGGTGAGCACCGCGGCGGGGATGCCGTCCTTCAGGCACTGGATGGCGCAGTCGTGATGATCGCCGTCGGTCAACCCCATCTTGACCCAGCAGCGGCTGTCCACGAGCTGTCCGCTGATCTGGGCGGCCGCTTCCTTCTTTTCCGACTTTTCCTGGGCGATGATGCGGCCGGACGCGCCGAGGAGTACCGCGAACGCCGCGATGAGAGTGAGGAGCTTCCTGCTTCCCGTCATGATGCCACCTCCGGTTTCAGAAATGTCCTGTCCGAGGATGCGGGTCAACTATGGCCGCCCGCCCGCGATCCCGGGCCCGCCTACCAGGCGGCCAGCGACCGCACCGCCTCGAGTATGTCTTCCGTCTGCGGCAGGATCTCGTCCTCGATCGCCGGGCAGTAGGCCACCGGCGTGTCGAGCGCGCCGATCCGCCGGACCGGCGCATCGAGATGTTCGAACAGATCCTCCGCGATCCTTCCGGCCACTTCGGCGCCGAAGCCCCACGACAGCTGGTCCTCGTGGGCCACGATCACCCGGCTCGTCTTCCGGACCGATGCGTAGACCGTCTCCATGTCCCACGGGACGAGGCTCCGCAGGTCGATGACCTCCACGGAGATGCCGTCCTCCGCCGCCTTCTCCGCCGCCACCTGGCTCTTGCGGACGAGCGTTCCGTAGGTGACGAGCGTCACGTCGGTGCCTTCGCGCACCACGTTCGCCTTGCCGAGCGGAATCATGTACTCCGGGCCCGGATACACGGACTTGGCGTACGGCTGGCGGTACAGGGTCTTCGGTTCGAGGAAGAGCACGGGATCGTCGCAGCGGATCGATGTTCGGAGGAGCCCGGCCGCGTCCGCGCCGTTCGACGGCATCACGATCCGGATACCGGGGCAGTGGGCGAAGATCGATTCGCCGGACTGGCTGTGGTACACGGATCCGCCCTGCAGGTAGCCGCCGATCGGCGACCGGATCACGACGGGACACGTGAAGTTGTTGTTGGAGCGCCAGCGCATCATGGCGAGTTCGTTGCGGATCTGCATCATGGCCGGCCAGATGTAGTCGAAGAACTGGATCTCGACGACCGGCTTGAGACCGCGGGTGGCCAGCCCGACCGCCCGGCCGACGATGTTGGCCTCGGCCAGCGGAGAGTTGAACACCCGGGCGGCGCCGTGCTCCTTCTGGAGGCCGTAGGTGAGCTTGAACACGCCCCCCTTGCCGGCAACTTCGTCGAGCTTCGATTCGTCGGAGCAGTCGGCCACGTCCTCGCCGAACACCAGGATCCGCGGATCGCGGGCCATCTCCTCCCTGAGCGTCCGGTTGATGTTGTCGACGAGCGTCACCGGCTGACCGTCGGGTTTCGGCTCCGTGTCGAAGTCGGGGCCGGTCGGGTCGACCGTGTCGGAGTAGAGGAAGTTCACCGCCGAGCCGGAGGCGGGCTTGGCCGCGGCAATGGCCTCCTCGGCCGCGGAGTTGACCTGGTCGTCCACGCTGGCCTTGAGGCTTTCGAGTTCCTCCTTCGTGAGGATCCCTTCCTTCGTGAGAAACCGCGCGAACTTCGTCAGCGGGTCGCGCTTTTCCTCCTCTTCCCGTTCCTTCTTCGAGCGGTAGGCGGTCTGGTCGTCGGACATCGAGTGGGAGTAGGGGCGCACGCACTCGGCGTGCACGAGCGCCGGTCCCTGTCGCTTCCGGCAGTAGTCCACCGCCTTCGAGAACGCCTCGTACGACTCGACCGGGTCGGTGCCGTCGCACTGGATCCGGAACATCCCCTGGAAGCCGGACAGCGTCTTCGACCAGTCGCCGCCGGCGGTCTGCACGCTGGACGGCACGGAGATGGCGTAGCCGTTGTCCTCGAGGACGAACAGCACCGGCAGCTTCAGAACGCAGGCGGTGTTCAGCGCCTCCCAGAATTCCCCCTGGCTCGCGGTGCCGTCGCCGATCGACACGTAGACGACCTCGTCCTTCTTGAACAGCTTCTGGCGATCCTTGATTTCCTTGATGAGATCGTAGCGGTAGCCGGCCTCGGCGCAGCCGACCGCCTGGAGGAGCTGGGTGCCGGTCGGACTCGACTGCGAAACGAGATTCCACTTCCTGTGACCCCAGTGCGACGGCATCTGCCGCCCGCCCGAGGCGGGATCGTCCGCCGCGCCGACCGCCTGGTAGAGCATCTCGGTGGGGGTCACGCCGATCTGGAGGCAGAGCGCGCGATCGCGGTAGTAAGGGTAGAACCAGTCGTAGCCGCCCTTGAGACAGAGACCGGCGGCCACCAGCAGCGCCTCGTGCCCGGCGCCGGAAATCTGGAAGAACGTCTGGTTCTGCCGCTTGAGCTTCATCTCCACGTCGTCGAGCCGGCGCGACAGGTACATCGTGCGGAAAATGCCCGTCAGCTGGTCGGCGGACAGGGACGTGGCGGTCTTCGATTTTGAGTTTGCGCGCATGGGGCCGCTCCAGGTGGCGCCGAAGGGCGGTCAAAAAGCTGTCTGTTTGGAGGGCAACAATTTAGCGCGAACGGCAGGGGGGGCGCAAGGGCGGTCGGCAAGGGAGGAGGGCTGCCACAGGGCTCCCGTGGCGCGTTCCAGGGGCGGGCGGGCTAACGCCTGTTTTCGTCCGGGGCCGGGGGCGGCCCGTCGCTGCCCCCGGTTTCGTCCGGGAGCGGAGCCCTGCCGCCGCCGTCGCGCACCGCCAGCCGCTTCAACAACTCCTCCTCCAGCGCCTTCTCATCCCCCGGCCGGTACCCCTGATTCGACCACACCGTCGTGCCGTCCGGCGCGAGCAGGATCGCGGTGGGGAACGCATTGATCTGAAAACGGCGGCGGAGATCGCCGTCGAGGTCGGTGATCACCCGGAGGCTGAACCTGCGCGACCGCGCGAACGGCTTCACCTTGCCCACGTCCACCGGCGTGTCGGTGTTCACCGCGATCACCGTGAACCCGCGATCCGCATATTTTTTCTGAAGCCGGTCCAGCTCCGGCAGCTCCTTGAGGCACGGCCGGCACCAGAGCGCCCAGAAGTTGAGCAGCACCGGACCGCGCGCGAGCAGGTCGTGCAGCGACAGGTCCTTGCCGTCGATGTCGCGGGCCCTGATCTCCGGAACGGAAATCCGGGCGGGGCTGTCCGCGCTTTCACCTGTGCGGCCTTCGCCTGCCCCGCCGTCGCCTGTCGCGCCCGGTTCCATCGCGCCGGCCGGTGCTGCGCACATCACCAGCACCGCCGAAACGACAAGCCCTGTCAGAGGTCGATCGTGCACTGGAGTTCTCCTTTCCGTTGCAACGCGTGTTCCTCCGCCGCCTTCAGCGCCTTGACCACGAGCGACGACGTTCCGCGGGTGCCCAGGTCCCCGCGCGACACGAACTGCCATCCGGGGTTCGGCGGTTTCCGCCCGGTGACCGACGCCTGGAAGACGAGCGCGCGGATCCTCCGATTCATGATCGCGTGACGCGCCTCTCCCGCCGCGGACACATCCCCGGCGCCGGCATGGACGGAATCGCGGAGCCAGGTCCGCAGTTCCCGGCCGACCGCCTCGGGATCATCGTCGCCGCCGGCGGTGACGGCATATTCGGGAAGCTCCCACAGGCCGGCCATCAGCTTTGCGCCCTCCCGCTTCCGGAGCAGGATCTGCCCCTCCGACTCCACCACGACGAGCGCCAGGGTTTCCTTCCGCGCTTCGGGGCGCTGCGGGGCTTCCGGGAATTCGCTCACCCGGTTCGTCGCGGCGGCGCGGCAGCCCCGGCGCACCGGGCAGGCCGCGCAGTCCGGGTTTCGCGGCGTGCAGACGCGCGCTCCGAGTTCCATCAGCGCCTGGTTGAAGTCGCCCGGGGCGGCCGGATCGATGAGTGCCGCCGCCGCGGTCCGCACCTTTTTCTCGAACTCGCGCGACCTCGGCGATCCCGCGATCGCCTTCCGCCGCGCGAGGACGCGGTTCACGTTTCCGTCCACGACCGGGAGCACCTGGCCGTAGGCGATCGAAAGCACCGCGGCGGCCGTGTACCTGCCGATGCCCGGCAGGGAAAGGGCCTCGTCGTGATCCTCGGGAAAGCGCCCGCCGAACCGCCTCACGATGGTTCCGGCGGCGGCGTGAAGGTTGCGGGCCCGCGAGTAGTAGCCGAGCCCGCTCCACGCGGCCAGCACTTCGTCGATCGGCGCCGCGGCCAGGGTCCGGACGTTCGGAAACGCGGCCACGAACCGCTCATAGTACGGCGTGACCGCGGCCACGGTGGTCTGCTGGAGCATGATCTCCGAGATCCACACGCGGTAGGGATCCCGGCTCTTCCGCCAGGGAAGAGTGCGGCGGTTCGTCCGGTACCATTTGAGAAGTCGGCTGCGCAGCGCGGCGGTCGCGGCGCTCGGCGGTTCCTTGGGAGTCATGGTCCGGAGTCTAACCGATCCGGGCGGCGATTTTTTCCTTGTCGATCGCCGGCGCGGATGCTAGCGTTGCGGCACGCAAGAAAGGAGGTGGTCCATTGAGTAAACGCAATCGACCTGCGAGGTGCCTGGTTCGCTAGGTGACCGACTTTCGTGCCACCGAGGTTAGTGGCCTGCCGGTTCCACCGGCGACTACCAGCCCGGCACCGGACCCCGGGGGTCTTCGAACTGGTCCTTCGAAGCGGCGACTCCGCCGAAAAAAGCTCCCGGGATTCTTTTTGCTCCCTACCCTGCCGTGGCTTCCACGAACGTCCTGAGCAGCGCTTCCCGTTCCGCCGACTTCATCAGGCTCGTTCCGATCAGCGCCGCGTCCACGACGCCGTTCAGTTTCCTCAGTTCCCCGGAATCCTCCACGCCCGACTCCGCCACGATCGTGATGTTCCGCGGCAGCAGGGGAGCGAGCCGGTACGTCGTGTCCATGCGGATCTCGAACGTCCTGAGGTCGCGGTTGTTGATGCCGACGATCAGCGCCCCGGCGTTCACCGCGTTTTCCATCTCCGACTCGTCGTGGATTTCCACGAGCGGTTCCATCTGCAGCGACCGGCTGACGCCGAGAAACGCGCGCATCGTCTTCACGTCGAGAACGGCGGCGATCAGGAGCAGCGAGTCCGCCCCGGCCAGGCGCGCCTCGTAGATCTGCCGCTCGTCGATGATGAAGTCCTTGCGGAGGATCGGAATCCCGACGGTTTCGGAGGCGCCCGTCAGCGCTCCGAGCGATCCCTGGAAGAAGGACGCGTCGGTGAGCACGGAGATCGCGGACGCGCCGCCCCGCTCGTACTCCCCGGCGATCCGCACCGGGTCGAAATCGCGGCAGATCACGCCCGCCGACGGGGAGGCCTTCTTGATCTCGGCGATGATCGCCACGCGGGACCGGCCGGACTTGAGCGCCTGCCCGAAATTCCGGCGGCTCGGATGGAGGCTGCGCAGGTCGGGTTCCGGGAGCGCCGCCAGTTCTTCGCGTTTCTTTCGGATGATGTCGTCGAGGATCATGGGGTCTCCCGGGGGCGGGCAACCTGCACCAGCCCCCTAATCGTCCTCCGTGAACGCCTCGATCCAGGCGCTTCCCGACTCCCGGTTCCCGGTCACGTACAGCGAATTGGCCCGGCAGCAGACCTGGCAGTCCTCGATGTACTGCTGGGTTTCCCCGGCGGAGAGATCGACGGCGGTTTCGATGGTTTCCCCGCAGTAGGCGCAGGAAAAGGTGGCCGGAACAAGCATGTCGCTCATGCGGGGCATTGTCGCACGCGCCCCCGGGCAAGGGAACAAGGCGCCACCGACTTCGACCGGAGCCCCATGGCCCGGCGCCGGGGCCCAAAGAATCTCGTGGCGTTCTCATATATAAAGCGTGTACAGTCATGCAGGGTCCAATACAGCAGGAAAGGGTGCCGACGATGGCCGACGGCACCCTTCTCGCATATGCAGCCGAGGAATCGTATGCCTGCGATTTCTTTTCGTCGTGCCCGCTCCCTCCCGAAGTTTCCCGCTCTTCTTCTTCCGCTCACCGTCGCACTTCTGGCCGCTGCCTTTTTCGCGCCCGGATCCCTGCGGACTCCTTCCGCCAGTGCTGCGGACAAGGGACCGGGGAGCGACTGCTGCCTGTACACGATCTCCGGAACGGTCTGGTACGACCAGAACGGAAACGGCATCAACGACTCCGAACCCCCGCTGGCCGGCTGGACGGTCCAGGTCTGCAACACGAGCAACGTCGTCATCGCCACCACCACCACGAACGGTTCGGGGCAGTACACGTTCAACACGCCTGCCGGGTGCGGCGTCAACGTCCGGATCAAGCAGGTCGTCCAGTCCGGATGGACCCAGACATACCCTCCTTCGAACGGATTCCACCCGGTCTTCGTCACCGGGTGCGGGAACAGTTACGGGCCGTTCGACTTCGGAAACAACACGAACGCCTGCCCGCCGTTCACCAAGACCTACACGCTGGACGCCGACTTCAACCTCGGCACGCTGAACGGCGTGATCACGAACAGCGACCAGCTCGAACTGTCGCCCACGCCCACCACCTGGCCCTACGCGTGGATCGCCAACGCCGGGGACGGCTCGGTGTCGAAGGTCGACACGCAGACCGGCAATGAAGTGGCCCGCTATTACACCGGGCCGATCGACAATACGAACTCGAACTACGCCTACCTGAATCCCTCCCGGACGGTCATCGACAAGGACGGCAACTGCTGGGTGGCCAACCGCTCGCTGGGACCGCTGCCGTCCATCACCCAGATCGCGCTGTCCGGCGGCATCGACCGGAACAACAACAACGTCATCGACACGTCGCAGGACCTGAACAACAACGGGATCATCGACCCCTCCGAAATTCTTCCATGGGGACAGGACGAGCGGGTCCTCCGCCATTATGCGCTCGGTTCGACACTCAATGGCCAGGCGCGCGGCATGGTCATCGACAAGACCGGGTTCCTGTGGGTCGGCCTGTCGAATGCGTTCACGATCGTCAAGGTGAATCCCAACCTGTCCACGGTCACCTACGCGCCCACGAATACGCCGGTCGTGGCGCCGTCACTGGTTACGGTGCCGGTCCCGTTGAGCCAGTGGGCGTACGGCATGGCCCTGGCTCCCAACGGGATGATCTACGTCAGCATGATCAGCTCGCGGGCCTACCAGCTCGACCCGGGGATCGCCAGCGGGGGAACCGGGGCCGGACCCGCGTTCACCGAACACATCAATCACGGCGGAATGAACTACGGCATCGCCGTGGACAAGGACTGCATCGTCTGGATCGCCATGTACTCCCATCCGAGCGGCAGCATCTGCGTCCGCTGGGATCCGCCCCTGACCGCCGGAAATCCGCTGAACGGGTTCACGTTGAACACGGGATCCGTCTCGGGGGGAGGGCGCGGGATCTGCGTGGACAACTCCGGCGACGTCTGGGTGGCCGTCAACTCCTGGCCGGATTCGGTGGCCCGGTTCTCGCCCACTCCGAACCCGCCGCTGACCGGACTCTACCCCACCGGCTCCGTGACCCCGGTCGGCGTCGGCGTGGCCTCCGACGGAAACATCATCGTCACGCCGAACAACAGTTCGAACTGGGAAAAACTCAACGCCGTCACCGGGGCGAACATTCCGCTGGCCGGTCCGCAGCTCGCGGGCCTCGGCCCCTACACCTACAGCGACTTCACCGGGAGCCAGCAGGCGCTGACCGGGCTGCAACAGGGCACATGGACCGTGATCACCGACGGCGGGTATCCGGCCATCGTCTGGAACTTCCTCGGCTGGAACTCGCTTGTGCCCGCGCTGACGTCCGTGCAGGTGGAATACCGGGTGGCCGCCACGATTCCCGGGCTCAATACCCAGAGCTGGATCACGCAGGGGGCTCCGGGCTCGCTGCTTGCGCCCGGACGCTACATCGAGACGCGGGTCCGGCTCCAGCGCACGCCGGAAGGGTGCCACGACCCGTTCGTCACGCCGATTCTCTACGACCTGACGGTGTCGGCCATCTGCGACTCCTGCAGCTTCGCGCAGTGCCCGGCCGATACGGTCATCCAGTGCATGACCCCTCAGGGCGCGGAGTTTTCCTATCCCACGCCGATTCTCAACGGTCTTTGCGACAGTACTTACGTGGTCACCTGCACGCCGCCCTCGCCAACGTTCCTGCCGATGGGCACGACGCAGATCAAGTGCATCGCGGTCAACGCGCAGAACGATACCGTCCGCTGCTCGTTCAACGTCACGGTGGCCGGCGACTGCAATCCGCCGCCGACCGGCGCCTGCTGCATCGCCACGAACTGCACGGTGAAGACGGAACACGACTGCCGCCAGAGCGGCGGCATCTACTTCGGCAACGGCACGACCTGCATCGGCGGCTGCAACAAGAACTGCACGCCGGCGCCGAACGGCATGCTCGGCTGGTGGCCGCTCGATCAGGCGCAGGGGGGAGTCACGCCGAACCTTGCCGATCCGGCCACGGGCGGCACGCTCGTCGGCGGGCCGACCGCCGTTCCCGGCGAGTTCGTCAACGGGAGTTACAACTTCGACGGCCTCACCCAGCACATCGTGGTGCCGCACCACCCCAGGCTCGACATCGGCGAGGGCGATTTCAGCATCGACTGCTGGGTCCGGACGTCGGCGGCCTCGGGCATCGCGCCGATCCTCAACAAGTTTTCCGCCGGTCCGGTCCAGGGCTACAACTTCTACCTGCAGGACGGATACCCCTCGCTCCGGATCGCGTCGGGTGGAGAGGCCCGAAACTTCTCTCTCGGAACGGGTGGACTGCCCGGCGGTTTCGTGGCCGACGACGCCTGGCATCTCGTCGGCGTCAGCGTCGATCGTGACGACCCCGCGGGCGTGCAGTTCTACGTGGACGGCGCTCCGGCCGGGAATCCGTTCGATCCCACGCCGGTGCACGGCAGCCTCGACGTGTCCGCGCCGCTCTATTTCGGGGCGGACAACCCGGCCATCGGCGCGGCGCGGTTTTCCGGAAGACTCGACGAAATCGAGATCATCCGCCGCGACGTGATCATCGACGACATGGCCCGGATCTTCCAGGCCGCCTCCTCCGGAAAGTGCCCGGAAACCTGCTACGTCACCCGGGACGTTCCGTGCTGCACCGGGCTCACGTCCGGGTCGTCGCTGACGATCTGCAACTACTCGCTCGTGCCGCACACGTACAGCTGGGGCGCCACGCCGCTGAACGGCGGCCCGGGCTGCGGACCCCAGGGACCGATGACGATCTTCCCGAACGCCGGCACGCTGACCGTTCCGGCCCAGGGATGCGTGACGATTCCGCTCCAGGTCCTCTGTCCGTCCAACGTGCCGGTCGGCACGGTGGCCTGCTACCAGGTGTCGATCTTCAACCACACGACCGGCCGGATCTTCGGCTGCCAGGGATCCGTAAAGCGCGCCGGCAAGTGGTGCCTCATCGTCGACGTCGGCGACCCGATCGGCATCGGAATCACTCCTGTCTACCCGGGCATTTCCACGCCGATCAAGTTCAACGTGGAAAATCTCGGCGAGCCGGGAACGCTGGACAACCTCCAGTACACGATCGTCCCGCTGTCCGGCGATACGGACGGTGATCCCTCGTACCTCTCGCTCGACGGTCTGCCGCCCGGCACCTTCCCCACCGGTTCCATCGCGCTCTCCGGCGGCCAGACGGGGAGCATCAGCGTGGACGTGTTGTACGACCATCCATATCTGATCGGCTACGACCGGCTCATGGTGATGGTCGACGACGGCACCGGCGTTCTCGTGCCGCTCGCCGAGGCGGCCATCCGTTCGGTGATGCCGGGCACGTCGTCGGTGCCGGAACCCGAAGACCTCGAGCCCGGCGCCGGCGACGGCCGCCTGTTCCTCGAGGTGCCGAACCCGTTTGCCACGTCGGACCGGATCCGGTTCCGCGTGGCCGGAAGCACGGCACAGGAGGTCAAGTTCCGCCTGTTCGACCTGCAGGGGCGCGCCGTCAAGGTGTTCTTCTACGACAAGCTCATGCCGCCGGGCGAATACACGGTGGACTGGAACGCCAGGGACGACCGGGGGCAAAAGCTGCCGTCCGGCATCTATTTCATGAAGCTCCAGGTCGGGAAGCAGGTGGAAACGACCAAGGTGCTGGTCAGGAGTGGCTCGTGATGCACCGCCTTGTTTTGGCACTGGTTGCCGCAGCTGTTCTCTCCGTTTCCGGCCCGCTGGAATGGCGCACCCGGACCGCTTCCGCCGCCGACAAGGATCCGGGCAGCGACTGCTGCTTCTACACGGTCTCCGGCAGCATCTGGTACGACCAGAACGGAAACGGCTTCAATAACGCCGAGCCGCCGCTGGCCGGCTGGACGATCCAGGTCTGCGACACGAACAACGTCGTGTATGCGACCACCACGACGGACGCCCTCGGACAGTACTCGTTCAACCCGATGACCGGCTGCGGGGTGACCCTCCGCATCAAGCAGGTCGTCCAGAGCGGCTGGGTCCAGACGTTTCCGGGGGGTAACGGCTACCATCAGGTGTTCGCCACCGGGTGCGGAAACAATTACGGGCCGTTCAACTTCGGCAACAACACGCTGGCCTGCCCGCCGTTCTCGAAGACATACACGCTGGACGCGGACTTCAACCTCGGCACGCTGAACGGCGTGATCACGAACAGCGACCAGATCGAGCTTTCGCCGACGCCGACCACCTGGCCCTACGCCTGGATCGCGAACGCCGGGGAGGGGTCGCTGTCAAAGGTGGATACGCAGACCGGCAGGGAAGTGGCGCGCTACTACACCGGTCCGCCCGACGGCGGCAACGGCTACGGCTACCTGGCCCCCTCGCGGACCGTCATCGACAAGGACGGCAACTGCTGGGTGTCGAACCGCACGTTCGGGAGTTTCCTCCCCTCGATGACCCAGATCGTCACCTCCGGCGGAATCGACCGGAACAACAACAGCGTCATCGACACGTCGCAGGACCTCAACAACAACGGCATGATCGATCCCGCCGAAATTCTCCCCTGGGGGCAGGACGAGCGGGTCATCCGCCACTACGCGCTGGGGTCGACCCAGAACAACGGCGCGCGGGGCACGGTTCTCGACAAGACCGGCTTCATCTGGGTCGGGCTGACGAGCACCGGCGAGATCCTGAAAATCAATCCGAACCTGTCCACTACCACCTACTCGCCGACGAACACGCCGACGGTGGCGCCGGCTCTCGTGACCCTCACGATGCCGGGCTCGATGTTCGCCTACGGCATGGCCCTGTCGCCGAACGGCCTCATCTACATCAGCACGCTCGGCCCCAAGGCCGTGCAGCTTGATCCGGGAGTCGCCAGCGGCGGGACCGGCGCCGGACCGGCGTTCACGGAGTTCATCAATCACGGCGGCGCCAACTACGGCATCGCGGTGGACCAGGACTGCATCGTGTGGCTGGCCATGGCAAGCCATGCGGTCACCGGCGCCGGCGTGGTCCGCTGGGACCCTCCGCTGACGCTCGGCAATCCGCTGAACGGGTGGACGTACAACACGGGCACCGTTCCGCCCGGGTCGGGCCGCGGCATCTGCGTCGATTTCAACGGCGACATCTGGATGGGGCTGAACGACGGAACCGACAGCATCGTCAAGTTCGGCCCCGGAATCAATCCGCCGATCCTCGGCATCTATCCGACCGGCGTGCCCACCCCCTGCGGCGTCGGGGTCGCGTCGGACGGCAACATCATCGTCACGCCGAACGGCGGGTCGAACTGGGAAAAGCGAAACGTGATCACCGGGGCGAACATCCCGCTCGTCGGCCCGCAGCTGGCCGGCCTCGGTCCCTACACCTACTCGGACTTCACCGGCAGCCAGCAGGCCATGAACGGCCTGCAGCAGGGCACCTGGACGGTGACCACCGACGGGGGCTACCCGGCCATCGTCTGGAATTTCATCGGCTGGAACGATCTCGTTCCGGCGCTGACGTCCGTGCAGGTCGAGTACCGGACGGCGGCGACGATCCCGGGATTGCTGTCCCAGTCGTGGATCACCCAGGGCGCTCCGGGGTCGATTCTCTCGCCGGGTCGCTACATCGAAACCCGGGTGCGGCTCCAGCGCACGCCGGAAGGGTGCGGGCAGCCGTTCGTCACGCCGGTCCTGTACGACCTTACCGTTTCCGCGATCTGCGACTCCTGCAGCTTCGCCCAGTGCCCGGCCGACACGGTCATCCAGTGCATGTCACCGCAGGGCGCCGAGTTCTCGTATCCCACGCCGATCCTCAACGGCCTCTGCGACAGCACGTACGTGGTCACCTGCACGCCGCCGTCCCCGACGTTCCTGCCGATGGGCACCACCCAGATCCAGTGCATCGCCGTCAACGCCCAGGACGACACGGTGTTCTGCTCGTTCAACGTGACCGTGGCCGGCAACTGCGACCCGCCCGCCACCGGCGCCTGCTGCAGGAACAACTTCTGCTCGGTGATGACCGAGGCCCAGTGCCTCCTCCAGGGCGGAATCTATTTCGGCGACAACACGGACTGCGTCGGCGGCTGCGACAAGAACTGCGCCGTGCCGCCGAACAACCTCATGGCCTGGTGGCCGCTGAACGGCGCCACGAGCAACGTCACGCCGAACCTGGCGGGTCCCCTGACCGGGGGAACCCTGGTCAACGCCCCCACCCTCGTCACCGGCCAGCAGGTGACGAACTCCTACAGCTTCAACGCCGCGGCCGGCCAGTACATCAACGTGCCGCATCACGCCACGCTGAACCTGGGCTCGAGTGACTTCACCGTGGACTACTGGATCCGGACCACCTCGACCAACGGCGTGGCGCCGGTCGTCGACAAGCGGGATCCGAACCCGCTGCGGGGCTTCACCGCGTTCCTGTTCAACGGTTACCCGGCGCTCCAGCTCGCGGTGGCGAGCGGCTTCGACAACTACATCCTCACGGCCGCCAACGGCGGGGCGGCCGCGTTCGTGGCCGACGGCCAGTGGCATCTCGTGGCCGTCACCGTGGACCGCGACAACCCGTCCGGCGTCCGCTTTTACGTGGACGGCGTGCCGGTGGGGGCGCCGTTCAACCCGACGAACCGGCAGGGGAACCTGAACAGCTCCGTGTCGCTGAAGATCGCGGCCCGCGAGCCCGCCCTCGGCGGCGGAACGCTGAATGGAACGCTCGACGAGATCGAGATCACCCGTCGCGTCCTGTCCTCCGAGGAAGTCCAGAAACTCTGGGTGGCCAACGCCTCCGGCAAGTGTCCGGAAGCCTGCTACGTCACCCAGAACGTGCCCTGCTGCAAGGGGCTGAACGCAAGCTCGTCGATCACGATCTGCAACTACTCCCTGGTCCCGCAGACCTACAGCTGGGGCGCTTCCGCGATCAACGGCGGGCCGGGCTGCGGACCCCAGGGTCCGATGAGCATTGCGCCCGCGGCCGGCACGCTCACCGTTCCGGCCCAGGGGTGCGTGACGATTCCGATCCAGGTGGCCTGTCCGTCCAACGTGCCGATCGGCACGGTGTCCTGCTACCAGGTGACGTTCTTCAATCACAACACCGGCCGCATCTTCGGCTGCCAGGGCTCCGTGAAGCGGGCGGGCAAGTGGTGCGTGATCGCCGACGTGGCCGAACCGGTCGGCATCATCCCGGTGCTGACCGGCGTGGCGCGCCCGGTCAAGCTCGACGTGGAGAATCTCGGCGAGAGTCCCGCGCCCGAAGCGCTCAACTACACGATCACCGCACTGGCGGGGGACACGGACCGGCCGAGCACCGGTGTCCGGCTCAACGGCCTGCCGCCCGGCGAGCCGGTCCTCGGCACGCTGGATCTCCGCGGCGGGCAGCAGGGGGAGATCGCATTCGACGTGTTTTACGAGGATCCCGCGATCATCGGGTACGACCGGCTGGTCGTCACGGCCGATACCGGCACCGGTCTGCTCGAGGAAGTCGGCGAGGTGGCCGTCAGGTCCGTCGTCAGCGGCCTGTCGGGCGTGCCGGTCGATCCGGGCATCGATCCCGGCGCCGTCGACGGCCGCCTGATGCTCGAGGTGCCGAACCCGTTTTCCGCGTCGGACCGGATCCGATTCCGCGTCGACGGCGACAAGGCGCAGGAGGTCAAGCTCCGCCTGTACGATCTCCAGGGTCGGATGACGAAGACGTTCTACTACGAACGGCAGTTGCCCCCCGGCGAGTACACGCTCGAGTGGAATGCCCGGGACGATCGCGGCCAGCGCCTCCCGTCCGGTATCTACTTCCTGAAGCTCGAGGTCGGGAAGCGGGCGGAGTCGATGAAGATGCTGGTGAGGAACTGAAGCGGCGCCGGCCTTGAGGCGAGAGTGCTCATCGGCTGTGCTGACAGGCCGGCGCGGACGACTTATTCCACGTCGGCCATGCCCGGGGCGCCTTGTCAGTATCCCCGACTCGTTATTCAGGCCCCCGGTTCTGGAGTCTTTGTCGGCGTAAGCGCTATAAAGACAATGCTTTAAGTTCAACAGGCCCACTTGGTTCAGAAACCCTGTTAACGTCGCTGCCAAAATGTAGTACATTCTTGCAGCTATGTTAACAAGGCAGCTTCAGGTCCCATCACACCGGTCCTGCTGGATTTTCGGTCCGCGTCAGACCGGCAAGACGACTCTTGTGCAGAGTGTGCTTCCACCGAACGCCATCTCGCTGAACCTGCTTCACCAGGATCTGGCGCTGCGCTTTGCCAAGGATCCGGGCCAGTTCCGCCGTGAAGTCGAGGCGGCGCTGGCCGGCGGCGCGGACACTGTCTTTCTCGATGAAATCCAGAAAGTCCCCGAACTCCTCGACGAGGTTCACGCGCTGATCGAGCGGGGCGGAGTCCGGTTCATCCTGACCGGATCAAGTGCCCGCAAACTGAAGCGCGGAAACACGAACCTGCTCGCCGGCCGCGCGGTCACGCGGCGCCTGCACCCCCTGACACTGTCGGAGCAGGGCGATCACTTCGACCTGGAGCGCACACTGCGGCTCGGAAGCCTCCCTCCCGTCGTCACCCGGAGTGACGAAGACGCGATCGATCTGCTGAAGAGCTATGCGCTCACCTATCTCCGCGAGGAAGTCCAGGCGGAGTCGCTGGTGCGGAACCTTGGCGGATTCGGACGATTCCTCGACGTTGCGGCGGCCCAGAGCGGTGAAATCCTGAACTACAGCGCCGTGGGGCGGGATGCGGCACTCGCCACCCGAACGGTGCAGTCCTATTTCGAGATTCTCGAGGACACGCTGCTCGGTTTCCGGTTGGAAGCCTGGAGAAAGAGTCCACGATCGAGGATGGTCGGACACTCCCGTTTCTACATCTTCGACACCGGAGTCACCAGTGCACTGAATCACCGCCTGACGGCGCCGATGGACCCGTTCGAAAGGGGACGCCTCTTCGAGCAGTGGCTGATCCTCGAATGCCGGAAACTGATCGACTATAACGACGACGAGGCCCGCCTCTACTACTGGCGCACGAACTCCGGAACGGAGGTGGATCTGCTGGTCGAGAAGCACGGCTCGCTGCGTCTGGCCGTTGAAATCAAGGCGAAGTCCAGGGTCGTCGGCGCCGATCTCGGGGGACTGCGGTCGTTCGGACAAGTTCATCCCGGGGTACCGCGGGTCGCCGTGTCGACGGTTCCTGAACCCTACGAGATCGAGGGAATCCGGGTTCTTCCTTGCAGGGACTTTCTGGAAGAGTTTACGGGGTGGTTGTAGGCGCGCCGGAACAGGGATAGTCCGTGTCCATCGTCCAGAACACCCGGTTCGCTTCGGCGCCTTCGGCGCTTGTCCCATTGGCCCGGTCGCTCTTTGAGTGACTTCCTTTTCCTACTCGCGAAAGCGTGCCTTGATCCGGCTCCAGGTCGTGGTTTCAACAGCCACGCCCGGACAGCCGGCCTTTGTGTAATATCCGATCACCTCCTCTCCGGTCAGGCTAGGCGAACTGGCCTTCAATGAGTAATCGCCTGTTTCGGGGCTGCAGAACTCCGGGTCGACAACAAGATTGATCTCGCTCAGGTTGGCGGGGCATTCCGCGCGATCAAAGCCGAAGTTTGTCGGCCCATTGTTCCAGAAGATGTTTTTTTCAAGGGTTATTTGCGAATCGTACGCGTAGCAGGACAGCCCGCATCCAGTGTTGTTTGCGACGATGTTGTTGCGAATCTCAACGAATCTAGTGTTGTAATTGTCAAGGAAGATTCCCCCTCCGGTGCACTCCCATCGACCCGTTGCGGTGTTCCCGACGATCGTGTTGTTATGAATCCACCCATGGAAGTCGCGGAGTGACATTGCTGCACCAGCCCCTGACTCGCCACCATCCGAACCGTTTGCAACATTTCCGACAAAGAGGTTTTTCTCGATGAGAAGTGGCTCTCCCGAATTCGTAAAGGCTTCAATTCCCCCGCCATGATCGCCCGCCGTGTTGTGCGAGAGTTCATTCTCGACGATCACGGCGGTTCCTCCGGTCACATAGAGCCAGATGCCTCCCCCATCCCCCCTTTCTGCAACATTGTTTTGAAAAATGTTTCGCCGTACGATGGCGTCGCCACCTGCAATGCATGCCCCCCCCGTTCGCGGAGGCTATGTTTTCTTTGAACAGGTTGTCCTCAACGATTGCAGGGCCCCATAGCATCATTCCGCCGCCCCAGCCTGTATTGACTACAGCCTCGTTCCTGACTATGTGGTTCCCACGAATAACAGGCCCGGCCCCTGGCGCATAGATTCCCCCTCCCCACGGATTTGTCCCGAATCTCAACTGGCCTCGTCCCCCCGTAATCGTGAACCCCTCCAGGATCGCTCCGGCCCCTTCCTCATTCACGAACCGGACCACCGGCGCGTGAATGGCACTGCCGTCAATGATCGTCACCTCCGGTCCCTTCTCACTTCGGAGCGCCACTTCCTTTCCGAGGTAATCCAGGTTTTCGAGATACGTGCCCGGAG
>CAZQVN010000020.1:0-23347 GCA_964596775.1 uncultured bacterium
AAGGGGCTGGAGGGGGTCCGGCTTCTCCTCGTCCAGCCGGTGGACAACGACCTCAGCGCCGCCGGCGGCGCCATCGTGGCCGCGGACGCCACGCACACCGCCGGCCCCGGCGATCTCGTCCACTATGAAGGGGGACGGGAGGCCGCGGTGGCCCTCGACCCCTCCTTCGTCCCGGTCGATCATGCGATAACCGGGATCATCGACGGCATGACGGTCCGCGGCGCGTCCCGGGCCACCGGTCCCGCGGACGTTCCGGCGCCGGCGGCCGGCCGGCGGGGCGCCGGTTCCCCTGGAAAGAAGGGATCCTCGTGATCCTCGGCCGCGTGGCGGGAAGCGTCGTGTCCACGATCCAGCATCCGGCACTGGACGGAAAGCGCCTCCTCATCGTGGACCGCATCGCTCCGGACGGATCGCCGGCGGGCGGGTCGCTGATCGCCCTGGATACGGTCGAAGCCGCGGAAGGGCAGACCGTCCTCGTGATCGACGAGGGGAACAGCGCCCGGCAGATCCTCGGGGCTCCGGAGGCTCCGGTGCGGAGCGTCATCGTGGGGATCGTGGAAACGGTGAGCCTGGCGGGATAGTCCGGCCGGACCACGACACGTCCGACGTGTTGCCGGGCCGCGCCGGAAATCGCAACAACATAACACCTTCCGGCCACGGCCCCCCTGAACCACAAGAACAACGGCCGGGGAGCCTGGCCCCCCGGCCGTTCGTACACTCTGGTTCCGAATGATCTACCGGTGGAACGTCTTGATCTTGCCCCAGGTGGAGTCTTCCACGGGAGTCGGACAGTCGTTCGGCTCGCCGGGCGTATCGTTCGTGCCGGTCGGCTGGAACGCGCCGATCAGCCATCCCGTGCCGCAGCGGTAGACATGGCCGGGAACGAAGGAACCATCGGGTCCCACGGTCGTGGAGCAGTACACCGACTCGGAGGTTCCGACGCAGACCGGCGCGGCGTCCTCGATCATGGCCACGCAGTCCACGACGCCCGACCATGGCGTGATATCCTGAACCCCGTCGTCATCCAGGTCGATGTCGTCGTTCAGGCTGCCCGTAAAATCGCGGACCACCATGTGGGTCACGTTGTCGCTGTTCTCGAAGTTGATGGCCGACTCGCCAACGACATCATAGCCGGTCAGGACGGGCGTGGCGCTCTTGCAGACGGCGAGCAGGCCGTCGGCCTGCAGCGAGAACGTCCCGAGGTCCACGACGCACTCGATCGTTCCGCAGCCCCCGGAACCGTCGCCGATCACGAGGTAGGTGAGGCCGGCGAGGCTCGCTCCGGGCGTTCCGACGAGCTCAAAATACTCGTCGACATCGGCGCCCGATTCGTCGATCCGGATTTCACTGATGAGCTGGGCGGAGGCCGGAGAGGCGAGCAGGCCGACGGTGGCCAGAAAGGCGGCGGCGATAGCGAATTGTTTCATGGGATTCAGTCTCCTTTGCTGGTGGATGCCTTGAGGCGGACCCGTAAGAGCGGGATCAACCTCGTTGCGGCGGCTGGATCTAGTTGCTTCACAAATAATATCACAGGCACATTCCGCGATTCCATGCCAACCATGGGTTCACGGGTCGGTGAAAGGGCTTCGTATCGGGTCTTCCGAACCGGTGGCGGCCCACGAAGCTCCGCACAGGCCGGTTGCCAATCCCTGGCGTTTCCGGCAAGATTCCGGCTTTTCGGCCTTTCGGGGGGGCGAGGTGCACAAGGATATCGAACGGGTTTTCTTCACCGAGGACCGGATTCAGGCCCGGATCGGAGAACTGGCCGCGGAGATCAACGCCGCCTATCCGGACGGCGACCTCCTCCTCGTCGGGGTTCTTTCGGGGAGCGTGCTGTTCCTGGCCGACCTGGCCCGGGCGCTGGACCGCCACGTTCATCTCGACTTCATCGCCGTATCCTCCTACGAGGGGGGGCGCGAGTCCACCGGGGTCGTGCGCCTGCTCAAGGATCTCAGTCACAACATTGAAGGGCGGGATGTGCTTCTGGTCGAAGACATCATCGACAGCGGCCTCACCGTAAAGTACCTGCTCGACAACCTCACCACGCGCCATCCTCGATCGGTGGCGGTCTGCGGCCTCCTTGACAAGAAGGAAGCCCGGATTATCGACGTTCCGGTCCGTTTCGTGGGCTTCGACGTTCCGAATGAATTCCTGGTCGGCTACGGCCTCGACTATCAACAGCGTTACAGAAACCTGCCCTATGTCGGCGTCCTGAAAAAGGAAGTCTTCGCGGAGCCCCGGGGCGGCGGGAACTGAACCGGTGAGTACGGACAATCCGGGCTTGCTCCTGCGCGGCGCCGTTCTGGTGACCATGGACTCCGCCGGTCGCGTCGTCCAGGAAGATCTCCGGATCCGGGGCGATCGCATCCGCGAGATCGGCCCGAATCTCGCCCCCGGCGGCGACGCCGTGCTGGATGTGTCCGGCCGCTGGATTCTGCCCGGGTTCATCCAGGGGCACGTCCATCTCGGCCAGACTCTGTTCCGGGGCCTGGCGGAGGACCGCAGGCTGCTCGACTGGCTCGGCGACGCGATCTGGCCCCTCGAAGCCGCGCACAACGAGGAGTCGGCCTACTGGACGGCCTTGATCGGCGGCCTCGAGGCGATCCGGGGCGGCACAACGTCGATTCTCGATATCGGTCTTGTGCACGGCATGGAGGGGGTGTTCCGGGCTCTCCGCGACCTCGGCCTCCGGGCCTGGACCGGAAAGCTCCTGATGGACCGGGGCGAAGGGGCGCCGGCCCGCCTCCTCGAGGATCCCGAAACGGCCATGGCGGAAAGCCGGGATCTCGCGGCGCGGTGGCATGGCGCGGAGATGGACCGGATCCGCTACGCGGTGTGTCCGCGGTTCGTCTACTCCTGTTCCGGCGATCTCTGGGAGCGGGCCGTGGACCAGGCCCGCTCCGGCAACTACATCCTGCACACCCACGCCCTGGAAACACGCGAGGAGCAGGAGGCGGTCAAAGCCATCGAGAACCGCTCCGAACTCGACACGCTGGAGGCGGTGGGCGCGCTGTCCGTTCCGCTCAAGATCGCCCACGGCGTCTGGGTCGACGAGCCGTCCGCCGACCGGCTGGCCGGGGCCGGCAGCGCCGTCATGCACTGCCCGGCCAGTAACCTGAAGCTCGGTTCCGGCGTGGCCGATCTCAAGCGGCTGGACAGCCGCGGGATCCCGGTGGGGCTGGGCTGTGACGGTTCCCCCTGCAACAACTTTCTCGACCCGATGGGCGAGATGCGGCTCGCGGCCCTCCTGCAGAAGTGGCGCCACGGCCCCGGGGCCTTCAGCGCGCGGCGGGCGCTGAACCTGGTGACGCGGGGCGGCGCCGAGGCGCTCGGGGCGCAGGGGGACATCGGGAGCCTGGAACCGGGGCGGAAGGCCGATCTCGTCGTCCTGAACCCGGACGCCCTTCATTCCATCGCCGCGGAATCGGTGGATCTCCCCACCCGGGTCGTTTTCGGGTCGGATCGGACGAACGTGGAAACCGTCTGGGTCGACGGGCGCGTGATCTACGATCGCGGCGTCTTTCCGGGCATCGATCTCGACGAGGTCCGAACGCGGGCCCGCGAGGAACTGAAGCATCTCCTCAAACGGAGGGAAGGGGAGTAGTATCCCGTCATGAACCCCGCACACGTTCCCGTCCACATCATCGGCATCGCCGGCGGATCCGCCTCGGGCAAGACGATGGTCGCCCGGGCGATCGTCGACGAGCTCGGCACCGATGAGGTGCAGATCATCGATCAGGACTCCTATTACCGGGACCTGAGTCACATGACGATCGAGGAACGCCGCCGCCAGAACTTCGATCACCCCTCAGCGTTCGACAACGAACTCCTCGTGGAGCATCTCAACGTGCTGCTCGCCGACGGATGGGTGGAGCGCCCGGTCTACGACTACAAGGCGCATACCCGGTCGACCCGGACGGAACGGGTCGGGGGACACTCCGTCATCGTTCTCGAGGGGATCCTCGTGCTCGACTCCCCGGCGCTGCGCGAGCTGATGAGCATCAAGGTGTTCATCGACACGGATGCCGACATCCGGCTGATCCGGCGGCTGCGGCGTGACGTGACCGAACGCGGACGATCGGTGGAATCCGTCCTGACCCAGTACGAACATTTCGTGCGCCCCATGCACCAGCAGTTCGTGGAAACGTCGAAGCGCCATGCGGATATCATCATTCCGGAAGGGGTGGAGAACCGCGTCGGCGTGGACCTCCTGCGCACAAAGATCCATTCGCTCGTCCAGCTGCGCAGCCTGCGTCATTCCCTGACGAACCGGGATCTTCCGTGACGCATCCGGTGACGGATCGGCACGTGCAATCCGCGGCGGAGGCTCTGCGCGCGAAGATCGGGGAAACGCCCCGCGTGGCGGTCGTCCTGGGGTCCGGCCTCGGAGGTTTCGCGGACGGACTCGAAGCCGCCGTCCCGATCGACTACGGGAACATCCCCCACTTTCCGGTGCCGACGGTGTCCGGTCATGCCGGCCGCCTCGTGTTCGGCCGCCTGGGCGACTGTGCCGTCGTGGCCATGCAGGGGCGCCTGCATCTCTACGAGGGGATCACCGCGGACGCGGTGACGTTCGGAGTGCGCGTCTTCGCCGCGCTGGGTGTTCCGGTTCTTCTCCTGACGACGGCGTCCGGCGGCATCAACCGCCACTATGCCCCCGGGGACATCATGATCATCGAGGATCAGCTGAATCTCCAGATGACGCTTCCGGCCGCCGCCGCGGTGACCCGAGCGGGGGAGGCGGGCGCCTGGCGCCGGTCCGGGCCCGTCTATGACCGCGACCTCGTCGAAGTGGCCCGGGCCGTGGCCGCCCGCCTGGCGTTCGGCAACGTGCACCGCGGCGTGTTCGCCGGGATGCTCGGGCCGACGTACGAGACGCCGGCCGAAGTCCGCATGGCGGCCCGGCTGGGCGCCGACGCCATCTCGATGTCCACCGTTCTCGAGGCCCTGACCGCGCGGGCCCTGGGCATGAAGGTGGCGGGCATCTCGGCCATCGTCAACCCGGCGGCCGGACTTTCCGAGGGCCCCCTGAATCACGAGGAAGTTCTCGAGGGAGCGCGGAAGATGCAGGGGCAGCTCCTGACCTACCTGAAGGCCCTCGTTCCCGAACTGGGAGCCCACGCGGGGTAACGAGGCTTCCCGCCTTCGGGACCGTTCCGGAAAGAAAAAAGGGGACCGGCCGCGAGGCCGATCCCCTTTCGAGCGCGATGAAGCGCCGGTCCTAGCGGCTGACCACCAGCTTCTGGCGTCCGGCCACCTTGCCGTCGACCTTCAGTTCGTAGAAGTAGATTCCGGAGCTCGATCCGAGCTGTCCGGCATCCACCGAAACCGCATACTGACCGTCGGTCATGTCCTCATTCACGAGCGTCGTGACCTTGCGGCCGGCGATGTCGTAAATGGTGACCTGGACCGGAACGGTGCCGCCGGACTTCGACGCACCCGCGATCTCGTAGCGGATCGTGGTCTTGTCGGCGAACGGGTTCGGCGCGTTCTGGAACAGGCGCGGACGGGTCACGATGTTCTGGTCCACACCGGAAGAGCCGACGAACTGGATGTCGGACAGGCTGCGCGGCTGGATCTGGTACCGGCTGAAGAACGGCGAAGATGTGTCGAACTGGCCGGCGATCCCGATGACGTCCATCTGCTGCGAAGCGATCGTCGCTCCCGGGATGTTCGTGTCGATGTCGACGAACATCTCGATGGAGTCCGGATGGCAGTTGGAGATGTTGTAGCTCGTGTTCCCGGTGAAGGTCTGGCCGACCCGGGACGCCGCGAGCTGCGGGTACTGCATGCGGATGAGGCGCCCTTCGAGGGCCTCGAAGTTCTGGCAGGAGGTGACGAGCAGCGGGGCCGGAGGCGCGCCGGGGCTGTCGATCGACACGAGCACCGTGTCGCAGCCGCCGCCGGTGGACACCTGGAGCTTGCCGTTGAACTGGGCGATCGTCCCGCTGACCGTGACGACGTCGCCGAGGCCCGGCTGCACGGTGTGCGGGCCGAACTTGAAGATGGTGATGCCGCCCGTGGCGTCCTGGATGTTGTAGTCGGTATTCGTCGTCGAAAAGACGCCGTAGGGCACCGTGACGCTCCCGCCGATGTTCACGCCGTAAAAGCGGTAGATGTTCAGTCCGTTGGCATCGTTGACGCGCAGCGACCCGATCGTCTTCGTGCCGACGAAGTAACCCTGGTTGAATCCGAAGGTGGTGTCCGGCGTGGCGTTGCGCGCCCGGATGCGGTACTCGACCAGCGTGCCGTTGACGCCCTGGCCGGGAATCGTGGCCGTCCAGGTCGTTCCCACGGTGTTCGTCATGGCCAGCGAGTTTTCGGCGCCGCCGTTGACCTTGTACAGGACCGTGGCCGCCGTGGCGTTCGAGATCATCGCGGTGATCAGGGCCGACTGGCCGACCAGGGGTGCGCAGGGAGTT
The DNA here is from genome assembly GCA_964596775.1 of uncultured bacterium. Classification (GTDB taxonomy): domain Bacteria; phylum Eisenbacteria; class RBG-16-71-46; order JABDJR01; family JAWXBZ01; genus CAZQVN01. The sequence continues at coordinate 6,423 of CAZQVN010000020.1, forward strand.
CGGATTTCGCTGTCCACGCTCGGCGGCGGGTTGACGCAGACGAGCTGGTTCGGGGCCAACGGCGTGGGGCTCATGACGTAGGCGTTGGCGGCGGTGGACACGTTGCCGTCCGCGCCGTCGGGGCAGCGCCCGAGCGTGGTGTTGTCGTTGCTGAGTCCGCTCGTGGCCACCGGGGCCGGATCCGTGCAGACGGTGGAGCTGATCGGGCCGAGGTCGCCGCCGGTGCCCCAGGTGAATCCGTCGACACAGGTGTTGCAGGGAATGTTGAACGTGTCGGGTGCCGAACCGGTATAGAGGTGAATGTCGTCACCGCTGTTGGCGAGCGCAAGCCCGTTGGTGCTCAGGTGGATCAGGTCGGGAACGCCGGCGTGGTCGGGATCCGCGGCCCGCCGCGCTTCAAAACTGGCCAGCCCGGCGTAGGTGTGACCCGTGGCGATCGGGACGATCAGCATGAAGGCGCCCGGTGCCAGAGGAATCGTAGTGCCGCCCACCGTACCGGGGAACTTGAAAATTCCCTCGGTTGTTCCGGTGGTTCCTTCTTCCGAGAGAATGGCGCCGTCGAGGTAGGCCGTGGCGCCACCGGCGTTGTAGAGCTCGATATACTCGCCGAGGGACTCGTTGGCCTCGGTGGCGTCGGCCCGAACCTCGTTGATCTTGACCTGATCGGAGATGGTGAGAGCCAGCACCGGATTCGCAAAGGCGAAAGCCACCAGTGAAAGCCCGCAAGCAATCCAGCGGTAACGGTTCGATCTCATGATGTCAGTACCCCCTCGGGATGTGGCCCACCGGAAAGGATGGAGGGCGGGATGTGCTGCAGGCGAACACACGCCTGCCTCGTTGTAGAGGAACCCGCGCTATTCTAACCCGAATCGTGCATTTCCACCAACGGAATTCCGGTTCCCCGGGGAATCAAACCGTTCCAGCGGCGCATTTTGCACCCGGGGGTACCCGGAATCGCGCCGTTTTCCGTCCCTGCACCGGCCGAATCGGGGGGTATGCCTCAAAAAGTGGACAGGGAGGGGGGGCGTTGCTATATTCCGCCGCGGCTTCCTTTCTCTGCTCTGAAGCCGGCAGTCCGGTCCGACTCTCCTCGTCCGCGTACAAGGCGCGCAACAGGCAGGCTCCGACGCGGTTCTCGACGATAATCAGGTTCGCGGCGCATGCCGATTCGTCCGGAGTGCATGGGGGGCCTCCGGAGCGAAGAGCAATCCCGTCCCCTCGGGGCCACCCGGCCCGAAAGGCCCATGCAATGCGATTCCGCCTACCATCGCGTTCCCTGGTATTTCTCCTCGCCCTGGCCTGGCCCGGCATTCCGATTTCGGGGATGACCTCCACGGCCGGCGCCCAGGCCTCCAAGCTCCTGTTCCAGTCGGTCTGTGTTCTCGGCACGGCCCAGGAGTACATCGCGATCTACAATCCGGGCAGCAGTGCCGTGGATCTGTCCAACTATTACATCTCCGACGCGATATTCACCGGACAGGTGTACGCCTACATCGTGGATCCGGCCAGCCGCACCTCGGACAAGGCCGGCGGCGGCACATTCTCCGACTTCCATGTGAAGTTCCCGGCCGGAGCGTCGATCGCCGCTCAGGACACGATCGCGATCGCCATACAGGGGGCGGCCTCGTTCGAGGCGTCCTACGGGCGAAAGCCGGCATTCGAAATCTCCAATTCCGGTGCGGGTGATCCCGCGGTGCCGAACATGCTCGAGGCGTTTCCGGGATCGGTTCCGGCGGCCGGGAACACGTTCGGCCTGAGCAACGGCTCGGAGAGCGTCACCCTCTATTACTGGAACGGCCAGACGGATCTCGTGACCGACATCGATTACGTCGTGTGGGGCACCAGCAGCTCCGTCCTCGTCGACAAGACCGGGTTTTCCATCGACGGGCCAGACGCCGACACGACGCCGACGACCTACCTGGCGGACACGCCGGGCGGCAGCCAGAAGCCGATCCCCGGCGCGGATGCGAGCAACGGCCACATCTTCGGCAACGCTTTCCGCCGCGAAAACTTCAGCGAAGGCACGCAGAAGACGACCGGCGGCAACGGCGTCGGCGGCCGCGACGAGACCAGCGAGAACATGGACGCCACCTGGAGCAGCACGAACCCGGCCAGCCCGCCGTTCGTGAAGGGAGGCGTGGTCCCGACGGTCCTGACCGCCCGGCCCGGCGGTCCCTACACGGGCGTCGTCGGCACCGCGATCTCCTTCAGCGGCGCCGGCTCCACGCCGGCCACCGGCGGAACGATTTCGAACTATGCCTGGACGTTCGGCGACGGCGGCAGCGCGACCGGAGTTTCGGCCACGCACACCTACGCTTCGGCCGGCACGTTCACGGTCACCCTGACGGTCACGGGGTCCGGCGGCGGAACGGCTTCCGCCACGACAACGGCCACGGTCACGGCCGGCGGCGGCGGCGGCTCGGGCGACGCGAGCAAGCTGCTGCTCCAGTCCGTCTGCGTCCTGGGCACGGCCCAGGAGTACATCGCCGTCTACAATCCCGGGAATGCCGCGGTCGACCTCTCCAACTACTACATCACCGACGCGATCTTCACCGGCCAGGTGTACGCGTACATCGTGGACCCGGCCAGCCGCACCTCGGACAAGGCCGGCGGCGGCACGTTCTCCGACTTCCACGTGAAGTTCCCGGCCGGGGCCTCCATCGCCGCGCGGGACACGATCGCGATAGCCATCCAGGGGGCCTCGTCGTTCGAATCCTCCTACGGCCGGAAGCCGGCCTTCGAAATCTCGAACTCCGGTGCGGGTGATCCAGCGGTTCCGAACATGCTCGAGGCGTTTCCGGGATCGGTTCCGGCGGCCGGCAACACGTTCGGCCTGAGCAACGGGTCCGAAAGCGTCGTCCTCTATTACTGGAACGGCCAGACGGACCTGGTGACGGACATCGACTACGTGGTCTGGGGATCGAGCAGTTCGGTCCTCGTGGACAAGACCGGCATTTCGCTCGACGGCCCGGACGCGGACACGACCCCCACGCCCTACAAGGCCGACACGCCGGGCGGCAGCCAGAAGCCGATTCCGGCGGTGGACGCCAGCAACGGTCACATCTTCGGCAACGCGTTCCGCCGCGAGGACTTCAATGAAGGCACCCAGAAGACGACCGGCGGGAACGGCGTCGGCGGCCGCGACGAGACCAGCGAGAACATGGACGTCACCTGGAGCAATACGAACCCGGCCAGCCCGCCGTTCGTGAAGGGAGGGGTGGTCCCGGCCGTCCTGACCGCCCGTCCGGGCGGTCCGTACTCCGGCACCGTGGGCACGGCCATCAGCTTCTCCGGTTCCGGCTCGACGCCGGCATCCGGCGGCACGATCACGAACTACGCCTGGACGTTCGGTGACGGGGGGACGGGGAGCGGCGTGTCCGTCACCCACACCTACGCTTCGGCCGGCACGTTCACGGTCACGCTCACGGTCACCGGCAGCGGCGGCGGCACGCACTCCGCGTCCACCACGGCCACGGTCACGACCGGCGGCGGCGGCGGAACGGGCGACGCGAGCAAGCTCCTCCTCCAGGCCGTCTGCGTGCTCGGGACCGCCCAGGAATACATCGCCATCTACAATCCGGGTTCGGCGAGCGTGGACCTCTCGAACTACTACCTCACCGACGCGATCTTTACCGGCCAGGTCTACGCGTACATCGTGGATCCGGCGAGCCGCACGTCCGAAAAGGCGGGCGGAGGCACCTTCTCGGACTTCCACGTGAAGTTCCCGGCCGGCGCCTCGATCGCCGCCCGGGACACGATCGCCATCGCGGTCCAGGGCGCCTCGTCGTTCGAGTCCTCGTACGGCCGGAAGCCGGCGTTCGAGATCACGAACACGGGTGAAGGGGATCCGATGGTCCCGAACATGCTCGAAGCCTTCCCGGGCTCGGTTCCCGCGGCCGGGAACACGTTCGGCCTGAGCAACGGCTCGGAGAGCGTGGTTCTCTACTACTGGAACGGCTCCACGGACCTGGTGACCGACGTGGACTACGTGGTCTGGGGCACCAGCAGTTCGGTCCGTGTCGACAAGACCGGGCTGTCGCTGGACGGTCCGGACGCCGACTCGACGCCCACCCCCTACAAGGCCGATACGCCGGGGGGGAGCCAGGTTCCGATCCCCGCGGTGGACGCGAGCAACGGTCACATCTTCGGCAATGCGTTCCGTCGCGAGGACTTCAATGAAGGCACCCAGAAGACGACCGGCGGCAACGGCGTCGGCGGGCGCGACGAGACGAGCGAGAACCTGGCCACGACCTGGAGCAGCGACAAGCCGGCCAGCCCGCCGTTCGTCAAGGGCGATGCGCCCCCGCCCCCGGGCCAGCTCACCGCGGTGACCGGCGGCCCGTACGTGGGCTTCGCCGGCACGGCGATCACGTTCAACGGATCGCGGAGCACGCCGGCCACCGGCGGCACCATCACGTCGTACGCGTGGAACTTCGGCGACGGCACGACCGGAACGGGAGCCACGACGACGCATACCTACGCGAACCCCGGCTCCTATTCGGTCAGCCTGACCGTGACCGGATCCGGAGGCGGAACGCACACCGCGACGACGACGGCGAGCATCACCCTGCCGTCCGAGGGTGCGCTCCAGATCGTGGCGCGGACGTTCATGCCGACTCTCAGTGAGACGTTTCCGATCACGGTGGACGTGGCGCTCGGCAGTGACATCACGCTCCGGATCTTCGACCTGCACGGCCGGGAAGTGAAGACCGTGTTCGACGGCGCTTCCTCCGGCAAGAAGACGTACACCTGGGACGGTCGCGATCCGCAGCTCATGCTGGCGGACGCGGGCACCTACATCTGTCATCTCGAAGTCCGCTCCCTGGCGGGCGGCGTGAAAAACTACCAGGCCCCGATCGTGGTGGCCCGCAAACTGGCGAGGGACTGACGTCATGCGGAAAAATAGCGACAACCGCGGCGGCGGCCTCGAGCAGAACAGTGGAGGATGCGTGAAGAAGCGGATCGGAACGGCGGGGAAGATCGCCGGGTGGGCGTGCCTGATGGCACTCGCCGTCACCGGCACGGCCCGGGCGGCCTTCGAACCTCTCGAGGTGGATCCCCGGGCCCGGGCCATGGGCGGGGCGTATACCGCGATGGGCGGCGGGCATCTTGCCCTGTTTCACAACCCGGCCGGCCTGGAAACGACGACGGAGCTGAACCTGGGCGTGAGCTATGTCCAGCCCTACAGCACGAGCTTTCTCAAGATGACGGCGGCCGGCGTGGCCGGGCGGCTCCCCGGCAAGTGGGGCAGCCTCGGCGTCGGGTTCCGGCATCTCGGAACCGACTACCAGGACGTCTCCCTGGAGACGGAAAACACGTTCAGCCTCGGGCACGCGTTTCAACTGTATGAAGACATCTCGAGCACCCTGGCCATCGGGTACAACGTGAACGTGTTCTCGCTGGAGTACGGGCCTTCGGTCACCGGCCTCGATCCGGGATCGGCCACGTCGTTCGGCGTGGATTTCGGCGCGCGGGTCACGATGCGGAACCGGACGGCCGTGGGGTTCATGGTCCAGAACATCAACAACCCGACGATCGGCGACGTGGACGTGGAAGAGCTTCCGCGCCGGGTGACCGGCGGCGTGGCGTACTTTCCCTATGCCGGCGTGGTGACCACGCTGGACATGGACGCGATGCTCGGCGAAAAGACGCGGTTCCGCGGCGGGTCGCAGTTCGACCTGACGGATTACGGCCGCCTTCGTTTCGGCATCGCCACCGACCCGAACATCTTCTCGGCCGGTATCGGCGTTCACTACAAGGGTGTTTCCTTCGACTACGGATTCTCCTCGGGGCCGGGCCCTCTGGACGAGTCCCACCAGATCGGTGTGTCCCTGATCCCGTCCCGGCTCACAACCGGGGAAGGAGACTAGTGCCGTGACCCGGAACCACGCGATCACAGGGACGGGTCGGGCGCCGTCCGCGCTCCGCTGCCTTGCCGCCATGGTCCTGGCCGTTTGTGCCCTCGCGGGCACGCCGGACAGGATCCGCGCGCAGGGCACGGCCGCGGAAACCCCGTACTCCAGTTCCAGCCAGCTCGACCTGAACCGGGCTTCGCTCGAGGAGATCAGCCGGCTTCCGATATCCGCCGGACTGTCCCGGGCGATCTTCGAGTTTCGCGAGTACAGGAAGCTCTTCGACAGCATCTACGACCTGATGGACGTGCCCGGCATGACGCCGGAGGCGTTCGCCTCGATCCGGAACCTCGTCAAGGTGGCTCCGAAGTTCGAGGTTCTCACCGACGCGCGGGAAGACGAGCGCCTGGAGAACCTCGCCTACCTGGCCCAGCGCTTCCTGTCCGAGGAAGGATCGAGCGAAGGGCTGGTCGACGAGTACATCGACCTGCTCAAGACCCCGCGGAACGTCAACAACATGGACTACTTCGGCCTGACGACGATCCAGAACGTGTCGCCGCTGGACGCCGTGGCCATTCTCAAGGCCCGCCGCGAGAAGCCGTTCGAGACGACGCAGGAACTGCGGCGGACGGACGGGCTCTCGTACTACGGCTACCGGAATCTCCGCGACTTCATCAAGTTCGAGGACGAGCCCGGAAAGGAGCTCAAGGTGTCGGGCGAGTACCAGGTCCGGGTGTACAACACGCCGTACCAGCTCGACGACGAGGACATCCTCTACGACCAGCTCGGCGGCCGTCCCGGGTCGATCGGGCCGGTGGCGCGCAATCCGGGGGAGGTTCTCGATCTCCGCAAGAACAGCCTCTGGGGGCGCCTGAACGTGGACCAGGCCCGCCCGTACACGACGAACAAGCTCCGGCTGCGCATCGGTCCCGACATCAAGACGGGACTCATCACCCACCGGAATCTCGGCGAGAAGGACCTGGACGAGACGCTGAAGTGGTACGCGGGCATCGACGGCCAGGAGGCCGGAAAGCTCAAGATCCACCACGCGTACGTCGGAAACTACCGCCTGGCGTTCGGCCAGGGGCTGGTGATGGACAACACCGACTTCTTCCAGTCCCGGCGCACCGGTTACGGATTCAGCGTCCGTCCGGTCGGGCTCCGCGGCGACCTCTCGCGCACCGACGAGTACGCGCTGAAGGGGGGCGCCATCGAGGCCTCCTACGGTCCGGTCCGCGCCACCGGCTTCTACTCCAACGACGACAAGGACGCGATCCTCAATCCGGACGGGTCGTTCAACCGCTACATCACGATGCTGCCCCGCGTGGACAACGAAACCCTGACCGAGATCCGGCGGTTCGTGTCGCCGGCCGACAGCACGGCGTTCCTGCCGATGCGCGACGTGATGAACGAGAAGGTGCTCGGCGCGAACCTCAAGTACGAGTTCACTCCGGGGATCTACGTCGGCCTGACGGCCATGGAGCTCAAGTACAAGAACAACGCGTTCGCCGATTCCGCCGCCCAGTTCTTCAACCCCCGTCCGGCCACGCTGGTCATCGAGCCTAACCGGATCGAGGGGCGCGATTCGGACTTCGGCGCGGCCTACGATAACCGCAAGCTCGGAACATTCCGGGACATCGTGGGCGCCGAGACGGGGATCGTGTTCAGGAACCTGCACCTGCAGGGGGAATACGGAAAGCTGGCCACGTCGGCCCGCGAAAGCTTCACCGCGCGGGCGCTGCACAACGGCCCCGAGGCCTGGATCGGCTCGGCGTATCTCCAGTACGAAAACTTCAACTTCCTGGCTCTCTACCGCGACTACGACCTGGGTTACGACAATCCGTACAACCGGGCGTTCGCGGAGCGGACCCGTTACGACCAGACGCTGGCCAGCGACGAGTTCCGTTTGTACAACCCGCTCTACTCGTTCCTCTCGGAAAACGAGTCGCAGTCGGCGGCGGAACGCGGGTTCTACTTCACGACCCGCTACCAGGTGAACCGGCACTTCACGATCAACTACCTGGAGTACGACAACTACTACCGGAAGACGGACAACACGGATCAGCAGCGGATGACGCTGTCCGTGGAGTACCGGCCGATCTTCCCGGTCCGCATCCGGGTCCGCCAGCGTTATTCGGACCGTGACGGAAAGGGGCGGGACGACGTCCGCGACTTCAAGGGGTGGGACAGCCGGTTCGAGGGGCGGTTCTACCTGTCGGACTTCGACCGGCTCGATTTCCTCTATTCCACGACGACCGTGATCTTCGGCCCGCGGCCGCGCCTGTCCGGATCGGCGGACGGAAATCCTCCGCCCACCGGCCAGCTGGTGACGGAGCTCGGCGTGCGGTCCATTCCCGCCCAGGCGTTCGAGGCGCGGTTCACGCACAACTGGAGCCCCGGGCTGTCGACGACGCTGTCGAGCGAGATCTACGACGGCTTCCTCTACAACTTCGAGGACAACGAGTTCATCGCCGTCGACGGACGCGGCTTCCGGAACTGGTTCATGGTCCGCAGTCGCCTGTCCAGCGACCTGTCCTGGCGTCTCAAGTACACGGTGGATTTCCAGGATCCGGTGACGTACATCGACATCCGCAACTTCGGCGTCGTGCAGGCGCCGACGCCGGACGGCCGGAACGGCAAGGACACGGCCAACTCGTTCCGCTTCCAGCTCGACTACTCGTTCTGAGGTCATGATGTCCGAGACTTCACATTTCCATTCATATCGGGAGGAAAACCCCATGACATATCGACGCAGATCGGGAGCGGCGCTGGCGGCGCTCCTGTACGGCATCGCCGCGCTGGCCGGCGACGCGAAGGCCTACACCTATCTCGAATCCGCCTACGGAACGCCGATGATCGGACTCTCCGCGCGGGCGATCGCCATGGGCGGGGCGGTCACCGCCATGTCCGACGGATCGTTCTCGCTCGTGTCCAACCCGGCCATGCTTTCCGGCGAGGCCGACCGGTTGGCCGACCTGACGCTGCGCGGCATCCGCTACGACGAAACGCGCTTCGTGCCGCTGTTCGACACGTTCGATTCGTTCGTCAAGGAAACCGCGATCGCCGAGAACCCCGAAACGTACACGGGCATCAACGGCGGCATCGTCTGGCGTCCGGAAAAGGGGCCGAAGGGGCTGGCGGTGGCCGGCGGCATCTTCGAGCGCTACAACCTGCAGTACGACTTCGTGGACGAGCGGCGTTTCGCCGACGGCCGCGACACGGCGCGCCGCGACCTCGTCCGGGCCACGCAGTACATCACCTCCGAGCGGGCCATCTACTCGATGTCGGGCGGATTGAGCTACCAGGAGCGGGTGCTGTCGATCGGGGCGTCGCTGCACTACCTGTTCGGCGACCTTACGCTGGCCAACACCACGGTTCCCGGGCCGGTGGCCCAGGGGGCGGCGGATGCCGCTTCGCGCACCGAGCTCGTGCGCGAGCTGTCGGGCATCGGCGCCACGTTCGGCGCTTCGGCACGCATTTCCAACCGGGTGACGGTGGGCGCGTCCTACGACCTGCCGGTCAAGTTCGACGTGGACTACCGGATGACGACGACGAACACCACGGTGACCACGGCGACCGGATCGGAAAAGATGGACTACCCCGGCCGCCTGGCGGTCGGCGTGTCCTACCAGCCACGGAACATCCTCAAGACCACGTTCACGATGGACGTGGCCCGGACGTTCTGGGAGGACCTCGAGGATCCGATCCTCGACGCCCATCCGATGGTGACGATCCCAACGCTCCGCAACACCTACGAGTACCGCTTCGGTCTCGAGCACGTGTTCTACAACGGGCTCCCGGCCCGGATCGGCTTCTTCTACCGCGAGGCCTACGCGGTCGACGAGGTGGACGACGCGGGGATCTCCTTCGGCACCGGCTACCGGTTCAGCAATTTCGACTTCGGCATTTCCGCCGACGTGTCCAAGCGGAACTCGAGCCAGGCCGCGATCACCGCCCGGGCGGCCAACGATCCGAAGACGGACCGCGTCCAGGACAGCATGCTGCGCGGGGTCGTCGATGTGCGCTATCATTTCTGAGAATCTCTTCACAAGGAGTCGGACAATGAGATCCGGAATAGTCGGCGTATGCGCGATGGCTTTGCTTTGTACCTCGATCGGCGCTGAAAGAGCGTTCTCCGCCGCCGACGCGGCGGAGAATGCACAGGTCAAGATCGAGATCCTCTACACGAGCGACATCCACGGGCACATCGACCCGCAACCGGCCACGTTCCTGAACCCGCAGTTTCCGCCGCCGCTGGGCGGCGGGGCCTCGATGGCCACCTACATCAACAAGGTGCGCGCCGAGGCCGAGGCGAAGGGGCACGGCTTCATCCTTGTCGACTCGGGCGATATCTTCCAGGGTACCCCGGTCGGCATGCACTTCGAGGGAGCCGCGGTCATCGACTGGATGAGCGACATGGGCTACACCGCCGCGGCGCTCGGCAATCACGATTTCGACCTCGGCTGGGACAAGACGAAGAAGCTCGTCGACCTGGCCCGGTTCCCGATCCTCTGCGCGAACCTCTACGACTCGGAAACCAACCAGCCGGTGGACTGGGTCAAGGACGTGGTGATGGTGGAGACGGCCGGCATCACGGTCGGCATCATCGGCATGGTCACCGAGGAAACGGCCCGGATCAGCTTCGCCAAGAACATCGAGGGGCTGAACTTCCGGCCGGTCAACGAAATCCTGCCGTTCAAGATCGATGAAGTCCGGGCGCAGGGCGCCGAACTCGTGCTGTTTCCGGTGCACGCCGGCCTTCCGTACAAGCCGAACCTCCAGAGCTACTACCGCGACATGATCGAAAAGGAAAAGGCCGGGGAGAGGCCGGAGGAGTACGAGGCGATGGAACTCGCCCACTACATTCCGGGCATCGACATCATCTTCGCCGGTCACTCGCACCAGGGGTACGACGTGCCCTGGGAGGATCCGGTCACCCATACGCTCGTCGTGGAGCCGTACGCGAACGGTTCATCCATCGGCCACATCACGGTGACGTACGACAGGAAGGCAAAGATGATGATCGACTACGAGGTGCACCATGACCGGGGTGCCCTCGTCACCGTGTACGAGGACGAGTTCTGGCCGGACCAGGGCACCGCGGAAACGATCGCCGCCAAGGTCCAGGAGGCGGAGGCGGGGCTCGACGAGGTCATTGGCGAATCGCGCTCCAATCTCGTCCGCGGCGACGCGGAAAAGGGGAACCTCGGCGGCCTGGTGGCCGACGCGATCCGGGAGTTCACCGGCGCCGACGTGGCCGTGCAGAACACCGGCGGAGTCCGCGCGGACATCCCGCCCGGCCAGGTGACGAAGCGGGACTGCTTGACGGTGCTGCCGTTCGGCAACACGCTGGTCAAGGCCACCGTCACCGGAGAGTTCCTGAAGCGCCTGTTCGAACAGAAGGTGGGGAGCTACGGCCCGTCGCTGTTCGTGTCCGGCGTGACGCTCGGCTACGACGTGACCCGCCCGGAAGGGGACCGCATCGTCTCGTTCAAGGTCGGCGACGCCGATCTCGATCCGGCCGGCACCTATACGCTGGCGATGACGAACTTTCTCTCGGAAGGCAACAGCGGCATGACGCTGATGCGCGAGCTGAATTCCGACGACTTCACGTTCCTCGGCTACACCGACCGCGAGGCGCTGGAGAAGTACTTCATGGAACACACGCCGGTGACGGCGAAGAGCACGAGCCGGTGGACGAGAATCTCGTCGTGAGATGCAGATTCCGGCGCGAGCCGGAAGCTCTTTGGTTCAACAGCCCCGGCTTCGGCCGGGGCTGTTTTGTTGTGCGCCGGAGTTGGGGTGGAGCGCCGACGGTTCGTGGTCGGACCGCGCCCCGACACATCAATCGAACAACCGCCGCGGCGACAGCACCACGTTCGCCATCAGCAACCCGGCCACCAGCGCCGCCACCATCAGGATCATCCGGAACGCGGTTTCCATCCCCTGCACCACGTCGCTGTTGAGCAGCGACACGAGGCTCCGGAACCCGATGCTCCCGGGCACGAGCAGCAGGATCGCCGGCACGAGCGTGATCGACGCCGGGCGGTTCAGGAACCGCGCATAGGCATTCGCGGCCACGCCCGCGGTGAGCGCCCCCGCGAAGACGCCAAGCTCCGGGCCGAGGACCCTCGCTCCGATCCGGCCGCCGACGAACGTGAGGATGCCGACGATCACGATCCAGGGGAGGTCGCGCGGGCGGGCCTTCAGGAGCACCGTGAAGCTCAACGGCGCCACGAGCAGCGCCGCCCACTCCGTCCAGAGCGGGAGCGGAACCGGCGCCGCCGCGTCCGGCAGCGGCAGGATCATCGCGGCCACCGTGTTCCCCATGGCCACACCGAGGCCGATGGACAGGAAAACCACGAACGCCCCGGAAAGGCGCGCCGTTCCCGAGACGAGATGCCGCGCCGACAGTTCGCGCAGCGCCGTAGTCATGGTGAACCCCGGCAGCAGCACGATGAGGCCGGCCAGCGTGGCCGTCATGACGGAGTAGGGCCCGGTGAGCGCCGCCATGAGGGCGGCGATGAGCGACGCGAGAAACGCCGCCAGCGGCTCGAACAGCCGGCCGATCCGGCGGGATTTCGTGGCCCGCCAGGCGAGGACGCCGATCATCGTGCCGAGGCCGAACGCCACCAGGACCTCCGCGAGTCCGCCGCCGAGAAACCGGGCGGCGGCGCCCGAGGCGCCCGCGAAGCCGAGCACCCGGACGATGCCCCCGAACCGGGCCGGCGCGCCCAGCACGTCGTCGATCCGGCGCGACCCCTCGGCGGTCGTCAGCGACCCGCGCAGGACATCACCGGCGATCTCGTCCATCCGCCCCAGCTTTTCGAGATGCACCTCGCCCGGCTCCACGCGGATCAGGTGGGTGCGCTGCACGTCCTGGGGGCCGAACGCGGCGAAGATCGACGTCGGCGTGGAAAAGAACTGGGCCTCGGTGCCGAGGCTCCGCGCCACGCGCGACAGGACGGCTTCCAGCCGGTGCGCCGGATAGCCGTAGGCATGCAGGGCCCGCCCCAGGCGGAGGATGAACGCCTCGGACGCGGACGCTTCGGCTCTGGGGACGGATGGCGCGGTCATGGATCCGGGACTATACTCCGGCGCGCGGGACGGACCAACTGTGCGGAGCATTGAACCCAGGAGTGAAGAACGTGGAAGCGCCGGTGAGATCTCGGGAGGGAAGAGGAGCATGAAATCAGGAGTGACGGCGCCGCACGGCTTCACCGCCGCGGCCACCGCGGCCGGACTGTACCCGGACCGGCTGGACATGGCGCTGATCGTGGCCGACGCGGTGTCCAGCGCCGCTGCGGTGTTCACAACGAACCGGGTGGCCGCCGCGCCGGTGGTCGTCTCGCGCCGGCACGCGGAGAACGGCCGCGCCCGGGCCATCCTCGTGAACGCCGGGTGCGCGAACGCCGTGACCGGCACTCACGGCATCGACGATGCCGTGAGCTGTTGTGAGCGTCTCTCGAAATCCCTGGCCTGCCCGATCGACGAAATCCTCGTCGCCTCCACCGGCGTCATCGGCGTCCGTCTCCCCATGGACAAGGTGACGCAGGGCATCACCGACCTCGTCCCCGCCCTCGACGCGCAGGGCGGCCCCGACGCCGCGCGCGCCATCCTGACGACCGACACGAGGCCGAAGGAGGACGTGGTCCACTTCGGCGTCGGCGGGGAGGAGCGAACGATCGGCGGCATGGCCAAGGGCTCCGGAATGATCGCCCCGAACATGGCCACGATGCTGGCGTTCCTGACCACCGACGTGACGCTCGATCCCGCGTTCCTCAATCGCCTGCTCCGCTCCGCCGTGGCGAGCACGTTCAACCGGATCACGGTCGACGGCGACACGTCCACGAACGATATGGTGGCGATCCTGGCCGGAGGTCGCGCCGACGCGCCGCGGATCGAGGAGGGAACGGAGGAGGCCGACGCGTTCGCGCACGCGCTGACCTGGATCTGCGCGTCGCTCGCGGAAAAGATCGTGCGCGACGGCGAGGGGGTCACGCGGATCGCGGAGATCGTGGTGACCGGTGCCGCCGACGTGGCGGGTGCCGCTCGGATCGCCCGGACGATCGCGGAATCGCCGCTGGTCAAGACGGCGCTGCACGGCGGCGACCCGAACTGGGGGCGGATCCTCGCCGCCGCCGGTCGGGCCGGCGTGGCGTTCGACCCCGGTGTCGTCCGGATCGCGCTGGGGGAGGTGGTGGTGATGGAGCAGGGGGCGCCGCTCGACTACGACGAGGCGGCCGCCGCGGCGGCGATGCAGGCGGACCCCGTCCGGATCCGCGTGGACCTGAACGGCGGATCAGGCGCGGCCGGCTTCCTGACCTCGGATTTTTCGAAACGGTACGTGGAGATCAACGCGCATTACAGGAGTTAGGCACTCAGCCGGACGAAGTCCGGGTGAGCGGGCGGGGGAGTGGTCCCCTGTGCAGGCACCGCGTTAAGCACTCACCCGGACGAAGACCGGGTGAGCGTGCGGGGGGTGGGCCACCGTTCGTGTCCCGGCGCCAACTCGCCCCGGGGCGAGCCGGCGGGAGCGTGCCCTCCCCTGGATCAGGATCTCCGACGAGGTTGCAGCCGCCGGGACGGCTGCGCCTCTTATAACTCAAAAAAACGCGCACGTATTGAAAAAAAGTCTTGACACACTTCTCGGGCTCACGCCGTGACGCGCTCCACTCCCTGAGCCCGGGCGCCCGGAGAGCCCTTCTCGCGCCACGTGGCGCCCTGCAGTGGAGTCCCGGCCCGAAACGCCCGGATGGCCCCGAGATCTCCGCCCGGAAACCGTGTCCATACGTGTCACGGACAGGGTGTATAAATGAAGCATGCATAAGATCATCTGCACTTCACCGACCCGGCTCTCGAACGAGGCATTGCTTGCCCGCGTGAAACGTCTCGCACGCGGCGAGCGGGAGGCGACGGCGGAACTCGTCGCCCACCTGGCGGAGCTGGACGAGAGGCGTCTCCATCTCAGGGAAGGCTGTTCGTCGCTGTTCACGTACTGCGTCCGCGTGCTTCATCTCGCCGAACATGCGGCGTTCAACCGGATCGAGGCGGCGCGTGCGTCGCGCCGGTTTCCGGTTCTCCTCGAACATCTGGCCGACGGTTCGCTGCACCTGGCGGCGATCCGGCTCCTGGCCCCGCATTTGACGGACACGAACCACGAGGCGCTGCTGGCCGAGGCCCGACACCGGTCGAAGCGGGACGTGGAAGCAATCGTGGCCCGCATCCGGCCGCTCCCGCCGGTGCCGTCGACCGTGAGAAAACTGCCGGAGAAGCCGGCGGGACTGGACGTGAGGGTGGAATCCGGTCCGGGGGAGACTGGCGCTCGCCGATTTCCGGACGGTGCGGGCTCGGAGGCGGGCTGTCCGCCGGACGGCGCGACGCACCCGAACGAAACGGGCGTGCCCGTCCAGGCCGCCGCGGTGACCGCGCCACGGCCCCCGGCGGAGAGGACCGTCGTCGCTCCTCTGGCTCCGCGACGCTACCGGATCCAGTTCACCGCCGATGAAGCGATGCATGCGCACCTCATGGAGGCGCGCGACCTGCTCCGGCACCGCATTCCGGACGGGGATCCGGCCGGCGTGTTCGCGATGGCTCTGGAGGTCCTGCTGGTGAAGCTTCGAAATTCGAAGAGGGCGGAGGTGGCCCGACCCCGGACAAGCCGTCGAAAGGGGAGCACAGCGCCTGGAATGGACTCCGCAGGACCCCGGATCGAGGCGGGCCGGACAGGCCGGCCGAAGCTTGATGGGGGCACGAGAGCGCGCCGTCGGCGATCGCGGCACATTTCCGCGGCGGTGCGCCGGACCGTGTGGATCCGGGATGGCGGCCGCTGCACGTTTGCCGGGCGGGAGGGGCGCTGCGGCGAGCGGGGATTTCTGGAGTTCCATCACCGGAAGGCGTTTGCCCTTGGTGGTGACGCCACGGTGGACAATATCGCTCTGCGCTGCCGGGCGCATAATTTGCATGAAGCGGAAGCCCTTTTCGGCACGTGGGGGCCGCCGCTTGTTCGTGAGAGGGGCGGGGACTACTCTGTTGCGGGTCCACCGTGGCCGATGGGTGCACACGGCACGGTGCCTTGCTTCAGCTTCCGGCGGTCGGAACGATTCGCGGAGGAGCAACCGCAGGACGCTTGTGATTCCTTTCACAACTCGCCCCGGGGCGAGTCGGGGAGACCGGAATGGACGCATTCATGAAGCGAAGTCTGTTGACGCTGGTGACCATGATCCTGATGTCCGGCTGCGGCGATGATCCCGCGAAACCGGACCCGAGCGCCTATCTCGACGCCTCCTCGCCGGAGAACGTTCTCGAAAACCTCCAGACCGCCTACAAGCTCAGGGAAAGCATGCCGTACGCCGATCTCCTCGCCGACGACTTCCGGTTCTATTTCGACGAGGGCACCCGGCAGCAGAACGGCTCGCTGCCCGAATACTGGGAGAGGAGCGAAGATGCCGCGCAGACCGGGGCGCTGTTCGCGTCGGACCAGGTCACGGATATCCGGGTGGACTTGAGGCACGGCGCCGCGGAACCGGTGACGGTTGCCGGCCGGGAATCGTGGCTCCGGATCCGGGTGACCGATACGTTTCTCGAAGTGGATCTCAAGCCTCAGCCCGGTGAACTGGAAGGGCTGACGCTGCGCGTGGACGGCCAGCAGAACGACTTCTACTTCCGAAAGGGGAAGAGCGCGGCGGACACGCTGAGCGGTTCGGCCACGGCGCAGTTCTACCATCTAGTGGAGTGGCGGGATTTCGGCGTGGGGCGGTCCGCTGCACCGGATGTTCTCATTGAAAGTACAACCTGGGGCCGTATCAAGGCGCTCTACCGCAAGGGGGAGCCGCTGGCGGAAAACACGACCTGGAGCACCATCAAGGGAGTCTATTCCCGATCCCCGGCAACAGAGCCGGGGACGTGGGGCCGTATCAAGGCGCTGATCGCCAGGGGAGACATCCCGGCGGTGCAGCGGGTAACGTGGGGCGGCATCAAGGCGCAGGTCTTATGAAGTTCCCCAACACCGCACCTCAAACCCCTTGACACATGGTCTAACCTCTTGCAGAATGCCGGCCTGCAAAATTTCAG
>CAZQVN010000020.1:23447-65932 GCA_964596775.1 uncultured bacterium
AACCCCTTGACACATGGTCTAACCTCTTGCAGAATGCCGGCCTGCAAAATTTCAGGGGGGCGATTAGCTCAGTTGGTTAGAGTACTTGCTTGACATGCAAGGGGTCACTGGTTCGAATCCAGTATCGCCCACCATCCTTGAAACGAAAGCGGCAGGCCGATGGCCTGCTTTGCTTTATGGGGTTCCGATTCATGGCGCTCAGAAAAGTCCGATGGAGTGACGGCGCCGGCGAAACCGACGCCGGGCCCGAAACCACGCTCGCCGAGGTTCTGAAGGCGGCCGGAGCGCCGCGCCG
The DNA here is from genome assembly GCA_964596775.1 of uncultured bacterium. Classification (GTDB taxonomy): domain Bacteria; phylum Eisenbacteria; class RBG-16-71-46; order JABDJR01; family JAWXBZ01; genus CAZQVN01. The sequence goes on from CAZQVN010000020.1 coordinate 23,743, forward strand.
CGTGTTCGGCGCGAAGATCGACGGGGTCGTTCATGGCCTGCCCGAGCCGGTGGGGGACGCGACCGAGATCGAGGGGCTCGACTTTTCCAACCCCGACGGGAAGGACCTGCTGCGCCACTCCACCGCCCACATCATGGCCACTGCGGTCCAGGAGCTGTTCCCCGGCACGAAGTTCGCCATCGGGCCTCCGATCCAGGACGGGTTCTACTACGACATGGAAGCCCCGCGGGCCTTCACGCCGGAAGATCTCGAAGCCATCGAAAACAAGATGAAGGAGATCATCCAGGCGAACCAGCCGTTCGAGCGCCAGGTCGTCAACCGTCTCGAAGCGATCGAATACTTCAGGAAGCGCAACGATCCGTTCAAGGTCGAGATCCTCGACGAGATCCAGGACGACACCGTCACCTACTACGTGAACGGACCGTTCACCGATCTCTGCCGCGGGCCGCATCTCCCGTCCACCGGGCGGGTCAACGCGAAGGCGTTCAAGCTGACGCACGTGGCCGGAGCCTACTGGCGCGGCGACGAAAAGCGCCCGATGCTGCAGCGCATCTACGGCACCGCATGGTCCGAGGCGTACGAACTCAAGGAGCATCTCCGGAAGATCGAGGAGGCCAAGGCCCGCGATCACCGGAAGCTGGGGAAGGAACTCGACCTCTACTCGATCCACGACGAAGGGGGAGCGGGCCTCATCTTCTGGCACCCCAAGGGGGGCCGGATCCGCCGCGCCATGGAGGACTACTGGCGCGACGCCCACGTGAACGGCGGCTACGAGATCGTGTTCACCCCCCACGTCGGCAAGCGGACGCTGTGGGAAACCTCCGGGCACCTCGACTTCTACGCCGAGAACATGTACTCGCCGATCGACATCGAGGGGCAGGAGTACTACGTCAAGCCGATGAACTGCCCGTTTCACATCATGATCTACAAGACCGCCATGCGTTCCTACCGCGACCTGCCGTTTCGCTGGGCGGAGCTCGGCACCGTGTACCGCTACGAGCGCTCCGGGGTGCTGCACGGCCTGATGCGGGTCCGCGGCTTCACCCAGGACGACGCGCACATCTTCTGCCGCCCCGACCAGATGCCGGCCGAGATCGACCGGGTGCTCGGCTTCTGCCTGGACATGCTGAAGGGGTTCGGCTTCGAGAACTTCGAGCTGTTCCTCTCGACCCGGCCGGCCAAGGCCGTCGGCGAACCGGAGCACTGGGACAACGCCCAGGAAGCCCTCAGGGCGGCCCTCGAGAACCGCGGCCTCGCGTACCAGGTGGACGAGGGCGGGGGCGCGTTCTACGGACCCAAGATCGACATCAAGATCAAGGACGCGCTGGACCGGGAGTGGCAGTGCTCCACGATCCAGTTCGACTTCAACCTGCCCGAGCGGTTCGACCTGGCGTTCATCGGGGAGGACGGGAAGGAGCACCGCCCGTACATGATCCACCGGGCGCTGCTGGGGTCGCTGGAGCGGTTTTTCGGGGTGCTGATCGAGCACTACGCCGGCAACTTTCCGGTCTGGCTGGCGCCGGTGCAGGCCATGGTTATCCCCGTGTCGGAACAGAACTTGGAGTATGCGGCTCAGGTTCGGAAGGAACTTGAGGAGGCCGGCGTCCGGGTGGACGTGATGCAGAAGAACGAGAAGATCGGCGCAAAGATCCGCGACGCGGAAAAGGCGAAGATACCTTATATGCTGATCGTGGGCGCCCGGGACGCCGAAGCGGGGCAGGTTTCCGTTCGCGCCCACGGCGGGGTGGACCTCGGGGCCATGCCCCGGGCGGAATTCGTGAAAAAAGTCGTTGCCGAAACCGTGGCAAGGGGTTAGACTGGCCCCTCTTTAAGTTCAAGCAGAAGCACCGCTTCTCACCCGGCGACTCTCGGTCTGATCCGAGGCATGTCCACCGGGTTCCGAAAGGACGTTTTCAATCCTGCTCCGGCGGGGTGATTGCGGGTGTGCGGCGCTGTTTGCGCTCCACCCGTTTTTTTGTGGGTGGAATCGAAGTTGACGCTTAAACGGAGGTCATTGCTATAAGCGTACCCAGAAAGCCCGCGACGAGAATCAACGAACGGATCCGCATTCCCCAGGTCCGCGTCATCGACGAGGACGGATCGCAGCTGGGAATCATGTCGAACGTTGAAGCTCTCAACCTCGCCCAGGGGCGGGGACTCGACCTTGTCGAAATCTCTCCCACCGCACGTCCTCCCGTCTGCAAGATCATGGACTACGGGAAGTTCAAGTACGAGGAGAGCAAACAGGCCCGGAAGGCTCGCAGGAGCCAGCACGTCATGCTCATCAAGGAGGTCAAACTCCGGCCCAAGATCGACGAGCATGACTACAACTTCAAGGTGAACCATGCCCGGGAGTTTCTCGGCCACAAGGACAAGGTCAAGTTCACGGTCATCTTCCGGGGACGCGAAATGGTTCACATGGACCGCGGTCGGGCCATCCTCACGAACGTCGTCAAGGATCTCGAGGACGTCGGCGTGGTGGAGAGCCCTCCGAGGGTCGAGGGTCGCACGATGACCCTGTACATGATTCCGAAGAAGGAACAACCCGGGCAGCCGAAGAAGTCCGGGGCTCAAACGTCCAGCAAGCCTGGAAAGGATGCCGGCAATGCCGAAACTCAAGACTAAGAAGACGGTCGCCAAGCGCTTCAAGAAGACGGCCTCGGGCAAGCTCGCCCGCGGAAAGGCGTACAGGCGGCACATTCTCACGTCGAAGACCCGCAAGCGCAAGCGCCACCTGAAGCAGGGCACGCTTGTTTTCGACGGAGATGCCGCGCGCATCAAGACGCTTCTACCGTACTCGTAAATCGCCCGCTGACAGTTCGTGGCCTGCGGCACGGGCCGCAGGTTTTTTCAGGAGATTGAATCATGGCAAGAGCAAAAGGCGTCGTCCCCGGACGCGCGCGACACAAGAAGATTCTGAAGGCCGCCAAGGGCAACTACAGCGGTCGTTCCAGGCTGTACCGGTCGGCAAAGGAAACCGTCATGCGCGGACTGCAGTTCGCGTACGAACATCGCCGCTTGAAGAAGCGCGACTTCCGCCGGCTGTGGATCACCCGCATCAACGCGGCGGCCCGTCTCAACGGTCTGTCGTACAGCACGTTCATGAACGGCCTCAAGGTGGCCCAGGTGGACGTCGACCGGAAGATGCTGGCCGAAATGGCGGTCAACGACGCCGATGGCTTTAAGGCCCTCGCCGAACTGGCCCGTCAGAAGGTCGCCTGATCCCCGATTCCGCGGGTCGACCGGACCCGCGGAGACTCGAACTACCAACTGTCCTGACGCGGGCCCTTCCCCTGGCCGGGGGAGGGCCTTGCTGTTGAAAGGCCCGCGATGAGCGATTTGAAAACGGAACTGGCGGCGCTGGAAGTCGAGGCGCTGGCCGCGCTGGATACCGCCGACGGAGATCGCGCGCTCGAGGAGATGCGGGTGGCGTTCCTCGGCCGCAAGGGGAAGCTCACCGGCATCCTCCGGGGACTGAAGGACGTGCCGCCGGAGGAGCGCGGCGCCATCGGCGACGCGGCGAACCGCCTCAAGGACGCGCTGACCGAGAAGCTCGAACTGAAGCTTTCGGAAGCGCGGGCCGGGTCGCGCGCTCCCGCGCCTGATTTCGACCCCACCCTGCCCGGACTGCGCCCCCCGTACGGGAGGCCGCACATCCTGAACCAGATCGTCGACCGCCTCGCCGAGATCTTTTCCGGCATGGGGTTCAGCCTGGCCGAGGGTCCCGAGGTGGATACGGTGCACAACAATTTCGAGGCGCTGAACATCGGCCCTTCGCACCCGTCGCGCCAGGCCACGGACACGTTCTTCATGAGTTCCGAGGCGGTGCTGCGCACGCACACGTCGCCGGTGCAGATCCGCTCGATGCTGGCCCAGGAGCCGCCGATCCGGATCTTCTGCCCGGGGCGCGTCTACCGCCGCGAGGCGGTCGACGCCACCCACAGCTGCGAGTTCCACCAGGTGGAACTCCTGTACGTGGACAAGGGCGTGACGATGCGCGACCTCAAGGGGTGCCTGTCCCGCTTTGCCCGCGAGATGTTCGGCGCGAAGACGAAGACCCGGTTCCGCCCGTCGTACTTTCCGTTCGTGGAGCCGGGCGCCGAGGTCGACGTGTCCTGTTTTCTCTGCCAGGGCAGCGGCTGCCGCGTCTGCAAGGGGAGCGGCTGGATCGAGATCCTCGGCTCAGGCATGGTGCATCCCGATGTGCTCCGGGGCGTCGGCTACGATCCCGAAGTCTGGACCGGCTACGCGGCCGGGATGGGCGTGGAGCGGATCGCGATGCTCCGTCACGGCATCACCGACATCCGCCTGCTGTTCGAAAACGACGTCCGTTTCCTGAACCAGTTCTGAGGAGCATTCGATGAAGATCAGCGTCACCTGGCTCAAGGAACTGGTTCCGATGGAGTGGCCGGTCGACCGGCTCGCGGCCGAGTTGACCCGGATCGGCCTTCCCGTGGAGGGGATCGAGAAGAGCGGCGCGGACCTGACCGGCTTCGTGGTCGGCCACGTCGTGGAGGCCGGGCGGCATCCGAATGCCGACCGCCTGACGCTCTGCACCGTCGACGTGGGGCAGGCGGAGCCCGTCCAGATCATCTGCGGGGCTCCGAACGCCGCGGTCGGCGTGCGCGCCGCGGTGGCCCTGACCGGCGCGGTACTCCCGGACGGCACGAAGATCAAGCGGGCCAAGCTCCGCGGCGTGGAATCGAACGGCATGATGTGTTCCGAGCGCGAACTCGGCCTGTCCGGCGAGCACGACGGAATCATCGACCTCGGACCGGACGCGCCGGCGCCCGGAACGCCGCTGGCCGACGTGATGCCGGCCGGCGACACCGTGCTCGACATCGACATCCCGTCGAACCGCGGCGACTGCCATTCGCATGTCGGCGTGGCGCGCGAGGTGGCGGCATTGAACGGCGCCACGCTGACGCTGCCGGAAACGCGGCTCGAAGAGGCGGCCGAATTCGCCGCCGACACGGCCACGGTGTCCGTTGAGGATGCCGACGGCTGCCCCTGCTACCTGGCCCGGGTCATCACGAACGTCACCGTCGGCCCCTCGCCGGAGTGGCTCGTCAACAAGCTCCGGTCCGTGGGGCAGCGTTCCATCAGCAACGTCGTCGACGTCACGAACCTCGTTCTCTGGGAGATGGGGCAGCCGCTGCACGCGTTCGACCTCGACCGCCTGGCCGGCCGCTCGATCCGCGTCCGCCGCGCCGCGGCCGGCGAAACGCTCACGACGCTCGACGGCACGGAGCGGACGCTCACGCCCGACGTCCTCGTCATCGCCGACCGCGACAGGGCGGTGGCGCTGGCCGGAATCATGGGCGGTCTCGACACGGAAGTGACCGGCGGAACGAAGACGATCCTTCTCGAGGGCGCGTTCTTCGACGGGCACACCACGCTCAAGGGGTCGCTGCAGTGCCGGCTGACCACCGACGCGAGCCTGCGGTTCGTCCGCGGCGTGGATCCGGCCGGCGTGAAGCGGGCCATCGATCGCTGCGCGGCGCTGCTCGCCGAGGTCTCGGGGGGCCAGGTGCTGTCCGGGCGCGTGGAAGTCGTTCGACCCGGGTTTCTCGACACGCGCACGGTCCTGCTGCGCCCGGGCGCGGCGGAGCGCCTGCTCGGCGAGCCGGTCACGGACGCCGAGTCCGTGGCGTTCCTCGAGCGGCTCGGATTCGGGGTCGGTCCCGCAACCGGGGAAGGGCGGTCCATCGAAGTCCCGGCCTGGCGGCTGGACGTCACCCAGGAGTGCGACCTCGTGGAGGAGGTCGCGCGGCTGCACGGGTACGACCGGCTCGGCGAACGTCACTACAACGTGAGCGGCCTGGCCTCGGAGCGCACGGACCGGCAGAGGTTCACCGGTGAGATCCGCAGGACGCTGTGCGGTCTCGGGTTTCACGAGATGCTCACGAAGGCGCTCGTGGATCCCGCCGACGTCGTGCGGACCGGGGTCGGGGAAGAGGAACTCCAGCGCGTTCTCGTGCGCATCCCCGAACCGCAGTCGCGGGAAGAGGGGGCGCTGCGGCCGGGCCTCGTGGCGGAGGCGCTGAAGGCGATCCGTCTCAACATCCACCACGGAACGGCGGACCTGCGCCTGTTCGAGGTGGGCACGGTCTTCTCGAAAAACGGAAACGAACCGCTTCCCGCGGAGAGCGTCGAGGTGTGCATCGTGGCCACCGAAGGGGATTTCGGACCGGACCTGACGCGCAGCGATCCGCGCATGGATTTCGGCCGGTTCAAGGGGGTCGTCGAAACGCTGCTCGACGTCCTTCGCGTTGACACCCCCAAAACCCGGTGCTACGATGAAAATGGTTTCGAGCCAAAGACTTCGGTCGTTGTCGAATCACGCGGCAGGCGGATCGGCGCCTTCGGCCGGGTGGCCATGGATGTGTGCAAGGCCATGGACATTTCCCGGCCGGTTTTTATGGCCCGGTTCATTCTCGACACCCTGATTCGATCGCAGCGCGGAGTCGTGGAGTTCCGGGAGCCCTCGCGGTTTCCCGCCTCGAAACGGGATCTGGCTTTCTTCGTGGACGGTTCCGTCCCCGAGAGCCGGGTCGCGGAACTGATGAAGAAGCTGGGTGGAGAACTCCTTACGGAGTTTACGCTCTTCGATCGCTACACCGGGGCGCCCGGACGGCCGCTTCCGGACGGACGCGTCAGCCTGGCCTACTCGCTGACCTGGCAGTCCCGCGAGGGAACGCTGTCGGACGAGCAGGTGCGCACGGCGGAACGGCGCGTGATCGAGGGGTTGGAAAAGGAGCTGGGGGCCGTCCTGAGAGACCGATGAGCCACACCAGGGATGTCGGCGTCGATTTGGACGCGCTGGAAACCAAGGTCAACCGGGCGGTCGCTTTGATCGGCCGCCTGAAGGAAGACAACCGGAAGCTGGGCGAGGAAAACGCGGATCTCAAGGCGCGGATCGACGCTTCCGGGGGAGCCACCCGGGAAGCCGTCGAGGCCTTGAACGACCGGCTGGCCGTGCTGGAAAAGGAAAAGTCCGCGCTCCAGGACGAGCGGCGCCTGCTGGCCCGCCGGATCGAGGAAGCGCTGGGCAAGCTCGAGTTTCTGGAATCGGAATCCGTGCCGCAGTAGCGGCCTTTACATAGATGAAGCACCGGGCGCCTTCGGGTTTCCGGTGAGCAGGGGTGGGGAAAGTCTCTTCAGCCTGTCCCGTTCGGGAAGGAATGGTCCGGCAACGTGAGGGGATCGCTCGAATGAACCGGCCGATCACCGAAACGACGGTAACGATACGCGGCGTGGCGTACCAGCTTCGCGGGGACGCCGATCCGCAGCATATCGGTCGCCTGGCGGCTTACGTGGACGACAAGATGCGCGCCCTCGAGGAAGCCACCAGAACCCAGTCTCCCGCCAAGCTGGCCATACTGGCCTCGCTCACGCTGGCGGACGAGCTGTTCCAGGAACGGAGCACTCGCGAGTCGGAGCGGGAAAAGATCAGCGACCAGACCGGTCGTCTCGAGGCGCTGCTCGACGAAGCGCTCGGGGACGATTGAGAAGCCGGCCGGCCCAAGGAGAGAACGCCCGGAACAGAACGGATCGACATGACAATTTCCCTGCCCTGCTCGTGATGGTTCGGTTTTTTGAGCCAACGTCTTGTGGACGGGAGCCAAAGTTCTCCGTATAGCGGAACCCGACTTCCTCGGATCTCGGGAGCGTGATGCCGGTTACGAGGCGCCCACCTGGTCACCCAGGTTCAAGATCCACTCCACACGGTAAGGCGGGGAATTTTTTTGCCGTTCGGGCTCGCACGAGCGGCCGAGAGGATAGATCATGAGCTCAATGATGGTCGTTTTCGGGGTGGTGGCCGGCATCATCGTCGCGGGGGCCGCGTTCTGGACCGGCTGGATCCTGCAGCGGCGCCTCGGTGAAAAGGAAGTGTCGGGCGCGCGGAGCCAGGCGGAAAGCATTCTCCAGGAGGCGCGGCGCGAGGCGGAGATCGCCCGGAAGTCGGCCAGCCTCGAAGCCAAGGACGAGTGGTACAAGGCCAAGAGCGAGTTCGAAAAGGAAACGCAGGCCGCCCGCAAGGAGCTGCAGGCCCTGGAGCGCAAGGCCCAGGAGCGCGAACTGACGCTGAACAAGCGGGTGGAGCTCCTCGAGAACAAGGAGAAGGATCTGTCCCGGCTCGGCGCCGAACTCGCCGCCCGGACGAAGCAGGTCGAAGCCCGGGCCGAGGAGGCCGAAAAGCTGGTCCGCGAGCAGAACACGAAGCTCGAGCGGATCGCCGGGATGACCACCGAGGAGGCGCGCCGGGTTCTGATGGCCAACCTCGAGGGGCAGGCCCGCCACGACGCGGCCCGCCTGCTGGCCGAGATCAAGGAGGAGGCGGCGCGCACCGCGGACCGCGAGGCGAAGAAGATCGTCCTCATGGCCATCCAGCGGAGCGCCGCCGATCACAGCCTTGAATCGACGGTGTCGGTGGTGGCGCTGCCCAACGACGAAATGAAGGGGCGGATCATCGGCCGCGAAGGGCGGAACATCCGGGCGTTCGAAACGGTCACCGGGATCGACGTCATCATCGACGACACGCCGGAGGCGGTGATCCTCTCCGGCTTCGATCCGATCAAGCGCGAGACCGCCCGCCGGGCGCTGGAAAAGCTCGTCCAGGACGGCCGCATCCATCCGGGCCGGATCGAGGAGGTCGTGGAGAAGGCGCGGAAGGAGATGGAGGACGAGATCCGCACGCTGGGCGACGAGGCCGCGTTCGAGCTCAATCTCCACAACATTCATCCCGAGCTGCTCAAGCTGATGGGGCGGCTCCGCTACCGCACGTCGTACGGGCAGAACGTCCTCAATCACTCCAAGGAAGTCGCCTATCTCTGCGGAATGATGGCCGCGGAACTCGGCTTCGACGAAAAGCTCGCCCGCCGGGCCGGATTCCTGCACGACATCGGCAAGGCGCTCAGTCACGAAACGGAAGGCACGCACCCCGCGATCGGCAAGGCTCTCGGGATCAAGTACGGCGAGTCCGAACCGGTCGTCGAGGCGATCGGGCATCACCATGACGACCTCGGCGCCGATTCCGTGTACGCGGTGCTCGTGCAGTCCGCGGACTCCATTTCCGGCGCCCGCCCCGGCGCCCGCCGCGAGACGCTGGAAACCTACGTGAAGCGCCTCGAAAAACTGGAGGGGATCGCCGAGTCCTTCGACGGCGTGGAAAAGTGCTACGCGATCCAGGCCGGCCGCGAGATCCGCATCATGATCGAGCCGTCGCACGTGGACGACGCCAGGGCCACGGTTCTGGCGGGGGACATCGCGCGGAAGATCGAGGCGGAGCTCCAGTACCCCGGCCAGATCAAGGTCGTGGTCATCCGCGAGACGCGCTCCGTGGACTTTGCCCGGTGAGGATTCTCTTCCTGGCGGACATCGTGGGCAGTCCCGGACGGCGGGCGGTCAAGCAGTTCGTGCCCGAACTGCGCGAGCGGGAAAAACTCGAGTTCGTGATCGCCAACGGCGAAAACGCGGCCGGTGGCATCGGCATGACCCGGGAGACCTGCGCCGACATCTTCTCCGCCGGCGTCGACGCCATGACCAGCGGCAACCATGTCTACGACAAGTCCGAGATGATGGAGTACATCAAGACGGATCCGCGGATCGTCCGCGCCGCGAACTATCCGGACGGGGCGCCCGGCGCCCGGCTTGGCATCTACGAAACGCCGAAGGGGAAGCTGGCGCTGGCCACGGTTCTCGGCCGCACGTTCATGAAGCCGCTCGAGGATCCGTTCAAGGTCGGGCGCGAAATCGCGCTGGCCGCCCGCGATGCCGGGGCCCGGTTCACCGTGTTCGACATTCACGCCGAGGCCACCAGCGAAAAGGTGGCGTTCGGGTGGTGGATGGACGGCTACGTGTCCCTCGTTGTTGGAACGCACACGCACGTGCCCACCGCCGACGAGCGGGTCCTGCCCGGCGGCACGGCCTACGTGACCGACCTCGGCATGACCGGGCCGTTCGATTCCGTGATCGGCGTGGAAAAGAGCGCGGCGATCCACCGGTTCGTCACCGGGCTGCCGGTCAAGTTCAAGCCGGCCGGGCGCGACACGCGACTCTGCGGCGTCATCGCCGATTTCGACGACCAGACGGGCAAGGCCACCGGCATCCGCCGGGTCATGGAGTGCCTGCCCGATCCGCCGCTCTGACATGGCGGAACTCCTCCAGGGCGGTCCGGTGGCCGCCGCGATCCTCGCCGAAGCGAAACTCAAGGTCGACGCGCTCCGGGAGCGCGGCATCCAGCCGGCTCTCGCGCTCGTCCGCGTGGGGGAGGACCCGGCGTCCGTCGTCTACCTGCGCAAGAAGGGGGAGGCCTGCGCGGCGGCCGGCATCCGCTCGCAGGATCACGTCTTTCCGGAATCGATGGACCGCGAGGTGCTGCTCGAGTTCATCTCCTGCCTGAACCAGGACCGAGACGTGCACGGCATCCTCGTCCAGTTTCCGCTCCCCAGCGGGCACGACCAGGACGAAGTGTCCCGGAGGGTCGACCCGCGCAAGGACGTGGACGGTTTCCATCCGCTGAACGCGGGACTCCTGGCCGCCGGCATGCCGGGGTTCGTTCCCTGCACGCCGCTTGGAGTCGTGCTCCTGCTGGAGCACTCGGGCATCGATCTCGCCGGAAAGCACGTGGTGATCGTCGGACGGAGCCAGATCGTCGGCCGTCCGCTGGCTCAGCTCCTGTCCCAGAAGCGCAAGGGGCTCGACGCCACGGTCACCCTGGCACACTCGCGCTCCGGCGACCTCGCCCGCTACACGCGCGACGCCGACGTCGTCGTGGCCGCGATGGGGCGTCCGAACGCGATCACCGGGGCGATGATCAGGCCGGGGGCGGTCGTCATCGATGTCGGCATCAACCGCGTCGACGATCCGTCCCGGAAAAGCGGCTCGCGGCTCGTCGGCGACGTGGACTTCGCGAGCGTCGAACCGGTGGCGTCCTTGATCACGCCCGTTCCCGGCGGGGTGGGGCCGCTGACCGTGGCCTGCCTCATCCGGAACACCGCGGCGGCCGCCGCCGGGGAGGGGAGTCTCGGGTGACGCTGTCTCTTCCGTTCGAGCGGAAGACGTCCACGCCGTCGGAAGTCAACCGGCTCATCAAGAGACTGATCGAGGGGCGCACCGAGGAGATGTGGGTGCGCGGCGAACTCTCCAACGTCTCGAAGGCCGGTTCCGGTCACGTCTACTTTTCCCTGAAGGACCGCGAAAGCCAGCTGCGCGCCGTGCTCTGGCGCACGCAGGCCCTGAAGCTCCGCTTCAAGCCCGCGGACGGCATGGAGGTGGAGGTGCGCGGCCGCATCTCCGTGTACGAGCCGCGCGGCGAGTATCAGCTCGTGGCCGCCGAAATGCTCCCCGCCGGCCTCGGGGCGCTGCACCTGGCGCTGGAGGAACTCAAGAAAAAGCTCGCGGCCGAGGGGTTCTTCGACCCCGCCGCGAAGAAACCGCTGCCCCGGTTTCCGGCCGTTCTCGGCATCGTCACGTCCGAGTCCGGCGCGGCGCTCGGCGACATCGTCCGGGTGGCCCGGAGCCGCTGGCCCGGAATCAGGATCCTCCTGGCTCCGGTACCGGTCCAGGGGGAGGGCGCGGCGGTGGAGATCGCCGACGCGGTGCGCCGTTTCAACCGCCGGTCGGACGTGGATGTTCTCATCGTCGGTCGCGGCGGCGGGTCGATGGAGGATCTCTGGGCGTTCAACGAGGAGCCGGTCGTGCGCGCCGTGGCCCGGAGCCGGATCCCGGTGATCTCCGCCGTCGGTCACGAAACGGACGTGACGCTCTGCGATCTTGCCGCCGACGTGCGGGCGGCCACCCCGTCCAACGCCGCGGAACTGGCCGTGCCGGACGCCGCGGACCTGGCGCTGCGCCTGGCGCGCCTCGACGCGGCCCTCACGCGGGGGATTACCGAGGCGATCCGGTCGCGGCGGAGCCGGATCGAGGCGATCACCGCCGCCTACGGGTTCAAGCGTCCCGCGGATTTCCTGGCCCAGCAGGGGCAGCGCGTGGACGATGCGGCCCGCCGACTCGGCGCGGCCATGGAACGCCGCGTTTCCGATCTCGGTGTCCGGCTTTCCGACCTCGGCGGGCGCCTGCCGCGGGCCGCCGCCTCCCGCGTGGAGCGCTTCAGGGGGCGGCTCCTGCCGGCCGCCGCCCGGCTCGAATCGCTGGATCCCACCGCGGTGCTCGGTCGCGGCTACTGCCTCGTCTTCCGCGGCGACACCCCGGAAACCGTCCAGCGGGCGCGCGACCTGGCGCCCGGCGAACGTGTCGTGATCCGCTTCAGCGCCGATCACGCCCGGGCACTGATCGAGAAGACCGCCGACGGGACACCCGCGACCGGGGAGTGATACACTCCGTGGCGCACTGGAAACTGATGGAGGATGCGTGAGTTCGCATGACAAGGGCCCGGAACCGTCCGCGGCCGTTCCGCCGCCCACCTTCGAGGCGGCCTTGAACCGTCTGGAAGAGATCGTGTCCCGCCTCGAGCGGGGAGAAATCACCCTCGATGAATCCCTGTCCGCGTTCCAGGAGGGGACGGGTCTCGTCCGCCTCTGCATGGAACGGATCAACGCCGCCGAAACGGCCGTCCGGAAACTGACGAAGGGTGATGCTCCGGACGGTCCGCGTCCGCCCGACGCGCCCCGCGGAGAGCCCGATGAAGTCTGACGAGACGACCCATCCGATCCTCGTCTTCGAGGAGTTCCTCAAGGACACCACGGCAGAGGTGGACCGGACGCTCAAGGCGCTGATGCCGAGCCCCGCCGCCAACCCGAAGATCATTCACAAGGCGATGCACTACAGCATCTTTGCCGGTGGGAAGAGGCTGCGCCCCGCCGTTGTCGTTCTGGCCTACCGGGCCGCGGGCGGACGGGGAAAGGTGGCCCACACCGTGGGGGCCGCCATCGAGATGATCCACACGTTCTCGCTGATCCACGACGACCTGCCGTGCATGGACGACGACGATTACCGGCGGGGAAAGCTGTCGAGCCACAAGGTGTTCGGCGAAGGCGTGGCGGTCCTGGCCGGCGATGCGCTGCATTCGCTGGCCTTCGACGTGCTGTCGTCGATCCACAAGCGTTCCTCGATCAGCGCCGACACGGCGCTGGCCGTTCTCGACGAGATCAGCCGCGCCATCGGCACCGACGGAATGATCGGTGGGCAGGTCATGGACCTGATGCTCGAGGGGAAGAAGCCGACGGCCCGGATGGTGGACTACATCCACCGCCGGAAGACGGCCGCGCTCCTCCGCTCGTCCCTGGTCGTCGGCGGCATCCTCGGCGGGGCGTCGCGCGCCGAGATGAATGCGCTCTCCCGGTTCGGCGCGGACTTCGGCCTGGCGTTCCAGATCGTCGACGACATCCTGAACCTGCGCTGCTCGCAGGAGGTGCTGGGGCGCGAACCCGGAGGCGACCAGAAGCTCGGCAAGGTCACCTGGCCGGCCGTGTACGGGCTCAGGAAGAGCGACGAGGACGTCACACGGCTTCTCGATCGCGCCGCGCGCGAGGCGCCCCGGTTCGGTCGCTGGGTCGATCACTTCCTCGGCCTGGCCGACTTCATCTCCGAGCGCAGGCTGCTCCGCTAGCGATGGTGTCCTACGTCGCGGCGCGCCCCTGGCTGATCGCCATGCTGGCGGCCACGCTCGTCCAGGTGATGAAGTTCCTGGCCGACTACCTGCGTCACCGGAGGCCGAACTTTCACGTTCTCGTGTCCACCGGCGGCATGCCGTCGAGTCACTCCGCCGGCGTCTGCGCGCTGACGGCCTCGGTGGGGGTACTGGAGGGGTTCACGTCGGCGCTGTTCAGCGTGGCCCTCTACTTCAGCCTCATCGTCATGTACGACGCCACCGGGCTCCGCCGCTCGGCGGGGATGCAGGCGTCCGTCCTGAACCGGATCGTGGACGAGCACTTCGCGCATCACCGCAAGGAAGGGGAGAAGCGGCTCATCGAACTGCTCGGCCACACGCCGCTCGAGGTCCTCGTGGGCGCGATCCTCGGCGTCCTGTTCGCCCTGTCCTGGTACGGCGGCGGGCAGTGAGGGGCCGACCCCGGCGGGAGGAGGCGCTCCGTGCCCTGCAATGCCGGAAATGCCGTGGAAACAGGGACTTGGCCCTTTAATTCGACCGCGGCCTCCTGTACCATCCGCTGGAATTGCGCCGGAGCGGGCGCCGTGAAAAGGAGACTATGGGACGATATCTCGACATGATCGACGCCCCCGCGGACATGAAGAAACTGTCGCGGGAGCAGATCCGTGCGCTGGCCGACGAAGTCCGCGAGGAACTCATCTCCGTGGTCAGCCAGACCGGGGGGCACCTCGGAGCCTCCCTCGGAACGGTCGAACTGACCGTGGCCCTCCACTACGTGTTCAACTCTCCCGTCGACAAGATCCTCTGGGACGTCGGCCACCAGGCGTACCCCCACAAGCTGCTGACCGGCCGACGGGGCCGGTTCGGAACGATCCGCCAGTACAAGGGGCTTTCCGGGTTCCTCCGCCGCGACGAGTCCGAGCATGACGCGTTCGGCGCCGGCCACGCCTCGACCGCCCTCTCGGCCGGGCTCGGAATGGCCTGCGCCCGCGATCACAAGGGGGAAACGTTCAAGGTCGTCGCCGTCGTCGGCGACGGCAGCCTCACCGGCGGCATGGCCTACGAAGCGCTGAACAACGCCGGCGACCTCAAGAAGGATTTCATCGCCGTCCTCAACGACAACGAGATGTCGATCAGCCCGAACGTGGGCGCCATGACGAAGTACCTGACCCGCCTGACCTCCGCGCCGATCTACCGCCGTTTCGAGACGGACGTGTACGAACTCCTCGGCAAGGTTCCGGCCGTCGGGCACCCCGCCCAGGAACTGGCCGGCCGGCTCAAGGAAAGCCTGACGAATCTCGTCGTTCCGACCGTGTTCTTCGAGGAACTCGGCTTCAAGTACTTCGGCCCGATCGACGGCCACAACATCGAGGAACTCGTCACGACGCTCGAGCACATCAAGGAGATCGGCGGGCCGGTGGTGCTGCACGTCCTGACCCGCAAGGGGAAGGGATACAAGCCGGCCGAGGCGGACCGGCTGGCCCTGCACGGCGTCACGCAGTTCGACAAGACCACCGGGACGATGAAGAAAAAGACCGCGAAGGCCCCGACCTATTCGAACGTCTTCGCCGAGGGGCTGATCGAGCTCGCGGAAAAGGACGAGCGGATCATCGCGATCACCGCGGCGATGATCGAAGGCACCGGCCTCAGGGCCTTCGAGAAGCGCTTCCCGGAGCGGACCTACGACGTGGGGATCGCCGAACAGCACGCGGTCACGTTCGCGGCGGGACTCGCCACCGAGGGGATGAAGCCGGTCTGCGCGATCTACTCCACGTTCCTCCAGCGCGCCTACGACCAGATCGTCCACGACGTCTGCCTTCAGGATCTCGACGTGACGTTCGTCCTCGACCGCGCGGGTTTCGCCGGCGACGACGGCGCCACCCACCACGGCGTGTTCGACATGGCCTATCTCCGCACGATCCCGGGCATGGTGATCATGGCGCCGAAGGACGAGGCGGAGACGCGCGACATGCTGCATACGGCCATCGAGCACAAGGGGCCGGCCGCGGTGCGGATTCCCCGCGGCGAGGGTGCCGGCGTGTCGATGCGCAAGGAGTTCACGAAGATTCCGATCGGAAAGGCCGAGCTCGTGCGCGAAGGGAAGGACGTGGCGATCTTCGCCATCGGCAACATGGTCGGCGTGGCCGAGCAGGCCGCCGACATGCTCCTCGCGAAGGGGATCGGCGCTTCCGTCGTGAACGCCCGCTTTGCCAAGCCGATCGACCTCGACATGCTGCACGACCGCGCGGAACACGCGCGCCGGATCGTGGTCGTCGAGGAGCACTCCGCCCACGGCGGCTTCGGCGCCGCGATCCTCGAGGCGCTGGCCGCCGAGGAGGGGTGGGACGTTCCGGTCAAGTGCTTCGGCATTCCCGACCGCTTCGTGCATCACGGCTCGCGGGAAGCCCTGCTCAGGGAGTCGGGGCTCGACGCGGAGTCGATCGCCGAGGGAACGGCCGCCTGGCTCAAGGGGATGGAGTCCGCGGGCGCCGCGGCCGGACATCTCACGGGCGCCTGAGCCGCCGGAGGAGCCGGGCCCCATGGCTCTCAGGACGATCGGCCTCATCGGAAATCCGAACAAGGAGGACGCGCCCGCGCTGGCGTCGCGCCTGATCGCGCGCCTTTCCGAACGATCCCTGTCCGTGCTCCTGGCCGGGGAACTCGCCGCGCTCATTCCCGATCACCGGGGAGCCACGGTGGCCGACGCCGTGTCCGACCTGGCCGCCGCCGACGTCCTTCTCGTCCTCGGCGGCGACGGCACGCTGCTGCACGCCGTGCGCGAGCTGAACGGCGCCGCGGTTCCGCTCCTCGGCATCAACGTCGGGAGTCTGGGATTCCTGACCGAGCTGGCGGCGGCCGACGTGGAGGAGTCGCTGGACCGGATCGTCGCGGGGAAGTTCAACGTTCTTTCCCGTCCGCTCCTCACCGCGGCGATCCTCGACGGTGATGGCCGGCCGGTGCACCGCCTGACCGCCCTCAACGACATCGTTGTGGACGAAGGGAGCCCGACCCGCCGGGCCGTCCGTCTGCGCATGCGCCTGTCGGGGGAGGAGGTGGGCACGTTCACCGCGGACGGCATGGTCGTGGCCACGCCCGCCGGATCCACGGCCTACAACCTGTCCGCGGGAGGGCCGGTCCTCGGACCCCGGGTCAAGGCGCTCGTGGCCACGCCGATCTGCCCGCACACGATGTCGGTGCGGCCGCTGGTCTACCCGGACACGGAAACGGTGATCCTCGAGGACGTCCGCCCCGGTCTCCAGGTCAAGGTGACCGCCGACGGACAGGTGTACCACCCGGTGCCGGAGGGGGGGCAGGTGGCGATCGCCGTGGACCCGGATCGCACGGCGCGGTTCGTGGATCTCGAACGGCGCAGCTACTACGAAATCCTCCGCACGCGCCTGCGCTGGGGCTCCGGCGGGCGGGAGAGCTGAGTGGCCCGCCTCGCCGAACTGCGCATCCGCAACCTCGCGGTGGTCGAGGAACTCGACCTCGAGCCCGGTTTTGGCCTCAATGTCCTCTCCGGTGAAACCGGCGCGGGCAAGTCGATCCTCATGGGGGCCGTCGAGCTCCTGTTCGGCGGGCGGGGCAGCACCGACCTGATCCGGACCGGCGCCGACCAGGCCCGCGTGGACGGCCTGTTCCACTTCGACGATCCGGAGTTTTTCCGGAAGCGCGGCATCGACCTGGCCCTGCCGGACGGCACGCTCCTCGTCACCCGCGAACTCTCCCGTTCCGGCCGGTCGCGGATCCTCCTGAACGACGAACTGGCCACGCTGGCCCGTCTCAAGTCCATCGGAGATGTCCTGGCCGACCTCCACGGCCAGCACGAGCACCAGCGCCTGCTCCATCCGGAAACGCACATCGACTACCTCGACCGGTTCGGCGTGACCGCCGGCACGCGGAGCGCGGCGGCCCTGACACCGCTGGAGGCGTACCGGCTGGCCCGCTCGCGCTGCGCGGACCTCCGCGCGCGGCTGGACGCGTTGATGAACCTCGGCAGCGTGGAGGAGCGGCGGGATGCCCTGGACCGCGACCTCAAGGAGATCGGCGCGGCGGCTCCCAGGGCCGGCGAGGAGGAGGAACTGGAGGCCGAGCACCGGATGATCGCCCACGCGGAGAAACTCGCCTCGGCGGTCGGCGACGCTCTCTCCGAGCTGTCGGACAACGACGAGGCCGCCGAGGCCCGGATGGGGCGCGCCGCCCGCCGGCTGGCCCAGGGCGCGGCGCTGGATCCCGGCCTCGAACCGATCGTCAGGACGATCGACGAGGCGCTGGTCGGGCTCCAGGACGCGGCGCGCGAGCTGGCCCGCTACCAGGACCGCCTGCAGTTCGAGCCGGACCGGGCGGAGTTCATCGAAACGCGGCTGGCGCTGCTGCGCCGGCTCCGCAAGAAGTTCAACCGCGACGCCGCCGGCCTGCTGGAACACGTCGCGGTGCTCCGGAAGGAACGCGAAAGCCTGGTCGACGAAGCCGCCGCGGCGGGAGCCCTGGAAAAGGAGATGGCCCGCGCCGCCGGCGGACTTCTCGAGGCCGGCGCGAAGCTCAGGACCTGGCGCGAGGCGGCCGCCCGGAAACTGGAAAAGGGAGTGGGGCTCGAGCTCTCCTCGCTCGGGATGCCGAAGGCGCGGTTCAGCGTGAAGATCGAGGATGCGTCCGGCGTCGACGCGTTCCGGAACGGGCAGCACGGGTCGCTCCCGGGGGAGCGCGGCCTCGAGCAGGTCGAGTTCTTCCTCGAGGCGAACCCGGGGGAGGGCGCGCGGCCGCTGGCCCGCACCGCGTCCGGCGGCGAACTCTCCCGCATCATGCTGGCGCTGAAGGCGGTCCTCCAGACCGCGGACCCGCAGCCGATCCTCGTCTTCGACGAGGTGGACGCCGGGATCGGCGGGCGCGTCGCCTCCCAGGTCGGCGACCGCCTGAAGGAGATCTCCGCCGGCCGCCAGCTGTTCGTCATCACCCACCTGCCGATGATCGCCTGCCACGCCGACACGCACTTCCAGGTGTCGAAGCAGGTGCTGCGCGGGCGGACGGTGACGACCGTCCAGCCGCTCACCGACCGCCAGCGCGAGGAGGAACTGGCCCGCATGCTGGCCGGCGCCGAGTCCGGCGAGGAGGCGGTGCACGCGGCGCGGGCGCTGCTGGCCGGGGCGCGGAAGGGGTCGCGATGATCTTCGTCCTCGACAACTACGACTCGTTCACCTACAACCTGGTCCAGTATCTCTCCGAACTCGGGGCGAAGGTCGTCGTGGCCCGGAACGACGCCGTGTCGCCGGAGGACGTCCTGGCCGACGCGCCGGCGGGCATCCTCATATCCCCCGGACCCGGAACGCCCGCGGACGCCGGGATCAGCCGCGAACTCATCCGTGCCGCCGCCGGACGGGTGCCGCTGCTCGGCGTCTGCCTCGGCCACCAGTCGCTCGCCGAGGCGTACGGGGGAAAGGTGGTCCGCGCGGAGCGGCTGATGCACGGCAAGACGTCGCCGATCGAGCATGACGGCAGCGCGCTCTACACGGGGATGCCGAACCCGTTCACCGCCACCCGCTATCACTCGCTGATCGTGGAGAAGGCGTCGCTGCCCGCCTGCCTCAAGGTGGATGCCTGGACCGCCGAAGGGGAGATCATGGGGATGCGCCACGCGGAGCACGCGTTGTGGGGCGTTCAGTATCACCCGGAATCGATCCTCACCGAGAGCGGCAAGCAGCTGATCCGGAACTTCCTGGACCTCTGCGGGGAGGCGACGTCCTGATGCGCGCCGCCCTGGTCGGCCGGGCCCGTCTCGTTCGTGACGTTTCCGGGCGGGTGCTCTGATGCTCGCCCCGATTCTCAACCGCATCGCGCTCCGCGAAAACCTCTCCCGCGCCGAGGCCCAGGACGCCATGGGGATCATCATGGAAGGGAAGGCCACCGAGGCGCAGATCGGCGCGTTCCTGCTCGGCCTCCGCATGAAGGGGGAGACGGTCGACGAAGTGGCCGGCTGCGCCGCGGCGATGCGCCTGCGCGCGGCGATGGTCCGGTCCGACTCGCCGCACCTGATCGACACCTGCGGCACCGGCGGCGACGGCGCGAACACGTTCAACATCTCCACCGCGGCCGGTTTCGTGGCGGCGGCCGGGGGAGCGGTGGTGGCCAAGCACGGCAACCGCGCCGTGTCCTCGAAATGCGGCAGCGCCGACGTCATGGAAGCGCTCGGCGTCCGCTTCGGCCTGGCGCAGGCGGATCTCGAACGCTGCCTCGACGAGGTCGGCATCGCGTTCCTGTTCGCGCCGCATCACCATGCGGCCATGAAGCACGCGGCCGGGCCCCGCCGCGAGGTCGGCGTGCGCAGCGTGTTCAACATCCTCGGGCCGCTCAGCAATCCGGCCGGGGCACGCCGCCAGCTGATCGGCATCTACGCCCCGGAGATGCCGCCGTTCATGGCCGAGGTTCTCCGCGAACTCGGCAGCGTCCGGGCGCTCGTCGTGCACAGCCGCGACGGCCTGGACGAGCTGTCGATTTCCGCGCCGACGTTCGTTGCCGACCTCAATGACGGCGCGGTAACGACGTACGAAGTGGCCCCCGAGCAGGCGGGGGTTGTGCCGGGGCCGATCGCAGCGCTGGCGGGCGGCAGCGCCCGGGAAAACGCCGCGCTGATCCGCGGCATCTTCGCGGGGAAGGTCACCGGACCGCCGAAGGAAATCGTGATCCTCAACGCCGGCGGGAGCCTCCTGGCCGCCGGTGTCGTGGAGGATCTCCGGGAGGGGGTCGCCGCGGCGCGGAAGGCCGTCGATTCGGGCGCGGCCCTCGACCGGCTCGACCGGCTCGTGGCCCTCACCGTGCAGCTCGCGCCCCCCGCCGCGTGAGCGGCTTCCGGGGAGCCCTGCTGGCCGGGGCGCGCCGCCGCCGGAGTCTTGCCGTTCCCCGTTCCGTTTCGGAAATGGAGGAGCGGGCGGCGCCCTGGACCGGAACGCGACGGCCGCTGATCGCCGGGGTGCGGAAGGGCGACGACGGCGGGGAGCACGCCGTGGACCGCGATCGCCCCGTCCTGTTCGCCGCGGCCGCCGGCGCTTCGCCGGCCCGCGACACCGTGTTCGAACGCTTCGATCCCCGTCGGTTCGCGGCCGCCGCGGCGGAAGCGGGGATCGACGGCCTCGCCGTGATCACCGAGCCGGATTTCTTCCGGGGGGATGCGGCCTGGATCGAGGCGGCGCGCGGGGAATCGGACGCGCCCCTCCTTCGCGTGGACTGGCTGCTCGATCCGCCGTCGGTGTTCGACGCGCTCGCCGACCCGCTGGATGCGGTCACCCTGCACGCGGAACTCCTCGGCGACGGCGGCCTGGACGAGACGCTGGCGTTCCTCCGCGAGCAGGCGGTGACCGGCGTCCTGGTCCTCGAGGATCTGAAGGACGTGGAGACGGCATATGCCCACAACCCGCCGGCCGTGATCATCGAACGCATCGACCGGGAGACGCTCGAAATCCGCCGCGGCTTCGCGGACCGGGTGCTCGACCTGCTCGGGGATTATCCGGGCCTCCGGTTTCTCTCCGGCGGCATCGATTCCGCCGCGGCGGTCCGGGCGGCGGGGGAGCGGCCGGTCCAGGGGATCCTGCTGTCGGAGTTCCTCGGAGCGGCGAAGAGCCCCGAGGCGCTGTTCCGGGAGATGAAGGAAGTCCTCGGAGCCTGAAGTCTGAGGTGGCCCCCGGCCGAAATGACGCGGCCCGCCGCGCGCATCCGCGCGGCCGCCCTTGACGGGACAGCCCTTAGATGGCACAGTCTCCCAGCGTTTTAAGGCCATGTGCCTGAACGACGTGTGCGCCCGTAGCTCAGCTGGATAGAGCACCAGCCTCCGGAGCTGGGTGTCGGAGGTTCGAATCCTCTCGGGCGTACCATTCTGCCGTCGTGCCGGCCGGACGACCGGCTGCCGGGTGCCGGACCCGGTTGCACTGAATCGTTCTTTCAGCCGATCCCTCGCGCGGTTCGGGCGCGATGCTGCTCCTCGAGGAGGAAGCGTGACGACCACACACCGCGCCCGCCGTCTGATCCTGCTGCTTCAGATCGTTCTTCTTCCCCTCCTCCCGCTGGTCCTGACCGGCTCGGCCCCGGCCGCCGGTCCGGCTCTCGCAACCGATCCGGCCCGTATCCTCGCCACGATCCGCGATTTTTCGGAATTCCCCGACGGAACGCCGAAGAGCCGCTACTGCTACCGCACGGAAATGGACGCGGCCCAGGAGGATCTGGCCGGGCGGTTTGCCGAGGCGCTCGGCGCCCGCGGAACGGCTTCATTGTGGGCCTTTGCACCGAAGCACGCCGCCGACAACTGGGACACGACCGGAGTCGTGCCGCAGCGGACGATGTTCCGGAACGTCACGGCGCTCCTGCCCGGCGATCAGCCCGGGCGGGGAAAGTTCCTGATCACCGCGCACTTCGACGCGATCGGAACGCGGACGGCCGGCTGGACGCCGTGGCTGGATCCGGCGCCGGGTGCCGACGACGACATGAGCGGAACCGCCGCGGTGCTCGAACTGGCCCGCGTCCTCGCCCAGGACCCGACGTACCCGTTCGACATCGAGTTCATCTGCTTCGACGGCGAGGAACTCGGCCTCTGGGGCAGCGAGGCCTACGCCGCCGCCGAGGCCGCCGACCCCCTGTCCACGCCGATTCTCGGCGTCCTGAACATGGACATGATCGGCTACAACCCCGAGCAGGACTCGCTGGTGATCATGTCCAACCGTCCGTCGCTGTTCCTGTCCCGGTACATGGTCGAAAGCGAGCGGCTGGCGGACCACGATCCGACGTTCCGCATCGACAGCTCGGTGAACAACCTGTTCATCAGCGACCAGGGGCCGTTCTGGGAGTACGGCATCCCGGGCGTCCTGATGATCGAGAACATCCGGGTCGTGCTGCACAATCCCCACTACCACAAGGTCACCGACCGGGCGGAAACGCTGTCCCGGAACGGCATGATGATCGCGCGAACCGCCGACGTGATCCTCAAGACCCTGCGCCGGCTCGCCGCCGACGCCGACGGGCCGCCCCGCATCGTGACGAACGACACGGAGCTCATCTACTACGTGAACCGGGTCATCGAGCCGCGGACGGCCGTGCCGGGGGACTCGATTCTGGTGGTGGCCGGCTTCATGAACACGGGCGGTCCCGCCGCCTCGCCCGGTCCGGCGAGGATCTACAAGGTCGTGAACGGCGCCCGGCAGCTCATCGCCACGCGACCTCTCGCCGGCCCGATTCCGACCGGAGGGCACGTCACGGTTTCGGTGGACCTGGTGGTCGAGCCGGGTGACGTGGGCGCGATCACGATCGTGGCCGAAGCGGGGGAGGGAGCGGCCCGGTCCGAAGCACGCACCGCGATTCCGGTGCGCGGCGCCACCACGCGGGTGGCCCGTCACCACGTGGAGCCGAACCCGGTCCGCGATCCCGGTTCGGCCCGGATCGCCTATGAACTGACCGGCGACGCCACGGTCCGCGTGTCGGTGCTCGACCTGCACGGTCACGAACTCGGAACGGAAACCTACCTGTTTTCGGGGATCCGCCAGGAGCCCGGCGAGAACGCCGGCCCCGGCCTGCAGAAGGTGGCGCTGCGGAACCTTCTCGGCGGCGAAACCGCGCCGGGCATCTACCTGTACCGGATCGAGGTGTTTCCGGACGGCGGCGGCGGCGGGGACACCACGGTCGGCAAGTTCGCGATACTGCGCTAGAAATGCCCCGGTCACGAATCAGGGGCCGCTCCCGTGAACGCCGCCACGCGAACCCGGACGTCCGGGCCATCGTCGTCGGCGGGAGCGCCGCGTCCGCATGACCGACGACCGGGATCTCGGCCCGGCCCGGTTCAGCGCGGACCGCGTGCTTCTGACGGTGCTGCTGGCCGTCAACGGCATCCTGCTGCTGGCCGTGCCGGTGGCGGGGGTGCGGATGGCCATGATCCTGCTCCAGTCGCCGCCGGGGCGGTTTCCGGCCTGGTTTCCGCCGGCCCTGTTCCTGGCGCTCGGAGCGTTCGAACTCCTTCTCCTGTGGCGGTTTCGGAGCATACGGCGCCGGCTGTCCCGAGCCCAGGAGCCGCGCGCGGACTCGTCCAGGTTCGACGGATGACGTTTTCCGGGTGCTTCCACCCGGCACAATGCAGGATGCAACCGTGGTAAGTTCTTGCCCCTCCGATAATTAAATCCTCAAGCGCGCGTCGGGCCGCACGATAATTGAGAGACCCCGGCCGCTATCCGGGGAAGGATCCTGCACCAATTGATGCCGGGCGAAACCGGCGGGAGATTCCGTGACGGCTCTGCGCGATCGTCAACTCCTTTTCAAAACGCTGCACCGCGTCACCGATCTGATGACCGGCGAGCGCGATCTCGAACGCATCTACACGAGCATTCTCGATTGCGCCATCCAGGTGTTCGGAAGCGAGGCCGCAGTGCTGGTGGCCGGGCACGAAGGGCGGCCGGTGCAGTTCGTGCGGCGGCGCGCCCAGGTCAACCAGGGAACGCCCCTCGAGCAGTACCCGCTGCTTCCCGGCGGCCTGATCGGACGAATCGGGCAGAGCGGCCAGCCGCTCCTCGCCTCGCCCGCTGCGGGTCACCCGGACTTCAACGCCGAGGTCGACGCGCCCCCCGGCATCCGCGCGCACAACTTCGTCGGCGTGCCCTATTCGGACAAGAGCGACCATCCCGGCAGTCTCTCGGTAGTCAACTGCCAGAGGTTCGACGGAAAGATGGACGAGGAAGTGGACATCCTCTCCGTGCTGGCCAACCAGACCGCCGTGGCCGGGGAAAACTATCGCCTGTACAAGCGGCTGGAACAGCTGGCCATCACCGACGAACTGACCCAGGTCTACAACTACCGGTTTCTCAAGGCGGCGCTGCGCAAGGAGGTCAAGCGCTCGGCGCGGTTCGGCCTGCAGTTCTGCATTCTCATGGCCGACGTGGACAACCTGAAGAGCTACAACGAGGTGAACGGCCACCTCGGCGGCTCCGGGCTCCTGCGAACGATCGCCGCCATGATGATGAAGAACGCCCGGGAGATGGACCTCGTGGCCAAGTACGGCGGGGACGAGTTCATGATCATCCTGCCGCAGACCGGCATCGAGGGCGCCGAGGTCATGGGCAACCGGGTGCGCCAGTCGATCGCCGAGTGCCCGTTCGTGAACACGTCGCCGGGGGACATCACGATCTCCATCGGCGTGGCCGGCTTTCCGGCGCACGGCCTTACGGTCGAGGATCTGATCGCCAGCGCCGACGACGCGCTGTACCGCGCGAAACGCGGCGGCCGCAACCGGGTCGTCGTGGCCGGCGCAGCGGGCGACTGATCCCGGCTTGCCGCCCGTTCCGGCGGATGGTCTAATACGCGCCGTGCAGATCAGAGACCCTTGGCGTTCCGCCCGAAACGCCGAACGAGCGCCCGGGACGACAGCTCCGGCAGGAACGACCCCCGCCAGCGGAAAGGCCGATCTCCCGTGCGCATCCTGCTGACCGGAGGAACGGGGTATCTCGGCGGCCGCATCGCGGCGCGCCTCCGCGGAGAGGGGCACGCCGTGCGGATCCTCGTCCGCGACCCGGTCCGCGCCCGTCGCGCCCTCGATGCCGATTTCGAAACCGTCCGTGGCGACCTCTCCGAGCCCGCGTCGTTTCCCGTCGCCGTTCGGGGGATGGACGCGGTGGTGCACACCGCAGCGGCCGTGCGCAACTGGCTGCCGAAACCGGAAGTCTTCGAACAGGTCAACGTGGCCGGATCGTTCGCGCTCTGCGAGGCGGCGCTCGAGGCGGGGGTCGGGAGGTTCGTGTACACGTCGTCGTTCTTCGCGCTCGGTCCTTCAACCGACGGACGGCCGCTCGACGAGCGCGCGCTCGCGGCGCCTCCGCCGCCCCGGTTCTTCAACGGCTATCACTCCACGAAGTACCGCGCGGCCCGGGTCCTCCAGGGTTTCGTGGGGCGCGGCCTGCCCCTGGTCACGCTGTTCCCCAGCGTGATCTTCGGCCCGGGCGCGGAAACGGACGGCAATCACGTGACGAAGATCTTCCGCTGGCTCCAGACCGGCCGCTTCCCGGGGCTGGTCGGCGGCGGCGTGCAGAAGTGGAACGTGGCGTTCGTGGAGGACGTGGTGACCGGCCACCTGCTGGCGCTCGAGAAGGGGAGTCCCGGCGACACCTTCATACTCGGCGGCGAGGACAAGGCGCTCCGGGACATCGCCGGAGAGGCGGCCGCCGGTCTCGGCGTGCCGGCGCCGACCCGATCCCTGCCGTACGGCGTGGGGCACGCGGTGGCCGGCGTGGAGGAGATGCGCGCCCGCCTGTTCGGCGGCGCCCCGATGATCACGCACGGCGAGGTGGACATCTACCGGCACGACTGGATCTACTCCAGCCGGAGGGCGGAGGAACAGCTCGGTTACCGGCGCACTCCGTTTCCGGAGGCGCTCCGGACCACGCTCGACTGGATCCGGGAGACGAAACCATGACCGGCAACCGGTTCACGCCGCGCGGATCGCGGGTCCGGCGGGGTCGCAGGGAGGAACACCGATGATGCCCATCGCCGGCCACGGCCACGACTCCATCGTCCTGGCCCTTTCGGCCCGCTGGATCCCCGCGCTCGCCGTGAACCTCATCCTGGCGTTCCTGGCGTTCCGGGCCGGCACGGTCCGTCCGTCCGGCGTCGTGGCCGGGATCCTGGTCGGGGGGACGATCTACCTCTGCGGCGACTGGCGCTGGTTTTCCGTCCTGTTTCTCTTCTTTGCCCTCGGGAGCGCGCTGACGAAACTCGGCTATGCCCGGAAGGAGGCGAAGGGGCTCGCCGAGGCGGACAGGGGGCGACGGGGCTGGCCGCACGCGCTGGCCAACGGGGGCGTCGGCGTGATCGCGGCCCTGGCCTGGCTCTGGACCGGGCGGATCGAGTGCGCCGCGGCGTTCACCGCGTCCTTCGCCACCGCGATCTTCGACACGGCCGGCTCGGAAATCGGCGGCCTCTACGGCCGGACGCCGATACTCCTGCCGAGTTTCCGGCGGGTGCCGCCGGGTACGGAAGGCGCCGTTTCACTCGAAGGCACCCTCGGGGCCATAGGCGCGAGCCTTGTCCTGGCGCTTCCCGCCGCGGCACTCGGTGTCGTCCCGGCGGCGCTGCTGCCGGCCGTGATCGCCGGGGCGATCATCGGCGGGTTCTATGAAAGCCTCGTGGCCGGAAAGATCCCGCTCGGGCACATGGGGCTCAATTTCACGAACACGCTCGTGGGCGCCCTGGCGGCCGGAGGAATCGCCGCGTTCATGAATCAGGTTTGACCCTGTTTCTAACTCTTTGCTAGACTTGTCGCTTCGCGTTTCGCGTGCAGGTGTGATCCGGTCCTTTTCGGGGGACGAAAGGAAGGAATTCTGTCCGCTCTCATCGAGAAAATCGAGGCCCGGAAGGCCCGCCTGGGCGTGATCGGCCTGGGTTACGTCGGCCTGCCGCTGGCGGTCGAGTTCGCGCAGGCCGGGTTTCACGTCACCGGGTTCGACGTGGACGAGGCCAAGGTGGCCGGGATCATGAAGGGCGTGTCCCACGTCAAGGACGTGCCCGGCGAGGCCCTGAAGACCCAGGTGAAGGAGGGACGCCTCCTCGCCACCACCGATTTCAGCCTCCTCGGTGAGGTCGACACGATCAACATCTGCGTGCCCACGCCGCTCCGCAAGACCCGCGACCCCGACGTGTCCTACATCGTGGCCGCGGTCGACGAGATCGTCCGCTACCTGAGGAAGGGGCAGCTGATCGTCCTCGAAAGCACCACGTATCCGGGCACCACCGAGGAACTGATCCTGCCCCGGCTGGAGGAGAGCGGCCTCACGGTCGGCCGCGACTTCTACCTCGCGTTCTCGCCCGAGCGGGTGGATCCGGGCAATCCCACGTATCACACGAAGAACATCCCGAAGGTGGTGGGGGGCGTCACGCCGGAGTGCACGAAGGCGGCCCGCGCGCTCTACGCCACGAGCATCGACACGGTGATCCCGGTGTCGTCGACCCGGGTCGCCGAAATGGTCAAGCTGCTCGAAAACACGTTCCGGAGCGTCAACATCGGCCTCGTCAACGAGATCGCCCTGATGGCCGACCGGATGAAGATCAACGTGTGGGAGGTGATCGACGCGGCGGGGACGAAGCCGTTCGGCTTCATGCCGTTCTATCCCGGACCGGGGCTGGGCGGCCACTGCATTCCGATCGACCCGTTCTACCTCTCGTGGAAGGCGAAGGAAACCGGTTTCGAGGCGCGCTTCATTGAGCTTGCCGGGCAGATCAACGGCTCGATGCCGCTCTACGTGGTGGACCGGGTGGCCCAGGTCCTGAACCTCTCGGAACGGTCGGTCAAGGGATCGAAGATCCTCGTGCTCGGCGTGGCCTACAAGGGGGACATCAACGACTTCCGCGAATCCCCGGCGCTCGACATCATGGCGGAGCTGATGGAGCGGGGCGCGGCGGTCCGCTACCACGACCCGTTCATCCCGTCGTTCCAGTCCGAGCATCTCTCGATGGAGGGGGTTCCGCTGACGAAGGAGATCCTCCGGGATTCGGACTGCGTGGTGATCACCACCGGACACCGCGGCGTGGACTACGATCTCGTGCTCGCCGAGAGTCGCGCGATCTTCGACACGCGGAACGTCCTCAAGGGGCGGACCGCCCCGAACATCCACAGGCTGTAGCGATGGCTGCGAAAGGCACGACATGCCTGGTGACCGGGGGAGCCGGGTTCATCGGTTCCCACCTCGTCGACGCGCTGCTCGCCGGCGGGCGGACGGTCCGCGTTCTCGACAACCTGTCCACCGGGCGGCGGGAGAACCTGGCCGCCGCCACCGAGGAGTCGTCGGACCGGCTCACGCTGATCCCCGGCGACATCCGGAACGAGGACGACCTGACCCGGGCGATCACCGGCGTGGACATCGTGTTCCATCTCGCGGCCATGGGCTCGGTCACCCGGTCCGTGGACGATCCGCTGACGACGCACGAGGTCAACAGCACCGGGTCGCTCAAGGTGCTGCTGGCCGCGCGGAAGGCCGGGGTCGGCCGGGTGATCTTCGCCGGCTCCTCGTCCGTGTACGGCGAGCTGGACGCGCTGCCGAAAAACGAGGAGATGCCGACCCGCCCGATCAGCCCCTACGGACTGTCCAAGCTCGACGGCGAGAGCTACTGCCGCATCTTCGCCCGACTCTACGGCATGGAAACGATGACGCTCCGCTACTTCAACGTCTTCGGCCCGCGCCAGAACCCGAACTCGCAGTACGCGGCGGTCATCCCGCTGTTCATCTCCCAGCTGCTGAAGAACGAGGCGCCGCAGGTGGACGGCGACGGCGAACAGTCCCGCGACTTCACCTACGTGGACAACGTGGTCCACGGAAACCTCCTCGCCGCGGAGGCGCCGGCCGAAACAGTGTCCGGCCGGCTGTTCAACGTGGCCTGCGGCGGGCGTCACACGCTCAACGAACTGCTGTCCATCCTGAGGAAACACACGGGATCGAACGTCGAGGCCGCCCACCGCGAGCCGCGTCCCGGCGACGTCCGCCACTCGCAGGCGGACATCTCCGAGGCCCGGCGCCTCCTCGGCTACGAACCCGTGGTCACGTTCGACGAAGGTCTGGAGCGCACCGTGGCGGCGTATCGCAGGACGCTGAACCCGGCGGCCCCCTGACCGCACACACGAGAGAGGAAAGAGGAACACCGTGAACGCTGCCGTGCCGAAGCCGGCCCGCACCGTGGGCATGATCGACCTGATGGCGCAGTACGCGCCGCTCCGCGCGGAGATCGACGCCGCGCTGAAGACCATCCTGGACACCGGCCGGTTCATTCTCGGGCCGGAAGTGGAAGCGCTCGAGCGGGAACTGGCCGCCATGCACGGCGTGCCGCACGCCGTCGGCGTGGCGTCCGGAACCGACGCGCTGGTCCTCGTCTGGCGCGCCCTCGACCTGAAACCGGGCGACGAGGTCGTCGTGCCCGCCATGACGTTCCTGGCCAGCGCCTCGAGCGTCCGCCTGGCCGGCGCCACGCCGGTCTTCGCCGACGTCCTCGCGGACACGATCAATCTCGACCCGGCCGCCGCGGAAGCCGCGATCACTCCCCGGACGAAGGCGATCCTCGCCGTCCACCTGTACGGCCAGTGCGCCGACGTGACCGCCCTCAAGGCGGTGGCCGACCGGCACGGCCTGCCGCTGATCGAGGACTGCGCCCAGTCGATCGGCGCGTCGTGGGACGGCAAGCCCGCCGGCAGCGTGGGGCTGGCCGGCACCACGTCGTTCTATCCGAGCAAGAATCTCGGCGCTCCCGGCGAGGGGGGGATGATCTGGACGCGCGACGCGAAGCTCTTCGAGGCGGTCCGCCGCCTGCGCAATCACGGTGAGGGACGCCGCTACGAGCACGTCGTTCTCGGCACGAACAGCCGGCTGTCGGCCATCTGCGGAGCGGTGCTCCGGATCAAGCTGCGTTCCCTGCCGGCCTGGACGGAAACGCGGCGGGCCAACGCGGCGTTCTACGACGCGGCGTTCAAGGACCTGGCCCCGGCCGTCGAGCCGGTGCGCATCGACCCGCGGGCGCATCACGTGTTTCATCAGTACACTCTGAGGGTCGGGGATCGCGACGGGCTCCGGGAGCACCTGACGGAGCGGGGCGTGGAGAACATCGTCTACTATCCGATCCCGCTGCACCTTCAGCCCTGTTTCGCCGACCTCGGCGGCCGGACGGGGCAGTTTCCGGTGGCGGAGCGCGCGGCGGAGAGCGTCGTCTCGATCCCGGTTCATTCGGAGTTGTCCGCGGACGACCGGTCCTGGGTGGCCGAATCGGTCCGCGCGTGGGCGGGGGTTTCGGCCGCCGGGAAGGGGAAACAGTCATGACCCGGAAAATCCTGGTCACCGGGGGCGCCGGGTTCATCGGCTCCCACGTGGCCGAGCAGTTCGCGGCGGACGGTGCCCAGGTGACGGTCCTGGACAACCTGTCCCGCGCGAAGCTCCTCAAGAAATCGGACCGGAACAGCACGTTCAACTGGGACGCGCTGGCGAAGATGAAGAACATCACCCTGATCCGGGGCGACGTGACCGACGCGAAGACGGTGACCGACGCCGCCGAAGGGTGCGCCGTGATCTTCCACACCGCCGCCCAGACCGCGGTGACGACGTCGGTCACCGACCCGCGCCCCGATTTCGAGAACAACCTGATCGGCACGTTCAACGTGCTCGAGGCGGCGCGGCTGATGAAGACGAAGCCGGCCGTCGTGTTCTGCTCCACGAACAAGGTGTACGGCGAGAACGTGAACGGCGTCGGCCTCAGCGAGGGGGCCAGGCGCTACGCGTTCGAAAAGAGCTACGAGCAGGGGATCCCCGAGACGTTTTCCATCGACCGCTGCGAGCACACCCCGTACGGCGTGTCGAAGCTGGCCGGCGACCTCTACATGCAGGACTACGCGCATCTCTACGGGCTGAAGATCGGGGTGTTCCGCATGTCCTGCATCTACGGCACGCGGCAGTTCGGCATGGAGGACCAGGGGTGGGTGGCGTGGTTCACGATCGCGGCGCTGCTCGGCAAGCCGATCACGATCTTCGGCGACGGCAAGCAGGTGCGCGACGTCCTCTACATCGACGACCTCGTGGCCGCCTACCGGGCGTTCCTCGACTCGAGCCTTCCCCACGGCGTGTTCAACATGGGGGGCGGGGCCGATTTCACGATGTCGCTCCACGAGCTGCTCGACATCCTGAAGGAGCAGACCGGGATCTCGCCGGAGCTCTCGTATTCCGACTGGCGGCCGAGCGATCAGAAGGTGTACATCTCCGACATCCGCAAGGCGAAGGCGGCGCTGAACTGGGCGCCGAAGATCACGCCGGCGGAAGGGGTGGGGAAACTGATCGCCTGGGTGCAGGAGAACAGGGAGCTGTTCGCCTAGATCGGGGGGACTGTGAGCACCGCTTCACGACCCGAAGGAACGGCCGCCGGCGCGGCCCTGGTCTGCGCGGTGGCGATGATCGCCGCCCAGATGGCGGGCAAGGCCACCCGCGACGCGATGTTCCTCTCCCACTTCGCGGTGTCCAGCCTTCCGCTGTTCCTGATGGTGTCCTCCGCGCTGTCGGTGGGAGTCATCGTCCTCACGACGCGGGCGATGTCGCGCGTCGGGCCGGCGCGGATCGTTCCGGCGGCGTTCGCGCTCAGCGGAATCCTCTTCTTCGCCGAGTGGGGGCTGTCCGGTCCCGCTCCCGCGGCCACCGCGGTCCTCGTCTACTTCCACGTGTCCGTTCTCGGCGCGATCCTCATCTCCGGATTCTGGTCGATGGTCAACGAGCGGTTCGATCCGCGCGCGGCGAAGAAGACGATCGCCCGCCTGGCCGGCGCCGCCACCGCCGGGGGGCTGGTCGGAGGGGTGATGGCCGAGCGGATGGCCGTGATGGCCCCGGTGGCCGCGATGCTGCCGCTCCTCGGCGGGCTGAACCTCGTCTGCGCCTGGGCCACGCTCCGCCTCGCTCCGGTCCGGCCGGTGGTCCACGACGACAACGCCACCACCGGGGTCCAGGCGATCCGGGACGAACCGTATCTCCGCCGGCTCGGCTGGCTGGTCTTCGTGCTCGCCGCGGCGGCGGCGCTCCTCGACTACGTGTTCAAGGCGGAGGCGAGTGCCGTGTTCGTCCGGAGCGAGGACCTGCTCCGCTTCTTCGCGATCTTCTACACGGCGGCGAGCCTCTTTGCCATCTTCGTGCAGTTCCTGCTCAGCCGCTTCTTCCTGCGCCGGTTCGGACTCGTCCGCACCGCGGCCACGCTTCCCTTCGCCGTAAGCGCCACCGGAATCGGCGCCCTGTTCCTGCCGGGGCTGGGGTCGGCGCTGCTGGCCCGCGGCACCGAGTCGGTCCTGCGCGGGTCGCTGTTCCGCGCCGGCTACGAGCTGCTTTATACCGCCATTCCGTCGCGGAGCCGGCGCGCTTCGAAGGCGATCATCGACGTGGGCGCCGAGCGCCTCGGGGACATGGCCGGGGGCGGCCTCACCCGGCTCGTCCTCTTCGTCGTGCCGCAGCTGGCCACGTCGTTCCTGATGGCTTCGGCCGCGGCACTCGGCATCACCGCGCTGTTCATCGCGCGCTGGCTCCACCAGGGGTATGCGCGGCTGCTCGAGCGGAACCTGATCGGCCAGGCGGTGGACCTGGACCTGGACGAGGTGCGGGACCGCGTCACCCAGACCGTGGTCCTGAAAACGCTCGGCTCCATTCCGGTGATGGGGAAGGGGGCGGCGGGGGAGGCGCCCGCGGGGTTCGCGGAGCGGATCGCCTGGCTCAAGTCCGAGGATGTCACGCGGGCGGTGGCGGCGCTGCGCGCGTCGCGGCCGCTCAGCCGGGCAATGATTCCGTTCGTGATTCCGCTGCTCGGACGGCGGCCGCTGGAGGCGGAAACCACGCGCGCGCTCGCGGAAGCGGGAACCCGGAACGGGGGAGTGCTCGCCGACGCGTTTCTCGACGCTGCCACCTCCGACCCGGTCCGGCGGGGACTGGCCCGCATTCTCGGATCCTCCGAATCGCCGCTGGCCGGGCCGGCCCTGCGGGCGGGACTTGAAAGCCCGTCGTTCTCCGTCCGCTACCATTCCGCCCGAGCGCTGCTGCGCCAGACCTCCCGGCACGCCGGACCGGTGATCTCCGAGACGGACGTGTTTGCCGCCGTCCGGCGTGAACTGGCGGTGGACCGGGCCACCTGGAACAGCCGCGGCCTGGTCGACCTCGGCACGGCGCCCGGCGAGTCCTCGTTCGTGGACGAGGGGCTCGGCAGCCGGGCCATGGTCAGCCTGGAGCATGTCTTTACGCTCCTGTCGCTGATCCTCCCGCACCAGCCGCTGCGCATCGCGTTCCGCGGCCTGCACACGGACAACCCGATGCTCCGGGGCACGGCCGTCGAGTATCTCGAGAGTGTCCTGCCCCCGGACCTCCAGGGCGCGCTCTGGCCGTTCCTCGAAACGCGGCGCGAGCGCGAACGGCAGGTCACCGGGAAAATCGAGGCGGAAACGAATCTCGTCAAATCCCACGAGACGATCGAGTTGAACCTCGCGGCGATCCGCGCCCGGCTGGAGCGGGACTCCGGAGGCGCTTCCGAAAGCTGAGGACGGCGCGTCGGCGGGGGCGAAAATGCCCATAACGCACGCCCGGCCTTGCAGACTGCAAGAAGCGCCCGTCCATCCCCCGCGGAACTCCCGGCGGAGAGCCGAAATGCGGTGCGGTGTAAATGATATCCTGGCTACAGGATAACTGTGTTCATTAAAGTGTCGAGTCGATGCGCCTTCGACTGGGCGTTCTGGCGCATCGCTTGCAATAGCCCGGTGCATGACTCCATCCCAGGCGCAGACCGGAGACGCGGGCACCGCCCTGTCCGCTCTCGAACAACGCATCGAAGAGATCCAGGCGCTCGTCCGCGCCCCGGGTCTGGACCGGGCCCCCGATCCGGCGGACTCCGAGGGGCTGGCCGCGCTCTGCCTGACGCTCGCCGACGTGCTCGAGCGGACGCAGCGGCGGCTGATCGAGAGCAACATCCAGCTCATGTCGCTCCGCGAGGTCTCGCACCACCTCCTGTCGGTGCAGACGACCGAGGAGGCGGCGCGGATGATCGCGCTGTACCTTCACAAGGCATTCGACTACGAGCGCGTGGCCGTGCTGCTGACCGACGGCGACGCGCCGGCCCTGTCCGGCTGGGTGGCCGCCCGCGATGCGGAGGGTTCGGTCACCGAGTCGGTGCAACTGAACGTGCAGCGGAAAAAGGGGGTCCTGGCCGACGTCTTTCGCCGCGTTGAACCGCGGATGGTCGCCGATCCCGCCGCCGACCCGCCGTGCGCCGGCAAGTGGACGCCCGCGTTCGATCCGGCCCGTCTCAACTCGTTCATCGCGGTCCCGCTCAAGTCCGCCGCGCACCCGGGAACGTCGCTCGGGCTGATCGTCACCGGGAGGTCGAATCCGAACCTGCCGCTGGCGTCGTCGGACCTCGTCCTGCTCGACTCGATCGGCAGCACGATGGCCACGGTCGTGGAGAACGCGCGGCTGTACGAGGAGGTCAAGCGCAGCGAACTGTTCCGCGAGGACATCCTCAACAACCTCGCCTCCGGCCTCGTGGCGATCGATCTCGAGGGGCGAGCCATCTCCATGAACGAAACCGCGGCCCGCATGACCGGGTTCGGCGCGACCGACGTGATCGGCCGGCGCCCGCCGTTCCTCTCGGAAAACGACAAGGGGATCGAGGCGGCGCTCCGCGGGTCGTTTGCCGGCACCGCGGTGCTGCGCAAGGAAACGGTGATCACCCGGAGCGACGGAACGGTGTTTCCGGCCGGGCTGTCGACGTCGCCGCTGCGGAATCCGGAGGGGAAGGTCTACGGCGCGGTGGCCACGTTCCTCGACCTCACCGACTACAAGCGGATGGAGGAGCGGCTGGCCCAGCTCGACCGGCTGGCCGTGCTCGGGCGGTTCACCGCCGGGATCGCCCACGAGATCCGGAACCCCCTGACCGGCATCTCCACCGGTGTCCAGTACCTGGTCAAGGGGATGGACGACGGGCCGAACCGGGACAACGCGGCGTTCATCATGAGCGAGATCAAGCGCCTGGACCGGATCGTCGAGGACCTGTTCCGGGTGACGCACCCGCACGCGCTGATGACGACGCCGGAGGATCTCAAACAGCTGCTCGAGCGATCGCTGCAGAGTCTCGGCAGCCTGCCGGCCGACCGGGGCATCACGGTGACGACGGAGTTCGCCGCCGAACTGCCGCGCGTGCCGCTCGACGCCGACCAGCTCCAGCAGGTGGCCATCAATCTCATCAAGAACGCCGTGGAGGCCACGCCCCGGGGCGGTTCCGTCACGATCCGGACGGGCCGGCGGCCGGGGCGGCGGGGGGAAGAGGGGTGGGCCACGTTTTCCGTGGCCGATACGGGCTCCGGCATGACGCCGGAGGTCCGCAGGAAGATTTTCGAACCGTTTTTCACCAGCAAGAAGGAAGGCACGGGGCTCGGTCTCTACATTTCGCACGGAATCGTCGAGAGACACGGCGGGCACCTCCGGGTGGAAACCCGGCAGGGCCCAGGCTCCACGTTCACCGTTGAACTCCCACTAGAGCCGTACCCCGGCGGAGGACCGTCATGATTGCCAGTATCCTGATCGTGGACGACCAGGAGTCGATCCGTCACTTCATCGCCAAGGCCCTCACGGACGAGGGTTACCAGGTCACGACCGCCTCCGAGGGGCGCGAGGCCGTCCAGAAGGTGGAAAAGGAACCGCCGGACCTCGTCCTGCTCGACCTCCGCCTGCCCGACATGCACGGCCTCGACGTGCTCCGGGAGATCAAGTCCGTGTACTCCGAGCTGTCCGTGGTCATCATGACCGCGTTCGGCGACGTGGAATCGGCGGTCAAGGCGATGAAGCTCGGCGCGTTCGACTACGTGAACAAGCCGATCAACCTGGAGCAGCTGTCGATCATCGTGTCGAAGGGGCTCGAGAGCCAGAAACTGTGGCGGGAGCTGAAGCACCACCGGCAGCTCCAGCACGAAAAGTATTCGAAGGATTTCGTGCGGGGCAACTCGCCGCGGATCCACCAGGTCTACGAGATGTGCGAGAACGTGGCGAAGTCGGACTCCACGTCCGTCCTGATCCAGGGAGAGTCGGGAACCGGCAAAGAGCTGGTGGCGAACATGGTCCACGAGCTGTCGAGCCGCCGCACCAAGCCGTTCCTCGAGATCAACTGCGCGGCGATCCCCCGCGAGCTGCTCGAGTCCGAACTGTTCGGTCACGAGAAGGGGGCGTTCACGGACGCCCGCCAGCAGAAGCAGGGGCTGCTCGAGCTCGCGAACGGCGGCACGCTGTTCCTCGACGAAATCGGCGAGATGAGCCCGACGATCCAGGTGAAGCTGCTCCGCGTCCTCGAACGCATGTCGTTCAAGCGGGTCGGCGGCACCAAGGACATCAACGTGAGCGTCCGGATCATCTCGGCCACGAACCAGGACCTCCAGAAGATGGTGGCCGAGGGCGGGTTCCGAGAGGACCTCTTCTACCGCCTCAAGGTGGTGCCGGTGTTCGTGCCGCCGCTGCGGGAGCGCCGCGAGGACATCGTTCTCCTCGCCAAGCACTTCATGTATCACTTCTCCAAGTCGTTCAACAAGAACTTCCAGGAGATCGCGCCGGACGCCGAGCAGATGCTCCTGAACTACAGCTGGCCCGGCAACATCCGCGAGCTCAAGAACCTCATGGAGCGCACGGTGCTGCTCGAGAGCGGCCCGGTGATGAAGGCCGAGCACCTGACGATGAACGGCCAGAGCGGCCGCGACCCCAACTCGCTGGTGGCCCGCGTGGAGCAGGTCCTCGACGCGCCGATCCCGCCGGTCGGCATCCAGTTCGAGGAGATCATGGGCGACATCGAGCAGGCGCTGATCCGGAAGGCCTCGGAGTTCACCCGGTGGAACCAGAGCCGCACCGCAGAGGTCCTGAACCTGAAGCGGGACAAGCTGCGCTACCGGATGAAGCTGTACGGGATTCAGAGGGAGAGGCCGAGGCGGCGGGAAGTGGCGTAGCGATCCGTACCGACATTGCGGTCAGGACGGCGGGTTCCCCCGGGAGCCCGCCGTCCTCGTTTCCAGGCCGTTCGCCGCGTTCGCCTTTCGTCAACCCGCCGTGTCCCGTTTTCCGATCAACCCCTTGCCGCCGAAGCGCCACCCCCATAGACTCGGCGGCATGAAACGTCTTTCCGTGCCCATTCTCGCCGCCGTGCTCCTCGTTTCCGGCTGCTTCTACTCCGTCCGCACCTCCGTGCCGGGCCACATCAAGACGATCGCCATCCCCGTTTTTCAAAACAAGTCGCTGCAGGCGGCGATCGAGAACGATCTGACCCAGATCGTCACCGACCGCTTCCGCGAGAGCAACCAGCTGACCCTCTCCGAGGTGCGGTCCGCGGATTCCGTGCTCGAGGCCACGATCACCGGTTACGACAACAAGGTCTACCGCTTCAACGACCGGGAGCAGGCGCAGGAGTACATCGTCACCATGACGCTGTCCGTCACCGTGAAGGACCGGGTCAAGAACAAGGACCTCTGGAGCCAGGAGGGGATCCGCGCCTCGGCCACGTACCTGCTCGGCGGCGCCCAGGCGCGCACCGAGGAGGACGCCCGCAAGGAGATCGAAACGCAGCTCGCCGACATCATCCTGTCCCGCACCGTGGAAGGGTGGTGACATGACCCCTCCGCGCACGTCGGGGAAGGACGGGACGGTGGCCCAGGCCGCGCCGCTGTTCCGGAAGGGGAAGGCGGGACCGGTGGTGCTCCTGGCCGGGCCGGAGCGGGTCCACGCCGAGGAACTGATCCAGTTGCTCGTCGACGCGCTCGTTCCCGAGGACTTCCGCGTCTTCAACGTGAACCGCTACCGGGGCGGTCAGGACGAGATCGACCAGGTTCTGACCTCGGCGGCCACGCTGCCGATGTTCACCGAGCGCCGCGTGGTGATCCTCAACGACGCGGATTCCCTGGCCCGTCACGAAATGGAGCGCCTCGCCGCCTACATCGAAAAACCGGCGCGGGAGACGGTGCTGGTCCTCACCGCCGAGGAAACCGGCGCGAAAGTTCCTGCGGCGCTCAAGCGGGTGCCCGAGCGCTACATCCTCTGGCGGGCGTTTCCGAAGGACGCCGTCCAGTGGGCGGTGGGGAAGGCGAAGGAACTCGGCAAGGTGCTGCCGCCGGCGGTGGCCAACGATCTCTACGCGCTCTGCGCCGGCGATTCCGGCGACGGCCGCGCCGCGCTGTCCGATCTCGGCCGCGAAGTCGAAAAGATGTGCCTGGTGGCGGGGGAGCGGGCCCGGATCGAACCGGACGACCTGGCCGTGGTGGGGCGTCATGCCGAATCGAAGGTCCTCTACCAGATCGAAACCGCGGTGACCGACCGCCAGCTGGCCCCGGCGCTCTCGGCCCTGTCGGCGGCGCTCCTCTTCCCGCGGGAGAACGGACCCGTGCGGATCGTGGCCATGCTCGGCGAACGCTTCCGCAAGATGCTGATCGCCCGCGACCGCATGGACTCCGGCTACTCCGTCAAGGCCGTCGTCGCCGGGATGTGGTTTCCCGGGCCGACCGGCTCCACGCAGTTCCTCCGTTCCGTGAACCTGTTCCGTCGCGCCGAACTGTCCCGTGCCCTCATTGATCTCGCGGAACTGGACCGCGCGCTCAAGACCGGCCGGGCGGACCCGGAAACGATCCACCTGGAAGCGCTGTTCCGGAGGCTGTGCGGGGTGCAGAGGTCCGCGGCTCCGGCGGGGCGCTGACCCGCACCGCATCTCCATGATCCCGCCGTCCGCCTGCGATCCCTGGCCCATCCTCGTCCTCACCGGCGCCGGGATCTCCTCGGAAAGCGGCGTGCCCACGTTCCGCGGCCCGGACGGTCTCTGGAAGAACTTCAGCCCCGGTGACCTCGCCACGCCCGACGCATTCGCCCGCGATCCCGCCCTCGTCTGGGAGTGGTACGGCTGGCGGCGGGAGAAGATCGCGGCGTGCCGCCCGAACGCGGCGCATCAGGTTCTGGTGGAGATGGAGAAAGCGGCCGTAACCGCCGGTATGGACGGCGGTTTCACTCTCGTGACGCAGAACGTGGACGGGCTTCATGAGACGGCCGGGTCGGAGAACATTCTGCGCCTGCACGGGTCGATCTGGCATACGCGCTGTGAAACCTGCCATGCGCTTCGTGAGGAAAGACGGGTGCCGCTGCCGGAGGGGGTACCTGTATGCTCCGATTGCGGCGGGGGGCTCCGGCCACATGTCGTCTGGTTCGGCGAGAGCCTCGATGCCGTCACGCTGAACCGGGCGTTCACGGCGGCCCGGGCCGCCCGGACCGTCCTCGTCGTCGGAACATCCGGTCTCGTGACGCCGGCCGCGTACATCCCGCTGGCAGGGAAGGAGGCGGGAGCGCGGCTGGTCGAGATCAACCCGGAGCGGACGCCGCTTTCGGACCATGCGGACGAGTTCATCGCGGGAAAGGCCGCGGAGGCGCTGCCGGAGTGGTGGGGGAGGAATGGGGGCGGGAGCGTGTGATAGGATGCCGGGTCGAATTTGCCGGAGAAACGCGACACCCACGGCCTGATCCGCCGCCGCCCGGACGGCGGCGATGAGACATGGAGACCCCCGATGTCCGAACGTGACAAGCCGGCCCGCGAGGCCGCCTTTCCCTTCAGGGAATACGAGCCCCGCTGGCGCGCCGCCTGGGACGAGGAAAAGCTGTTCCAGGTCGATCTCGACGCGCCGAAGCCGAAGTACTACTGCCTGAACATGTTCCCGTACCCCTCCGGCGACCTTCACGTGGGGCACGGCCGCAACTACATCATCGGCGACCTCGTCGTCCGGCGGAAGCTCATGGAAGGGCACGCGGTGCTCGCGCCGATGGGGTGGGACGCGTTCGGCCTCCCCGCGGAAAACGCGGCGATCAAGAACAAGATCCATCCCGGCGTCTGGACGCGCAACAACATCCGGAGCTTCAAGGAGCAGTTTGCCGCCTGGGGGATCGGCATGGACTGGACGCGGGAGATCGCGGCCTGCCATCCCGGCTACTACCGGTGGACGCAGTGGCTCTTCCTCAAGCTCTACGAGAAGGGGCTGGCCTACCGCGCGAAGGCGCCGGTCAACTGGTGCCCGTCCTGCAACACCGTCCTGGCCAACGAGCAGGTGATCGGCGAAGGGGTCTGCTTCCGCTGCGATTCCGTCGTGGAACAGAAGGACCTGTCCCAGTGGTTCTTCCGGATCACCGAGTACAGCCAGCGGCTGCTCGACGACCTGGACCAGCTCGACGAATGGCCGGAGCGCGTCCGCACGATGCAGCGGAACTGGATCGGCCGGAGCGAGGGCGTGGAGATCGACTTCCAGTTGAACGGCACCGACGAGATCATCCGCTGCTTCACGACGCGGGCCGACACGCTCTACGGCGTGACGTACATCGTCCTGGCCGCCGAGCACGAACTCGCCGACCGCCTGGTCGGGGACGGCCCGGAGGCCGCACAGCGCCGCGCGATGCTCCAGGCGATGAAGAACCAGCGGGCCGAGCGGACCTACAATCCCGACCTCGAAAAGGAAGGGTTTCCGACCGGGGCCACCGTCGTGAACCCGGCGAACGGCGAAACCGTCCCGGTCTGGGTGGCGAACTACGTTCTGCCCGGCTACGGCACCGGTGCCGTCATGGCCGTGCCGGGTCACGACGAGCGCGACTACGCGTTCGCGAAGAAATACGATCTGCCGATTCGCGTGGTCATCGAACCGGCGGAAGGGGCCCCCGCGCCCGAACCCGGCGCGGCCTACACCGACGACGGCGTCCTCGTGAACTCCGGTTCGATGACCGGGAAGGGAAGTGCGGAGGCAAGAGAAGCCATCGGCGCCGATCTCAAGCGGAAATCGGCCGGCAAGCCGACCGTCACCTACCGCCTGCGCGACTGGCTCGTCTCCCGCCAGCGCTACTGGGGCGCGCCGATCCCGATGGTCTACTGCGAGGCCTGCGGCGTCGTACCGGTGGCCGAACAGGACCTTCCGGTGGTTCTCCCCGAGGACGTGGATTTCCGGCCGACGGGGGAGAGTCCGCTCGCCCGTCACGACGGGTTCCTGAACGTGCCCTGCCCGAAGTGCGGCAAGCCCGGCCGCCGCGAAACGGACACGATGGACACGTTCGTCGACTCGTCCTGGTATTTCCTGCGCTACATCTCGCCGCGCGACGAGCAGAGGATCTTCGACACGGACGGCGTCAACCGCTGGCTCCCGGTGGATCAGTACATCGGCGGCGTGGAACACGCGATCCTCCATCTGATGTATTCGCGGTTCATCACGAAGTGCCTGTTCGACATGGGTCTCGTCGGCTTCGAGGAGCCGTTCCGGCGCCTGTTCACGCAGGGGATGATCACGAAGATCAGCCCGATCTCCGGCAAGCTGGAAAAGATGTCGAAGAGCCAGGGCAACGTGGTGGCGCCGCTGAACCTGATCGAGCGCTACGGCGCCGACACGGTGCGCCTCTACACGCTGTTCATCGGCCCGCCGGAAAAGGACGCGGAGTGGGAGGATCGCTCGATCGAGGGCGTGTACCGCTTCCTCGGCCGGGTCTGGCGGCTCGTCGCGGAGATGGCGGATGCGCTCCCGGCCGCGGCCGGGACGATCGACGCGGGAGCCCTGTCCGGTGACGTGAAGGATTTCCGCTTCAAGGTCCACGAGACGATCCGCAAGACGAACGAGGATCTCGGGCGTTTCCAGTTCAACACGGCGGTGTCGTCTCTCATGGAGCTGACGAACGCCATGAGCCTGTTCCAGCAGTCGGAGGCCGGCACGAAGATCGCCAGGGATTCCGTGGAAGGTCACGTGTACCGCGAGGCCTGCGGCGCCGTTGCGCTCCTGATGGCCCCGATGGCGCCGCACATCAGCGAGGAACTCTGGCGGAAGCTCGGCGGCACCCGGTCCGTGTTTCACGAATCGCCGCCGGTCGTCGATCCGCAGGCACTCGTCCGTGACGAGGTCACGCTGGTGATCCAGGTGGCCGGCAAGCTCCGGTCGCAGATCACCGTGGCGGCCGACGCCACGCAGGAGCAGATCGAGGCGGCGGCACTGGCCGACGAGAAGATCGTTCCGTACCTCGGGGGCAAACCGCCGGCCCGGGTGATCTACGTGCCGGGCAAACTGGTGAACGTGGTGCCGGGGAAGTAGGC
>CAZQVN010000021.1:0-65102 GCA_964596775.1 uncultured bacterium
GTCGCAGACGGAAAACATCACGCCGGGCCGGCTCGGCAACCGCCCAGGTGATCTCGACGGTCGCCCCGCGTCGGGTGGCCCGAAACGAAAGGACCGATTCCGCCTGCTCCAGTTTGACCGGGCCGTTTCGGATCTCCCACCCTTCCGATGTCGTCTGGCGCACCCAGTATGTGACCGGCTCGACGCTGACTGCTCCGTCGAGGAGGCTGAAGGCCTCGTGCCCCACCAGGTCCTCCGCGCCGAGGACCTGCTCGACCCCATCGTCGATGCTTCGCAGCACACGGAAACGATCCGGTGGTCCTGACCCCTGGACGATCCATTTCACAAGGACCCCGCCCTGCGTCCGCTCCGCCGAAAGCCCGTCGACGTGGTTCCGCGTCACCGCATAGGATCCCTGATTCCAGAGGATCTGCAGCATCCCCTGGTTGAGCCCTCCGATGAAATTGGCGAGGAGTTCCGGCCGACCGTCTCGATTCAGATCTGCGATCCCGATTTCATCGATTTTGACTGCAGCGCGAATATCCGAACGCGGGAAAAGATCACCGGAACAGTTCATGAAGACCGGGATGTGACCGGCGCCCGCGGCGAACACAATGTCGGTTTGTCCGTCCCCGTTCAGGTCACCGGCCGCCACGCCGGTCTGTGCAACTCCGACGCCCAGACGAAGGGCTCTGTAACCGCCGTCCAGCC
Source organism: uncultured bacterium (assembly GCA_964596775.1). Taxonomy (GTDB): domain Bacteria; phylum Eisenbacteria; class RBG-16-71-46; order JABDJR01; family JAWXBZ01; genus CAZQVN01. The sequence goes on from CAZQVN010000021.1 coordinate 691, forward strand.
CGCGAACGAGTCGCCAGCCGTCGACTCCGCCCGCATCCGCGACGATAATATCGGGGTTTCCGTCCCCGGCCAGGTCGGCGAAAATACATCGGTTCAGCTGGATCCCGAAATCCACTTCGATCGGAGCACCAAAAGCGCCGCCGCCGCGCCCTTCGACAATCATGGCGCCAACAGGGTTGGCGCGGATGGCGACAACGTCGAGCCGGCCATCGGCGTTGAGATCGCCCGTAGTGACCCAAGTCACCGCACCCTCGATCAATGGAAATGGAGCGCGGGCATACGATCCGGTTTCCGTCCGGTGAAAACATGCCAGTGTGTCGGGAACGGCGCCGGGAACAAGCAGTTCCGGTATGCCGTCTCCGTCGAAGTCACCCGCTTCGACCATGGTTGGCGTCCCCCCCAGCCTCAGGTCGATCGCCTGGTCGAAGTAGCCGTTTTCCCTCCCGCGAAGAAACATCACCCTGTCTTGAACGGCCGCGAGAATGTCCGTCACGCCGTCGTTGTCTCCGTCGATGGGTCGCAAGTTCCGTGGTGGCCCCGAGTGGAAGACGACTTTATTGGCTTCTTGAAACCTACCACGACCGTCATTCAACAAGGACATGAGATGAACGGGCCAGCCGAAACGCCCGTTGTTGCACCTCTCCCAGTCCAGAGCCACCAGGTCGACGTCGCCGTCGCCGTCGAGATCTGAGACATCCATCGTTCTGATGTCACAGGAGCCAATGGTCAATGAATGATCGGGATGGAAGAGACTGTCCGGTTGAGGGGATGGACAGTCCGCGTCGGGAGCCCCCGCACTCATCACAACAATGAGGGCAGTCAGAAGGCTTGTGGAAAGGGGTGCGTGCATGACTTCATCCTACACCCGCGAAGTCGTCCGAAATGCATGTATTCCGGACGGTTCCGGCAGAGCCCCCCTGCCCCCTAGTACCGGTACCGCGCCGTGTACGTCACCGCGGTGCCGTCCGCCGCGACCTTGACCGGGAACTCGATCGTGTGGGAATCCATTTTCACGAACTCCTGCGACTTCGCCGTGACGTCCCAGTCTCCCTGCATGTGCTCGATGACGTTGACTTCGACGGCTTCCTTCTTGTGGTTGCGGATCTCGATCTTGATCGACATCCTGGCCGCGCTGACCGCCGCGTCGAGCCCCCATGCGTCGGGGCGGAAACGCCTGTTCACCCCCGGCCCCACGCCGATTCCGCGTCCGCGTCACCTCACGGCTCACGGCTCGGGACTTTCCTTCCCCCTGGAAGCGAGGCCGCGTCACCGGGGTCCGGAGTTCCGTTCGCCATCGAGGGGGCGTCGCGGAGCCGGCGTAGCCATGGATGGCGGAGCCGTGCGGAGCGCCGAGCGGAGTCGAGGCAGGGATGCCGAGACGGAGCGTCCCCCGAGATGGCGAACGGAACTCCGGACCCCGGGCCGCACGTGAGCCGAAAGCGGAGCGCCGAGCGAAGTCGAGGCAGGGATACCGAGACGGAACGTCCCCCGAGGAGCGGAACGGCGCACCGGAGCCCGGGCACGTGAGCCGGAAAGCGACCCCGCTAGTACCGGTACCGCGCCGTATACGTCACCACGGCCGTGCCGTCCGCCGCGACCTTGACCGGGAACTCGATCGTGTGGGCGTCCTTCTTCACGAAGTCCTGGGACTTCGCGGTGACGTCCCAGTCCCCCTGCAGGTGCTCGATGACGTTGACCTCGATGGCTTCCTTCTTGTGGTTGCGGATTTCCACCTTGATCGACATCTTCGCGACCCGGTCGTCGATCCGCTGGAAGTCGGTCTGCGTCCGTTCGCCGACGATGTCGAACGCGGTGCCCATCGTCAGGCGGACGGTCTCGTTGGTCGGCGTGTGATCGATGCGGTCCTCGCCGATGAACTCCTGGGCGCCGTCCGACCCCTTCTTGTAGACGCGGACCACGCCCTTCGGGAGGGCCAGGCCCAGGCCGTTCGCCTTCGAGTTCTGCATCTCCAGGCTGACCGACACTTTCTTCGCATCCCGGGCGCCGTCGTAGGTGAGCTTCTTCATGACCTTTGCCGCGGCCGACGGGAAGAGGGAGAGCTGCTTCGTCTCCCGATCGCGGACCGTGGCCGGGCGGTCGAGCGTGTAGAGGTGGTACTCGAAGAACGACTCCTCCTCGAACTTCGGCGCGGCCATCGAAGTGCGGACTCCGTCCATGGCCATCATCGGCCTCGGGTCGAATTCCGGGCGCGCCCGGTTCACGTCGCCGGCCACGAGCTTGAGCTTCGCGTTTTCGTAGGTGGCTCCGGACTGGTTGTCGATCGACACCCAGCCGGTCAGGTCGAGCGCCGTGTCCTTGTCGTTGACCACCGCCACGTACTCCGCGTGCCAGTTGATGCCCGAAGTCAGGTAGCTCACTTCGACCCGTTCCGTTCCGCTCCGGCCGCTCTCCAGGTTCCACACCAGGGTCGGCTTGACGACCAGGCCGCCGGGAAGTTCGCCGAGGCTCACGTTCTTCACTTCCAGGCGCTGGACGAGCGACACCGATCCGCCCTCCGAACGGAGAACGAGATTGCCGGGGTCGAACGAGAGGAGCGTCCCGGCCTGGGAGCTGCCGTCCTTGAGGATCGCGGTCACCGGACGGTTGAGAAACCGGGAGAGCAGGCGGTCCGGATCGGCGAGGTCGTACTGGAAATTCTGTTCCGTGAGTACCACCTGGTCCGGATGGTCCAGGGCGAGGAAATGAACGGAAGTGGGATCGATCTGGGCGGCCACGTCGTCGAAGCGGAACTCCGTGCTCCCCTGCTTCACTTCGACGGTGCGGACGTCCTTCACGAGCCCGAGGTTGCCGTTGTAGATGGTGACGGCCATTTTCGCTTCCCTTGCCCCCGCCGCCGACGCCATCAGCGCCGTGCCGGCCAGGGCGATCACTATTTCCCTCATGATCCGCTTCCTTTGAGAAGGTTCAGGTTCTGCTCCAGCCGGGAACGGGTTTCCTGGAGCCCCTTCAGGCGCTCCTCCTCCTGGCCCACCACGTGGGCGGGGGCCTTCTTCCGGAAATCCTCGTTCTTCAGCTTCTTTTCGATCCCGGCCGCCTGCCCCTCGATGCGCGTCAGTTCCTTCGTCAGGCGCTGCACTTCGGCCTCGAGGTCGATGGCGCCGGCCAGCGAGAGAAACACTTCCGTTTCGCCGACCACGGCCGCCGCGGCCACCTCGGGCCGGGGTGCGTCCGGGGCGATCGCGAGATCGTCCACCCGGGCCAGGGTGCGCACGTACCCGGAAAGGTCGGCAAGTATTCCGCACTCGTTTGCGCCGGTGCGGACCACGACCTGGACCTGGCGCCCCGGAGCCACGTTCATTTCGGACCGCAGGTTCCGGATGGCGGTGACCACCTCCCGGAGCAGGGTGACCCTGCGCACCGCGTCCGGATCCCGGCGGGCCGGATCGGGCTCGGGCCAGGGGCGACGGATCAGCATCTCCGCGCCGGTTTCGTTTCCGGGGAGGAACGACCAGAGTTCCTCGGTGAGGAACGGCATCACCGGGTGGAGCAGGTGCAGGATCGTGGACAGGACCCGGTAGGTGACGGTCCGCGCCGTTTCCTTTTCCGGGCCGTCGTTTCCATAGAAACGCCCCTTGGCGAACTCGAGGTACCAGTCGCAGAAATCACCCCAGGCGAACTCGTGCAGCAGCCGGACCACCTCGTTGTAGCGGAACGCCTCGAGGTTCTCCGTGACCGCGGCGATCGTCTCGTCCATCCGCGACAGGATCCAGCGGTCGATCGCCTCCAGCCTGAGGTCCGCGTCCCGGACCGCCGCCGGATCGAACCCGTCCATGTTGGACAGGGCGAGGCGCGACGCGTTCCAGATCTTGTTCGCGAAATTCCGCCCGACCTCGACCTTCGAATCGGAAAAGAGGACGTCCTGCCCGGTGGGGGTCAGCAGAACCATCGTGTAGCGGAGCGCGTCGGCCCCGTAGGTGTCGATCAGGTCCAGCGGATCCGGCGAGTTGCCGAGGGACTTGGACATCTTTCGCCCCTTTTCGTCGCGGACGATGCCGTGCAGGTAGACGACGGGAAACGGCTCCTTCCCGGTGAATTCGATGCCGGCCATGACCATGCGCGCCACCCAGAAGAAGATGATGTCGGGACCGGTGGTCAGGAACTGCGTCGGGTAGAAGTGCTCGAGATCCTTCGTCTTCTCCGGCCACCCGAGGGTCGAAAACGGCCAGAGCCACGAGGAAAACCAGGTGTCGAGCACGTCCGGATCCTGGGTCAGCCGGGTGCCGCCGCACTTCCGGCAGGCGGACGGCGTTCCCCGGACGGCCTGCACTTCACTGCACGAGTCGCAGTACCACACCGGGATCCGGTGCCCCCACCAGAGCTGCCGGGAGATGCACCAGTCGCGGATCTTCGTCATCCAGTTGAGATAGACCTTGTTCCAGTGATCCGGCACGAAGCGGAGCCGCCCCTCCTCGAGGGCGGTCACCGCCGGGGCCGCCAGCGGGGCCATCTTCACGAACCACTGGCGGGAGAGAATCGGCTCGATGATCGTGCTGCATCTCTGGCAGGTGCCCACAGCCATCTTGTGGTCCTCGATCTTCTGCAGCAGCCCTCTTTCCCCGAGTTCGGCCACCATGGCCTTGCGGGCCTTGAAGCGATCCTGCCCCCGGAAGGCGCCGGCGTTCTCGTTCATCTTTCCGGCCTCGTCGATGACGACGATCGGCTCCAGGCCGTGCCGCTTTCCGAGCTCGAAGTCGTTCGGGTCGTGCGCCGGCGTGACCTTGAGCGCCCCGGCCCCGAAATCCTTTTCCACGTACGCGTCGGCGATGATCGGGATTTCCCGCTCCACGAACGGCACGACCACCTTCCGCCCGATGAGCGCGGCGTAGCGCTCGTCTTCCGGATTCACCGCCACGGCCACGTCGCCGAGCAGCGTTTCCGGCCGTGTCGTGGCCACCGTGATCCCCTTGGTGTCGCCGGGGAACGGGTAGGTGATGAAGTGCAGCTTGCCGACCGTGTCCTCGTGCTCCACCTCCTCGTCGGAGATGGCGGTGCTGCAGCGGGGGCACCAGTTGACGATGTAGTACCCGCGATAGATCAGCCCCTTGTCGTAGAGGCGGAGAAACACCTCCTCGACGGCCGCGGACAGGCCGGGGTCCATCGTGAACCGCTCGCGGTCCCAGTCGCAGGACGCGCCGAGACGCTGCAGCTGGCGGATGATCGTGCCGCCGTATTCCTCGCGCCACTTCCAGACCCGGGCCACGAAGGCCTCGCGCCCCAGGGCTTCGCGGTCGGTGCCTTCCTCCTTGAGGGCCCGTTCCACCACGTTCTGCGTGGCGATGCCGGCGTGATCGGTGCCCGGCTGCCAGAGCGCCTCGTATCCCTGCATGCGGCGCCAGCGGATCACCATGTCCTGGATCGTGTTGTCGAGGACGTGCCCGATATGGAGAATGCCCGTAACGTTGGGCGGCGGGATCATGATCGTGAACGGCTTCCGGTCGGACGGCGCCGCCCGGAACGCTCCCGAGGCGGTCCATTTTTCGTAGATCCGGGATTCGACGCGGACCGGGTCGTAGCTTTTTTCCATTTCGCGAGCCGGCATGCTCAGGGGCCTCCGCGGGGTATCGGCCCCGCTCTGGTATTCGGTTTCGGAAACTCTCAGGAACCCGTTGGTGGAGATTCGGTTCAGGCAGGGGTGCGGACGCCCGGTCCGCCGCGTACAATGGACCGGTCGACTCCGGATCGGGCTGTGCAGAGTCTGTTCATGGCGCCTGAACCTCACGAGTCGGACGGGGCATTCTTCAAAAAAGCAGTTGGGCAGTATAACCATGCGGCGCGGAACCGGTCAACGACGGCGGCGCGGAGGGACGACAGGTCAGATGAACGGAAACAACCCGGTGACGAGACGCACTTTCCCTTTCGCGCCCCCCCCGGCGGGGGTCCTGCTCCTGGTGATCGCACTGTTCGCGCCGCGCGCTTCGGCCGCCGCCGACAGGAAGGCGCCCGCCGCGGATCCGGCGGCCACGGTGCCCGAGTTTTCCGTTTCCGGGCGCTACGCGGAAACCTGCACGGACAGGCCCCTCTGCGGGGCCTGGTTCGGCTCCCCGCCCACCCCGGGTCCGTGCCGCAAGGTCATGCTGTTCCAGTTCATCCGGTCGCGTTATGGAACCGTGGACATCCACAACCTGACCGCCATCGTCGCCGTCGAGTCGGGGGAAGGAACACCGGTCGCGTTTCGGCCCGGCACGCCATGGCCCTTCTGTGAACTCACTCTTCCCGAATCCGCGGATTCCATGCAGGCCGCCGCCCTGCGGAGCGTGATGGGACTTCTTCTCTGGGGGGAACCCGGAGGGCACTTCACTTCGGTGCGCACGCTCCCCCTGGCGGTAGGGCTCAACGAGAGCCGCATCATCGCCGAGTCGCCGGATCGGTTGAAGATCCGGATCCATCCCCTCCTGACTCACGGAAGGACCGGCTCGCCGGAAGTGACGAACATCACCGGACCGCTCCCGTGCCTGGGCGGCCCGTACGTGTACCGCGCCGACACGCTGTTCTACGCGATCGGAAACGAAAGTCCGGAAGGCGGGAGCGCCGCGGGGTGGAATGCGAGAGAGTGCAGCGGCGCATTGACGGTATTCAGCTGGAACCGGGACGTCTGGCGGAGCGCGATGCTCAAACCGGAATGACGTCCTCGCCGGAGTCCGCGGTCAGGTTCCGGCATCCTTCCGGGGTGATCACCCAGGTGTTTTCGATCCCCACGCCGCCGCGATCCCCGAAGAAGATCTTCGGCTCCACGGCTATCGTCATCCCTTCCCGGAGCGTGGTCTTCGAGCGCCCGGAGAGCACCGGGAGCTCGTCGAGCTCGAGCCCGACGCCGTGCCCGATGAACGCCACCTGGTTTTCGCCCCAGCCCATGAAGCCGGAGGCCCAGGGAGTTTCCGACACCATTTCCCGGATCTGGCTGTAGATGGCTCCGCAGACGCTGCCGGGGCGCAGGAGGCGGGACACCTCGTCCTGGAGTTTCAGCGTGTAGCGGTGCGCGTCGAGCAGTTCCTGGTCCCGCAGCCGCCCCATCACGAAAATGCGCGTCTTGTCGACGAGATATCCGCCGTGGCCGGCGACGAGATCCACCATGATCGGCTCCCCGGGGCGGATCAGCCGCCTTCCGCTTCCCTGGGGCACCGACGGATACAGCCCCTCGGTGCCGTCCGCGCCGTCGAACGGCGTCGGCGCGCTGGCGGACGCGCCGGCGACGACCGTGGCTCCGGCCAGTTCCATGTTCCACCTGCGGATGCGCACGAGGCCCTGGTGCATGCGCCGGCGCATCTCCCGCTCGATGCCGGCCGCGGCGTCGATCTCGCGCTCGGACTCGGAGAGGATCGCCGGAACCGCCGCGAACACCTCCCGGAGAATCTCGGCGGCCGCTTCCATCTGCTGGATTTCATATTCCGACTTCGTGACCCGGACCTCGCGGATGTCCTTCGATATGTCCGCGAACTCGACCCCCTCGAACGCCTCCCGGAGACGCAGAAAATCGAGCGCCGGCAGCGAGTCCATTTCGAGGCCGATCTTCTTCCAGCGCCCGTGACCATGGGCCTCGAGCGTTTCGCGCAGGCGGCGCATCGATTCGAGCGGCGCCTGATGGGCCAGGGGTGATTCCTCGCGGGCCCTCTGCACGCTCTTCTGGACGAGATAGAGCGCTTCCTCTTCCACGGGCACCGACAGGACCCCGTTCTGGCAGGTGCCGGTGAGGTAGTACTGATCCGCCTTCTGGATGATCAGGGCGGCTTCGACATCGGCGCCGCGGAGCCGGGTCTGGAAGCGCCGGATGCGGCTTTCGATTTCCGCACGGGGGACGAGCGGCAGCGACACTAGGACTCCCCCGGCTTTTCGTAAGGTTCCCAGACGTACGGTCTTTCGAAGAAGCCGGGCGGGCAGGTCAGCTCCTCGACCTTCTTGATGACCCGGGCGGGGTTTCCGGCCGCCACCATCCCCGGGGGGATGTCGGCCACGACGACAGATCCCGCCCCGATCAGGGCGCCCCGTCCGATCCGGACCCCGGGAAGCACCGTCACGTTGGCCCCGATCTTCACGAGATCCTCGATGATCGCGCCCCCCTTGCACTCCTTGTATTTCGGGCAGCCCATCGGATGCGGATCGTCGGTGAACACCGTCTTCGGCCCGACGAACACGTGGTTGCCCAGCGTGACCATTTCCAGGAACGACAGCGAATGGATGCGGCAGCCGTTGCCGATCCGGTTGCCGAACTCGAGAACGGCGTTCGTGCCGACCGAGCAGTCGTCGCCGATGATGTTGTCCTCGCGGATGGACGCGCCGTGTCCCGTCTGGAAGCGGTCTCCGATCGTGGTCCCCGCGTAGATCGTGGAAAAGGCGCGGATCACGGCCCCGGCGCCGATCACGAGGGGGATTTCACCGGAAGCGGCGCCGCGGGGGGGCCGGCCGAGCAGGATCATGTCGTCCAGCACGGCATCGGGCCCGATCCTGACGTTCGGATGGATCACTCCGTGTCCTTTGCGGCCAGTCCGACGAGCTCGGAGTCCCAGTCGAGGTGCTCGAGGTGTCCGCCGTTCTTGAGCGAACGCTCGGCCGCCTCGAGGACGCGTACCACGTGCAGTCCGGATTCTCCATCCGACTGGGGCCGGGTGCCCTGGGCCGCCGACGACAGGAAATCGTCGATCTCGGCCTGGAGGGGTTCGTAGGTGTCGATGCTCGGCGAGATGATGTCGCCGGAGCGATAGGACAGCTGGAACTCGCCGAAGGTCTGGGGATCGCGGTAGGACACCCCCTTGTCGAAGACCTTCACCTTCTCGATGTTCTCGGTGTCGTCGTAGACCACCATGCGCCGGCTGCCGACGATCGTCGTGTTGCGCAGCTTGGACGGCGCGAGCCACGACACCTGGACATGGGCGATGGCGCCGGAACCGAAAACCAGGTCGATGAACGCCACGTCGGGAATGCCCGGCTGGACGTAGTCCCGACCGACCGCCGAAACCTGGAGCGGCGGTTCGCCGAGCCAGGCAAACAGCATCGAAAGATCGTGGGGCGCCAGGTCCCAGATGACCGAAACGTCCTTCTGGTGCAGCCCGAGGTTCACCCGCGTCGAGGAGATGTAGTAGACGGTGCCGAGTTCACCGGCCTTGATCATGTCGCCGATGTGGCGGACGGCGGGCGCGTAGGTGAAGGTGTGACCGACCATCAACGCCAGTTTGCTGGCCGACGCGAGCTCGATGAGCCGGCGCGCCTGGGCGCTGGTGGCCGTGAACGGTTTTTCGACGAACGCGTGCTTCCCGGCCAGCAGGGCGGCCTCGGCCAGCGGGTAGTGCGTGGACAGCGGCGTGGCGATGACCACGGCATCCACGTCCGGCGAGTCGAGCATGTCCCGGTACGAGGCCGTCGTCGCGACGTGCGGGTAGCGCTGCTTCAGGTTCTGCAGGCGCTCGGCCTTGAGATCGCAGACCGTGAGCGTCCGGCATCTCCGGTTTTCCACGAGGTTGCGGACCAGGTTCGGCCCCCAGTAGCCGCATCCGACCACGCCGACACCGAGTGCCGGACCCGGATGATTACCGTTGCTGCTCATTCCAACCCCTTTCAATGCCCGCCCCGACCGAAGAGCATCACAGGAATCGTCCTGATGATCAACTCCATGTCGAGGCCGACGGACCAGTGCGCGATGTAGTAGAGGTCCAGAAGAACCATGTCCTCGAACGAAACCTGGCTGCGCCCGGTGACCTGCCAGAGTCCGGTGAGGCCGGGAGTCACGTCGAGGCGCCGCTTCTGCCAGTCCTTGTAGAGGTCCCACTCGAACGGCAGGCAGGGGCGCGGGCCGACAAGGCTCATTTCGCCCTTGAGCACGTTCCACAGCTGGGGCAGCTCGTCCAGCGACGTCCTGCGGAGAAACGACCCGACGCGAGTGATGCGCGGATCGTCGACGAGCTTGTAGATGCGGCGGCCGTGCGTGTCCACGGTGGCGGCCGAGCCGCTGCGGACCAGGTCTTCAAGGTAGGCCCGGTGACGCTTTTCGTCACCGCCCACCACCATGCTGCGGAACTTGTAGAAGTGGAAGATCTTTCCGCCACGACCGACCCGTTCCTGGCGGTAAAGGACTGGCCCCGGCGACGAGAGCTTGACGAGCAGCGCCACCATCCCCAGAACCGGGAGCAGGACCAGACCGCCGAGCAGGGCTCCGGTGAAATCGATGGCTCGCTTGAGGTGCCGGGCCGGGGAAAAGAGGCCGCTCGGCTGGATCTCGAGGAGCGGCATGCCGTCGAGGAGAACCACCGGGGCGCGGCCGATCATCACGTTGAACGCCGGCGAGATCACCGTGACGGTGAGCCCCCAGCCGAGGCACCGCTGCACGAGCTCGACGAGCGTGTCCCGCGAGAGATCCTCGCGGGCCACCAGCACCTGGTCGATGCGCCCGTCCCGGGCGAGCGACTCGATGGCGTCCGCGACGCCGTCTCCATCCACGACCGCCTCCACCCGGGGCGGGAACAGCAGCGAATTCTGGATCCGGGCACAGCGGTCGCGGGACGGCGCGTCGGAGCCGACCAGAACCGTGGATCCGCATGCCGCCCCCCGCAGGAACCGGACGAACAGGGAACGCCACAGCGTCCAGCGGAGGGTCAGCGTCAGGACCGTGGCCAGGAGCCAGAAGGCGGACACGCCGATCCGGCTCGGCAGCGGGAGTTCGGGACGCAGGGCGAAGAAGATGAGGATCTGCAGGACCACCGCGGCGAACGAGGCCCGAATGACCCGTGCGGTCAGGTCGGCCCGGCGACCGATCAGTTTCAGGTCGTAGGAGCCGGTGCCGGCGAGGCACGCCGCCCAGACGAGGCCGGCGGCCAGCGCCACGAGGATCGGCGGACCGCCCCAGGTTCCCGAGTGCGGCATGGCCAGGGGGATGGTCGCGAGCAACGCCCCGCCGATGGAGATCAGGTCGCCGAGAACCATTCCCGACTTCAACGCCTGGATCCGGCGCTCATGGTTCTGCCGGGACAGTGTCTGCGGCTGCGGCTCGACGGACGGCCTGCCCGCGGATGCGGGGCCGATCTTGAGAATCTGGCTCACTGTATCCTCGTGGCCGGAAAAACCGGTTGCGGCCGCCCGAACCGGATCTTCCTCCTGGCGTGTGGAATCCTCATGCGCGCCTTGCGATCAACCGGCCGACGACACACTCGGGGCCGCGCTCGGCTTCCCGCCTGAATCGGCTCCCGGAATGACGTTCATGCCGAAATGAGCTTTCAACTTGTGCACCACGACCCAGGTGCCGACCTTCGGAAGGTGGCGCTTGATGGCGCTGCGGGCCGTGCACACCATCCAGCAGGGTTCCTCGCAGTTCCGGACGACGTGCCGGATCCGATCCATCTCGGCGGATGTCCAGATCTCCTCGAACGACTGTTCCCGCACGTTTCCGACCGGCATGTTCAGGATGTTGCAGGGAAAGACGCGTCCGTAGGGGTCCAGCATGTACGAGTCGTGCGCCGCCTCGCAGCGGACCGGACGCTCGCCGGTAGCGGCAAACTCCCCGAGACCCTTCTGAAAGTAGGCGCGGAACCAGGACTTGACGTCCGTCGACCTGAGTTCCTCGCGGGCCACGTAATCGAGTTCGCGGGTCAGGACGTCGACCTGGACTCCGTGGTTGACGCTCGTCTGGAAGTAGTGCTCGGAGTTGTGCGCCACGGCACAGGTGAACTGAACTCCCAGCGATTTGGCCAGCCGGTATATTTTCGAGAGATGGGCGTCGTTCTGCCCCATCGCGGTGAATCCGATGCGCACGTTCGAGGATCCCGCCTCCTGGATCGCCCGGACGGTTTCTATGCACTTGCGGTAGTTGCCCGGCACGCCGCGCACCTTGTCGTGCATCTCCTCATCCCCGTCGATGGAAACGGCGAAGCCGATATCCGGCTTTTCCTTGAGCAACAGGGGAAGCATGCGGCGGGTCAGCGAGGGCTGAAGGCCGTTCGTGGAAATCGTGAGCGCGGCCTTCGGCGCCGCTTCATGGGCGGCCGCGACGATTTCGGGAAGATCCTTGCGCAGGAAGGTTTCGCCGCCGGTGATGTTGATGTGGGACAGGGTGTCCGGAATGGCTTTCCGGTACTCGTCGGGGGTCATCTCCCCCTTGCCGGATTGATCGCCTTCCCATATTCCGCACATGACGCAACGGGAGTTGCACCGGTAGCTGACAACAAGGAGCAGATCGTCGGGTCTGTGCTTCACTTTTGCGGGATCAAGGTGCATTTCAAAGCTCCAACCCTTTAACTCTCAACCAGAGGACAACTTGCGATGGCTTCCAACGGGAAACGACCGGAAGGCGGCGAGACTTTCCCTTCTTCGGAACGCTACGATCATACCAGAGATGAGAGGCTTCCGTTTGTTTCCGGGGGACTTCGGTCTGCAAGTCACCCCATATATTGTTGTCGGCGGCCACGCGGGATCCCTGCATGGTCAATTTCCCCGGGTCCCCTCCGCGGCGGAGGGATCGCCCCGGACGGCGCTGAGCAGGAGTTCCGAGCGCTCCAGGCGGTCTCCGGCCGGATCCCCGAGCACGGCACGCCGGGCACAATAGGCCGCGTAACCGGCAATATGGAGTGCCTCACGAGCCCACACGGACGCCGAGCGCCCCGAGGGCCCCTCGCCTTGCGTCCGATTCGTCCCGGCGAGGCGGCCCAACCCGCGGCCGACCCGGACACAAAGTCCATAAAACCTTGTGGCAAAAAAGGTTTGCTGATCCCAGGTGTCGCGGGTCGTGCAGTGAACCCGTGAAAACCCGGGCGGGAGGGTGCGGACGAGAGCCTCGGGCGACCAGTGCCAGAGATGGACAAAGGGCTCCTGGAACCAGCCCCACCCCCGTCCGGCCATGGCCAGGCCCCGGGCGTTCCGATTCGGGACCGCCACGATCAGGACTCCGCCCGGAACCAGGCGCTCGTGAACCCGGCCGAGAACCGCCGCGGGGTCGCGCATGTGCTCCAGCGCGTGCCAGAGGGTGATGGCTTCGTAGGGTCCCCCGGGAAGCGGTCCACCGCTCTCCAGTTCATCACGAAAGCCGGGAACGGACTCCGGCAGTGCCGGATCGAGTCCCAGCGCGTTCCAGCCGGCCCGGCGCGCCTCCTCGACGAAATGTCCCTGCCCGGCGCCGATATCGAGCAGGGCCGGAGCGCGACCGCCGGGGGAACCGAGCAGCGCGCGCACGCGCCGAAAGCGGTGCCGCGCCTGGATCCGCTTCAGTGCCCGCCGGGCCTGAAACCACGCGTAGTCGTACCGGCTTTCGTAGACGGCACGCAGTTCATCGTCCGTGGGCGTCGGGGTCGTGAAGATCAGTGCACAGTCCCCGCACTCCACATGAACGAAGCGGCGACCGCCAGGAGCGACCCGGTGCCAGGAGTCCGCGGCATCCTCCGCGTTTCCGCGGGCGAACGGACCGGCCGGCCGCCGGCAGAGGGGGCACACGGGCGTCGCGGCTCCCGACCCCGCTGCGCTCGCGGAGGGTCCGCCGTTCATTTCCGCCCGTGCCGGAGGAGTCCCTGGATCCGATCGGTGAGCATCCGGAGTTCGGGCGGCTTGAGCGACATCGACCCGATCACGAGGACCCCACCCCCGGCCGCCGCCCCGCCGATGAGCCGGACAAGCGGCGGCGCGGCCCACGAGAGCAGCGCTTCCGAAACGACGACGGCGGCGCCGGCCGCCAGCAGAGAGAGAGCCGTGACCGCCAGCGTGAACCGTGCGGGACCGGCCGCGCCGAGCCCGGCCCAGCGGAAGACGCCGAACGCCATGATCGCGGTCGTGGGGACGGCGACCGCGAGGGTGGCCAGGGCCAGGCCCGCCACGCCGAAACGGCGGTAGAGCAGCGCGTCGAAGAGCAGATTGAGCACCGTGGAGACGACGCCGATCAGCAGGGTGAGACGGGGCTTCTGCATCGCGTTCAGCGCCTGGATGAGCATCGAGGCGATCGACCAGCAGGCGAACGCCGGAGCGAGTATCGACAGGACGACCGCCACCTCCCGGGAACTGGCCGCCGTGAACGCGCCGCGCTGGAAGAGGACGACAATCAGCGGATGCGCCAGGGCCGACAGCAGACCCGCGGCGGGAAACGCCAGCAGAACGATGAGCTTGTACCCGCGGGACAGGCCGGACTTCAGCCGGTTCAGGTCCCCGCGCGCCGCGGCCTCGGACAGTTCGGTGTACACCGGCGCGGCGGCCGCGCCGGCCAGCACGGCGAGGAAGATCGGCTCGAAGCGCCAGGCGTACCCGAGAACGGCAATGCTGCCCGGTGCGAGCAGCGACGCGAAGTACCGGTCGGTGGCGAAGCTGAAGATCGAGACGAGGAGGAACGCACCCATGACCCAGGCGAGGCCGAGCAGCTTCCTCATCTCCATGGTCATGACCGGCCAGCGCGGACGCAGCGTGATGCCGGCCCTCACGCACCCGATGGTCATGATCACCGCGGTGGTGAGATTCAGCAGGATCGTGGCCCAGGCCAGGCCCAGCGCCTTGAACTTCGGCGCCAGGAAGACGACGGCCAGGGCCTGGGCAAGGCTGGCGGCCACCGCGGAGAATCCCGCGAGGATGAAGTGCCGCTTCCAGTGCAACCCGGCCCGTCCATAGTAGATGTAGGCGCCGAGGGCCACGTTGACGAGCATGAGCAGAAACAGGTTGCGCGCGGCCTCATGACGCGCGGCGTCGAACCCCGGAGCCACGAGACGGATCAGCGGACCGCTCAGGAGTCCGGCCACCAGCGAAACCGCGAGAACGACGATCCCGATGAGCCCGAGAATGCGTCCGGACAGTTCCCGGGCCGACTCCGCGCCGCGCGTGTGCTCGTGTTCGGCGAGGACGGGAATCATCACCTGGCAGAGCGCGCCGATCATCACGACCTGGACCAGCATTTCGGGCAGCGACAGCGCAACGAGGAAGGCGTCGAGAGAGGGATCGACCCCGAGGTAGCGGGCGGTGAGAACCTGTACGAGAAGGCCGAGGACCTTTCCGGCGAGCCCGAGAAGAATGAGCGCGCCGGTGGACTTGAGCAGTCCCGCCAGTTCCGGCCCGGGCGAGCGGGCGCGACCCGTGTCGGGGCCGCCGGAGCGATCGCCGGTCGCGGACGACCCGCCGGACTCCGGCCCGGACGCGGGTGCGGGTGCGGGCGGTTGCGGTGGTTGCGGCGGAAACGGCGGCTCAGACATGCGACCGCGGACCGAGGACACCGTCGTAGAGCGCGAACAGCGATTCCCGGACACGGGACGGGGCATGAAGCCCGCCGATCCCCTCGAAACCGGCAAGACTGCACGTTTCCCAGTGACCCGCGTCGTTGAGCAGGCGGATCGTCAGCGCGGCCAGGTCCTCCGGGGATTCCGCGGCCTGAAAGCCGCGGGCCATGTCCAGCCCTTCCGCCCCCGCCGGCACGGTGACGACCGGCAGGCCGCGGGCGAGGCTTTCCAGATGCCGCGTGATGACACCTCCGCCGCAGCGCAGCGGATTCACGAACACCATCGACTCATTGTAGACCTCCCCCAGCTCCGGAAGGACACCCTGGACCAGGATCCGGCGGTCGCGGGCGAGTTCGGCCAGCGTCCTGTCGGCACCCGCGCCGGCGATCATCAACGTGGCGTCCGGACACGCGGCGACGATCAGGGGAAGTATAGACCCGGCCAGTTCCCGGGCCGCGACCTGATTGGCCGGACGGTAAAACGAGCCGGTGAGGAGGACGCGGCCGGGAATGCGGCCGGCCCGCGGCACGCGGCCGGCGGGAGGGTTCACCGGGTGGCGGACGATCGCGATCCGGCCGCCGTCCCCGCGCACGGCAAGGCGGTCGCGCTCGGCGGCGGAGCGCACGGTCACGCGATGATAGCGGCGGAGCAGGTCGGCCTCGTGATCCCGCGCCGCGGCGAGATCGGGAAGGCTGTCCGGACAGGGGTTCGCCGAGGCCCCCTTCTCGAGGAGTCCGGAGACGACATCATGGAGATCGATGAAGCGGACCGGCACGTGCGTCTCGTCGAACCAGAAGTCCGTTTCCTGGTGCTCCACGTGAAGAACGTCGTACCGGGTGCCGGCGGTCCTGATCCGGACGGCCTCGCGGAACCGGAACCGCGCTCCGCGCCCCCAGTGCCCGGGCCGGAGCAGGTCCTCGGCGACCCCTTCGAGTTTCTCCATCACCCCCTGGCGGTAGGGGATGCACTCCAGGTGTCCGACCGCGGGCCAGACGGCGCGCGCCTCGCGCCGATCGCGGACCGTTCCCAGGCAGATCAGGTCGACGTCGCAGCGCTCGAGAAGGGTACTCAGATAGAACGCGGAATCGGTCCCGCCGGCATGAAGCGCATTCGGGCGGGGCAGGTACGGCGCCAGGAACAGGACGCGGGTCTTCAATGCCGAAAGCCCCGCGGCGGGTGCGCCGTCGTGATCCGGACAGGTGCGTTCATGCGCGGGACAGCTCGCGGTAGACGGCCTCGAACCGATCGGTGACCGGCCCCCAGGAGTAGTGATCCCGGACGCGTTCGCGCGCGGGGCCCCTCACCGCCTCGATCCGGTCGGGGCCGGCGAGGAGGGCGCCGAGAACCTCGGCGAGATGGGCGGCGTCCCGCTGCCGGAAGTGGTACCCGGCTCCGTCGACCCCCTCCAGCATCTCCGGGATGTCCGAGGTCAGCACGCAGGCTCCCTGGGCCATCGCCTCGAGGAGAACGAGGGACACGGCGTCCCGCTCGGTGGGGTTCACGAGGATCAGCGACCGGGCGTACAGCTCGGTGAGCGCATCCCCGAACACGGATCCGGCGAAGAGGAAGCGGGATCCCGCCCGGGCCCGCAGTTCTCGCTCGTACTCCCCGGAATGCGCGGGTTCCCCGACCACCACGACCGGAATGTCGAGGCCGAGCCGCCGGTGCGCCTCGACGAGGTAGTGGCATCCCTTTTCCGGAACGAGCCGTCCGACGAACAGGAGATAGCCCCGCGGCGTCACGCCGAGCCGTTCCAGGATGCCGGTCGGAGCGCTCACCTCCGGGATGGACACGGCATTCGGGATGTAGATGGTTTCCTTCCCGTAAGCCTCCCGGTAGTAGTCCGCCGAGGCCCGGGTGTTGACGACGACCCGGTGGGCGAAATCGAGCGCCACCGGCTCGCAGGCCTTGAAGTAGGCGCGGGCTTTCCGGCCCCACTTGCCCCCCTTCCACTCCTGGCCGTGCACGTGAAAGAGAATGCGGCGACCGGCCAGCCACGCCAGCGGAACGATCGGAGCCGTTCCGAGCGAATGGATGTGCAGGATGTCGTAATTCCGGAGCAGCGCGTGACCGAGCGACGTGAACGCGTGGGACAGCGTGTCCGTATACTTGCCGGGCCAGGCCGGCGTCCACGCGAGCGACATCCCCCGGTACCGCGGCGGGATCGCGCCGGTGTAGGCGCGGCGGCAGTAGACGGTGACGGAGTGGCCGCGCTCCGCGAGGCGGGCGCCCAGTTCATCGACGATCTTTTCGACGCCGCCGATCGCGGCGGGAACCCCCTTCGCGCCGATCATGGCCACCCGGAGGGGTGCCGGCCGGCTCGAAGCGGCCGCGCGTTCCTCCGGGGATCGCGATTCCGCCGTCACAGTCCGTGGACTTTTTTCATCCATTCGACGGTGCGCCGGATTCCTTCCTCGAGGGGCACCTTCGGATCGTGACCCAGGTCCTTCACCGCCCGCTCGAGGTTGACCTTCTTGTCGCGCGTCGTGAACGGCTCCGCTTCCACGTACTCCACGAGGCGGTCGTCTTTGCCGCACGCCTTGAGGATCAGGTCGGAAAGCTGCTTGATGTCGTGATACTCGTGACCGCCGATGTTGTACACCCGCCCCGGATGGAACCGCTCGGCGATGTTCGCCAGCGTGAACACGGTATCGTCCACGTACGAGGATGTCCGGTGGTGGTTCAGGTAGACCTTGTAGGGCATGTCGTGAAGCGCCCGGTAGATGAACAGGCAGGCCACGCTGCGGTAGGCGCTGTAATGCTCGCCGGGGCCGTAGGTGTTGAACAGCCGGACGCGCACCGACTCGGTGCCGTGCATCGCCGCCGAGTTCATGATCTGCATCTCGCCGACCCATTTCGTCATGGCGTAGTCGTTCATCTGGCGGATTTCCACCCGGTCCATGACGTCTTCCTTCATCTCCCCGTCGTAGTCCCCGTAGACTTCGCTCGACGAAAAGAAGACGACCCGGAACCGGTGCTTCTCCTGGAGGCGGATGAGGTTCTTCGTGCCGATGACGTTCGAGTGCCAGAGCGTTTCGTAGAAATCCTCCCCGTTCCAGCGCCCGAACTCGGCGGCCAGGTGGTAGACGAGATCGAACGACCGCCCCTCCACGACCCTTTCGAGCTGCCGGAAGGTTCCGACATCGCAGCGCAGGTACTGTGCGTCATGGTGATGCGGAAGATCGGAAATCCAGACTTCGTGACCGCGGCCGCGCAGTTCCCTGACGAGAACGGCGCCCACGGTTCCCAGACCGCCGGTGACCAGAATCCTCATGCCGAGGAGCCTCCTTGAAATTTCGTATCGCGCAGCGGATCCTGCCGCGCCGGCAGGTTCCGCCTGATGAGCTGACCGACGGCTCCGACATCATACCGGAGCCTCGCCTTCCTCCGCCCCGCCTCGCCGATGCGCACGCGCCGGTCCGGATCGGCGAGAAGCTTGGCCAGGGCACCGGCCAGGGCCTCCGGATCATCGGGCGGCACGAGTACGCCGTCCGTTTCATCCTCGACGATCAGCGGAATGTCGCCCACCGCGGACGCCACGACGGGCCGGCCGCTGGCCAGGTACTCGACGAGCTTGGTCGGCACGCCGGCCTCGTTCAGGACGTTTCTGGCCTTCGGAGCGACCAGGATGTCCGCGCACCGGAACAGGTACGGCATCTCGAGGCTCGGCAGGACGCCCGTGAAGATCACCGCATCCGTGATCCCGAGCGACCCGGCCAGTTCGGCCAGGGCCCGCGCCGCCTCGGCCGGATGCCCTCCGGCAATGACGAATCGGGTGTCTGGAGCCGTGACGAGAACATCCTTCGCGGCCCGGAGCAGCGTCGGAACACCTTCGTTGTCGAAAAAAGAGCCCGCGTACAGTACCACGGCCCCCTGTCCCGCGCCACAATGCGCTTCCGCGTACCCGGGCGGCGGTTCCACGGCGAAGGAATCCGCGTCGACCACCGGGGGAAGCCGGACGATCCGCCCGCCGTCGATCCTCGGCGTCATCCACCGTTCGAGATAGCCGCTGATCACGAACACGGTGTCGAGCCGCTTCGGGATCCAGGTCATCCCCCAGCGGTAGTTCAGCGCCCAGAGACGGCGGGCCGGGCTCATCCGGATCCGGTCGTGCTCGACGAAGGAAAGGTCGCAGTAATCGGCCACGAGCCCGAGGCCGGTCATCCGGGCGTAGAGCCAGTAGAACAGCCCGTCGTAGAACGTGGGCTGATAGAGGAACAGGTTCGTGAGTCCCCGCTTCCGGAGCCGCCCGATCTCGCCGAGCGACCGGAACAGGCTCGCCCAGCGCAGGTGGAACAGCTTCAGGGTTCCCGCCGCGGTCATGTCCGGATCGTGCCCGTAGGAGCCGGCCCTCGAGAGGCGGACCACGTCGATGCCGTCGATCGTGTCCGCCCGCCGCATGTTGACCTCGTCCGTGACCAGCCCCCGCGGACAGGGAATGACGAGCGTCGTGCGGACCCCCGCGCACACAAGGCTCCGCGCGATCATGTGCACCCGGCGCGTGTCGCCGCCGACGCCGTTCGGGAAGTCGACGATGGCGATGAGCGCCGTGAACGGCTCGCGCGGGCGGGATGCGCCGGCACGCGTGACCAGGTGAAGCAGCTTCGGGAACACCCGCCGCGCGCGCCGGCCGGGAGCGGCGGGCAGGACGAGCAGCGGAGCGACCAGGACCAGGAGGACGACCCAGTTGACGGTCAGCGCCGCGCGCAGGAGGAACGCGGCGGGCGCCCCCGCCGTCTTCCGGTGGAACAGGATCCGGGCGGCCACGGCCCGGAGGCTCATCCCGCCGGAGGAGGCGTCGCTGCCGCGCCCTTCGTGAACGGCGGAGGCCTCCGCGACATAGTGGACGGCGCGGCCGGACCGCCGCACGCGCCGGCACCACTCGATGTCCTCGGCGTAGAGAAAGAAATCCTCGTCGAAGCCGCCGAGTTCGCGGGCCGTGTCCGCGCGAAAACCCATGAACGCACCGGACACCCACTCGACCTGGCCGGTCCGGTCCGGCGCCGGGCGCAATCCGCCGCCGGCGAAGCCGAACTCCCGCCAGCTGTCGAAGAGCCCCGGCTCGCGGAATGCGGTGGGCTGAAGCGATCCGTCGCCGTTGAGCACGCGACCGCCGGCCACGCCGACATCCGGGTGCGCCTCGAGGTAATCGGCCAGCCGCGACAGGCCGCCGGGAGACACCACCGCATCGCTGTTCACGAGCAGAAGGATCCGCCCGCGCGCCGCGGCCAGGCCGGAGTTCACCCCGGCCGAGAATCCTCCGTTGACCGCGCGCTCGATCACCGCCGGACGAACGGGGTGATCGCGGGCGGCCGCCGCGGAGCCGTCCGTCGACGCGTTGTCCACGACGACGACCTCGAGGTCCTCCTCCCCGGCCCGCCCCAGTGCGTCGAGCGCGGCCATGAGACGATCGCGCGTGTTGTAGCTCACGAGGATCACGCTGACCCGCGGCGCCGACGGATCCGGAGTCCGGCCGACCTGTCCCGGGCGATCCGGTTGTGCGGATCCCGTCACGCGGGGGGGGCCTCGCCCGCGTTGACGGCCAGGGCCGCGGCCACCCAGAGCGGCGCGAACGCCGACACGTCGAGGAGCGCCGGGAGCGACATCCCCGCCAGGGCGAACCCGGTGAACCCCATCATGACGAGGGCCCCGACCCGGCGGTCGAACACGGAAGCGCCGGCGCGCTTCATGGCCCGGCGCCCTTCGCGCACACCGGCGAGGAGAAACAGCGTCAGCGCCACCAGCGCCTGGGCCCCGGTCTGGATCCCCACGAGGAAGTAGGCGTTCTCGCTCCAGAACTTGACCCCTTCGCCGTGGTGGATCCCGGCGAAGCTCGCGGAGCCGAGCCCGACGCCGAGCTTGTGGTCCCAGAAGAAGAGCGCCGCCTCGAACAGGGCCACGTAGTGGAAATTCGTGTCGGTCGGATCCGAGCTGAAGATCGTCAGCGCGTAGCGCCCCACCCGCTCCGCCGCGTCCGGAACGAGGCGCATGGTCACGGCGCCGAGAACCAGCGGAGTGATGATGAGATAGGCCAGGTTCCTACCGCGGATCTGCAGGAGCGCGAAGAGCCCGATCCCGGCGGCGGTGCCGATCCACGAACTGCGCGTGAACGAGAATGCCGACGCGCCCAGACCTGCGATCAGCAGGATCGGCGCGAGCGACCGGGCGGCGTCGCGGCGGCCCACCGACATCAGGCTGACGGCGGTGAGCGAGCCCATCATGCCGAGAAAGCCGAGGGACAGGGGCGACCCGACGAACGAATAGGCCCGGCGCAGGCCGGTCGAACTGTACCCGGCGTAGTCGCGCAGCGATTCCACGAGATGGAACTGGACCATCACCCATTCGTAGTTCCAGAAGCGCTGCACGCACCCGTAGGCCAGCACCACGAACGCCGTCAGTCCGGTGATCCAGAACACCGCGGCCGCCTCCTGCCGGCCCGGCCGGAGCAGGCGGACCACAAAATAGATGAGAAACAGCCGGAACAGCTCGTGATACCCGTACACACCGGTCTTGAGGTTCGCCGCGAGCGGTATGTAGAACAGGCCGTTGAACAGCAGGAAGGCGGCCAGGACATCCAGCGGGGACCAGCGGAACGGGATCGCGCGCAGTTCGTACACCCGCCGGAACAGCAGCCCGAGACCGGTGAGCACGAGCAGGAGAAACGACACCGGCACCCCTTTCGGGATGAACGGGGTGAGGAGGAGGAAGATCGGCGCGGTCACGAGCAGGCTGCCGATGCCGACCATCGGGTGACCGAGCACCGCGAGGACCAGGAGCAGCAGGCAGAGGCCGCCGACGGCCGCTCCGCCGAAATGCAGCCCGGTGGCCGCCAGCAGGGCGCCGAAGGCCATGGCCGCGAAACTGAAACCAACCCCGCCGGACGGGACGGCCGGCGCTCCCTGGCGGGACGCCGCGTTCATCGATCCGTGGAGATCCGGGTGTCCGCGAGCCAGCGCTCGACGCGCCCGATGAACGGACCGGCCAGCGCCCGGAGGGAAGCGCCCGACGGTCCGGACAGCGTGCGCAGGAGATACTCGCTGGCGAACGCGAGGATCGCGCCGACGAACAGCCCGAGAACCAGCGCCACCAGGACGTTCTTCTTCCGCTTCGGCGCGCTCTTGAAGACCGGCGGTTCGGCCCGATCGAGGACCTGGATCGTGGGCACGTCGCGCGCCTCGTCGATCTTCGCCTGCTGGTGCTGCGTGGTCAGCAGGGTGAACACGGCCTGCTGCGTCTTGATGTCCAGGAGCAGGTCCGCCAGGCGCCGCGAGAGATCCGGCATCCGGTTGAAGGGGATGAGCAGCGGGTCGTCCGACGCCTCGGGTGCGAGAGCGGCGCCTCCCTTCCCCGCCAGGCGGAGCAGCCGGTTTCGCACGGCGTCGGCGCGGTACTGGAGGTCGCGCGTCCGCGAAAACGACCCGGTCGAGTATTTCCGGGCCACCTCGATCTGGGCCTCGAGACTGATCAGCTCGGCCTGAAGCGTCGACGCCACGTCGACGGCGGCCTTGGCCTGCTCGTCGAGCGCCACCATTCCGTGCTCGCTCTGGAAATCGGAGAGGCGCGACTGCATCGCGGCCAGCGAATCCCGCGTCTCCCCGAGCCGCTCCTCGATGAAGACGCGCGTCTGCCGCGCGGACGTGAACGAAAATTCCTGGTTCAGCCGGTCCAGTTCCTCGAAGTAGGCGTTGGCGATGCTCGCGGCCAGTTCCGGCTTTCCGGCCCGCGCCTCGACGAACAGCGACAGGCGCTTCGTCAGCCCGATTTCCGTCATCTTGAGGAGGCGGGCATGCGTGGTTTCGCGGGCCTTGCCGGGATCCTTGACCTTGATCCCCAGTTCCCGGGTCAGTTCAAGCCGATCGATGACGCGATCCCGCAGGAAACGGCTCTCGAGGATCGTCATCAGGATGTCGGTGGAGGTCGTGGCCCCGACCAGCCCCCCGGCGAACGATCCGAACTGGGAGTTGACGAGTCCGGACAGCCCGGACAGCTGCCCCTCGTCCTGCTTGGGCAGGATCGAGGAGCGCGCGGTGTAGGTCGGCTTGACGACGAGCGAGTAGACGACGGTGGCCAGCACGACGCCGGCCGTGAACCCGAAGATGATGCGGCGCCAGGCCAGGAGGATGGCCAGGGCCTCGATGAACGGCGAGCGCCGGAGCGCGGCGCCCGCTTCCCGGGAGGATTCGGTCATGGTCACTTGTTGATCTGCGTGACGATGAACACGGTGGTGGCGAGGCTGGCGAGAATCGTGGTGGCGTCCTTGATGGCCGTGCCCCAGTCAACGCCCTCGCCCGGCACCTTTTCCGCGACCACGATCCGCGAACCCGGCTGGACTTCGGGGTCCCACCAGAACCTGCGGAACGCCTTCTGCACGACGCCGTCGACGCGGATGATGCGGGTCCGCCCGCGGTCGGCCTTCTCGTCCGGGCCGCCGGTCCGCTCCACGTAGTAGTCGGCGTTCTTGCCCGACTTGAACAGGAGAGCGCCAGGGCGACTGACCTGCCCTTCCACGAGGATCGTCGGCGGATAGGACGGCACGTGGATCGAATCGCCGTCGACGAGCACGATGTCCTCGCGTTCCTTCTTGAGCGCGTTCTCGAAACTGATGATGACCCGCCCCTGCTCCTCACGGAACAGCGAAGCCCCCATGAGGAAGGACTCCTTCGTGAGACCGCCGGCGCGCTCGATCACGTGCGAGAGCCGCTCCTCGCGGACGAGCAGCGGGTAGATTCCCGGGAAGACGACTTCGCCGGTCACCTTGACGGTTTCCTGCGTCTTCCAGCCGGGGATCTTCCGGATGTAGAGCTTGTCGTCCTTCGAGAGCACCCTGTTTTCCGTGGACGACGGGTCGCCGAGCGCCTTGTCGAGCTCGATGTAGTGCACACGGCTCACGCTGTCGGCCACTCCTTCCCGGGTCTGGACGTCGCCCGGGGGAGCGAGGCGCGACAGTTCCGCGGTCAGCCGGTAGGCGCTGTCGAGCAGGCCGCCGGCCCGGAAGACGAGGTCGCTGATCCTCGTGCCCGGGTAGAGGGGATAGATACCGGGGTACTGGACCATCCCCTGGATCTCCACGAACTCGCGGGGGGCAACGTGATAGATGGAATAGACGGTGAGATCGTCCCCGTCCTGAAGCGGGAGGCGGGTCGGCGACGCCGGCGGCACGTCCTCCTGGACGAGGAGATCCGAGAGGTCGACATCGATGGAAATCGGGCCCGTGGCCGGGGACACGCGGTCCAGCGTGGCGCGGTCCGGGTGGGTGGTCGGGGTGAACCCCCCGGCCATGGCCACGAGGTCGGCGACGGTTTCCGAACCGGCCAGTTCGAAGATGGCCGGCCGGCTCACTTCGCCGCGCACGGTGGCCTCGGCGCCCTTGGGCAGGATGAAGACCGTGTCGCCCGAGACGAGCTTGACCTCGTCGGACGCCTCGCCGAGCAGCAGCGTGGGATAGAGATCGACCTCGGCGATCAGGCGGCCGTCGCGGACGACGCGGATCCGGCGGAGTGTTCCCTGTGCCGTGGGACCGCCCGCGTAGTAGAGCGCGTTGAACACCGACGAGACCGGCGAGAGGAAATAGGCGCCGGGACGTTTCACGTCGCCGGCGACGATCACCTGGATCCGGCGCAGCCGTCGCAGGGTCACCGACAGCTTGAAGCCGGAGAAGGTTTTCCGGAGCTCGGCCTCGAGCCGCCGCTCCATCTCGCCGAGCGTGGCGCCCGCGGCCGGCACGAGGCCCATTTCAGGGAGAGCCAGGTTCCCCTCGCGATCGACGAGGCCGAAGAACTCCTGCTGGATCGACCCCCACAGGGTGATGCGCAGCTCGTCTCCGGGGCCGAGCCGGTAGTCGGAGCCGACCGCCAGGTCCTGGTCCGGTTCGAAAGACTCGGGAGCCCGGGCAAAGACGTCGTAACCGAACGCCTCCGGTTCGAGCGGACCACCGGTGCGCTGAGGCAGGAGCGTCAATTCCTCGTCCGGTTCCTTCTGCTCCTTCGTGCGCCGGGTCAGCAGGTCCTCGGGACGGACACGGCGGAGGATCGCGTCGATCTCGGCCTGGTCGAATCGCTTGTCGGACGGATAGTCCCGCAGCAGCCGGCCCGCGGCATCCTCGGAAAGCCCCCGGTCCAGCAGGATCTGGTAGACGTCCTGGAAGGACCGCTCGAGGCGGGGGCGGTCGGTATCGTCCGACTGCGCGGCACCCGGCCGGTACGCTCCGGGCACGATGGCCTGGGCGAATGCGGGAACGGATCCGGAAAAAGTCAGGAGGGACGCCAGAAACAGGACTTTGGCACTGAGCGTGGCCCGGAAAGCCGGGGCATGTGTCCGAAGGGCCAGAAAACAGCCTCCACCCGAGGGGTTTCAAGGAAACGAGACGGTGAGATCGTCGAGATTCGACGCGGACAGGCCGCACACTCTGTATCGGCAACTCGCGCGTAATATTTTAGGAGCTATCGGGATAGCCCGTCAAGAAACCGACGCGAACAGGGTCTCGAACGCCCGGATCATCCCCTGGAGGTCGAACCGCTCCCGGGCCCGCTCGAAACCGGCCTCCCCCATCGCGGCACGGCGACGGGCGTCCACCAGGAGGCCTTCGAGGGCCCGGCAGACCTGGTCGGGATCGCCGGGGTCGACCAGGAGGCCGGTTTCCCCTTCCTGGACGATTTCCCGGGCTGGGCCGTGGTCCGAGGTCACCACCGGGCGTCCGGCCGCCATGGCCTCGAGGACGGGAAGGCCGAACCCCTCCTCCCGCCCCGGGAGAAACACGATGACCTCGGCCGCGGCGAAAACGGCCGGAAGGTCGTCCCGCCATCCGAGCCAGCGAACCCTGTCGGCCAGGCCGAGCTCCGCCGCCCTCCTCTTCAGCCGATCCGGATATCCGCCGCCGTCTCCCCCGCCGGCGAACCACACCTGGAGCCGGTCGAACCGGTTCCGGAGCCGGGCGGCCGCGTCGAGGAACGCCTCCTGCCCCTTGCCGGGGAGCAGCATGGCCGGGTACACGAGGACCATGTCGTCGGCCGCCGCGCCCCACTCCGCGCGGCAGCCGTCGCGCAGTTCCGGCCGGTACCACGACCCGGCGTCGACCCCTTCGTGGATCACCGAAACGTTGCAGCGGGAGCGAAACGGGGCTGCCGCCGCCTCGGAGATGGCCACGACCCGGGAGGCCCGGGCCGCGGAGGTCACGATCCGGTCCCGGGCGGCCGGGTCGTCGTCGGGAATGAGCTCCCGTACGTGAACGACGACCGGCGTCCCGCTCTCCGCGGCGGCCTCCATGGAAACCGGAAGGAGAGCGGTGTTGAGATGGACGATCGCCGGACGCTGCTCGCGGATCAGCCGGGTGACGAAACGGCGGTTGGACGCGCCCAGCAGCGATTCCTTGAGCCGGGTGGACCAGCGGACGCGCGGAGCCTGCGCCAGGTAGTAGAACGCGGTGATCGGGCCGGTGAACACGGGAATGCCCAGCGACCGGAAGCGCCGGGACAGCACGCCCGCCGCCGGGAGTGCGAGCATCGACTCGAACCGGTCGCGGTCGAGACCGGCCAGCAGGCGAGCGAGACTGGTGGGGGCCCCCCCGAGGGCCGTGCCGTGGTGAACGTGGAGGATCCGCGTGCGCTCCCGGCTCATGACCTGTCCCGGTCGCTCCCGTTTCCGGCGGCATCGCGATCCCCGCGCCCTTTCCCGCCTTCCGCACCGAACCGGTCGTCCGCGGTCGCGTCATCGGAAACGCCCTCGTCGTCCGTGCCGTTCGGAGTGTCGCCGTCCTCCCCGTCCCCGCCGGGACGGGTCGACGCGGAGAGCGCCGCCAGAAGCAGCGACGCCGCCAGCGCCGGGTAGAACGGTCGGAACATCGCCGCCAGATCCGGCGTCACCAGCCCCATGAACTTGAACAGCAGGGACACCGGCGTCAGGATGAAGAGGGCAACGGTCAGCACGGACTTGTAGGACAGCCGGGGCACGGGACGGAACACGCGCATGAGGCCTGTGGCCATGGCCGCTATCAACAGTGCGAGGATCAGGTTGACCGTGGCGTAGTAGAGAAGCGCCACCGGGGACATCACGATGAGCATGAGGGGCACCAGGACCTTGCGCGTCTGTGCGATCCCCGGCCCGTCGAGCCGGTAGGGCAGGCTCTGTCCGGCAAACTCGTAGACGCGGGACACGTCCGGCGCCGTCTTGTACTCGGCGCGATCCGGGCCGACGAACAGGCCGGACGACATGCTGTCCGGAACGCCGGTCCACGCGCCGGTCGTGTCGATGATGAACCATCCTCCGGCCGGATCGCTGTCCACCCAGGGCTGGGGCCCGACCACCTGGAGGCGGCCGTTTTCGAGCCCCATGGCCGGCATCTCCCCGGCCTCGACCCTGGCCTGCCAGGTCCTCAGCCCGGATCCGGTGGCCGCGGACCACTGCGTGGCCGAGACGACGCCGAGAATGGCGGCGAGCAGGAACAGGTTGCGAAAGCCGACGCCCAGTCCCAGCCAGGGAACCTCGGAATAGAACGCGGCCGAATAGAGGGACCGGATGAAATTCTGGATCGGGCCGCTGTCCGCGGCTGGGGTGGACAATTTCGACTCTCCGCGACGGAACACAGGTGAACGGGTCGCGGGAGAGGATAATCAAACGGAGGTCATCTGACCATGAAGGGATTCCGGAGGGGGGAACTCCGGCGCCCGGGGGACGTCAGGCCGCTTCCATCTCGCCGGGCTCCACCGCGCCGGCCACCGAAGGGGTCTTCGGCACGCTGAACGAGAAACGGGCGCCGTGCCCGAGCTCGCTCTCGACCCAGATCCGCCCGCCGTGTCCTTCGATGATGCCCCTGGAGATGAACAGGCCGAGACCCGTCCCGCCCTGCTTGCGCGTGGCTGAGGAGTCCACCTGCTGGAATTTCTGGAACAGCTTGCCGAGATCCTCCGGCCCGATTCCCGGGCCGTCGTCGGACACGCTGAACGTCACATCGTCCGCGCCGGGCTGGACGGTCACCGTGACGTTCGCACCCTTCGGAGAGAACTTGACGGCGTTGCCGACCAGGTTGGTCAGAACCTGGGCCACCCGGTTTTCGTCGGCGACGATGCCGGGCAGGTCGTCCGGCGGCTCGAACACGAGACGGATCGACTTTCCCGAAGCCAGCCCTTCCAGGTTGTGCAGCACCTGGTCGACGACCGGTTTCAGCTCCATCGGCTCGAACTTGAGCGTCAGGCACGAGGACTCGATCTTGGAGAAGTCGAGGATGTCGTTGATCTGGAGGATCAGCCGGTCCACGCTCGTCTGGCAGATGGACAGGAGTTCGCTCTGGGTTTCCGAAATCTGGAAATAGCGGTCGTCGGAAAGGATTTCCAGCGACCCCTTGATCGAGGTGAGCGGCGTGCGCAACTCGTGGGAAACCACCGCGACGAACTCGGACTTCATCCGGTCGATCTCGCGGGCCTGTTGATAGAGCTGGGCGTTCGTGATGGCGATGGCCGCCTGGCTGGCAAACAGGGTCAGGAGGTCCAGGTCTTCCTTGGTGAACGGGCCGCTCTCCTTGTTCAGCACGTCGAGGATTCCGACGAGGCTTCCCTTGTAGAGCAGGGGCACGACGAGCGCGGAGGACACGCCGAGCCGGGACAGCGGCTCCGCATCCGGCGCCGCCAGCCCGTGACGGAACTCGGCGACCTTCGTCCGGGCCACGTTGCCGTTCATGCCGTCGCCGGGACGCGCGCGGAAACCGGCCACGAGCTCCGGCTCGACGCCGTACCCGACCCGGCCCTTGAGAACATCGGCGTTTTCCTGGTGCAGCAGCAGGAGCCCCATGCGGGCTCCGGTCAGGCTCACCGCCTTCTGCACGATGAGATCGAGCGTGTGATCGAGGTTCAGGCTTTCGGAGATCTGCTGCCCGATCTCGTAGAGCGTGGACATCTGCCGCGTGGCCACCCGGACCTTGTCGCGCAGAATCTCCTCGTGGCGCTGCAGCTCTTCGTTGGCGCTCGTCAGCGTTTCCAGCAGGCGACGGTTTTCCCGCTTCAAACGCCTTGCCTGGATGCCGCGGGCCACCACCTGGTCCACGTTCCACAGGTCGAACGGCTTCGTGATGAAATCGTAGGCTCCGTGGCGGAGCGCGTGGATGGCCGCCGAGGTGGACGCGTATCCGGTGATCACGATGACGACGATTTCCGGATCCACGTCCTTTGCCGCGGCCACGACCTCGAGCCCGTCCACGCCCGGCAGGTTGATGTCGGTCAGGAGGAGATCGAAACTCCCTTCCCGGAGCAGGGCCATGGCGTCTTCGCCGCTTCCGGCGGTCTGGACGTCATAGTCCCGGTCCGAGAAGAGGTCGGCGAAGATCTGCAGCACGTTTTCCTCGTCGTCCACGATGAGAAGACGGGGAACGGGCAGCGCCACGCCCTGATCGAACGGAGCGAGTCGGGAGTTTTCTGCGGTCATGTCCGACAAGAAAGCCTCCGGATCCTATGCAGCGGCAGCCGGAAGGGCCGCAATTCGGTTGCGACCCTCGCGCTTGGCCTGGTACAGCGCTTTATCGGCCATGTTCAGTATTTCTTGAGTCTCGGTTGAGTCCTCCGGGAACGTGGCCACCCCCACGGAAATCGTCAGGCGCTTGCGGCGCGGGAAAATGTGGGATTCCACGGCCCGGCGGAGGCGCTCGGCCATGGCCAGCGCCTCATGACGCCCGGTCAGCGGCAGCAGGAGAACGAACTCCTCCCCTCCGTAGCGGGCCACGATGTCGGTGGCCCGGGCGTGGTTTCTCAGGATCTCGCCGAGTTCCACGAGGGCGCGATCCCCGGTTTCGTGACCGAACGCGTCGTTGTAGGCCTTGAACTCGTCGAGATCCATGAAGATCACGGAAAAGTCCTGGAGGAAGCGGGAGGCCCGGGCCACCTCGTGGTTCATGCGGAGCATGAAGTGGCGGCGGTTGCAGAGGCCGGTCAGGTCGTCGGTGATCGCCAGTTCCCGGATTTCCTCGAGCAGGAGCGTCTTCTGGATGACTCCGCCCGCCTGGCTGGCCACCAGCGACAGCATCTGCAGATCGTCCTTCGTGAAGATCCCCTCCTCGGAGTGCCCGAGCGTGATCACCCCGACCGTCTGCGCCCCGACCACGAGCGGGACGGCCATGAAGGCCTTGATCAGCCCCTTGTGACTCGGCTGGCTGCGCTTGAGCGACCCGAAGAGCACCGGTTTCTGCGTCTGGGCCACCCATCCGGAAAAGCCGGCCCCCTGGTCGAACTGGATCCGGTCGATGAGGTCGATTTCCGGGCCCACCTGGGCCGCCACGTTCAACCGGCCCTCCCGGCTGTCGGCGAGAAACAGCGTGGCCCCCTCGTACGGGATCAGCCTGCGGATCTGCTGAAGGAGCAGGTCGAAACACTCCTGCGGTTCCGCCGTGTGCGATACCAGGCGGTTGATTTCGAAGAGGGCCTCAAGTTTCCGGACGCGGACCGCCTCGGAATACGCGCCCACGTTCGAAAGGCAGGACATGATCTTCCGGTGCAGGGAGGCGAGCCGCTTCACGGTTTCGGCATCGCCGGTCGCCGCGTCGATCTCCTGCACCGACGTTTCGAGCCGGGCCAGTTCATCCTGGTCGAACAGGCCCCTCTCTTCCAGGGTGTTGACGAGCTGGCGGGCGGCCCGGGCCAGCCCCGCGCCCGCCGCCTTCTTTCTCGTGGTCGTCTTCTTCGTGCTCGTCTTCCTGGCGCCCGTCTTCTTTCCGCTTGTGGCCATTGCTTCCGTTCCCCCGTCGGTTTCAGAGCCTGAAAGGTGATCAGGATTCACGGCCCGCTCCCCCTGGAGCCGAGCCCCGAATCGAGTGTCAGATGTCGTACAGTTTTCGCTCCGCGGTGATCTGGTTCAGGGCAGCCACGGATACCTCTTCGAGCACCGCGGCGTCGAGTCCCAGGATCTCTCCCATCGACACGGCACGGCCCCAGGCATCCGGATCGGCCGGACCGCCGAGCCCCATGTGATGGGCCAGGTGATTGGCGGCGGCGACGATCCGCACCTCGGTCTCGAATCCTTCCGCCTTGTCCGGGTCGTGATGCCGGCGCGCGGCAGCCGGGAACAGGGCGGGAAATGTCCAGTGATTCAGTACCCGTTCGCCGATCTGTTCATGATCGAAGCCGAACGTGGAACGCTCGGCGCGGATGCCGGCGCTGCCGCCGGGAGGCCACGCCGCGTAAAGGACTTCGGACATCCGGTCCGGCGCGCGCAGCAGCAGCACCGTCTTTCCGATGTCGTGCAGCATCCCGGCGAGGAAGAGCCGTTCCGGCTCCAGTCCGCCGGCCCGCGCGGCCAGGCTGCGGGAAACGATCGCCACGCCCATCGCGTGCTCCCACAGCGCGCTCTCCTCGGCCCCCGTCTTGCCGCCCCGTTTCAGGCTGGCCGGAACGGAGTAGAGAAGCACCAGGCTGCGGATGGTCATCATTCCGAGAATCGACACCGCCTGCTTGAGCGAATCGATCTGCCGGGACATTCCGTAGTAGGCGGAGTTCGCGAGCTGGAGCACCTTGTACGTGATGGCCTGGTCGGCCGAAAGGGCATGGGTCAGGTCGTTCCCGCTCGTGTTCGGATCCTCGACGAGATGCAGCACCTTGATGGCGATGGCCGGGATCGCCGGCAGGTCGACCAGGTACTCGTCGATGGCGTTGTCCGTGAGGGACGACGCGATGGACAGCGCCGGCTCCGGGCCGGCATCCCTTTCCTTCCTGGCGGCGTTGTGCATCAGCCCCTCGCCGCGGCGCCCTGCGCCCGGGTCAGAGCCAGCGTCACTTCACCGCGGCCGACCTTGACCTGCCGCGCGATCTCGTCGATCGACTGGCCGGCGCGGGCCAGCCCGAGAATCATCTCGCGACGCTCGGACGGCGTCGTGAAGTCGAGTGCGCGCCGGAAGTCATCGGGAGCCGGAGCGGGGCGACCGGCGAACGCCTTCAGCGCTTTCTCCCCCGGAATCGCGGGCGCCGCGGCGGGCGGCGCGCTCTCCCGGGTGACGATGCCCGGCGAAGGGTCGTCGAGAAGCAGCCAGGCCGGGTCGAGGGCGGGATCCGCGTCCCGGAAGATCGTTCCGGTTTCCTCGACGGCGGGCGGCGCCGGAGCCCGGCGGTGGCCGGGCTGTTCGAACAGTTCGATGACGTCCTCGGGCGCCTCGCCGGCGTTCTCCAGGCGCGACTCCCAGCGGACCCGTTCTTCACGGAGAAGAATCACGGTGCGGCGGGCCCGGGACAGCTCCGTCTGCAGTTCGGCGAGGCCGGTTTCGAGGGCGTCGGTGAACGCCTCCGTCCGCGCCCGCATTTCCTTGAGTCCGCCCATGACTTCGAGGCGGAGGGATTGAAGTTCCGGGTCCTGGATCCTGGGAGCCTCCGGTTCCGGCGCGGACTTCCGGCGTCCCCCGGCTTCCGGGCTCCCGACGGGCACGTCCGTGGCGGCGAGTTTCCTGCGCACCGCGTCCGCCAGGGGGTTCGGTCCACCGACGGCCTTCGCCTTCTTCCCGTCGCGCGACCTGGACCATGAGATCCACAGCAGCGCGGGAGCGATGCCGGCGAGCAGCGCCAGTACCGGAATCAGCGGAACGGGGGGCCACGACGTGCCGGCCGTCTCGGGCTTGGGCTGTGCGTTCTGGATTCGGAAAGCCGGGGCCGCGTCGGAGCCGAGAACCGACTCGCCGGGATTCGGAAGAACGAATCCGGCCGCAGTCCCGTCGACCGGCTGATTTTTTGCCGGAGCGTCCGCTGTTTGTGCAGTGTTCTCCTCCGGCGCGCCGGGGTTTGCGACATGGCTCGCCGACAGGTCGTAACTATTTGCCATTTTGACATTTACAGGCTCGTTGGCCCGAGCCGTGGCGCTGAATCCCAGACCGGCCATCACGAGAACCAGGCTCCGGAAGTACACCGTGGTCCGCTTCATAAGTCTTTACTCCCCCAGGCTTTGGCATCCCGGGCCCGTCCCGGGTGCACAGTGATTTTGAGCAAGTCCCGTACCAGTCGGGTCGACAGACCCGATTCCCGCCCCATCCGGCAGGAAGTTTTCGATCGAGGGCGCACTTCACCCCCGTGGGTGACCTTTCAGAAGCTCTTCGCGCACCGGAGGCCGCGACTTCGACCCCGATGTTTCCGGGATGTCCCGGCCGGAAATCGGTGGCCGGAGAGGCAGGGATCAGGCCTTGACGTCGATGATCCGTCCCCGATCGTCCGGGTTGAGTTCCGGATCCGGGTCGGACGGCGTCTCCGCGGCAGGCGGGGTATCGGAAGCGGGCGACTCGTCGCCGTTCTCCTCCCGCTCCGGGCCGGTTTCCGGCTCCCGTTTCCTCTCCTGGCCGACCGGGCGGACGCCCACGGGCATCGCCACCGGCGGCAGGTTCGGGATCGGGCTGACCGGACTCATGGCATCAGTCGGCGGACATGAGCCGGCCGAGCCGCCGGCGCACCCGCGCAATCGCTTTCGTGTGGATCTGGGAGGCGCGCGATTCGGAGATGTCCAGCGTCTCGCCGATCTCCTTGAGCGTCATCTCCTCGTAGTAGTAGAGCGCGAGAACGAGCTTCTCCTGCTCGAGCAGGCCGTTGAACACGTCGAGGAGAACGTCCTTGAGCTCGTCCTTCTCGATCTTTTCCAGGTTGTCGGTGACGCGGGTGTCCTCGATCAGTTCGGCGAGCCCCCCGGCACCCGTCTCCTCGTTCTCCGAGGCCGGCTGGTTCAGCGAGAGCAGGACGACGCCGCGGACCTCGTCGATGATGCGCGAGAACTGGTTCTCGGAGATGTCCATTTCCGCGGCGATCTCCTGCTCGGTGGCCTGGCGGCCGAGCTTCTGGTCGAGGTCGCGGCAGACGCTTTCCAGGTGGCGCGCCTTGCGGCGCACGGAACGGCTGGCCCAGTCCATGGAGCGGAGTTCATCCAGGACCGCGCCGCGGATGCGCCACACGGCGTAGGTCTCGAACTTCGTCCCCTTCGCCGCGTCGTACTTTTCCAGCGCGTCGAAAAGCCCGAGGGCGGCCGCGTTCATCAGGTCGTCACGCTCCACGTACTTCGGAACGTTGGCCGCGATCCGGTCCACGACGTACTTCACCAGCGGAGCGTAGCGGCGGTAGGCCTCTTCCTTCGAAGGCTTTTTCCAACGCGGTGCCGGTGCCTTCTTCTTTTCCTGTGTCGCTGTTGCCTGAGCCATGACGTCTGCCCTTCCCTGGCTGAAGTGCCTGTTGTTCGGGCGCCCTGCCGGCGCCGCGAATCCGAGTTGGAAAACTATCGACCCGACTCTTCCGTTTCCGATTCCACCATGCGGCGCACCAGCGACCGTCCGATCCAGCCGCCGACGACGCCGCCGACCGTGAGAAAGATCGAAACTCCGACGAGAATGCGGACCATGATCCCGAAGAACGACACCCCGGCCAGTGCCGAGGCCGTACCCATGATGAAGGCCAGCGTCAGGGCCCCGCAGAGCGTCCAGTTTCTGATCCAGCTTTCCATGGGTCTCCTATCCCGCCTTGACTTCACCCAGCCGTTTGAACCAGCCGGTCATCCCTTCCTGCGGTTCCGGTTCGTTTTCAAGCACGCGCCGTGCCAACAGGTCGATGCTGCGCGATGCCGGGGATTGGGGCGCCGACAGCAGGAACGGCTCCTGGTTGCGCACGGAGCGCGCCACGGCCGGATCCTCGTAAACGAAGCCCCAGTCCACCGGTGAGAGATCGAGGAACTGCTCCGATACCTTGCGGATACGCGACTGGACCTGGTGGGCCTCCTCGGCGGATCGGGCCATGTTCACCACGATGTTCGGCGGATGGGTCTTTCCGGACTGGGCCAGGACCTTGATGGCGGCGTAAGCGTCTGAAAACGCAGTCGGTTCGGGCGTCGTCACGATGAGAATTTCGTCCGCCGCGAGGGCCAGGCTGGTCACATTCCGGGCGATCCCGGAACCGGCATCGATCAGAATCAGGTCGATGTTTTCGTCGAGCCGGGACAGCGAGCGGAACAGGCACTCCCGGCGGAAATCATCCAGATTGGCCAATTCCTGGACGCCCGAGGCGGCCGGAACAAGGCGGATTCCGGCGTAGGAATCGACGACGATCTCCTCGAGGGTCTTTTCCCCCGACAGCACATGCTCCAGGGTGAAGCGCGGAATGACGCCCATCAGCAGGTCGATGTTCGCCAGGCTCACGTCGCCGTCGACCAGCAGAATGCGACGTCCCCGCCGCGCCAGTGCAATGGCCAGGTTCGCGGCGATGTTCGTCTTCCCCACCCCCCCCTTTCCGGAGAGAACGGCGATCGTCCGGCGCGACGGACGGCGGAACGCGGCGGGATGGCTCGGAATGCCCTCGGCGGGCCGCCCGCCGGGCACGGAGCGGAGCCGTCCCGTCGGCTCAGGCGGTTTTTCGGTCGAATCGGACATCGAATTCTCCATCGAGTATGAGACGGGCCGGATCGAGGCTCTCCGCGCCGGCAATGTCTTCGGGAACGTTCTGGCCGAACGTGACCCAGGAAACGGGCCGCCGCGCCTTGGCGAGGACGCTCAGCACCGGTCCGTGGGAGGACGTTTCATCGAGCCTGGAAAAGATGAGGTGGTCGACGGCGAACGGCTCCGACGCCCGCCACAGCGGCGCGACATCGCGGGCCTTGAGAGTGCCCGGCACGACGAGATGCGTCGTCCGACCGCCCACCGCGGTGACGAACTCCTGAAGCTGCCGGAGGCCCGCGGTGTCACGGAGGCTCCGCCCCGGGGTGTCCACGAGAACGTGGTGCCCCGCTTCCCTGAGCCGCGCCACTTCGCCGGCCAGTTCCTCCGGCGTGTACGCGGCGGCGAACGGAATTTCGAGGACATCGGCGAAGACGGCCAGCTGTTCCACCGCGGCCACCCGCCAGGTGTCGCAGGTGACGAACGCGGGACTGAGCCCCGCCGCCGCCAGCGGCCCCGCGGCGAGCTTCGCGAGCGTCGTCGTCTTGCCCACTCCGGTCCCGCCGACGAGGACGGTGACGCCGTTCTTCCGCGGAGCGGGGGCGGGCTTCACCATGCTCCGCAGCAGGGCGGCCAGGCCGGCTTCCGGGTCCCGCGACCCGGCGACCCGGGAAGCGAGGGCCGCGGCCAGTGTTTCATCCACGTCCTGGTCGAGCAGCCGGCGCACGAGCGCGCCGTCGGACCGCTCGGCGGCGGGGGTCGCGAAAGGCGCGCCGGCGGCGACCGCTCCGCGGGACTGCGCAGGCCCGGCGGGCAGGCGCGACCCGCCGCGCGGGTCGCCCGCGAACGCCGGAGCGACGGCGCGGCGCGGCTCGACCGCCGCGGTCACTTCGAACCGGCGCGCGACGGACAGCGGACTCTCGACGGTCGACAGGATCACGGCGTCGGGACCCATCTCGCGACGGATCCCGGCCAGCGCCTCAAGAACGGACGGCGCGCAGAATGTCTTGACGTTCATCCGACAACCTCACGGTTCCGATGGATTTCACCTGCGAGGCGGACGACACCTCGCGATACGACAGGACGACGACGTTCGGAAACACCGGCTCGAGGAGCTGGCGCAGATAGGGGCGCACGACGTGCGTGCAGAGCAGGATCGGGTGCGCGGAGGCCGCGAGGGCCGCCGGCACGAGCCGCCCCACGGCTTCGTAGACGCGGTTGGCGATCTGGGGATCCACGGCCAGCTCGTAGCCGCGATCCCCGGCCGTGAGCTGGTCGGCCAGCTGCTGCTCGAGCGCCGGGTCGACGGTCATCACCGAGACGACGCCGCGCGAATCCTCGTAGGTCCGGACGATCGACCGCCCGAGCGCCTGCCGCACCCCCTCGGTCAGCGATTCGAGATCCTTGGTGAGCGGGGCGTTGTCGGCCAGGCTCTCGAGGATCGTCACCATGTCCCGGATCGACAGCCGCTCCTTGAGCAGGCGCTGCAGCACCTTCTGCACGCCGCCCACGGTCATCAGGTTCGGGATCAGTTCGTCGACCACCGCCTTGTCCACTTCCTTCACGTGGTCGATCAGCTTCTGCACGTCCTGGCGGGACAGGAGGTCGCCGGCGTGCGACTTGACGATTTCCGAGAGATGCGTGGCCACGACCGCCGGAGCCTCGACCACGGTGTAGCCCTGGACTTCCGCCTTGCTTCGCTCGGACGCCTCGATCCACACCGCCGGGAGCCCGAACACCGGCTCCTTCGTGTCGATCCCGCGCAGCCCCCCTTCGGCGGTGCCGGGATCCATGGCCAGGAGCTGCCCGGAGTGGACTTCGCCGCGGCCGACTTCGGTGCCGCGGATCTTGAGGATGTACTCGTTCGACTTGAGCCGCACGTTGTCGCGGATGCGGACCGGCGGAACGACGAGGCCGAGATCGAGGGCCGACTGCCGGCGGACGAGCGTGACCCGCTTCAGGAGGTCGCCGCCCGCCGTTTCGTCGAGCAGCGGGATCAACCCGTAGCCGAGCTCGACCTCCAGCGGATCCACGGAGAGGAACCGCTCCACTTCCTCGGGCTTTTCGTCCTCCGCCTTGTCCTTGCCGGCAACGGGCGCCGCCTCCGCCTGGGCGGCGGCGGTGCGCGCGGCGAGGCCGATCGCGGCGGTGATGCCGGCGAGCGTCAGGAACGCGATCGTCGGCAGGCCGGGAACGAGGCCCAGCACGCCGATCACGGCCGCCGCCGACAGGATCGCGTTCGGCTGGCTGCCGAGCTGCCTGCCGATCTGCTCGCCGAGCTTGGATTCGCGATCGGCGCGGGTCACGAGGAGACCGGCGGCCGTGGACACGATGAGCGCGGGAACCTGGGCCATCAGGCCGTCGCCGACGGTGAGCAGGGTGAACGTCCGCGCGGAATCCGCCAGCGACATCTTCATCTGGAGCACACCGATGAGGAATCCGCCCGCCACGTTGATCAGCGTGATGATCAGCCCGGCCACGGCATCGCCACGGACGAACTTCGAGGCGCCGTCCATGGCTCCGTAGAAGTCGGCCTGCGAGGAAATCTCCTCGCGGCGCTTCTTCGCCTCCATTTCGTCGATCAGACCGGCGTTCAGGTCGGCGTCGATCGCCATCTGCTTTCCGGGCATCCCGTCGAGCATGAACCGGGCGGCCACTTCGGCGATGCGCCCGGCGCCCTTCGTGATGACGACGAACTGGATGACCGAGAGGATCGTGAA
Source organism: uncultured bacterium (assembly GCA_964596775.1). GTDB lineage: Bacteria > Eisenbacteria > RBG-16-71-46 > JABDJR01 > JAWXBZ01 > CAZQVN01. The sequence continues at coordinate 38,943 of CAZQVN010000021.1, forward strand.
CGCCACGATGCCCACCGCGAAGTTGCCGCCGACGACGAAGTTGCCGAACGCCTCGATGACCTTGCCGCCGTGCCCGTTCAGCAGGATGACCCGGGTGGACGCCACGTTCAGCGACAGCCGGAACAGGGTGGTGAGCAGCAGCACGGTCGGAAACACGGAAAACGACAGGGGCCGCGGCGTGTAGATCGTCATCAGGAGGATGACGAGCGACAGGGCCAGCGATGTGGAGAGGAGCAGGTCGAGCACGAACGTCGGCAGCGGAATCATCATGATCCCGAGGATCAGGACGACTCCCGTCGCCAGCACGAGGTCCGAGATGTTCCTGTAGTTCATGCTGCCGGAAACCGGCGCCACGGCGGTGGACACTCTATCTCCTTCCCTTCAGCTTGTAGACGTAGGCGAGAATCTCGGCCACCGCCCGGAACAGCGACGAGGGCACGGGCTGGCCGACCGCCACGCTCTTGAACAGCGCCCGGGCCAGCGGCTTGTCCTCCACGACCGGCACGCCGTTCTCCCGCGCGATCTCCTTGATCCGCTGCGCGATGAGCCGGGCGCCCTTGGCCACGACCGTCGGTGCGTCCATCTCCCCGGACTTGTAGGACAGGGCCACGGCGAGATGCGTCGGGTTCGTGACGACCACGTCGGCGGTCTTCACGTCGGACATCATCCGTTTCCGCGCCGTCTGGATCTGGATCTGGCGGATCTTCCCCTTGATCTGGGGATTGCCTTCCGTGTCCTTGTTTTCCTGCTTCACCTCTTCCTTGGTCATCTTGAGGCTCTTTTCGTATTCGAAGCGCTGGTACATCCAGTCGAGGAACGCGATCACGACGAACACCATCACGATGCGCACGGTGAGTTTCACGAACAGGCTTCCGGCCAGCCGGAGGGATTCGGACAGTGGAGAGTCGGCGGTCATGATGATCTGGTCGAGGTTGCTCCGCAGCGTGAACCAGGCCACGGCCAGGACGATCGCCACCTTGATGAGCGACTTGACCAGTTCCACCATGCCGCGCACCGACACGATGCGCTTGATCCCGTTCATCGGGTTGATCGCCTGGAGGTTCGGCATCAGCGGCTGGGTGGTCAGGAGGAAACCGACCTGGAGCAGGTTGGACACGAGGCCGGCCGCGAAGACGGCGCCCATCATCGGAAGAAGGATCAGGCCGAGGAACGCCAGCCCCTGCCGGACATGGGCCGGCAGGGTGGCGGCGGACAATTCGTAGTCGGCCGGGTGGCTGAAAATCGTCCGGCTGAAGTCGCCGATGTCCCGGAACGCCCCCGGGGCCCACATCATGAGGACCACCGAGGAAACCAGCATCCCGAAGGCAATGTTAACTTCATTGCTTTTAAGGACTTGCCCCTTGTTCCGCGCTTCTCCGCGGCGTTTGGGGGTGGCTGTTTCGGTGCGGTCGGCAACCGGTTTGTCGGCCAAGGTGGCGCTCCTCCGTCGTCAGGTTCGGGGTAAACAGGCAGAACCTGCCGGATTCAGAGCAAGCTATGTGCCACCCAGGAAAGTGAGGAGCTGGCGGTCGAGGCCGGAGAACAAGGCGGTGAGGAGAGCCCCCATGAGCGGCATCGTCAGCGTGAGCATGATGAGCCCCACACCGATCTTCAGCGGAGCGCCCACGACGAAGATGTTCATCTGCGGCACCAGCCGGGACAGGAAGGCCAGCGACGCGTCGGCGAGGAGCAGCAGGATGATGATCGGGGCCGCGATCTGGAGGGCGACGACGAACATCGCGGCGGAGGCGGTGATGAGCCTGCCGAGCCGGATATCCGACATCACGAACTCCCCGGCCGGCACGACCTTGTACGACAGCACCAGGGCCCGGATCAGGTGATGGTGCCCGTCCATGAGCAGGAACAGCATCAGCGCCGTCAGGTTCAGCACCTCGGCGACGGGAGACATCTGCGAGTTGAACTGCGGATCCACGGCGCCCGCGTAGGTCAGTCCCATCTGGAATCCGACCATCTGCCCGCCGGTGGCCACTCCGGCCAGGAGGAACGTGGCCACGAGACCGATCAACGCCCCCACCGCCGCCTCGCGCACGATCCAGAACACGAGCGTTCCGAGGTCGGGATTCGCCACGCGCGGCGCGGCGACCACCGGAACGAGCATCAGCGCCATCACGATGCCCAGGGCCGCCTTGACGAACGGCGGTATCCGGTTCTGCGACAGAACCGGCGCGGCCAGGAACAGGCCGCCGAGCCGGGTCAGGATCAGCAGGAACGTGACGATCGTGTCGACGGTGACGAGCGGTACGGACAGCGGCATCGGGGCCTCAGTTGAGGTTGGCGGCCTTCATGAACAGCTGCGTCGTGAACGACATGAGCGTGTTGATCATCCACGGCATGAAGATCACCAGGGCCAGGACGACCGCCAGGACCTTGGGCACGAACACGAGCGTCATTTCGTGGATCGACGTGACGGCCTGGAAGATCGACACCATGAGTCCGGCCACCAGGCCGAACGTGAGCATCGGCGCGGAAATCAGGAACGCGGTCCACAGGGCCGACTGGAACAGTTCGATGGATTCGGCGGGCGTCATGAAGCGCTCTCTCCTACAGGTGAAACGACTGGACCATGCTGTGGCAGATCAGGGACCACCCGTCCACCAGGACGAACAGGAGCACCTTGAACGGCAGCGAAATCATGGCCGGGGGAATCATCATCATGCCCATCGACATCAGCACGCTGGACACGATCAGGTCGATGATCAGGAACGGCAGATAGATGACGAACCCGATCTGGAACGCGGTGCGCAGTTCCGAAATCATGAACGACGGGATGACCACCGACATCGGCAGTTCCTTGACCGTGGCCGGCCGCTCCGTCCGCGACATCTGGACGAACAGCGCCAGGTCCTTCTCCCGGGTCTGGGTGAGCATGAACTCCTTGAGCGGCGCCGACCCGCGGTTCATCGCCTCGGTCTGGGTGATCTCCCCGGCCATCATCGGCCGGACCGCTGTCTGGTCGATCTGGGTGATCACCGGCGACATGATGAAGAACGAAAGGAACAGGGCCAGCGACACCATGATCTGGTTCGGCGGCATCTGCTGCGTGCCCATGGCCTGGCGAAGAAACGAGAACACGATGATCAGCCGGGTGAACGACGTCACGCTGATGAGGATCGCCGGGGCGATCGACAGGATCGTGAACAGCAGCAGGATCTGCATCGACGTGGCGGTCTGCTTCGGATCGGCCGTGTCGCCGAGCGTCACGGAAACGCCGGGCACGCCCTGGGCCGCGGCGGGATGCGCCATGACGAACCCGATGCCCAGCAGGATCGCGCAGGTGATGCCGAACAGGACGGCGCCGTGCGTACGGCGCCTCATCGCGGATCCTCCCCGGACAGCCGGGCCCGGGAGCGATCGAGGCCGGTGAGAGCCATGGCCAGCTCACGGCCGAACGGGCCGCGGGCCGACGTTTCCGTCCGCTCGTCCGCGACGGCGGCCGGGCCGCCTTCCGTGTCGAGTTCCGTGATGAAGTTGATGGACGTGGGCGTCAGGCCGAGGAGGAGCGTGCGACCGCCCACCCGGACCGCGGTCAGCGACCGTTTCGGGCCGAGCGGCGCCTGGCCGACGATGTCGAATTTGAACGCGTCGTTCCGTCCCTGGAACATCTTGAGCGGACCAAGCCGCCGGACGACCTGAACGGAACCGAAAATGATGAGCAGAACGAGGCCGAAGGCCAGCGTCATGCGCAGGAGAACTGGCAGGTCCACGAGCGTCCCCCCCATAGGAACGAGTGTCCGTTGTACGCTACGGTCGAAAACCAGGGCGGAGGGGAAAGCGCCCCCATCCACCCACCCGCTCACCGGTCCTCAGGACCGGTGAGGACTAGCTCACGATTTCCGTGATCCGGACGCCGAACTTGTCGTCCACGACCACGACTTCCCCCCGGGCCACGACCCGGTTGTTGACGAAAACCTCCACCGGATCGGTGGCCATCCGCCGCAGCTCGATGACCGAGCCCGGCGACAGTTTCAGGACGTCGCGCACCAGCATTTCGGTGCGGCCGAGTTCGACCCCGATCGACAGGCCGACGTCCATGAGGAAATCGACGCCGGCGTTCCCCCTCGGCGTGTCGCCGTTGTCCAGATCGGCGAACCGGGCGGCCCTCACTTCGGCCGACTTCGCCCCGCCGGCCACTGCGGCAAGCTTCGGGGCGGCGGTTCCCGCCGCTGCGGGGGTCGCCGATTCCAGCTGTTCCGACTTGTCTTCCATCGTCTCCTCGTTGTTCATGGCGATCAGTTGTCCTCGACGGGGGCGCACGCGCCCACGATGCTCACGGCCAGGTTCTGCCCGCGCTGACCCGGGCGGACCTGGAATTTCGGTCTGGCTCCCACGCTGGCCACGAGCGTTCCGTTGACCGGCGTTTCCAGGCGGATGACGTCACCCACCTTCAGGCACTTCAGTTCGCGGATGGTCAGCCGGGCGCTTCCGAGGGATACCGACAGTCCGACCGGTGCCTGGCCGACGCGGCGGATCAGGATCCCCTCGTGGGGTTCGCCGGCCGGCGGCGCCTCCCGCGTGTCCTCCTCCGCATCCAGCCCCTTGGTGACGAAGAAATCGGGGTAGGCCACGGTGAGCAGCCCGACCGTTTCGCCGAGACGCACCTCGAACGTGAACCGCGCCAGCGGCGCCGCACCGGCCGGAAACGAGAGCAGCTCCGGCTGCGACTCGACCGCGAGGATCTCCGGCTCGAGCCGCTTGTAGCGGGCCCAGGCCCTGGCGAGATCACCGAGGAGTTTCTGGACGACGCGCCTGAGGACGCTTGTCTCGATCTGGGTCAGTTTTCTCTCCTGGATCGGCGACACGACGGGTCCGCCGAACAGGCGCTCGATCATCGCGAGAATCGTTCCCGAACCGAGCTGCACCAGGGCTTCCGGCCCGTCCGCGGTCAGGCGCACGCGGAAGACGAGCGACGGGGCCGGCACCGAGGCCGGATAGTCCGCCGCGGGCAGGTAGTCCACCGCCGTCCGGGCCAGGACAACCGGAAGCGTCATCAGCGCGGTCAGCGTCGACGAGGCAAAGTCGGCGAACTGGTCGTGCACGAGGTCGAGGGCCTTCTGCCCCCCGCCCGGCTTCGGACCGGTAAAGTCGAACGCGCGGACACGCCGCGGAAGGATCTCGTCCCCGCCGAACGTTTCCGACACGTCTCCCGCCGCAACGGCGGAGAGGAGGGCGTCGACTTCTTCCTGTGTCAGTATGCTGGGCAAGGCCGCTCCTTCGATCTACTGAACGATGTAATCGGTGAAAAAGACGTCGAGAATGTTCCCGGACATCACGGAGCTGTTCATTTCATCCATGATCTGCAGGCGCAGGTTGTCCCGCACCTCCGGGGTGGACAGTTCGTCCGCCGTTTTCCGGCTCACGAGCGCGATGACGAGGTCGCGCACGCGGTAGTCGAAGCCGGCCAGGGCATCCGCGGATTTCTGGTCCTTCAGCTCGAAGACGAGACTGACCTTCACGAACCGCGGCGACCCCTTGTCCGCCGGATTCATGATGAGATCCTTCACCTCGAGCTTCACGCGCCCTTCCAGCGGGTTCTTCGCCTTGATGGCCGTGGAATCCACGGGTGCGGCTTCGGGCGCCGGCATCAGCTTCGTGATCGCCACGAAGCTGCCGCCGGTCAGCACGACCAGGACGCCGGCGATGATTCCGATCATCACCAGCGGATTCTTCTTTTTGGGCGCGGGAGCGTCCGCTTCCCCTTCCGCTTTTTCTTTGGTTTCGTCGGCCATGATGTCCTCTGTTTTCGGCGGGGATCGTGTGCGGTCCTTCCCCCCGTTCGGTGAAAAGCAAGAGTCCGGCCAGCCGCCGCCGCTGATCCGCCGCACCGTGACACCGGTGATATCGGCCGACCTAACTTGAACCTTGATCAAAAGTTAGAGGGGCACCCCTTCCGGAAGTCCGTCCGCAAACACCGGTCGGGCCGCCGATCCTGCCGTTTGCGGCGACCGTTTCCGGCCGGGTGGAAAAAAACTGGTCGGTTCCCCGGATTCGATGGAAAATGGGCGTATCGGTGTTTCGGAAGGTCGTCGCCAAACCAGGAGGCAGGATGAGAAGGTCGATTCAGAGCGGAAAACCCTGGGAGGCCCGGGTCGGTTATTCCCGGGCCGTCCGGGTCGGGTCCATCATCGAGGTGTCCGGCACCGCCCCTGCCGACGAGCAGGGTCGCTGCGCCGCACCCGGCGACCCCTACGCGCAGGCGGTCCACTGCCTGCGGACGATCGAGGCGGCGCTGAAGGAGGCCGGCGCCTCTCTCTCCGACGTCGTGCGGACGCGGATGTTCGTCACCGACATCGGTCGATGGGAGGACATCGGGAGGGCGCACGCCGAGTTCTTCGGGACCGTCCGCCCGGCCACGACCATGGTGGAGGTGTCCCGCCTGATCGATCCGGAGATGATGGTGGAAATCGAGGCGACCGCGGTGATCGACGCCTAGCCGCGCGTTTCAGGCTCCGTCGAAGAGCATCCCCAGGCACGCGGTCAGGCGATCCACTTCACCGGGCGTGTTGTAGTGCAGGAGGCTCACCCGCACGACTCCCGGTTCCGGGGGCACTCCGATCGCCCGGCACAGCCGGTACGCGTACATGTGGCCGTGGCGGATCGCGATCCCCGCCGCGTCGGTGGCCCGGGTGATCTCCGGCGGCGCCAGGCGATCATGCAGGAAACTGATGGTGGGAACACGTTCCGGGCCGTGCGTGGCCGGACCGACGATCGTCACGCCGGCACGCCCCTTGAGCCACCCGACCAGCCGCTCCTGGAGCGGAAGCTCGAGCGCGGCCATCGTTTCGAACGCGCGCACGATCACCTCGCGCGATGCGGGACGGGATTCGTCGGCGCCGGCGAGAAACGCGAGGTACGGTTGAAGAGCCAGCAGGCCCGCGCACCCCTCGTGGTTCACCCCGCCCGGCTCGAACTTGTACGGGATTTCCGATTTCCCGATGAAGAAGTGGTTCGGGCCGGTCAGTTCCTCGAACGCATCCGTCCGGCCGTACATCAGGGCCATGTGGGGCCCGAACACCTTGTAGGTGGAGTAGACGTACCAGTCCACGCCCCAGGCGGCCACGTCGACCGGCCGGTGCGGGGCATAGGCCACTCCGTCCACCACGACCCGGGCGCCGGCCGCGTGCGCGCGGCGGGTCACCTCCGCCACGTCCGCGACGGCGCCGAGCAGGTTGGACACGTGCGGCAGGACCACCAGCGCCGTCTTTCCGTTGAGCAGCGGGTCGAGGTCCTCGATCCGGCAATCCCGGCGTTCGGGATCCGCGCGCCACCACCGGATCACCGCACCCCGGTGCTCCAGTTCCACCCACGGACCGACGTTGGCCTCGTGTCCGGTTTCCGCCACGACGATTTCCGCGCCGGGTTTCAGCACGGATCCGCAGCACGCGGCGAGCATTCTCACGAGGACGGTGGTGGACGGCCCGAGGATCACGTGGCCGTCCCGGCCATTGACGAGGCGGGCGCCGAACTCGTGCGCCTGGTGCACGAGTTCCGTTGCGGCGCGGGAGGCCGGATAGCCGGCGCCCAACTGGACGTACGTTTCGCGCATGTAGCGGTGCATGGCATCGGGAACTTCGGCGGGGAGCTGGCTGCCGCCGGCATTCTCGAGAAACGCGGTGGGGCCCGCGAGCGCCGGGAAACGGGCGCGCAGGGCGGAGCGATCCGGGAGAGCGGAAGTCGGTGTCATGGTCGGGGACTATACCGCACCGGGGCGGTCATCGCGGAATCGCCGTCCGTTCGGGGCGGCGCCGGTGGCGGCCCGCGGTCTCCGCCGCCGGGCCCCCCGGCCCAGTCGTCCCGGGTCGCGCCGGCTCAGGCCGCGCGCGACCTCATGACACGGCTGGCCAGCGCTTCCGCGTCGGCGCCGGTATCGACGGCTTCCGTGGCCGCCCGGTAGACGAAGATGCGGGCATTGTTCCCTTCCTCGTCCGCGGGAAACAGGAAGAAGCCGTCCCGGTCCGGCCGGCAGCCGAGCGAATACCCGCAGACGAGTTCCCCGTCCTTGAACAGGACGGCCACCCTCCCGCCGTGACGGGTTTCCATCGGGCCGCCGAGAAATCCCTGCCGGTCCTTGCGGGCCCGGTTCCCGTCCGTGTCGTGCACGAAAAAAACCGCCTTCAGTTTCCGTGCGTCCACCTTGACCGTCTTTCCCCTGCCTTCCGGTGCCACGTGGAACGAGCTGCGGTTCGGATAGAAATCCTGGGTGATCCCCTTGAGGATCCGGCCGTCCATGCAGTGGACGACCACTCTGTTCAGCGGGTTCGGCAAAAAGTGCTCCTGATGGCCCGGAACGGCTCCGGGGCCGGAACGGGAACGCGGCCTCGTTGTGTTTCTCCTGCTATCGGCACATCGCGCGGCAAACTGAACCGGAGGTGTCGACCCGTCCGATCGCGGGTTGGCAACCGGAGGGAACCGGGGTATTCTCCGCGTCCGACTTCGTGAACGGATGCTCTCGGACCGAAGAGGAACGGGGACGGGTGACACAGACTCAGAATCAACGTCTCGCAGTTTATATCCGCCTGGTGCTGGTCTTTCTGCTGTTGTTCCTCTTCCTCATCGGCGTCAAGGGGCTCGGCGACGGCTTCAAGCTCCTCGGGCGCGACGTCCTGAACCTGTTCTTCTCCGCCACCGAGAATCCGCTGATGGGACTGCTGGTCGGCATCCTCGGCACCACGCTCGTCCAGAGCTCCTCGGTGTCCACCTCGATCATCGTCGGCCTGGTGGCTGCGCCGGAAAACGCGCTCCCGCTGGGCAACGCGGTGCCCATGGTCATGGGCGCCAACATCGGCACGACGGTCACGAACACGATCGTCTCGCTGGCCCACATGAGCCGGCGCGACGAGTTCAAGCGGGCGTTTGCCGTGGCCACCTGTCACGACTTCTTCAACTATTTTGCGGTGCTGGTGCTCCTGCCCCTCGAGCTGGCCACCGGATTCCTCCGGCACGCCGCCGAATACCTGTCCTCGTTTCTCGAGGGAAAGGGGGGGATCGAGTACGAAAGCCCGCTGAAGGGGCCGCTCGATGCCGCCCTGGCCCCGGTGGAATCGATGGGCGGTTTCCTGTTCCACGACGCGCGCGGCCAGGCGATCTTCCTGATCGGCGTCAGCGCGATCCTGATCTTCTTCGCGCTATTCCTGGTCGTGAAGGTCATGAGGAGCCTCGTCCAGTCGCGGGTCGAGGGTTTCCTCGGCGGGGTGCTCGGATCCAGCACGCTCGTGTCGATGGTGGCGGGAATGATCGTCACGGTCATGGTCCAGTCCAGTTCGATCACGACGTCGCTGCTCGTTCCGCTGGCCGGAGCCGGCATCCTCACGCTCGAACAGGCGTTTCCGGTCACGCTCGGGGCCAACATCGGCACGACGATCACGGCCCTCCTGGCCTCCCTGGCGGTGTCCGGACAGAACGCCGTGTTCGGGGTGCAGATCGCCCTCGTCCACTTTCTGTTCAACCTGGCCGGCACGCTGATGATCTACCCGATACCGGCCGTTCGCGGGCTGCCGCTCCGGGCGGCCCGGGCTCTGGCCGACGCCGCCGTGCATTCGCGCAAGGCCGCGCTGGCCTATGTGGCGTTCCTGTTCTACGCTCTCCCCGGGCTCCTGATTTTCCTGGACCGGGTCATCCGGAGTCGATAGGAGGTTACCGTGTTCAAGGAACTGCTGAGCATTCTGAAGGGGGGCAATCCCCTCGGGGAGATGGGTCAGAACTTTGCCCTGATGCTCCAGATGACGTACGACATGACCCGCCTTGCCGGCGAGATCTACTTCGGAAACCTGCACGGATCGGAAAACCGCACCCGCCTCTACGAGCAGGACGTGAAGGTCAACCAGCTGGAACGGGTCATCCGCAAGCAGGTGGTGGCGCACCTGGCGCTGCCCGGCAACACGTCCGACGTGCCCTACTGCCTCATTCTCATGAGCCTGGTCAAGGACGTGGAGCGCCTCGGCGATTACGCCAAGAACGTGTCCGAGATCATCGACCTGCGCCCCGAGCCGCTTCCCGACGACGAGATCGTCAAGGAACTCCGGGAAATCCGCCGGGGCGTGGAGGAATCGTTCCAGTCCGCGGCGGAGATCTTCGCGTCCTCGGACCGGGAGCGGGCGGTCCACTTCATCCGCCAGGGGCGCGACCTCGCGCACCGCTGCGAGGCCCTGCTGCTCAAGATCTCCCGTTCCGACTACAACGCCGGCACGACCACCGCCACGATCCTCGGCGCCCGCTACTACAAGCGGATCGGCGGACACGTCCTGAACGTGCTGACCAGCGTGGTGATGCCGATGCACAAGATCGACTACTACGACGAGGACGAAATCAGGGCGGAAGATGTGGAACCGGCATAGCCGGGCGGATCAGGCGTCGTGTCAGGTCAGTCCGCGAGCGCGGACCGGCTCGTCGTGAAGGATCCCGAGGTGTCGTCTCAGTCCATCTTGCAGAGCGCGCGGAACTCCGGATCGTCGCGCAGGATCGTCAGGTCCGGATCGCGCGACGCCCACTCCGTGTTGCCGTAGCCTGCCGCGAAGGCCTGCTTCAGCGTGTCCAGCCCCTCTTCCTTCCTTCCCAGCAGGCTGTAAACGCAGGCCGCGTTGTACAGCACGTTCGAATCCCCGGGACGGAGCGCCACCGCGGTCTGGAGCTGCCGCATCGCATCCTCGTCCCGGTCGATTTCCGCATACTGTCCGGCGAGCAGGATCCGGGCGCGCACGTCGTCGGGAACGATCTCGAGCTGCTTTTCGAGGGCGATCACCATCCGCGCCATCAGGTCCTCGCGTTCGGCCTTGCGGTCCAGGCGCCCGAGGACGTTGAGGTACGGGATGTAGGTGTTGTAGTCCTCGCCGTTCACTTCCAGCGCCTTGCCGACGAGCGCCGCCGCTTCCTCGGCCCGGTCGGACGCGAACAGCGCCCGGCCGAGGATGTTGTAGACCCCTTCGCAGTCCGCCTTCCGCTCGATGGCCCGGCGGGCGAACTCGATGGCCTGGCTGAACTCCTTCTGCGCGTAGAACAGGCGCGCCCGGGCGGCCAGCACCTCGGCCGACTTCGGAGCCAGGGCCAGCGCCTCGTCGCAGGCGGCGAGCCCCCGCTCGATCCACTTCGGGCTCTGCTCGCGCAGTTCGTAGATCATCCCGCAGACGTTGGCCACGCCGGCGTGGGCCAGCGCGAACTTCGGGTCGAGCTTGATCGCCTGCTCGAACATCTGGAGCGCGAAGTCGAGGTTCTCGCGCCGCATGTAGTTCCGGCCGCGCAGGTAGTGATCGTAGGCCTGGAGGTTCTCGGTCGGTTTTTTCGAGATCGTCTGTTCTTCCTGCGGCGTCAGCGTGACCCGCAGCGCCTGCGCGATGTTCCGGGCGATCTCGTCCTGGATCGCGAACACGTCCTCCATCTCCCGGTCGTACCGTTCGGCCCAGGCGGAGTGGCGCGTTTTCGTTTCCACGAGCTGGGCGGTGATCCGCAGCCGGTTTCCGGCCCGGCGGATCGACCCCTCGAGCACATAGGCCGCGTTCAGCTGCTGGCCGACCTCGGGAGCGGTGACCGGCTTGTCGCGGAAACCGAGGACCTCGGATCGGGGAAACACCCGGATCTGGGCGATCTTGGACAGCTCGGTGATGATGTCCTCGGTCATGCCGTCGCGGAAGTACTCGTCGTCCTTCGCGCCGCTCAGGTTGCCGAAATAGAGCACGGCCACCGATTTCTGCGCGGACGGCGCGGCGGCGGGCTGCTCGCCGGAAGAGCCCTTGCGGGCCGCGGCGCCGCCGCCGGTGGAGTCCCGGTCGCGCTTCAGGCGCTTCAGGTCCGTCTTGATCTCGGACGCCGTCTGGTAGCGCATGTCCGGATCCTTCTCGAGCGCCTTGCCGACGATCCGCTCGAGGTCGAGCGGTATGCTCGCGTTCAGCGACAGCAGCGGGCGGGGCGTGCCGTTCAGGATCGCGTCGAACACGACCGCGCTGGTGGTTCCCTGGAACGCCACCGCGCCTCCGGCCATCTCGTAGAGAACCGTGCCGAACGAGAACAGGTCGGTGCGCGCGTCGAGGAACTGACCGCGGGCCTGCTCAGGGGACATGTACGTCGCGGTGCCGACCGCCGAGCCCGGACGGGTCAGGTCGTCGCCGACGGCCTCGGTATCGAGATGCGTGTCCGGTCCGCCCGCCCCGGAGGACGCCGGGCCGGTGATCTTGGCCAGGCCGAAATCGAGCACCTTGGCCTGGCCGGCCGGGGTCACGATGATGTTGGCCGGCTTGATGTCCCGGTGGATCAGCCCCTTCTGATGCGCTGCCTCCAGCGCCTCGGCGATCTGGATGGCCAGGTCGAGCAGCCGCTCGATGCGGAGCGCCCGCCCGGCGATCAGGCTCTTCAAATCCTGCCCCTCGAGGTATTCCATGACGATGAACGGCTCGCCGTCGTGCTCGCCGATCTCGTGGATCGTGCAGATGTTCGGATGGTTGAGGGCGGCGGCGGAGCGGGCTTCGCGCATGAAGCGCTCGAGCGCGGCCTTCTCCCGAATGGATTCGTGGGGCAGGAACTTGAGCGCGACCGGCCGGCCGAGAACGGAGTCGTCGGCGCGGTACACGACACCCATGCCGCCCGAGCCGAGTTTTTCCACGATTGTGTAGTGCGAGACGGTTTTGCCGATCACGGTGACCCCCCTGAAGGACAGTGATGCTAGGCCCTGCTCCAAGGACTGTCAACTCGTGGCCGCCCCAGTCGGCTCTCGCGCCCGGCGTCCGGACCGCCGCGGCACGGCCCCGACTGCCCGGAGCGCCCTACTTCGAGTTCACCACCACTGTTCCGTGCAGCATCCCCATGCCGCAGGTCATCCGGAACGTGCCGGCCCGGTCGGGAGTGAACTCGATCGTCGTCGTTTCGTGGGGCGGAAGGAATTTCTTGACGTGCAGGTCGGCGATGACGAGTTCCTCCGAGCACTCCCCCGCTTCCTCGCGCCGGACGACGAGCCGGGCCGGCAGGCCCTGTTCGAGTACGAGCGTGTCCGGCGTGTACCCCCCCTTCACGGTCATCGTGATCTCCTGCACGCCCCCTTCCGAACGGGCCACGGCGGCCTCCGACTTCCGATCCGGGCCGAGAAAGTAGCGGAGAACCAGCAGGGACAGGGCGAGGCCGCCCGACGTCACGGCCGCTTCGGCGATTCCGAACTGCGACATCATGAGACACCTCCTGATGAAAAGCGCCGCAGCCGGAGGCTGTTGCCCACGACCGTGACGCTGGAGAACGCCATCGCCAGCGACGCGAGCACCGGCGACAACAGAAGGCCGAATGCCGGGTAGAGCGCCCCGGCGGCGATCGGGATGCCGATCACGTTGTAGGCGAACGCCCAGAACAGGTTCTGGCGGATCGTCTTCATCGTGGACTTCGACAGCGCGATGGCGGTGGCCACGCCCATCGGATCGCTCCGGAGCAGCGTGATGTCGGAAGCCTCGACCGCCACGTCCGTTCCGGAACCGACGGAGATCCCCACGTCGGCGAGCGCCAGGGCCGGCGCGTCGTTCAGGCCGTCGCCGACCATGGCCACCTTCCGTCCCCGGTCCCGCCAGCGCGACACTTCCGCCGCCTTGTCGGCGGGGAGAACGCGGGCGCGGACCGTGTCGATGTCCAGTTCCGAAGCCACGGCCCGGGCGGTGGACTCGGAGTCCCCGGTCAGGAGCACGACTTCGAGACCGAGCTTCTTCAGCGCCGCCACGGCCGCCTTCGCTGTCGGCCGGATCGTGTCGGCCACCGCGACGAGACCGGCCGCCCGGCCGTTGACCGCAACCAGCACGACGGACTTGCCGCCGGTGGAGAGTTCCTGTTCCCGCCCTGTCAGGGACGACGTGTCCACGCCGCGTTCGGAGAGGAAACGTTCCGTCCCGATGAGAACCGCCCTCCCCCCCACCGCCGCTTCGATGCCGTGGCCGGCCACGGCATCGAAGGATTGGGGATTCTCGATCGCCATCTCCTCTTCCTTCGCCTTCGCCACGATGGCTTCGGCGAGCGGATGCTCCGACCGCGATTCCGCCGCGGCCGCGAGCGACAGCAGGGCCTTCGTGTCCCCGTCGACGGCGTAGAGGTCGGTGACCCGCGGTTTCCCCTCCGTCAGCGTCCCGGTCTTGTCGAGGAGGATCACGTCCAGCGAGTGGGCCGCCTCCAGCGCTTCGCCGCTCCGGATCAGGATGCCGTTCTCGGCCCCCTTTCCGGTGCCGACCATGATCGCGGTCGGCGTGGCCAGGCCGAGCGCGCAGGGGCAGGCGATGATCAGGACGGTGACGAACGCCACGAGCGCGTAGAGCCCCGCCGGTTCCGGCCCGAAATCGAACCAGACGACGAACGAGAGGATGGCGAGAACGAGAACGATCGGGACGAAGACTTCCGACACCCGGTCGGCCAGCTTCTGGATCGGCGCCCGCGACCCCTGGGCCTCCTCGACGAGCCGGACGATCTGGGCGAGGAACGTTTCGCCGCCGGTTTTCGTCACCTCGAACCGGAACGATCCGCTGCGGTTGACGGTGGCGCCGAAAATCGCGTCACCGGCCGCCCTGGCCACCGGTATGCTTTCCCCGGTGAGCATCGACTCATCGATGCTCGACGAACCGTCCCGGATGATCCCGTCGGTGGGGATCGTTTCCCCCGGCCGGACGACGACGATGTCGCCGACGGCGAGTTCCGCCACCGGGATTTCCTGTTCGACGCCGTTCCGGACGACATGCGCGGTCTGCGGCTTGAGCGCCAGGAGGCGCCGGACCGCGTCCGAAGTCTGGTTGCGGGCCCGGTTTTCGAGCAGCCGGCCGAGAAGAACGAGCGCGATGATCCAGACGACGGCCTCATAGTAGACGCCGGCCTCTATCCCCGCGCTTTCGAACGCGCCCGGGACCATGGTCACCACGAGGCTGAACACGAACGCCGCGCCCGTACCGATCCCTATCAATGTATTCATGTCCGCCGTCCGGTGCCGGATCCCCCGCCAGGCGCCGATGTAGAACTCCCGGCCGGCCCAGAGAACCACCGGCAGCGTCAGGACCAGCGAGATCCAGCGGAGCAGCGACGCGTCCATCCGGTACAGTCCCGGGAGAACGGCATGCAGCGCCCCGTCCACCGGCGCCATCATCCGGGTGAACAGGTCGCTGTCGGAGGGACCCGCTCCGTGGCCGGACATCAGGGGCATGGCAAACAGGGCCGTGAGGATCCCCGAGACGAGCGACGCCCCGAAACGGAGTTTCAGGTCCCGGGTCCGCGCGGCGCGGACGGTGCGCTCGCGCTCCCGTTCGCGTTCCTTTTCCGCCTCGGTGTCCGGCTCGACCCGGGCGTCATATCCCGCATTCTGCACCGTCTCCACGAGACGGTGCGCCGTCGTCACCTCATCGTCGAAGTCCACCGTCGCCTTCTCGGTGGCGAAGTTCACGTAGCAGGACTCCACGCCCGCCGCACCGGCGAGCGACTTTTCGATCCGCCCGGCGCAGGCCGCGCACGACATGCCCGACAGCGCCAGGGTTTCCTTCCGTTTCATCGCGACATCCTCGTGAGGAGCCGGCCGAGTTCCTCGGTGACCCGGTCCGCCTCTTCGGGTTTGCCCGAGGTCATCGCCCGGGCCACGCACGACTTCATGTGGTTTTCCAGTATCTGCCGACCGGTGGCCCGGAGCGCCTCGTGGACCGCCGCCATCTGGGTCAGGATGTCGATGCAGTAGCGGTCCTCCTCGACCATCCGGGCGATGCCGCGGACCTGCCCTTCCACGCGGGACAGCCGCTTCAACAGCTTGAGATCCGCCGGGGGCGGCGTTCCCGGAGCCGGGACATGGCAGGGCGCCGCGGAGCCGGCCCTGGCCCTGCCCTTCGTCGCGGAATCCCCCCGACCTCCCGCGGCCGACTTGCGTTGCGGACGCCCCGCGGCGCTCTCCCCGCGCGTCTTCCCCTTCTTTTCGGTCATGAGCCGTCTCCTGTGTCCATTCCTGCCCGATGCGCTTCCGGGCCACCCGACCCGGGACGCAACCGTATGATATACCCCCTGGGGGTACGATTCAAACTTTTTTTCCGGGCCCGCGAAAAACGGATCCGGGAGCGATCGGGGTCCGCCGGACCGGGGACTCCCCCCTTGAACCGGAGGGTCCCTGCCGGGCACTCTTCCGGAACCCCCACCACTATTTGTGGTTGATCGGGGGCCGGTTGCCGAAAAATCACTGTGGACCCGAAAAATCCGGTTGCCGCGCCTATACTCCCGGGGGTATTGTTTCCGATGGTCGCGATCGTTCAACAGCGGTCGCCTTTCCGAATTCAAGTGCAGAGGAGCAGACACGTGACCCTACCGAGCCAGGCCCGGACATCGCCCCGATCGTTGCGGCGCGTGATCACGGCCCTGCTCGCGGTTCACCTCGTCCTGGCCTTCCACATCTGCTGCACGACCGGAGCCGGCACGGTCTCCGCGGAAACGCGCGCGGAGGCGAACGCCGGGGGGTGCTGCGCCGGCGACCCGACAACGGAGGACACGACCGGCAAGGCCTGCCACGACAGTGCCGGACCCTGCCGGTGCGCGGACGGAACGATCGCGCTTCCCTCGACGGCTCCTCCTCCACCGGTCCTGTTTCCGGCCGCCGTTCTCTCTCCGGCGCTCCGGCCGGGAGATGAAATCCTGTATTTCACCGTGGCCGCCCTGCAGGCACCGGTTTCGATTCCCCCGCCGCGCTGCGCGCTTTCTGCCGGTCCCGACCCGGGACGGGCTCCTCCTCACCACTCCTAGAGTCGTTCGCCCGCCGTCCGCCTGAAGGCTGCGCGGCGGCGCCCCGCGTCACGGACCGGGGTTCGCACATCACGTGAACCCTGCATTCCGTGCCGCGGTACCCGGCATCCGAACGACTCGTCCGACCCGGCATGCGTCCCGACCGGAGTCCCGGCTTCCGCGCTGTTTCCGCGGCGGTCTCCGAAACGGGGCCACCGGTTCCCGTTGCCCGTGGACTCCATGACACGCTCCCACAGTCACAGAGGAGATGTTCCATGAACGTCAGACACAACCAGGCCGGTCGAGGTCAGCCCGGACACCGGTTCGTTCCGACGGCGGCGCTTCCGGCGCTTCCGTCCGCGCTGCCGGCCGCCGCGCTGCCGGCGATCCTGTCCGCGCTGTCGGCCGCCGCGCTTCTGGTGATCCTGTCCGCGACTCCCGCCGCCGCGCTGACGATCGACGAGGCCGTCGACATGGCGCTCTCCGGCAATCCGCGGCTCGTGGAATCCCGCGCCGCGGCCGATGCGGCGCTGCGGATGCCCGGAGCGGCGCGCGTGGTTCCGAACCCCGAGATCGAGGTGGAAGCCGTGCCCCTGGCGCTCGGCGGCAGTTACGAATTCAGCGCCGGCCTGGACCAGCCCGTCCCGATCTGGGGCCGGAACGGTTCGGCGCGACGCGTGGCCGTGGCCCTCGCGGAAGAGGCGGACTGGCACGCGCGGGATGCGGCGCGCTCCGTGGCGGCCGGCGCGCGCGTCCGTTACCGGCGGGCGGTGCTCGCCCACGAGCGGGTCGCGGTTCTCGCGGCCGTCCGGGATCGCGAAGACCGCCTGGTCGGGATCGCGGCGGCCCGGAAGGCCAGGGGCGAGGTGTCCGAGATCGCGCTCCGGCAGCTCGAGGCGGGACTGTTTCTCCGGAACATCGAGGTGGACGCGGCCGAGGACGAACGGGTCACGGCCATCATGGACCTGGCGCATTGGATCGGCCTCGCCGATACGGCGGGACTCAGGCTGCTGCCGGTGCCGGTCGCGGACCTGCCGCGGATCGAGGACCTGCTTCCGCTCCTTCCGGAACGGGCGGACCTCAAGGCTCTCGACGCGCGCGCCGTGGCGGCTTCCGCGGCGACGGACCTGGTCCGGGCGGAGCGCTACGACGATCCGACCGTCGGACTGTTCCTCCGCCTGACCCGGGATGACAACGACGGGAACATCCATCGATCCACGTTTCTCGGGGGCCGGGTCACGTTCCCGCTCCCCCTTCTCGACCGGCGGAGCGGCGCCGTGGATCTGGCCCGCGCGGAAGCCGACGCGGCAAAGAGAACCCGCGATGCGGCGGTCCGGACGGCGGAACTGGAACTCCGGCTGGCGTTCCGCCATGCCGGTGCGTCCCGGGAACGCGCGGTCCGCCTCGAGGACGGGGCCGCGGGGCCGGCGCGACAGGCCGTTGCGCTGGCCGAGAAGGCCTGTCTGGAAGGGCGGATCGACGCCGCGGAGTTGACCGACGCCCTGAACGCTCTTGTGGAAACGGAAAGCCGGCGGATCGAAGCGATCGCCCGCTGGCACGAGGATCTTTCGGTCGTCGAAGAAATGGTCGGGCGCACACTCGCGCCCCGGGCCAATGACTAAGGAGATGGACATGATCACACTTTGGAAATCCGGCCCCCGGCGGGGCCTCCCGGCCCCGTTTCGGAGCGGTTCCGCGCTCGCCAGGATCGGCCTGGGCCTTGTCCTCCTGCTCTCGGTCGGCTCCGCCGTGTTCAACGCAACCGCGCATGAAGGGGAACAGCACGGCGAGCCCCCTCCCAAGGTCGGAGCGATCGGCGGACCGGTCACGCTGTCCGAAGAGGGGCGCAGCAACCTCGGGCTGGAAACCGTCGTCGTCGCCTCCCGGACCATCCTGTCCGGCCCGACCGCGTTCGGAGCCGTGGAGGCGCTGCCCGGCCGGCACCAGGCGGTCGCCTCCCGGGTGGCCGGCCGGGTGACGCGGGTGTTCAAGTTCGCCGGCGATCCCGTGTCGCGGGGGGACGCGGTTCTCGAAATCGAGAGCCGGGCCGTCGCCGACCCGCCGGTCCTGGTGACGCTGACCGCCCCGATCGGGGGCGTCGTCACCCGGAACGGCGTGGAGCCGGGCAGCCCGGTCGAGGCGGACGCGACGCTGATGGAGATCGCCGACCTGTCGAAGGTCCGTTTCCGGATGGACGTGTTCGAGGTGGACTTCGGCCGGGTCGCGCGGGGCAGGACGGCGTTCGTATCCCTCGAGGCGTATCCCGACCGCGGGTTCGAAGGGGTCATCACCCGCATCGGCGACGTGGCGGATCCGGAAACGCGCACGATCCCCGTCTGGGCGGACCTGGACAACGCCGACCGCGCGCTCAAGCTGAATCTCCGCGGCCGCGCGCGGATCGCCGCGGGGTCGGAGGAACCGGTGATCGCCGTGCCGACGCGGGCGCTCCTCGGCGACCCGGCGAACCGTTTCGTCTACCTGGACGCGGGCAACCTGTTCGTGCCGACCCCGGTCGTGGTCGGACGGAACGACGGGGCGTGGACGGAGATCCGGAGCGGCCTCATTCCCGGTGACGCGATCGTCGTGACCGGCAACTACGAACTCCAGTTCGTCGTCGTGCCGGACCCCGAAGAGCCCGCGCCAGTGAAATCGAAGGGTCACTGACATGCTCAACGCGCTGATCCGGTTCTCGCTCCGGAACCGCCTGTTCGTCGTGGCCGCGGCGGCGATGCTCCTGGCCTACGGCGGGTTCCTGATCACGAGGCTGCCGGTGGACGTGCTGCCTGACCTGAACCGGCCGACGGTCACGATCTTCCTCGAGGCGCACGGCCTGGCCCCCGAGGAGGTCGAGAGCCAGGTGGCGTTTCCGGTCGAGGCGGCGCTCAACGGCGCCACCGGCGTGGAGCGGGTCCGCTCCGTGAGCACGCTCGGCCTGGCCCTCGTCTTCGTGGAGTTCGCCTGGGGTACCGACATCTACATCGACCGCCAGATCGTCACGGAAAAGCTGGCCACGGTCCGCTCCAGTCTCCCCGCCGACGTGAACCCGGTGCTGGCGCCGATCTCCTCGATCATGGGGGAGATCATGCTCATGGCCGTCACGTCGGACAGCCTGTCGCCGATGGACCTGCGCGACGCCGCGGACTGGACGATCCGCCCGCGGCTGCTCGGCATTTCCGGCGTGTCGCAGGTCACGGTCATCGGCGGCGAGGTCCGGCAGTTCCAGATCCTCGCGCAGCCGGACCGGCTGAAGGCTTACGGCGTCACGCTGCACGAGCTGGAAGAGGCCCTGCGCGAGTCCAACGTGAACACGAGCGGCGGGTTCATCGTCGACGGCCCGCAGGAGTCGCTGGTGCGGAACCTCGGCCGCATCGAGAGCCTCGAGGAGATCGGCAACATCACGGTGACGACCCGCGGCGGCGTTCCGGTACTCGTGAGCCAGCTCGCCGACCTCCGGTTCGGAGGGCCGATCCGCCGCGGCGATGCCGGGGCGAACGGGCTTCCCGCGGTCATCCTCAGCGTCCAGAAGCAGCCGGGCGCCTCGACGATCGAGCTGACGAAACGCCTGCACGCCGAGCTGGACGGCATCGAGTCCACGCTGCCGGCGGGAATCCGCATCAACCGCGAGGTGTTCCAGCAGGCCCGGTTCATCGAGGCGGCCATCCACAACGTGGAGGAGGCGCTGCGGGACGGGTCGCTCTTCGTCATCCTCGTCCTCTTCCTGTTCCTGCTGAACCTGAGGACGACGTTCGTGACGCTCACGGCCATCCCGCTGTCCATCGTCATCACCGCCGTCGTCTTCAAGATGTTCGGCCTGTCCATCAACACGATGACGCTCGGCGGCCTGGCGGTGGCCATCGGCGAACTCGTGGACGACGCGATCGTGGACGTGGAGAACATCTTCCGAAGGCTCAAGGAGAATGCGGCGCTCGACGCGCCGCGCCCGATCCTCGACGTGGTCTACGACGCGTCCGTCGAGATCCGCGGGTCCATCGTGTTCGCCACGATCCTCGTGATCCTCGTGTTCCTGCCGCTCTTCGCGCTGGGGGGGATCGAGGGGCGGATCTTCGTGCCGCTCGGACTGGCCTACATCCTGAGCATCGCCGGGTCGCTGCTCGTCTCGCTGACGGTCACGCCGGCGCTGTCCAGCTACCTCCTGGCCGGAACGAAGCCCGGAAAACACGCGGACGGATTCCTCGTGCGGGCGCTCAAGAACTTCGACCGCAACGTGATCCTCAGGACGACGCTGGCGATGCCGCGGCTGTTCATGTTCCTGGCCGTGCTCGTGCTCGGCGGAGCCATCCTCCTGGCCACCCGGTTCGGCAGCGAATTCCTCCCCCCGTTCAACGAGGGCACGGTCACGATCAACCTGCTGCTGCCGCCGGGCACGAGCCTCGAGGAGTCGAACCGGGTCGGCAGGCAGGCGGAAAAAATACTTTTGTCGATCGACGGCATCTCCAATACGGGGCGCCGGACCGGCCGGGCCGAGGAGGACGAGCACGCGGAAGGCGTTCACTCCTCGGAAATCGACGTGGAGATCATCGGGAGCGAGGGGGATCGCGAAAAGATCCTCGGGCTTGTCCGGCAGAAGCTGGCCGGGCTGCCCGGCGTGACCGTGAACATCGGGCAGCCGATCAGCCACCGGATCGACCACCTGCTGTCGGGAACGCGGGCCCAGATCGCCATCAAGCTGTTCGGTCCCGATCTCGCGACGCTCCGCGAAAAGGCGGAGGAGATCCGCGGCGTGGCCTCGGAGGTCCCGGGGGTCGTGGACCTGTTCGTCGAGCAGCAGGTGCTGATCCCGCAGACCCGGGTGGAGATCGACAGGGAGAAGCTGAAACCCTACGGGCTCCGGGCCGGCGAAGTGGCCGAGGTCCTCGAGGCGTCACTGGCCGGCGTGACCGTCGGCGAGGTGCTGGACGGGCAGCGCCGCTACGACATGGTCCTCAAGTACCCGGACGCGAGCCGCTCGGAAACCGGCGCCATGGAAAACATCCTGATCGACGCCGAGGACGGATCGCTGATTCCGCTCAAGGCGGTGGCCCGGGTGCGGGAGTCGCGCGGCCCGAACCAGGTGTTACGGGAGAACGTGGCCCGCCGGATCGTCGTCCAGTGCAACGTGTCCGGGCGCGACCTCGGCACGGTCGTCGAGGAACTCCGGGCCCGCGTCGGGGAGCACGTCGTGCTGCCCGAGGGGTATCACGTGGCCTGGGGCGGCCAGTTCGAGAACCAGGAACGGGCGAGCCGGATGATCGCGATCCTGTCCCTCTTCTCGCTGGCCGGCATGTTCCTCGTGCTGTACGTTCACTTCAAGTCATGGCGCCTCGTGCTCCAGGTGCTGCTGAACATCCCGTTCGCGCTCATCGGGTCCATCGCGGCCATTGCCCTGACCGGCGGCGTGGTCAGCATCGCCTCGCTCGTGGCGTTCGTGACGCTCTGCGGCATCGCCTCGCGGAACGGCATCATGATGCTCTCGCACTACCTGCACCTGATGCGCCACGAAGGGGAGTCGTTCAACCGGAAGATGATCATCAGGGGGTCGCTGGAGCGGCTCGTCCCGGTGCTCATGACGGCCGGCACGGCGATCCTGGCGCTGGTTCCCCTCATCCTCGCCAGCGGCCAGGCGGGCAAGGAGATCCTGCACCCTGTGGCGATCGTCGTGTTCGGCGGCCTGATCAGCTCGACGCTGCTGGACATCGTGCTGACGCCGGCGGTGTTCTACGTGTTCGGAAGGAAGGCGGTCCGGAAAGTGTTCCGGTCGGAGTGCCCGGAAGTGCTGGAGCGCGTCTTCGATCCGGCGCAGGAGGATTAATCTTCGCTCCGCCTTTGGCGGAGCGAACGTGTTTGCGCGTTCGTATCTTCGCTCCGCCAAAGGCGGAGCGAATGCCCTTGAACAACTCGGCACAGGAGGTCATTTCATGAAACGAATCCGAATTCCGGCAACAGTGCCCATGGCCCTCGCTGCGATGTTTCTCCTTTCCGCATGCGGCGGCAAGGACTCCAAGACCGCCGGCCATGATCAGGCGGCTCATGCACCGGGGACCGGCCAGGCCGGCGGCGTCCACAGCCATGACGGCGGCGCGCCCCACAGCCACGGCGCCGAGGACACGAGTCCCCTGCCGACGACCCTGCCCGGGATCTGGGCCGAGGTCCAGGCAAAACGGGTCGAGCTCAACGGTGTCATCACCTCCGGTGAGCTGGCGAAGGTCCACGGCATCGCGTTCCGGATCCGCGATCTCGTGGCGGCCATGCCGCCGCTGTCGGCGGAGCACCTCGGCGACAAGGCTTCGCAGCTGAAGGACGGCGCCGTCCGGACCGCGGACATCGCCCGCCTCCTCGACCAGTACGGCGATGCCGGGGACGGTCCGGCCACGGAAGGGCAGGTCAAGCGTCTCGATGCGGTTCTCGATTTCATCGGCGGACTCTACCCCGCCGGAACTCTGGGTCAGTAACCCGCGGCGGAGGTCCGCCGCATTCTTCTGAAAGGAAAGGTACGACGATGACGACGACACGATTCCTGCGGATCGCCGCGTGGACTCCCCTGCTTCTGGTGCTGGCCATCGGGCTCAACGCCTGCGGCGAGAAGCCCGCGGACAAGGCGGCGGCCGCTCCCGCCCCGCGCTACGAGTGCCCCATGCACCCCGACGTCAACCAGGCCGAGCCCGGAAAGTGCCCGAAGTGCGGCATGAACCTGATGGAGGTCGTGGCCCCTACGAAGGAGATCGTCCCGCACGATCATGATCACGGCGCGGACGGGGCCCACATGGATCACAACGCGAAGCACGGCGGCCTGTTCGGCATGCAGGGGGATCATCACTTTGAACTCGTGGCCCGGCACGGCGGCGCCCTGACCGTGTACGTCTACGATGCGTACACGAAACCGCTCGATGCTTCTCACGGCACGGGCTCGGTGACCCTGGAGCTTCCCGGAACGGCGGGCGGAGCCACGACCACGAAGGTCGTGCCGCTCAAGTGGGACGCCGCGGTCGGCGGGTTTGCCGGATCGAGCCCGGATGCGGACGTGGCCCTGAACGCCACGATCGAGGTGGATCTCAAGACCGTGGTCCTGTCGATGACGTTCCCCCTGCAGACCACGATCGTCGGGGAAGTCGTGGACATCAGCTGCTTCGCCCGCCTCGGCGAGCAGGGGCGCGGCCCCGAACACGCGGAGTGCGCGAAGGCGTGCATCCTCAAGGGGATGCCGGTGGGCCTTGCCGTCGGGAAGACGGTGTACGTCCTGACCCTGGATGGACCGAACCGGGAGCGGGCCGCGAACGAGAAGCTCGCGGACCTGGCCGGGCGGCGCGTGGCGGTGACGGGCCGGGTGGTGGAGGTAAACGGCCTCAAGATGCTGGAGTTGAAGGAGCTGGCCGAGGAGTCGTGATCCGGGCGCCCGCCGCCGGTTGGAGACGGGCGGCGGGCGTCTCCTTGCTGCAGCCTCCGCCGTGGGAGCTTCGACACGCGCAGGCTGCCGACCCGACTCCGGCGGCCATCCGATGAGCCGCCGGGGATCGGCTCCTCGAAGAATGTCGACGATCATGGTTCACAAAACCGCTTCCCGGTCGTAGAGTTCGGGCGTCGGGTCGTCCGCGGATGTTCCGGACGACCTGCTCGTTCGTCGCTCGAAGGACTCCATCCCACCGGGAGGTTTCGTGAACGGACTTCGCCCCCTGTTTGCCCTGCCCGCGTTCGCTCTGTTTCTGCTCGCCTGTGATTCCGTCATCCCCGTGCCCCCCGTTGCCACCGTGGTCGAGGAGTCCGACCGTCTCATCATCGTGGACAGCGATGGAAAGCAGTGGGACGTGACCCACGCATTTCGCGCCTACGGGATGATCCCCCGGGAGTTCCAGTTCGGCCTCGGCAAGGATGTGATCCGCCCCCTGATCGAGCCACGGATGATCCGCCCCGGCCAGAACGGGTATCCCGCACCCGATGACGAACGGATCGTCATCGGCGTGTCCCTCAACGGCGACGACCGGGCCTATGCCATCGACGACCTGAACGCCCACGAAGTCGTGAACGAGGTGTATGGCGGCCAGCCGGTCGCCGTCGGGTGGTGACCGCTCGTCTCCCTGGCTGGCGTGTACAGCCGATCCATTGAAGACACGGTTCTGACGCTCAGCGCCAGCGGCTGGACGTACCGGGACACGTTCGTCCTCTACGACTACGAAACGGAAAGCCTCTGGTACCCGTTCGACGGAAAGCCGGGGCTGACCTGCATCGGCGGCCGTTATGCGGACCAGTTCCTGCCCGAACTGTCGGCGCGGCGGCTGCGCTGGTTCCTCTGGTTCGAGAGCCATCCCGAAACCGGGTACATGGCCTGCAAGCGGCTGTTCGGACAGGTGTGCGACACCGGTCGATGAGCCGCTCATGCGCGGTCACCCGTCTCGCGGTTCTGGTCGCACTCCTCTTCTCCGGCCCTTCCCCCGCCCGCGGCCAGGCCTGGGTCCAGCCAGAAGGCGGTCACTACTGGAAGCTGTCGGCGCTGCGCCTGGCCTCGGACCGGGAGTTCAACCACCGCGGCGACCGCCGGCCGCTGTTCGCCGAGGATCCGGCGCGGAGCGACGTCGGGTACCGGGAACTCTCCCTCTCCTTCTACGGCGAGCTCGGCGTTTCGCCCGGCCTGACGCTGGCCGGGGCCACGGCGCTCGCGAACGTGCGCACGCGGGAGCGGATTCGTTTCATCGCGGGAACGGAGCCCGTTCCCGCGATCCGGACGAACTACGGTCTGGCGGACACATGGATCTGGCTTCGCCGGTCGTTGACCCGCGGGCGGTTCGCTACCGCCGTCCAGTCGGGCCTGAAGATGCCGTCCGGCTACGATGCGTCGCCCGGAAACGATGGGGCGCCGCTGGGAACGGCGCGCGTGGATTTCGAGACGACGCTCGGCGGCGGCGTTTCGCTTCCGCGCGGAGCGTATGCCGCATGCGGACTGGGCTACCGCGTCCGCGGCGGGGACCGCAACGACCAGGTCCTGTTCCACGGCGAGTCCGGCCTGACCCGCGGGCGGCTGTTCGCAAAGGCGCGGCTGGAGGGGATCCGGAGCACGATCCGGCCGCCCGACATCGCCGGAGCGGTCGTGGAAACACCGGTCACCGGCGGCGTGCTGAACCAGGTCGTCGTCGGGGATCACGACGTGCTGAAGCTGAACCTGGAGACGTCGGCCGCGCTGGTCGGAGGCTTCAGCCTGTCCGGGGAGATGACGCGGACGCTGGCCGGAAAGAACACGCTGCACGGAACGACCTGGGGGTTGTCGATCGTGCATCAGGGGGGAGGCAGGTAGCTCCGGTCTCTCGTGGTATATTCAGGACATCCTCAGAGAAAAGGACTTGCGGACTCCTGATCCGAAGTTCCTTGTTCAAAAATCCACCTCCCGCTTCGTCCGGCGCCGCGCCCAGCCGAGCACGAGCGAATGTGTATGCATGAAAGAAGTATACGAACGGACCTTTCCAGCGCAGG
>CAZQVN010000022.1:0-2651 GCA_964596775.1 uncultured bacterium
AGCGCCTCGGTGGCCTCGGCAAACCGCCCCATCTCCGCGAGCGTGTACCCCATCATGTTGTAGGCCTGCCCGACGGACGGATCCTGCCGGGTGATCTTCTGGAAGCTGGACAGCGCCTCCTGGAAATTGCCCTTGTGGAACGCCCTGTTTCCGGCGATGAACAGCATCTCCACGTCGTCCGGATACTTCTCCAGGAGCTCGGCGAGGATCGCCATCTTTTCCGCGTCGTTCCGGGTCATGTCGGCGGCCAGCAGCTTGATGTACAGCCGTTCCTTTTCCCGGAGCCGGCTCATCTGCGCTTCCGCCATCCGGAGGCCGCGCTCCGCCTCGGCGCGATCCCCGAACGAGTGCGCCAGCCGCCCGAGGCGCATCCAGGCCATGGCAAACGTGGAGTCGAGGTCCACGGCCTGCCGCCACTCCTGAGCCGCCTCGGGAAGGTAGTGACTCTGGAGCGCCACGATCCCCTTCTTGTAGTGGTCGTAGGCCTCGTCGGAGTTCGTCGTGACGTCCCGTTCGGGACGGGTCACCGCCCAGGCCACGCTGCCGGCCAGCACGGCCGCGATCGCGGCCGCCGCAAAGATCCGGCCGGCATTTCTCTTCCGCGGGCGTTCCCTGTCTTCCTTCGTGTCGTGATGCGATTCCGTCGTGCGTTTCATCTCATCGTTCTCCGGCGGCGGGTCACGATCATGCTGCTTTCTGTAAACCCTGTAGCTCGGCGATCACCGAGGACACCTTCTGAATCGTGAACGGTTTGGCCAGGACGCGGGTCACCGCCCTGGCCTCCGCGTCTTCCGTCCTGATCTGGTTTCCCCACCCCGTCACCAGGACGATGGGGATCTGCGTATCGCGTTCGCGGACGACCTTCGACACCTCGTAGCCGGACAGGTCCGGCATGCCGAGGTCGGTGAACAGCATGTCGAAGGCGCCCGGCTCGAACTTCTCGAGGATTTCCCGCCCGCAGGCGGCTTCCGTCACTTCGTGGCCGAGGGCGATGAGGATGTCCACGAGCGCCTGGCGCACGTTGACCTCGTCGTCGCCGACGAGGAACCGGCCGGGACGGTTCGTCATCATCGACTCGGCGATGACGTCGGGAACCGCCGCGTCGGCGGCGGGAAGCCGGATCTGGAACTCGGTGCCCCCCTCGGCGCCGGCCGCCACCGAGATGATTCCCCCGTGGCGCTGGATGATCCCGTAGACGATCGACAGGCCGAGCCCGTTCCCCTTGGCGCCCTTGGTCGTGTAGAACGGTTCGAAGATGCGCTCCATCACCCCCGGCGGCATGCCGGTTCCGGTGTCGCTGACCGAGAGCAGCACGCCGCCGTTCTCGGTCGACGTGCGGATCGTGATGGTGCCCCCCGCCGGCATGGCGTCGACGGCGTTGAAGATCAGGTTCGTCAGGACCTCGCGGATTTCCGAGGCCACGCAGGCCACCTGGGGAACGCGGGACAGGCTGACCTTGACCCCGACCCGGACCCCTTCCTGCTCCACCTGGTCCTTCCAGCGCGGGCGGGTGATCTCCACGACCTCGCGGATCATGTGATTGACGTCGCCGCGCTGCATGTCGGCCCCCGACTTCTCGCGGCTGAACTCCTGGATGCGGCGGACGGTTTCCGCGCCGTCCAGTGCGGCGCGCTCGATGATCTCGAGGGCGCTCTGGAGATCGGAGCTGGACACCGCGTTCCGCCCGGCCTTGATGCGGAGCAGCTGAACGCGCCCGGTGATCACCGAAAGCATGTTGTTGAAGTCGTGGGCGACGCCGCTGGCCATCTGGCCGACGCTGCGCAGTTTTTCCGCGTGGCGGGTGCTTTCCGAGTGGGCCAGCCGGTCCTGCGTTTCCCGGAGCTCGGCCAGCGACTTCTCGTGCTCGCCGACGACCCGTTCGAGATCCTCGTTCCGGCGGGCCAGCGTCGCCCGGCTCTGGGCCAGGCTGCCGGTCATGTCGTTGAACGCCATGCCGAGGGCGCCGATTTCATCGCGGGTGGACACCTCGACGCGCTGGCTGAGATCGCCGGCGGTGATGGAACGGGCGGCGTCGGCCATCCGGGACAGGGGGCTCAGTGCCCAGCGGGTCACGATGATGATGCCGCCGAGCCCGGCCGCGAAGATCACCGAAACGAAGGCCAGGCTCAGCCAGAACGCGCGCTCGATGCGCCCGAGCGTCGTTTCCGACGTCAGGCCCACGCGCACGGTGGCCAGGCGCTTGCCGCCGGCCTGCTGCTCGGCGACAAACGTGTTGTGGAGATCGTCGCCGCCGTGCATCCGCCAGACCGGGGCGCTGAAATTGTAGAGACTGCCCCCCGAGGAGCGGATCGTCATCATCCCCGGCTCGGTCGGCAGCCAGTCCTGCGCGGCGAGGGCCGCGCGGATCGACACGAGATCCACGCCGTTCCGCGCCGCTTCCGACAGCACCTGTCCGTCCGGGTCCTGGATGATCACGTAACGGACGTCCTCTTCCGAGCAGAGGCTGCTCACTTCGTCGTTGAGGAGATCCAGCGCATCCGACTCGATCTGGCGGTTGGCCTGGAACACGAGAGCCTTGGTGAGCGAGTGACCGCGCTTTTCGAGTTCCGTGAGGAGGGTGGCGCGCACCTGGTAGAAGTGAAAGCCGGTCAGAGCCAGCGACGAGATCAGGAAGAACGACCCCGCGACGA
>CAZQVN010000022.1:2751-12349 GCA_964596775.1 uncultured bacterium
GGGCTGTTCCGGGCCGGCACCTGGAGCCTGACGACGACCGTGTCGACGAGCGGCCCGGGTGATTGCGCCACACCGCCCCAGACGCTCACCTTCCAGATGCCCCTCTGCGAGGACGACGATCCGGCGACGGAAATCGGGGGCGACTGCGACGGGGAGTACAGCGGCAACACGGTTTCCTTCGACTGCACGGAAACCGAGGAGTTCGGCCCCTGCCTCGTCTCGACCCGCACCACGGGCTCCGGAACTTTTACGGAGACGTCGTTCAACATTACCGCCCAGATCGCCGAAACGTCCTCCACGGGCCCGGATTGCGCCGCCGACCCCTGCACGACCACCGTGGTCGTCGCGGGAACGTGGCTCAATGCGACGGGCGCCTGCAAGGGCGGCGTCATCGGCCTGAGCCAGGTCCTGAACCGCTCGGCCCGGGCCGCCGGTATCCGCCGTTAGCCCCTTTCCGAACTCCCGCGGGGCCTGTCGTCGCTGCGACGGGCCCCGCACCTTGCAGCCCGGACCCATCTTCCCGATAATCCCCCTCCTATGACTCTGCAGAGCGGCGCACTCCTTCAGAACCGGTACCGCATCGAGGGCCTCCTCGGCCGCGGAGGAATGGGCGCGGTCTACAAGGCCATCGACACCCGCCTCGGCAACGTCGTGGCCATCAAGCAGAACCTCCTCGAGTCCACCGCGCTGGCCGAACAGGGCACCGAACACGACGAGGAGTGGAGCGACCTCCGCCGCGCCCAGTTCGAGCGCGAAGCCCGTCTCCTCGCGTCGCTCCGGCACAACGGGCTGGCCAAGGTCACCGACTACTTCTTCATCGACGGCGAGGGGCAGTACCTGGTGATGGAGTTCGTGGAGGGGCGGGACTTCTCCACGATCCTCAAGCAGATGGGACCGCTCCACGAGGACCAGGCCGTGGCGTTCATCGTCGACGTCTGCGACGTGCTCGACTACCTGCATCACCAGACGCCGCCGGTGATCCACCGCGACATCAAGCCGGCCAACATCCGGATCACGTCGCAGGGGCAGGTCGTGCTCGTGGACTTCGGCGTGGCCAAGGTCGGCACGAGCGACTACACGACGATCGGCGCCCGCGCGGTCACCCCCGGGTTCAGCCCGCTCGAGCAGTTCGGCGGCGACCAGCGCACCGACGAGCGGAGCGACGTCTATTCCCTCGGGGCCACGCTCTGCGCCCTGCTCACCGGCAAGGCGCCCACCGCGGCCACCGAGCGGCTCATCGACAGCACCCGCAGTTCACCGCTGGAGGAGGCGGTGACGGGACTCTCGCCGGCGCTGAAGACGGTGCTGGCGAAATCGCTGGAGTTGAAGCCCGAGGACCGCTACCAGACCGCGCGCGAGTTCCGGGCCGCGCTCAAGGGACTGCTGGCCGACCACACCGTGAAGGAGGCGCCGTTCGACCGCGCCACGCTGGTCGACAAGGTCACGATGCTCCGTCCCGCGGCCACCGTGGCCACGAGGCGCCCCAGCGAACCGCAGGGGGGCGATTCCGAGCCGCCGTCCGGTCCGCCGTCCACCGGATCGCGGACGGCCGCCGCCCCGCCGCCGCCCCCGGTTCCTCCGCCCGCACCCGCACCGACGCCGGCGGCGACGACGCCCCCGACCCAGGGAGGCTGGCCGACGCAGGCACAGACCTCCCCGTCCCAGCCCGACACCGCGACCCGTCCCGGCGCGCCCGCATGGCTGTGGCCGGTCGTCGGCGGGGTCATCGCGCTGGCGTCCATGTACTTCGTGTTCATGGGAAAGAAGGGCACCTCGGCCACGGACATCAAAGCGCCGGCCGCCGTCGTGCTCGCCGCCGATCCGGACGTCACCGCAAATTCCGTGGCCCTGGCCTGGAGCCCGAGCAGCGACACCGATTTCCGCGAGTACGAGGTCTATTACGGAACGGCGCCCGGCTTTCCGATCACGCCGGCGCGGAAGGTCGGCGAGTCGATCACGAACGTGGCCAACGCGCGGGCCGAGATCGACGGCCTCGACTGCGGCACGAGCTACTACTTCAAGGTCCGCACAGTGACGAACCGCGGCGCCTCCTCGGTATCCACGGAAATGCCGGCGCGGACCGCCCCGTGCGGTTCCGACGAACCCGTGGCCGGGAACACCGCCGGCACCGACGAGCCGGAGGCCACGCCCGCGACGCCTCCACCCGCCGCGACCCGGGATTCCTCGCCGCCGCGCGGCCGGGAACCCGCTCCGGCCCGGACTCCCGTGGAGGAACAGCGCCCCGCCGACCCCGCCCCGACCCGGGATCGCCCGTCGCCGCCGGCCACGACACCGCCCCCGGCCACGACTCCGGTTCAGACCCCGCCGCCGTCCGCGCCGGCCGCAACACTTCCGGCCGAAGTCGTGGTGGCCCCGTCCGGGGGAACGTTCACCGCCGTCGGCGAGGCCCTCGAGGCCATCTACGCCGCCAAGGACGGCGTGACCCGGACGCTGGTGCTCCGTCCCGGCCGCTACGTGCTGCCGCAGCGGATCATCCTCGGCCGGAACGTCCAGATCCGCGGCGAAGGCGCGCGATCGGGGATCGTCCTCGAAGCGTCCACGGCGCAGGGGATCTTCGTGGAAGGACGCGGCGGCGTGGTCAGGGGGATCACGATCCGCACCGGCACGTCGTCCGCCGTCAGCGTGGCCGGCGATGCCACGTTCGAAGACTGCGAGATCACCGCGGCGGCCCAGTCGGCCGTGGGGATCTACGGGCGCGGATCGGTCACCCTCCGCCGCTGCCGCCTGGTCGGAAGCGGCGGCAAGGGCGTCTTCGCGTTCGAAGGCGGGCGCGCCACCCTCGACGGCTGCACGATCGAGGGGAACAAGGGGGGCGTGGAAGCCCGCGACAACGCCACGATCACGATGACGAACTGCGAGGTCCGGGGCAACACCGGCAGCGGCGTGTACGCGCACGACGGCGGCACGGTCGAAGTAAGCAACTCGCGGATCAACGGCAACAGCATGAGCGGCTTCCTGCTGAAGGCCGGGACCGCCCGGATCAGCAACTGCACGGTCACCGGCAACACCCAGTTCGGCCTCTCCTGCTCCGGCGGGCCGAGCACGATCTCGGTGGCCGACACCGACTTCTCGGGGAACACACTCCAGGGGATCCAGCCCACCTGCACCGTGACGCGGTCGGGCAACATCAAGGAATAGGCCACCCATGAGCTACATGCACCTTCCCGGAGGCTCCCGCGAGGAAGCGAACCAGTGGAACTTCAAGCTCGGAATTCCGGGCTTCCGTTTTGCCGACCTGAACCGTGTCCGCCGCCTGATGGCGCTCGACCAGGTCTTCCTCGACGAACTCGCCGCGGACTCGCCCGAGCTCCATGCGCGGCTGCTCCGGATCCGTGAAAGCGGCCAGGACGGCCTGACGGACCTGGAGATGTCGGAGATCCTCATCGGCGTCGGCGAGAAGGTCGGCCCGTTCATCGCCCGGATGTTCCACATCCAGGGTGCCGCCGACGCGCTGGACCGGGCGGCGCTCGACGACCGCCCCGTCTTCCAGTGCCGCCGGTTCTTCCTCGAGCGGCGCGCGTTCAAGTCGCCGCCCGCGCCGGAAGAGATCGCGTCCATGGACCTGAAGGCCCTGGAGACGGAGTACCGGAACGTTGTGGCCCGCGTCCGGCCCGATCGGCAGGAGTCCTACGCCGGAATGGTGTCGAAGCCGGATCCGGTCACCGACCGGAAGGCCCGTTCCTTTTCCGAGATCCTGACCGGCCCGGCCCCGCAGTCGGATCCGGAGCTGGAGTTCGCCACCGCGGCCGTCCGCCTGATGAAACGGGAGATCGAGGCGCGCGAGTCGAAGAACGACGCGGCGCTCTCCGCGATCCAGAAGGACCTCGACGCGCTCGCGGCCTGGGGGCGGGCGCTGGCGTTCCATCCGGCGCACCGGAAGACCCGGAAGAACTGGTCGCTGCTGTTCCAGCCGGAAAGGATGGACCCGGAAAACCTCGTGGCCCGGGAGTTCAACAATCCCGCCGTGCCGACGCAGTTCATCGGGCCCGAGGAGGAGCACCGCCACCGCGACGGCTTCGGCCTCACCGACCACCGCCAGACGGCCCGGCAGGCCCTCGGCGAGATGCACTACTGCGTCCTCTGCCACGAGCGGGGCAAGGAAAAGGACTCCTGCTCCCGCGGATTTCCCGAGGAGAAACCGGCGGCCGGCCAGCCGAAGTTCGCCGGGGAGTTCCGCAAGAACGCGCTCGGCATCCCGCTCACCGGCTGTCCGCTGGACGAGCGCATTTCCGAGGCGCACACGCTGAAGCGCGAGGGGCACGCGATCGCCGCGCTGGCCATGATCATGATCGACAACCCGCTGTGCGCCGGCACCGGTCACCGGATCTGCAACGACTGCATGAAGGGATGCATCTACCAGAAGGTCACCCCGGTCAACATCCCCCAGGCGGAAACGAACATCCTCACCGACGTGCTCAACCTCCCCTACGGGTTCGAGATCTACTCGCTCCTGTCGCGCTGGAACCCGATCAACTACCGGCGCCCGTTTCCCCTGCCGTACAACGGCAGGAAGGTGCTCGTGGTCGGCATGGGGCCGGCGGGATACACGCTCGCCCACTACCTGCTGAACGAGGGGTTCGGCGTCGTCGGCATCGAGGGGCTCAAGGTGGAACCGCTGTCCAAGCGGATGCGCGGCGCCAAGCGCCGGGTGCCCCAGCCGATCCGGGAGATCGGCGACATCACCGGGCCGCTCGACCGGCGCTCGATCCTCGGGTTCGGCGGCGTGTCCGAATACGGCATCACCGTGCGCTGGGACAAGAACTTCCTCGACATCAACTACCTGATCCTGATGCGCCGCAAGAAATTCCGGATGTACGACGGAATCCGTTTCGGCGGCACGATGACCGTGGACGACTGCTGGCGGCTCGGCTTCGACCACATCGCGCTGGCCACCGGCGCCGGCCGCCCCACGCTCCTGTCGGCGAAGAACAACCTGATCCGCGGCGTCCGCGCCGCGAGCGATTTCCTGATGGGGCTGCAGGGCACCGGCATCTACCGCAACAACAGCCTCGGCAACCTCCAGGTGGAGCTCCCGGCGATCGTGGTCGGCGGGGGTCTCACCGCCATCGACACGGCCACCGAGCTGCAGGCCTACTACATCGTGCAGGTGGAAAAGACGCTGGAGCGCTACGAGCGCCTGGCGGCGCGGATCGGCGAGGAGGAGATCCGCCGGCGGTTCGATGCCGAGGAGGCGGGAACGCTCGACACCTGGATCGAGCACGGACGCGCGGCCAGGGCGGAGCGCGCCGCCGCGGTGGCGGCGGGGCGCGCCCCGGATTTCACGGCGCTCGTCCGGAAGTGGGGCGGCGTGTCGATCGCCTACCGCAAGCGGATGCAGGACTCCCCCGCCTACCGGCTGAACCACGAGGAGGTCATCAAGGCGCTCGAGGAAGGCATCTCGTTCGCCGAGTGCGTGAACCCGGTGGAGTTCGTGCCCGGCGCAACGGGCGCCGTGTCCGCGGTGGTCTTCGAACAGCTGGAACAGGTGGACGGCCGGTGGAAGAGCAGCGGCAGGAACGTCACGATGCCCGCGAAGTCGGTGATGGTGGCCGCCGGCACGCATCCGAACGCCATGTACGAGCGCGAGTACCCCGGCTCGTTCCGGATGGACAAGTGGGCCGAGTTCTATCTCGGCTACCGTCTCGACGAGGAGCCGGACGGCAACGGCGGCGTGACGAGGTCGCTCACGCAGGTCGAGGGGCGCGAGGTCGGCTTCTTCACGTCGTACGAACAGGACGGGAAGTACATCACCTACTACGGCGACAATCACCCGATCTACGCCGGCAACGTGGTCAAGGCCATGGCTTCGGCGCGCGACGGCTATCCGGAAATCGTCCGCCTGTTCCGCCGTGAAACGGCGAACCAGGGGAAGCGCAGCCAGCCCGACCGCGAGGTGGAGTGGGTGCGCTTCGCCGAAGTGCTCGACGACGAACTGCGGGCCACGGTGGTCGACGTCATCCGGCTGACGAAGACGATCGTCGAGGTGATCGTCCGGGCGCCGCTCGCCGCGCGGAATTTTCAGCCGGGCCAGTTCTACCGGCTGCAGAACTACGAAGCGCACGCGGAAAAGGTGGCCGGGTTCAGCCTCCAGATGGAAGGGATCGCGCTGACCGGCGCCTGGGTGGACAAGGAGCGCGGCCTCCTCTCGATGATTCTTCTCGAGATGGGCGGATCGTCGCGGCTCTGCGCCCTGCTCGAACCGGGCGAGGAGGTCGTGGTGATGGGCCCGACCGGCACGCCGACGGAGATCCCCGAGAACGAGACGGTGCTCCTCGCCGGCGGCGGCCTCGGCAACGCCGTGCTGTTTTCCATCGCCGCGGCGCTCAAGGAACGGAGCAACCGGGTCATCTACTTCGCGGCCTACAAGAACGCCGACGACGTGTACAAGCGCGCGGAAATCGAGAAGGCCTGCGACCTCATCGTCTGGTCCAGCGACACGGAACCGGCGATCCCCACCGGCCGTCCACAGGATCGCACGTTCGTGGGCAACGTCGTCCAGGCCATCGACGCCTACGCCTCGGGAAAGCTCGGCCCGATCGACATTCCGATTTCCGAGGTGAACCGGATCATCACGATCGGCTCCGACCGGATGATGAACGCGGTCCGCACCGCCCGCCGCGGCGTGCTCGGCTGCCATCTCCCGGAAAAGCACCTCGCCATCGGCTCCATCAACTCGCCGATGCAGTGCATGATGAAGGAGATCTGCGCCCAGTGCCTGCAGCGTCACGTGGATCCGGAGTCGGGCAAGGAGAGCTTCATCTTCTCCTGTTTCAACCAGGACCAGAACCTCGACGAAGTGGACTTCGACCACCTCCACGCGCGGCTGCGCCAGAATTCGACCGCGGAAAAACTGACGAGCCTGTGGATCGACGAGCTGTTCGCGAAGCGGATGGTTCAGGAGGCGTAGCAAAGTCCGTCACGCCGGACACGCCCAGACGGTGGTGACACGTCGTCTCGTTGAATCCGGGTCATTCAACCCCCATTCTCCCGCCCCCCACCGAAAGTCCGAAGTCGTTTTTCCGCAACGAAATCCCGGCGGCCCCCGGAAACGGCAGGGTCTTCTCACCCACTCCCCGACTTCCCAAATGCCGGTGCACGAAAGTGTCGATCGTGCGCAACCGGGCCTGCCGATTCGGGTTGGCTCCGCCGGTCATCCGCCCTGACGAACTGGCCGGGAACTTGCAGTGATCCGGGGCATCACGTTTTCACGACAGGCAGTTCACATCTTCATAACAGGAGCGTCCATGAACATCAGCGCATTGAGCGGCGTACTCGAGTCCCATGTGTCCCGGATCACGGCCGCCCTTCCGGTTGCCGTCATGGCGGTGGCCCTGTACGGCTGCGGATCCGAGCCGGGATCGCGCTCGATGCAGTTCGCCCTGCAGCCGACGGCCGCCGGCGCGATCGTCGATGAATCCACCGGCGGCGGCGGCGGCGGAGATCCGGAGGCACCGAGCGTCGGGAGCCAGGCGGGCACGATCGTCACATCGGGTGTGACGGCGACCTCCGGCGGCCGGATCGTCAGCGGCCGTCACACGTTGACGATCCCTCCCGGAGCCGTGGACACCGATGTGCAGGTCACGCTGATCGACATGACCGGCGTCCAGGGGTATCCGTGCGTGCAGATTCTTCCCGAAGGGCTCCAGTTCAAGAAGAAGGCCCAGCTGACTTCCGAGGTTTCGGACCTGCAGAGTCCGCTGTCCAGCCGGATGTACCGGGTCCACATGATCCCTCACAACCGGGTGGTGTGGTCGCCCGCCGGAAGCAGCGTGTCGCCGGAAGGCACGGGCATCCGGGCTTCCATAAGCCTGGCCGGAATGTTCGCCACGACGGCCCGCTGAGGGTCACGGACGGCACACCGACCTTTCCATGCACCAGTGTTCGACACGGGCCGAGGATCCCGCCGGGGCGGGGTCTTCGGCCTTTTCCTGCGGGCCGGGTACCGCCACCCGGCTGCACCTTCCTCGCATCTCTTCGCTGGCGCCCGGCCGTGGACAGGCACGGAATCCCTGTTCCCGTTCTTTTCCATTCCCTGCTCACGCAGTAGAATGACCCCGTCCGGACGCCGGACGGACCTCTCCCCGCGGCGTCGAATTCACTTTTCACCTTACCCGGCCTGCACCGTGCGCTGGACACGGGCACGGAGCCGACGGAGGCGCGTGACATGGCACAGGGCAGGGATTTTCTCGACGCCGTCAACAGCAACTTCGACAAGGCCGCGCGATTCCTCAATCACCCGTCCGGGCTCCTGAACCAGATCAAGATCTGCAACAGCGTTTACCATTTCCGGTTTCCCGTGCGCACGGCGGACGGGTACGAGGTCATCGAGGCGTGGCGCGCCGAGCACAGCCACCACCGCCTGCCGGTCAAGGGGGGGATCCGCTTCTCCCCTCACTCCGACGCCGACGAGGTGCAGGCGCTGGCCGCGCTGATGACCTACAAGTGCGCGATCGTCGACGTGCCGTTCGGCGGCGCCAAGGGCGCCATCAAGATCGATCCGCGCGCCTACAACGAAACCCAGATGGAGCGGATCACCCGGCGCTACGCGGCCGAGCTGATCAAGAAGAAGTTCATCGGCCCCGGCATCGACGTGCCCGCTCCGGACTACGGGTCGGGCTCGCGCGAAATGGCCTGGATCGCCGACACCTACGCCCAGTTCCACCAGGGGGAGATCGACGCGGCCGGCTGCGTCACCGGAAAGCCGCTGTCCCAGGGGGGGATCCGCGGCCGCATCGAGGCCACCGGACGCGGCGTGTACTTCGGCGTGCGCGAGGCGCTGGCCGATCCCGGCCTGGCGAAGGGGTGCGGCCTCGAGCCGGGTCTCTCCGGGAAGAAGGTCGTCGTGCAGGGGCTCGGCAACGTGGGGTATCACGCGGCCAAGTTCCTCCAGGAGGGAGGCGCCGTCATCACGGGCCTCGCCGAGTACGAGGGCGCCATCACGAATCCGGCCGGGCTCGACGTGGACAAGGTCTGGAAGCACCGCGAGGACACGGGGAAGATCACCGGGTACCCGGGGGCCTCGGATCTCGGCTCCAGCGAGCTGGCGCTGGAACTGCCCTGTGACGTCCTCGTTCCGGCGGCGCTGGAAAACGTGATCACCGCGAAGAACGCGGAGAAGATCCAGGCCCGCTGCGTGGCCGAGGCGGCCAACGGACCGACGACCCCGGAGGCGGAGGCGATCCTCCTCCGCAAGAACGTGCTGATCATCCCGGACATGTACCTGAACGCCGGCGGCGTCACCGTCAGTTATTTCGAGTGGCTCAAGAACCTCTCGCATGTGCGCTTCGGCCGGATGGAAAAGCGGTTCGAGGAGATGAGCGCCCGGGGCATGGTCCAGGCCATCGAGAGCGCCACCGGACGCGGACTGTCCGATGCCGAGCGTGCCCTGCTGGTCCGCGGGCCGGACGAGGAATCGCTGGTCAACTCGGGCCTCGAGGAAACGATGAGCAACGCGCTGCAGCAGGCGCTGGACGTCCGGCGGCGGATCCCGGCCGTTCCCGATCTCCGCACCGCGGCGTTCGTGGCGGCCATCGAGAAGATCGCGGCGAGCTACATGGAACTGGGGATTTTCCCGTAG
>CAZQVN010000022.1:12449-24368 GCA_964596775.1 uncultured bacterium
GGCGGCCATCGAGAAGATCGCGGCGAGCTACATGGAACTGGGGATTTTCCCGTAGGTAAGGACTTCGCGGACCGCCCGGGGAGATGTCGGGCTTTCCGGAAAGTGACACAGGGATATCCGTACATCCACTCCCCTCAGGGTTCCGGTCTCACCCGGGATCGGAACATTTGCCGACCCTGAAAAGGAGGAACCCATGTCCCGTCATCCTGCATATCTGATCGGTACGATTCTGACCCTTGGCATCTGTTTCAACCCTTCCCAAGTCGCAGCCCAGTCCGGAAACATCGCACTCCGCGTCTGCCGTGTCCTGCACACTCCGCCGCCTGTTCTGGGCTGCAACTATGATATTTCCCAGGACTTTCCGGTGGAGACAAGCGTGCTCAGCACTCCGTCCGGCCCCTTCTTTTACGTGTTTCTCGTCGGCCTCGGATTCGGGGACGATCCAAATATCGGAGGCGATGGGATATCGACCATTGCCGGCCTGGAATGCGGCATCGACTACCCCGGGGCGTTTCTTCCGGAAGGCGGCGCGGGTCCGATCTGCGTCTTTGACTGGGTGAATCTCGGGGACCTTCAGTTTCCGTCCAGCGGCTGGCCGGCCCCCGGCGGCGGAAACCTGATCACGTGGGCGAACTGCGGCGGCGTCGAAGTTCGCAGAAACGGCATATCGTATGCCGTCGCGGGATACTTCTACCTGGGCGCATACGCGCCGGCCCAGATCCGCGTCACTCCGCGGCCGGTGAGCGGTTCCGCCAAGCTCGCCCGCTGTCATGGCAGCGAAGTCGACCTGACCCCCCCGCACAACAACTGCGCTCTCGGCATGGCGGGCTTTCAGATGTCCGGGTTCAACGGGATCTGCGCCGTGCCCGTGCAGGAGATGACCTGGAGCGGCATCAAGTCTCTATACAGATAGGGGATCCTGCCGAGCGCGGTATGCCGAAAGGGTCCGGGACAGCCCCCGCTTTTTCCCGCCGCGTGAAATGAGATAGAGTTGCCCCATGACACTCGGCAGCGTGACCGTGATCTTCCAGGCCCTGAACGACGCCGGAGTCCGCTACCTCGTGGTCGGCGGCCTCGCCGTCGTGGCTCACGGCTACGTCCGGTTGACCGCGGACATCGATCTCGTGTTCGCGATCGACGAATCCAACCTCCGAAAGGCCGTGACCGCCCTCGAATCGCTCGGCTATCGTCCGCGGGCCCCGGTTGCGTTCTCGGAGTTTCCCGATCCGGCCCGCCGCGCCGCCTGGCGGCGCGACAAGGGGATGGCCGTGTTTTCCGCGTTCAGCCCCGAGCATCCGGCCACGGAAATCGACCTGTTCCTCGAACCGCCGTTCGATTTCGACGATGTTTTCACGCGCGCCGCGCGGATGGAGTTCGTGCCGGGTCTCCCGGTCCCCATGATCGGGCTCGAGGATCTCATCTCCATGAAGGAGGCCGTCGGACGGCCCCAGGACCTCGAGGACGTACGCCGGCTCCGCGCCCTGAAGGCTCCTCCGGAGGCCCCGTGACCGGCGAAGGAAATCCGCTGGACGAACGGGTCTGGGAAGTCGGCTGGGAGGGTCACGAACTGGCCCAGATGAAACGCATGGCCGGCCTGACGCTCCGCCAGAAGATCGAGTGGCTCGAAGACGCGCAGCGGCTCGTGGAGCGGATACGCAGCGCCGGCCCCCCGAGCGACGACGCATTGCCTTGAAGCCGCTCCTCCGCCGCCTCGCCGACCCCCGGGTCCTCGGCGCCCTCTTCCTCCTCGCCGTGCTTCCCCTCGTTCTCGCGCACCAGTTCGGCCGCTACGACATGGAAACGGACTTCTTCGCGGAGTATGCCCCCTACGCGGACCGGATCCGCCGCGGCGACCTCCCCGAGGCGTTCTCCTGGAAGGGACCCGGGTACCACATCCTGCTGGCACTCACCGGCCTGGTGATCCGCGACCTGTTCACGGCCGGCAAGCTGATCTCCCTCGTGTCCGGCGCA
Source organism: uncultured bacterium (assembly GCA_964596775.1). Classification (GTDB taxonomy): domain Bacteria; phylum Eisenbacteria; class RBG-16-71-46; order JABDJR01; family JAWXBZ01; genus CAZQVN01. The sequence goes on from CAZQVN010000022.1 coordinate 14,421, forward strand.
TTCTTCGTCGGCCTCACGGCGCACGCGGCGCGGCGGGCCGGGGGCGTGTCCGCCGGAGTTCTCGCGGCCCTGTTCACGGCCGTCCAGCCGCTCGTACTGCTCCTCTCCTGGTCGGTCGGCACGGACATGGTGTTCGCGGCGCTGGCGCTCGGCGCGCTGGTGCTGCTCGTTCCCGCCGAAGGCGCGCTCTCCCGGCGCCGCCTTGCCGCCGCGGGGCTGGTCGCGGGGTGGGCGTTCCTGACCCGGCCGAACGGAATCTTCCTCGTGCCGGCCGGGCTCGGCGTCCTGGTCCTTTCCGGAGCGCACACCCGGCGGGCGCTGGCGGCGGGCGGCGCCGCGTTCACCGCCCTATTCCTCGCGCCGACCGGGGCCTGGTTTCTCGTCCACCGCGCCCTCCACGGAGCGTGGCCGACAAGCCTCAACTACCGGAACCTGGCCGCGGCCGCGTTTCCCGACATCACGAGCATCGCTCCCGACGTGTACCGCCGGACGTTCGAAACGGAATTCACCGGCATGGGCGATGTGCTCCGGCAGAAGGGAGGCGCGATCCTCCTCGGCGCCCTGAAGAACATCCCGGACTACGCGCTGAAGAATGCCGACCTCCTCTGGGGGCCGGCGATCACGCTGCTCATGCTCGCGGGGATCGTGGTCCTCCGCGGGCGCAGGGCGCGCGAAGCGTGGATGCTTCCGGCCGCGGGTCTCCTCTGCTTCCTGTCGCTCGTGCCCCTCTACTACGAGGCGCGCTTCGGCCTGTTTCTTTCGGCGCCAGCCGCGTTCCTCGCCGCCGGCAGCCTCGTCGATTTCCGGACCGGAGCCTGGCGGTCGCCGTTCGGAAAGGACGGCCAGGTGATCCTCGCGGCGGCGGCGATCGGCGCCGCGATCTGGACGGGCTCCATCTCCATCGAAAGAACGCACGTCCAGCTCGGCATCGAACGGGGCAACGCCCCGCTCGTCACCGCCGCGGCGATCCTCCGCAGCCGCACGGACATCGCCGGGAGCGTGGCGGCGCGGAAGCCGCACCTGGCCTGGTACGCCGGCCGCAGGTACTCCGGCATACCGGCGGCGCCGCTGACCGCGCTCCCGGATACCCTGCGCGCCCGCGGCGTCGGTTTTCTCTTCTACAGCATCATCGAGGCGGAGATGCTCCCCGAGTACTACCCCCTGACGACGGCGGCCGGCATCCCGCCGGGTCTCCGCCCGATCCATGTCCGCGAGGAGATCCCGTTCTGCGTCCTCTACGAGGTGATGCCGGAGAACGCCGCGGCGCCGTTGTCCCCCGAGACGGCGGCCCGCTACGAGCGCCTCGGCCGGAACCTCGAGCGGTTCGGCGTGACCGCGCGCGCCGGCGAGCGCCTGTCGATGGACCAGTACCACCGGGCCGTGTTCCTGATGTCGAAGGGGCAGTACGCGGAAGCGCTGCCGATGCTCGAAACGCTCGTCCGGCAGCTTCCCGACTTTCCGGAGGGGAACATGTACCTGGGACACGCGCTCGTGGAAACGGGGCGGTTCGAGGAAGGGCTGGCGCTCCTCGACAAGGTCGCCGCCACCGGGCTCGTCACCCGGGAGATCCGGCTCAACCGGGGCCGGGCGCTGACCGCGCTCGGCCGCAGCGCGGAGGCCGAGGCGGAGTTCCGGAAGGTGCTCCAGGACACGCCCGGCGACGCCAAGGCGCTGTTCCATCTCGGCTACATCGCCACGCAGGGAAACCGCGCCGCCGCGGCGGAGTCGCTGTTCCACGCCGCGGCCCGGAACGGCTACGCGATCGACACGATCTTCCGCACGAACATGGGGCAGATGAAGCTCCAGCTCGGCAAGTTCGCCGAGGCGGACACGCTGCTCGCCGAGGGGGTCCGCCGGGACCCCGGAAGCGCCTCCCTCTGGCTGCTGTACGGTTATGCCCTGATCCAGCTGGATCGCCCCGAGGAGGCCCGCCGCGCCTGGGAACGGGTTCTCGAAATCGACCCGGCCAACGCCTACGCCCGCGACTATCTCGGAAAACTGGGCGGCTGATCCGCGACCCGTCCGCTATACTTCCTGCGTCGCCGGACCTTCACGACGGCATCGCCGATCCGCGCTGTCTGCCGTCCTCACCAGCCACGGGAGTTTCCGATGCACCGGCCGTCCCGATTTCGCCTGCTCGTTCTGTCCGCCCTGCTCCTGTCCTCTGCCGCGCAATTCGCGACCCCGCGCGGCGCGGCCGCGAAACCGGTGTACTTTCCCCCTTCCGAGAGCGGCTGGCCCGGCGCGATCCGCGACGAGATGGACGTGGCGCCCTACCTGGCGTTTCACAAGGCGCAGGCGTTCGGCCGGGCCCGGGCTGCGGCCACCGTGCCCACGCCGAACCAGCTCGCGTACGACGCGCGCTTCTACGACATCGACGTCACGCTGACCCCCTCCACGTCCACGGTCAGCGGGATCGTCGGCATGCGGGCGGAGGTCGTGAACGGCCCGCTGTTGCAGCTCGACCTCGACCTGAAGGCGAACATCATCGTGGACGCGGTCGAGGCGAACGGACTTCCGACCACGTTCAGCCGCGCCGGCGACGTTCTCACCGTGAACCTCGAACGCCCCTACCTGAACGGCGAGCAGCCCCTCGTTTCGGTGATCTACCACGGCACTCCGACCGGCGGCTACTTCGGGTTCAGTACGTCCGGCGGCCAGCCGCTGATCTGGAGCCTGTCCGAGCCGTTCGGGGCGCGGACCTGGTGGCCGTGCAAGGACTACCCCGACGACAAGGCCGACTCGGTGGACATCCGGATCACCGTGCCCGCCGGACTCAGGACGGCGTCGAACGGCACGCGCGTGCTCGACACCGACAACGGATCCGTCGCCGTCACTCAGTGGGAGGAACGGTATCCGATCGCCACCTACCTCGTTTCGCTGGCCTCGCACCCGTACACGACCTACTCGGACTGGTACCACCACGCTCCGGGCGATTCCATGGAGATCCAGTTCTACGTCGTGCCGGCGAGCGCCGCGGCGGCGGCGCCCGAGAACGCGAAGGTCACGACGATGCTCGCCGCGTTCAAGCCGCTGTTCGGCGAGTACCCGTTCCTGAACGAAAAGTACGGTCACGCCGAGTTCCCGTTCGGCGGCGGCATGGAGCACCAGACCTGCTCGAGCCTCGGCGTGTACATCGAATTCGTGACGGCGCACGAACTCGCCCACCAGTGGTGGGGGGACATGATCACCTGCGCCACGTTCCATCACATCTGGCTGAACGAGGGGTTCGCCACGTACTCGGAAGCGCTGTGGGCGGAAACCCAGGGGGGCGCCGCCGCGTACCTTGCCGACATCAACCAGAACAGGTTCTTCGGCGCCGGGTCGGTTTACGTGCCGGACGTCAACGACGAGGCGCGGATCTTCAGCTTCAACCTGACCTACAACAAGGCGTCGTGGGTCCTGCACATGCTCCGCCATGTGCTCGGCGATTCCGTCTTCTTCGCGTCGCTCGCCGAGTACCGCAACCAGTACGCGTACCGGTCGGCCACGACCGAGAACTTCCGCGACGTCTGCGAACAGGTGTCCGGAAAGGAGCTCGACGCGTTCTTCCAGCAGTGGATCTACGGCGAGTATTACCCGGCCTACCGCTACACGTGGACGTCGACGCCGGCCGGCGGCGGCGGCCACGACGTGACGCTGACGCTCGAGCAGTCGCAGACCTGGCAGCTGTTCACGATGCCGGTGGATGTGACCGTCACCACCACGGCCGGTCCGGTCACGTTCGTCGTCCAGGACTCGCTGGCTTCGCAGCAGTTCGTCCTGCACGTGAACGACCCGCCCACCGACGTGGAGATCGACCGGGACGGCTGGATCCTCAAGACGGTCGAAAACCCGGTGACGGACCCGCAGCTGGACCGCGCGGTCCTGCTGGTCAACGGCGTCGACTGGGCCAACTACGGCACGGAGATCACTTCGGCGTACGAGGACAGGGCCTTCTGGGGAAACTACTCCATCGACTTCTGGGATGTCTTTCCGGCGCCCGGCGGGGGCTACCCGTCCACCGTGCCGGCTCCGCTCGGCCACGGGGCCGTGCCCGCCTCGGTGATCGGGCATTACCGGAACGTCATATGGCTCGGCAACAATTTTTCCGGCGACCTGTCCGCGTGGCAGCAGAGCCCGATCCTCTCCTATCTCGAAGCGGGGGGGAACGTTCTCCTCATGACCCGGCAGGGGGATCAGTTCGTGTCGTCGGCGCTCAAGGACTACCTGGGCATCCACTGGACGAACACGAACGTCACGCTGAACGACTGCGTGGCGGCGGTGGCCGGCCTCACCGACATGACGAACATCGGAGCGCAGACGCTCTGCGCGGTTTTCGACACGGTGCGCACCCACGCCGACAGCGACCTCCTGTACAGGGTCGTGTCCGGCTTCAGCCCGCAGCGCGGCATCGGCGTGCTCCGCCGTCCGGCGGGCGGCGGCACGCACCGCGGCAACGGCGGCCGGTTCCTTTTCCTCTCCGGCCGGCCGTACCGGAGGAACCACGCCCAGCTCGCGGCCAACGTGGAATACATGCTCGAGCACCATTTCTTCGAGACGATCGACGCTTCGGGCGCGGGCGGCGGACTCACCTCCGCACGACCGCCGGCGCTCCGCTTCGACCCGCCGTTCCCCAACCCGACGCGGGCGGGGGTCACGCTGCGGTTTGCGCTGCCGGTGGCCGGGTCACCGGAGATCGACGTGTTCGATACCCTGGGCCGCCGGGTGCGGGCGCTCTCGCCGGGGCCTCTCGACGCCGGAGCGCACGAGATCACCTGGCCCGGATTCGACGACGGCGGAGGGAAGGCGGCGGCCGGGGTGTACTGGGCGCGGGTGCGGGCGGCGGGGCAGAGCCTGACGCGGAAAGTGATCGTGACCGACTAGCGCCCGGCCGCCAGCCGGAGCAGCGTCACCGCCACCCGCTTCGCGTTCATCGGCAGCGTGGTCAGATCCGCGTACTCGTTCACGGTGTGACCTCCCTCGCCCATCAGTCCCACCCCGTCCATGGCCATCTCCACGAGCCCCTCGGTGAACGAAATGTCCGCGGCACCCGCCCGTGCCGGGTCCACCGCGGTCACCGGGCCGAAGCCCAGGTCGCGGCTCGCGCCGTCGAAGATGCCGAGGAGCTTCCGGTTTCCGTCCGACGGCGAGAGCGGCGGATAGGCGTCGTCGAACGTGATCGCGGCCGTCGTCCTCGGCAGGTTCCGCCCGACGATCCGCAGCATCGCGGCCTTGGCCCGCTCGCGCTGCTCCGTGGACACCGCCCGGAGATCCCCGGCCGTGTACAGGCTCTCGGCGATCACGTTGTTCTTGCCGAACGCGGTGCCCCGGTTCTGCGCGTCGTCGTGCGTGATCGTCGTGCCGCCGACGATCAGGCCGGGATTGCCGGTGAGGAGCGCCTCCGCGGACAGCGTGTCGTGGAACGCCGTGAGGATGCGGGCCGCCTCGTAGATCGCGCCGCTGCCGATGTCCTCGCGGAAGATCTGCGAGGAGTGATACGGCGAGCCGGACGTGACCAGCGTCCACATCGAGGCGCCGCGCCGCGACACCACGGCCGTCTTCGGGTCGTCGTCCCCGGACTCGAAACCGATGGCCACGTCGGCCCACTCCGCGGCCTCCCGGAGGTCCTTCCGCGACAGCGCGTACGGCGTGCCCGCCTTCTCCTCGTCGCCGATCAGCATCACGGTGACGGCGATCCGGTCGAGTTCGCCGGCGGCCTTCAGCGCCTTCAGCGCGAGGAGCGCCACGATGTTGCCCCCCTTCATGTCGCTCGTGCCCGGCCCCTTGACCCGGGTGTCCGTGATCCGTTCGTAGCGCTGGAACGGGCTGTCCTTCTCGAACACCGTGTCGAGATGTCCGATCAGGAGCACCCGGACCGCGGCGCCCTCCGGATGCCTCCGGGCCACGAAGTGTCCGGCCCGGTTCCAGGCCGCGCCGTCGATCCACGCCACGTCGAAGCCCAGGGCCGCGAACTCCGGTTCGAACAGGCGGCCCGTTTCGCGGACCCCCTCGGAATTCATCGTGCCGCTGTTGATGTTGACGGTCCGCTCGAGGAGGTCGACGGCGTGGGCCACGCCCGCGTCCACTTCGGCGGCGATCCGCTGCTCGACGGCGGACAGGTCGGCGGACGCCGACACCGGCGCGCACAACAGAAACGGTATGACGAAAAAATGGAGCCTTCGCATGGGTTGCGGAGGATCACATGCGGACGGAAACGGGTCAAGCGCGGCTTGACTCCCCACCGTCGATCGGGTGTCATCCACGCATGATCGGCCGGACCGTACGACACTTCCGCTTCGACGAAGAGATCGGCCAGGGGGGCATGGCCCGCGTGTACAAGGCGTGGGACTCCGTGCTCAACCGCTTCGTGGCGGTCAAGGTGCTCTCCCCCGCGGCCGGACCGAAGACCGGCGGGGATTCGGCCTCCGACGAATACGCGCTCGTCCTCCACGAGGCCCGGGCCGCCTCCCGGCTCGACCATCCGAACATCGCGCCGGTGTACGAGGTCTTCGCCGAGGATTCCCGGGCGTTCATGGTGATGCAGCTCGTGGCCGGCCCCACGCTGCGCGAGCGTCTCCGGCGGGGGGAGATACCGCTGCCCGAGGCCGTGCAGATTCTCCTGTCCATCGCCCGGGGGCTGGCGGAAGCGCACCGGATGAACGTGCTTCATCGCGACATCAAGCCGGAAAACGTGCTGCTCACCGAGCGCGGCGAGGTCAAGATCACCGATTTCGGCCTGGCCCGTATCGCCCACGTGGACCGCTCCACGATCACCGGGTCGATCCGCGGAACGCCCGCCTACATGCCCCCCGAACTGCTGGCCGGGCTGGACCCCGACGCGCGCGGCGACATTTTTTCCGCGGGCGTCCTGTTCCACGAACTGCTGACCGGGCGGCACCCGTTTTCGGCGCCCCACCAGGCCGGAACGCTCAACGCGATCCTCAACGAGGATCCGCCCCATGTGTCCGACCTGCGACCCGAGGTGTCGGTGGAGGTCTCGAAGGTCATCCACCGGATGATGGAAAAGGATCCGGAGCACCGGTACGCGGACGGCCAGGGCCTGCTCGACGCGCTCGAGGAGGCCGTGGGGATCACGCCGCTCAACCCGCGGGCGCCGATGCCCGTGACCCGCAGGCGGATCGGGCGCCGGTTGCTGCTGCCCGCGGCCGCCGTCCTGTTCCTGCTGGCCATTCTGACGGCAAGGGACTGGCCCGGAAGCGGACCGACCCGTATCATGCTGTCCGGACGGGTCACGGACACGGACAGCCGTCCCGTCGAAGGAGCCCGGGTCACGATCGACGGACACTCTTTCCTGGCCCGGACCACGTCGAACGGAGGATTCCGGGGAGACGTGATCGACGCGATGAAGGACGAGGCGGTCCTGATGCGCATCTCGCACGAGCGACACATCACGGAAACGCGGTGGGTCACGCTGACGTCCGGGTCGATCGACACGCTCTCCTTCAGGTTGAAGCCACTCGAAGAATCGCGCTGAGGACACCAGGCTGAGATGAAACGACTCGCAGCACTTCTGACCGTTGCCGCCACGCTCCTGACGCACCCGTCACCGGCGATCGCCGGGCCGGGCGAAATCGAGCTCCGGGGAACCCTCCTCTGCAAGGTCGAAGGGGACGACCGTCGCGAAAAGGCTCTCGACGGCCACTATCTTGTCGTCGTTCCCGAAGGGTATCCGCAAAGTTCCGAAGTACTCGACGAGGCCGGCTTCTTCCGGCTCCGCCTCCCCTCCTCCTGCGTCGACCAGCATGTCGTTCTCCGGGTGCTGCACGGATCGGAAGACGTGCACCTGATGCGGGTGCTGGTCGAGCGCGGCCGCCTGCGGAAGTTCGGCGACCGATCCCTGTACCAGCTCGGGGCGGCCTCGCTGCCGGGGCGGTGCGAGGACTACGCGGCGAGCCAGGCGGAAGCGCTGGCGCTTCGGGACCGGCTCCGCCGGTCCGCGGACACGCTCGGGGTGGCATCGCGCGAGGGGGGCGGCATCTCGAAACCGGTCGTCGGCGGCGTGCTCGGGACGGTCCTCACCGGGCTCGGATTCCTGGTGGCGCCGAGTTCCGCCGAGGCCGGATCGAAGATCCAGATCAGCGCACCGGAACGGACCTACGGCATGCCTCCCGGCGACTGGCCGCTCTACACCCAGTTCAGTTCGTCGCCCGGCCTCGGCCGCACGCTCACACCGATCCGCGCCGTCGACGAGGCCGTGTTCTGGAACCCCTCCGCACTGGTCCGGCAGGTGGGCCACCGCCTGACCGTGTCCGGCGGCGAACGGGACGAGTACCGGGTCAGCGGCGTCTACCAGCTGCCGGTGGCCGGCGCCTCGTTTCTCGTTCCACGCACCGTCAGCGCCGGGTACCTCGGCTATCTCGACACGAAGACGAAAACCGAAACGCTGGAAAACCGGATTGACGTCAACGACATCTACAACAACGAGCAGATGTTCTTCGCCGGCCTCGGCTTCGCGCCGGCGCGGGACGTGGCGTTCGCCGTCAACGTCAACGAGTACCGCCAGAAGTTCGGGTCGGAAATCCGGTCCACGAACTCCGTGAGCGGCAAGACGGTCTCCGGCGGCAGCGTGATCCGCGAAACCGTGCGCGATGTGGACCTCTCGCTGACCTGGGACGCCCGCCACGATCTGCGCCTGGCCGCCGCGGCATACCACGTCGGCGGCACCGAGGCCAAAAATCACGAAGACCAGGATGTGGCGCTCCAGCGCGGAGTCCTCGGTGCTTCGTGGGTCCGGGGCAAATTGCTCGTCGGCGGTGAGTTCGGCATGAACACCGGCGACCTCGGCGGCAGCCTCGGCCTCAACTACCGGGTCACGGACTGGCTCGGCCTGGATCTGAGCGGCGGAACCCGCTTCGAGACGATTCAGGCCGGCGTCGACCTGCACCGCGGCCCGTTCACCGGACGGTTCCGGGTCCGGACGGACGATCGTCAGGACACGGCCGTCCAGTTCGGCATGGGGATCGCGGGCTGATCCCTCGTTCCGGAGCCTGCGCTCCCCGGTGGCGGGCGACCCTCCCGGCCGCCGGCCGGCCCCGCGGCGGCCCGCCCCGCTTCCGGATCGTCGCACTGAATCGAAACCGCCTCCGGCCGATAACGGTTCAGGGACCATCGGGGCTATAATGTCGGGACTGTCCCCGGGACCGCTGTAACCGTTTATCTCCCTGTGGCTTACACGGCGCGGGGGATCGGAGGCCGGCGTGCTGCTTGTTCTGGCTCTTGTATCTCTTTTGAATTCATCTATTTATGACGTTCCCACGGCCCCATCGGAAACCATCCGGGTGTCCATGTCCGGTGAAGGCAGCACGGTTGTCCTCATTCCCGGACTGTTCGGCTCGGCGTACAGCTATCGAAAGGTCATCCCGCTGCTCCATGCGGCCGGTCACCGCGCCGTGGTCATCGAACCGCTGGCCGTCGGCGGATCGAGCCGCCCGGCGAACGCGGACTACTCGCTGACCGCGCAGGCCGGAAGGATCGCCGCGGTGATGGATGCCCGGAACATCGGTCCGGCCCTGTTCGTGGCCCACGGCATCGGCGCCTCGATGGTGTTCCGGCTTGCGGTGGATCGCCCCGATCTCGTTCTCGGGGTCGTCTCCATCGACGGCGGTCCCGCCGAAACGGCCACCGGATCGGGACTGCGCCGGGCCCTCGCGTTCGCCCCGATCCTCAAGTTTCTCGGCGGCCAGGGCTTGCTGATCAAGAAGGTGCGCGGCCAGCTCGTCGATCATTCGGCGGACGCGTCGTGGGTTACCGACGAGACCGTGGACGGCTACACGGAGGGCGCCCGGGTCGATCCCGACGGGACGCTGCAGGCGCTTCAGCAGATGGCGAAGGCTCGGGAGCCGATACCCCTCGTTCCGAACCTGCACCGGATCGCCGGACCGGTGGAGCTTCTGCAGAGCGGTTTCGTCCACCCGGCCCGCGTCGATCCCGAGGAAGTCCAGGAAA
>CAZQVN010000022.1:24468-47851 GCA_964596775.1 uncultured bacterium
CTGCAGAGCGGTTTCGTCCACCCGGCCCGCGTCGATCCCGAGGAAGTCCAGGAAATGAAGACGCGCATCCCGGCTTTCCAGATGTACACGGTGCCCGGCGCCGGTCACTACATCCAGGAGGAAAACCCGGCGGCGGTGGCCGTGGCCGTGGAGCGCGTCCTCAGGCGCGTGGCCGCGAGGGCGGGCACCGCGGACCGTTAGGGCCGCGCTTCCCCGCCGACAAGGCACTCCCGTTCAGCGCCCCCTCAGAAGCGAACCCGTTCCCCCTCGACCGCAACCCGGAAGCCCCGCCTTTCGATGTCCCTCCGTATCGTGCCGTCCCGCAGCGCCGGGTTCGTGTGATTGAGGTGGATGAACCGGAAGCGTCCGGGCGCCCGGGCCGCCGCGGCGGCGAGACGGCTCATGGTGTCCGTCATCAGCGGATGGGGGATCTCCGCGAGATTGCGGCCGGGAAGTTCGCGGCCGTCGTAGAACGTGGCATCCAGCCAGGCCACGTCCACACCGGAAACGAGCGAGTCGAGAAGCCCGGGGTGACGATCCCAGGAGTCCACGTCGGGAACGAAAAGCACCGTTCCTGCCGGGCCCTCGATCCGGAACGCCATCGTGTCGGAAAACTCGTCGCGGTGCGGCACCGGTACGGCGGTCACCCGGAGCCCGGGAATCGGCTCGAACACGGCACCCGGCTCGAACGGAACGAGGTCGATCTGGCCGAGCTCCACGAGCTGGCTCCACGGCCCGTTGCCGGACAGGAACGCCGCCATGCGCTGGCTGGCATGCACGGGCGTCCCCGGCGTGGCGGCCACCTCGCGCCCGAACTGGGCCAGCCCGATGTAGTGACCGATATGCGCGTGCGTCAGCAGCACGGCGTCCACCGGCTTCCGCCCCCGCCCGGACACTGCCGCCAGGTCATGGAAACGGGCCACCTGCGCCTCGACGGCCGGCGTGGCTTCCACGAGCAGGAGCGCCCCGGTTTCGAGATCCCGGACGCCGAGGCACGCCGGATGAAGCGGCTTTCCGCGGCGGCGCGCCTCGCGGCAGCAGTCGCGTTCGCAGCCGAGGTGCGGTACGCCCCCGTCCTGCGCGATCCCGAGGACGATCGCCTCGAACCGCGGGGCGGCCAGGCCCGGCCCCGGCCGGAGCACACCGATCCACAGCAGGGCGACGACAACGAGCACGGTTCTCATCACCCCGGTATCCAACCATGCCGGTTGACGCCGGCGCAACCGGACGCGAACATGCGCGGATGAAGCCCCGCCCCGGCCTGATCCGCAATCTCGAAGGCGGACACTATCTCGACATCTTTCTGGTGTCCGCGGTGTCGGCGGTCCTGGTCATCCGGTTTCTGCTCAAGGTCACGGACTACCCGCGGCTGTCCCCGGGGAGCCTGCACATCGCCCACGTGCTGTGGGGCGGCCTGCTGATGATGGTCGCCATCGTCGTGCTGCTGTCCTACCTCGGGCGGGGCGGCCTGCAGTTTGCGGCGCTGCTCGGCGGCCTCGGGTTCGGGGCGTTCATCGACGAGGTGGGCAAGTTCGTCACCGAGGACAACGACTACTTCTACAGGCCGGCGGCGGCGGTCATCTACGTCGTGTTCGTCCTCACGTACCTCGGCATCCGTTCCATCCACCGGGAGCAGCTGGGCGGTCGCCGGGAGTACCTCGTCAACGCCGTGGAGCTGATGAAACGCCTTCCGGCCGGGTCGATGAGCGCCGAAGAGCGCGACCAGGCGCTGCAGTACCTGGCCAGGGCGGACAGCCGCGACCCGCTGGTGGCGAAGCTGCGCCACATCCTGTTCGAGGCGGAACTCGCGCCGGCCTCCGGCCCGGGTCTCTACGCCCAGTGCCGGGACGGGTTCTTCGCCGGCTACCGGAGGCTGACCGCCCTGCGCGGATTCACGGCGGCGGTCATCACGTTCTTCGTGATGGTGCTCGTGGTGAAGGTCGCGCAGGCGGCCCTGCTGATCTTCGCGGAGCACGTGACGCCTCACGAGATCCTGCGGATCGGCCTGCTCCAGGGGCCGCCCGGGGAACGGTCGGCCTCCGCGTGGGGCCAGCTCGTCGCGTCGATGATCTCGGCGCTGTTCATCGCCGCCGGCGTTGTCTCGGTGCGGAAGTCGCGGCTCACGGCGTTCCGGATGTTCCAGCGTTCCGTTCTCGTCTCCATCTTCCTGACCCAGGTCTTCATGTTCTACCGGGAGCAGTGGGCGGCGCTGGCCGGTCTCGTTTTCAACATCCTCGTCTTTCTCGCCCTGCACTTCATGATCGAGCGGGAGAGGTCGAGCACCTGGAAAGGACATTGAAATGGCCGCACGCGCACGGAAACGGTCGAGCGGCCGGAAAGGACACTGACATGGCCACACTCGAGCGGGCCCTGGCGCTCGCCGTCGAAAAACATGCCGGACAGACAGACCGGACCGGCGCCCCCTACATCCTCCACCCGCTCCGGGTGATGTTCCGCCTGGAACACACCGAAGACCGGATCGTGGCGATCCTCCACGACGTCGTCGAGGACACGGATGTCACGTTCGCAGATCTTCGCGGGATGGGCTTCGACGACGCGATCCTCGCGGCGCTCGACGGGGTCACGCGGAGGGAATCCGAAACCTACGAGGAGTTCGTGGAGCGGAGCGCGGCCAACGAGGTGTCGCTGCGGGTCAAGCTGGCCGACCTTGAGGACAACATGGACATCCGGCGGCTGTCGTCGCCGCTGACCGACCGCGACCTTGAGCGGCTGAACCGCTACCGGGCCGCCTACGGGCGCTTGAAGCGGAGGTCGCGCCCTTCGTAGTCGCGGGCGGTGGCCACCTCTTCGTTGATCCACTCGATGAGCGCCGCGTACCCCTGGCTGGCGGGGTCGCTGCCCAGGTAGTCGGCGACGACAGCGATGACGTCGAACCCCTCGCGCATCTGGAACGTCAGCGTGGGGTCCTTGAGCTCGCCGCGCACGACCCGCGTCACGTAATCGATCGCGGTCATCTCCTCCGCGTAGCGGACATACCCCCGCAGCCGCCCCCCGGCGCGGATCCGCTTGAGCCTGAACTTCCGGGTGATCTCCCGCCGAGCCACGTACAGGGCGTGGCCGATCCCCATCCGCTGGCGTTTCGGGTGGGTCATCACCTCGGCGCCGTACAGCGTGCGCCCGTCCTCGGGGTCGTGATTCGTGAACATTCCGCCGTCGGTGAACTCGCGCCAGGAACCGGTGTGGGCATAGTCCTCCCAGAGGACGATGAGGCTGGCCGCCATGCCGACGATGTCGTTCGTGTCCGTGTCGACGGCCACGAGCTGTCCTTCCGGGAAGACCCGGAGGTGCGAGGACAGCTGTTTCTCCGACCAGGGCCTGCTGGTCGGGTACACCTCTTCCGTCATCTTTATGATTCCGGCGAAGTCTTCCGGCCGGGTGTTGCGTACGATGATGCTGGATTTCGATCGATCCATTGCTGTCCTCCCGGCCCGCCGGACCCTGTTCCGGCTCGCGACCTGTTCCCGCCGCGCCTCCGGAAACCCGGCCTAGAGCCTGATTCCTTCCTTGACGAGCTTGATCTCTTCCGTCCTCTGGCTGTCGCGCAGCGGCAGTACGGTTCCGTCCCGGCGCGATTCCACGATCGTCTTGAGATTCAGCTCTCCGATGACCATGCTTTCCTGGTTCGGCACGCCCTCGGCGAGGATGCCGTCGCGCGAAAACGCGAAGTCGCTGGGGGTGAGGATGCCCGCCTGGCCGTAGTTCAGCGACACCGCTGGAACCATCGGCAGCGACCCCACCGTCGGTGAATGGATCACGTACATCTGGTTCTCGATGGCCCGCGCGTGCGCGCAGTAGCGGACCCGGAGGAATCCCTGGCGGTCGTCGGTGCACGACGGCACGACCAGGACATAGGCGCCTTCGCGGGCGGCCACCCGGGCCAGTTCCGGAAACTCGACGTCGTAGCAGATCGTCACGGCCACCTTGCCGAAATCCGTTTCGAAAATGTGCAGGCGCTTCCGCGGCGAGACGAACCACTCCTCCGCCTCGAACCGCGTCATGTGCATCTTCCCCTGCACGCCGAAGTCGCCGCCGGGGCCGAAGAAATGGCAGTCGTTGTGGATGATGCCGTCGTCGTCCCCCGCCGAGGGGATCGACCCGGCCACGATATGGATGCGCCGCGTCTTGGCCAGGTGCGCCATCAGCTCGACGAACCGCGGCACCTCCTTGGTGAGATCCCGCACCTGCTCGGGAATCGGCTTCTTGACGTTGCCGAGCGTCAGCAGCTGCAGCGTGAAGTACTCGGGAAACACGACAAGCTGGCACTTGTAATCCACGGCCGTATCGATCAGCCCTTCCACCTGGTCGCGGAATTGCTCATAGGACGTGACAGGCCGGATATAGTACTGAAGCGCGGCCACGCGGATGCGTTCCATCAAGTTCCTCCGTCCGGAAACGACGGGCGTTTCCATGTTCTGTGTACAGGGCGTGTCGGTGAATCGCCGGCGGGGCACCGGCACAGGTGTTCTGAAGTCTGGAAGGCCAGTCTAAATCAATTCGCCGAGTAACTCAAGGCGCCGCCTCATGTTCCGGCGACGCGGGTCTCTTCCGGAAGCAGCGCAGCAGGGGAAGCGAGATGACGGAAACGGCGGACATCACGAGAAACGCGCCCGCGTAGCCGGCTCCCGCCGCCAGGCGACCTCCGGCAAACGTGGCCCAGGCCTCGCATCCGTTCGTGGCGGCCATGAACGTGCTGAACTGCGTGGCGCCGAGACCGGTCCGGGTCAGGTCCATGAACAGCGCATAGGACGCCGCCACGAACATGCCGAGCCCGAGATACATGCCGCAGAGGAAACCATAGGAGAGAAGGAGCGGCGGAGCCTGGTCGAGCGCGATCTCCGCGAAGCCGAGCCCGGCGATCATGCCGGAGAACAGCAGCGTGGACGCGACCAGCGTGGCCGGCCGGCCGAAGCGGTCCGACGACCATCCGCCGGCGAATCCTCCGGCCAGCATGCCGACGATCGCGGGAACGGCGAGGAAGAAGCCGACCGCGTTCTGCGTGGCGCCGCGGTCCACGAGATACGGACCGGCCAGCGCGCCGGTGGCCTCGAAGCCGGCCGCGGAAACGAGCGCGAACAGGATGCCGAACCAGGTGTTCCGGTCGCGGAACGCGCCGCCGAGCAGCCGGGTGAATCCGGCCGCGCCCCCGTTGTCCGTCATCCGCGGCCCTCCGAGATCGCTTTCGTCCACGAAGAGCAGCAGGAACAGCGACCCGGCGATCAGCGCCAGCAGGCCGATGAAGATGGCGTTCCAGCCCAGCGACGCCGCGAGGATCAGCGCGCCGCCGCCGAACAGGCTGCGTCCGCCGAGCATCCCCGCCTGCATCGCCCCGTTGACGAGCCCCCGCTCCCGTTCCGGAACGACGCGGATGGCCAGGGCGTCGATCGACACGTCCTGGGTGGCGGCGGCCAGGGCATGGGCCACGAGAAGAATCCGCACGAGGTCGAAGTGGGTGGCCGGATCCAGCCAGAGCAACGGAACCAGCGTGAGCCCCATGGCAACCTGCGCTCCGGCGATCCAGGCCCGGAAGCCGAAGCGGGGCGAGCGGAGGGTGTCCACGAGCGGAGCCCAGAGAAACTTGAACGTCCACGGGAGCACGAGGAGCGCGAGAAGGCCGGTGATTTCCTCGACCGGGGCGCCGCGGAGCCGGAGCAGCGTGGGCAGGGCCCACCAGAGGAATCCGATCGGGCCGCCCTCGGCGGCGTAGAGTACGGAAAACAGCAGGCGTCGGCCGCCCGATGTGCGTATGAGATTCGGCACCGGCTCCTGTCAGGCCGACAGGCGGTGCTCTTCGTCCGTCCGTCCGGCCGTCTCTTCGAAATCCAGCTGTCCCGACTCGTACAGGTGCACGAACACCTGCACGACCTCGGGACAGAACTGCACGCCCGACTTGGCCTCGAGTTCCTCGATGGCATGTTCCGCGGTCAGGCCGCGCCGGTACGGTCGGTCCTGGGTCATGGCGTCGTAGGCCGCCGCCGCGCCGATGATGCGCGCGCCCAGGGGAACCGCGTCCCCCTTGAGGCCGCGCGGATATCCGGCGCCGTTCGGCTGCTCGTGGTGAGCGTAAACGATCTCGGCCGCGCCTTCCATGAATTTCAGGTTCCGGATGATGTCGTATCCCACTTTGGGGTGCGTCTGCATCAGCGCCTTCTCGTTCTCGTCGAGGCGTCCGGGCTTGAGCAGCACGTCGTAGTAGATCGCCGCGCGGCCGATGTCGTGGAGCAGCGCCGCGTACTCGAGTTCGGCGAGGGCCTTTTCGCTCATGCCGAGCCGGGTTCCCACCAGGAGCGACATCCGGGTGATCCGCTCCGCGTGCCCCCGGGTGAACGGGTCCGCGGCGTCGATGGCGGAAACCAGCGTTCGCACGGTGTCCACGTGCGCCCGCGTCAGCGCCGTCCAGCGCCGGAACAGCACCGTGGCGAAGGCGACCGCGGCAATCAGCGATCCGGTCAGAAGAATGGGTATCATCATGGTCTGGTATCCGTCCTCCGGCCGTCAGGCGGCCTGATCAAAGGAGACATAGCGTTCGAACTGGGCGCGCTCCACGGCGTGTTCGTAGGCTTCCTCGCCGGTGATCGTTCCCTTGCGCAGAAGGTCGAGCAGCCGCGCATCCAGGCTCTGCATGCCGATCCGGGCGCCGGCCTGGATCACCGAGGTGAGCTTGTGACTCTGTCCGGACCGGATGACGGACGCGGCGGCGTGGCTGTTGACGAGGATTTCATGGACCGCCGTCCGCCCCGAGCCGTCCGCCAGCCGCACCAGCTGCTGGGAAATGACCATGGCCAGGCCGTCGGCGAGCATCGTCCGGATCTGGTCCTGGCGGCGGGCCGGAAACGCGTTGACGATGCGGTCGATGCTCCGCGCCGTTCCGTTCGTGTGGATCGTTCCGAAAACCTGGACGCCGGTCTCGCTGGCCGTCAGCGCCAGCGCGATCGTTTCCGGGTCGCGCATTTCGCCGACGAGAATCAGGTCCGGGTCCTCGCGCAGCGCGTTCCTGAGCCCCTCCTGGAACGAAACGGTATGGCTGCCGATCTCGCGCTGCGTCAGGACGCACTGCTTGTTCGGATGGATGAACTCGATCGGGTCCTCGAGCGTGATGATGTGCCCCTTGCGGGTCGCATTGACGTGGTCGACCATGGCGGCGAGGGTCGTCGACTTGCCGGACCCGGTCGGGCCGGTCACGAGCGTCAGTCCCTTCGGCCGGTTGATGATCCCCTTGATGCACGCGGGGAGGCCGATGTCGTCCATCGTGCGCACCGCGTCCGGGATCGAACGAAACACCGCGGCCAGCCCCTTCGTGTGCCGGTAGGCGTTCACGCGGAACCGCCCCGCTGTGTCGCAGCGGTAGGCGAAGTCGAAGGCCAGTCTTTCCTCGAGCTGGTGCCTCTGCGGCTCGGTCATGAACTCGAGCAGCATCCGCTCCACGTCCTCCACGGAGAGTTCGCGGAACCGCACCGGCTGGAGGATCCCGTTGATGCGGATCTTCGGGGTCTGGCCGGACACGAGGTGGAGGTCCGACCCCCCCTGCTGGACGGCGAGTTCGAGAAAGCTGTCGATCCGGTTCATTTGAGCCCCCCGGAAGCGGCCACCGGCGTCGAAAACTCGAGAAGCGACTTGTCCGTCACGTAGTGGGCCAGTTCCTTCCCGTCGATCGCCTTGAGGAAGGCCTCGTCGGGGTTCACGTCGCCGGCCTTGACCAGGGCCAGCAGGTTCTGGTCGAGCAGCTGCATCCCGAGCCGCCGTCCGGTCTGGATGACGCCGTTGATCTGGAACGTCTTCCCCTCGCGGATGTGCTGGGACACCGCGGGCGTCACGACGAGGATCTCCATGGCCACGCGCCGCCCCCGCCCGTCCGCGGCGCGGAGCAGCTCCTGGCTCATCACGCACTTCAGGTTGTCGGCGAGCGTGTGGCGCACCTGGGTCTGCGCATCGGCCGGAAACGCGTCGATGATGCGGTCGATCGTCTGGGCGGCGCCGCGGGTATGCAGCGTTCCCACCACGAGGTGGCCGGTCTCCGCGGCCTCGATGGCCAGCGAGATCGTCTCGTAGTCGCGCATTTCCCCGACGAGGATCACGTCCGGGTCCTGGCGCAGCGCGGAGCGCAGCCCCTCCCGGAAGTCGCGGACATGCGTGCCGATCTCGCGGTGCACCACGAGCGACTGCTTGCTGTGGTGCACGAACTCCACCGGATCCTCGAGCGTGACGATGTTCAGGCTCCGGGTTTCGTTGATCTCGTTGATGAATGCCGCGAGCGTCGTCGACTTGCCCGTCCCGGTGGCGCCGGTCACGAGAACGAGACCGGACCGGATCGAAGTGAACCGCGAGATGACCCGGGGCAGCCCGAGATCGGCCAGGCGCGGAACCTCGCCGGGCACGATCCGGCAGATGACGGACAGGCCGCGGCTGTGCCGGCACACGTTGACCCGGAAGCGTCCGATGGTCGCCGCCGCGTAGGACAGATCCACGGAACCCTTCTCCGCGAGCTCCCGGCGGTGTTCCTCGTCCATGATCTCCGTGGTGATCCCGGAAATCTCCTCCTCGGTGAGGACCCGGTACTTGACCGGAGTCATCTCGCCGTCGAGGCGCACCATGGGGGGCAGGCCGACGGAGAAGTGGATGTCCGAACACCCCTGCTCGCGGGCCAGTTCAAGAAACGCGTCTATTCTGGGCATGGTCTCCTTTCTCCGCCTCCACGAGGAGCGCCTTCAGCTCCAGGGCGGTGGCCGGCCGGTCCCCGGGCTCCCGGGCCATGGCCGCCGCAACGGCGTGCGCCACCTCGGCGGGAACATCGGGGGCGGCGATCGCCAGCGGCCTGTAGTCCGCCTCGATGTGCCGGAACAGCAGGTTCACGGTGTTGTCGCCGCTGAACGGCGGCGTGCCGACCAGGAGTTCGTAGAGCACGACTCCCAGCGAGTAGATATCGGCCCGGTTGTCCGCGGGATCCCCCTTGATCTGCTCCGGCGCGATGTACTCGGGAGTGCCGATCAGGAGGCCGCTCTTGGTGAGCCGCGACCCCGCCTGCTGGCCGACACCGGCCAGCCCGAAATCCACGATCTTCACGCGGTCCTCCTCGCCGACCAGGATGTTGGCCGGCTTGATGTCGCGGTGGAAGATCCCCAGGTCGTGCGCGGCAGCCAGGCCGTTGCAGATCTGGGCTCCGATCCGGACCACGCGCTCCCAGGGGAGGGGCCCCGACCTCAGCAGCTTGGACAGGTCGGCCCCGCGGAAGTACTCCATGGAGATGGCGTGGCCGCCGCCGAGATCGATGAAGTCGTGGATCCGGATCACGTTGGGATGCGAGATCCTCCGCGTCAGGCGCAGCTCGCGCATGAAGCGCATGATCACGCTCTCATCCACGGACAGGTACGGGCTCAGCACCTTGATGATGATCTCGTCCTTGACGAGCGTGTCCTGGGCCAGGTACACGGTTCCGAAACCGCCGCCGCCGATCTTCCGCATCACCTTGTAGCGGTCGACAAGCACGGTGTCCGGCGGTATGTCCTGGTAGTTGCGTGCCGGCTGGGCGGCCGCGCCCGCCGCGGGAGACGCCGGCGCCGCGAGACCGCTCGTGCCCGGATCCGGAGCGGGGGCCGCGCCCTTCCTGTCGACCTTCCGGATGGAGCTCCGGTACATGTCTTCCGACCGCGCCCGGACGTCGAGCGGCTTCTTGCCCGGCGACTCCGGGCGAAGCCCGGCCTGCTCGAGAATCGCCACCACCTGGCCGCGGGTCTGCGGATCGAGCGTCTTGCGCGTCAGGGCCACCAGGGCCTGACCCGCCTCCCGCTTGATCTCCGCATTGTCCGCATTCATGAGGTACACGAGGGTGTCGATGGCCCCGGGGTCGCCGATCTCCCCGAGCGCCCGGGCACAGAGCGGCGCCGCCTTCCGGTCCTCGGCGATGAGGGTCAGCAGCGGCTCCACGGCCCTCGAGTCGCCGGTCCGGGCCAGGGCATCGATCGCCCGTTCGCGCACCCACCAGTCCGGATCTCCAAGTGCCCGGATCAGCGGTTCCACGGCCCGGCTGTCGGGAACGGTGTTCAGGATTTCCACCGCGTAGCGGCGGATGAAGTCGTCCTCGTCTTCGAGGAGCCCGACGACGGCGTCGACGACCTTTTCCCCGCCCAGGCTTCCCAGCGCGTCCGCGGCCCGCACGCGGACCCACCAGTCCTCGTCGCGGAGGGCGGTCACCAGGTCCTTGATCGCCTCGACGGTGATCACCTGGTTCAGGACTTCCACGGCCGCCCGGCGCGCGTGCTCCGACTCGTCCTTCAGGACGTCCACGAGATGTGGCACCATCGAGATGTCGCCGATCGAGATCAGGGCGTCGATCGCGGCGGTGTGCACCTTGAGATCCCCGTCGCGCAGGCGGCCGCACAAACCGGGAATCGCCTCGACCGGCCTGATCCGGCCGAGGGCCCGCACGGACTCCAGGCGGACCGCAGTGTGTTCGTCGTCGAGGCGCCCGATGATGGCCGTGGCGCCCTCGCGAGCCCTGAGGTCACCGACCAGGCGGATCATGTGCTGGCGGACCCACCAGTCGGGATTGTTGATGTTCCGGACCGCCTCGGGAACGATCGACTCGTCCACCCGCTTTTCCAGAATGCGGAATACGGAGGGGCGCGCCTCCCCCGGCAGGTCGGCGACCATCGACACGAGGAGTTTCGGCGGGAGTTTTTCGACCTGTTCGGAGAGAATCGCCTCCAGGCGCGATTTCGGCACGGCCGGATCGGAAAACAGGTCGAGGATGGAAACCGGGTCGTACCGCCGGCTCCGCGCCAGGACTTCGGTGGCGCCGCCCCCGATCACCGGGTCGCGCGAGGCGAGGGCCTCGAGGTAGTGATGGAGCGTTTCGTCGTTGAGGAGACGCTCGAGGACATCCAGCGCCGGGCGCCGGGCCTCGCTGTTGGCCAACAACTTGAACATCGGCTGGATCGCCGATGGACCGAGCGCGATGATCCGGCTCTTGACGTCGTCGAGCCCCACGGCGGTGAGTCCGTCGGACGACCTGAGTTGCCGGGCATAATGGTCCGCCCTGAATTTCCGGATCAGGCTCATGGGGTCATCCCGACCCTATCGCGCGAAGAGAAACGTGGCTCCGGCCCCGACCGCGGTGCCGAGCAGGAACGCCACCGCAACGGCCGTCGCGATCGCCGCGGCCGAAAAGCGGCTGGCCCGCGACGGAAGCGAGCCGGGGCGATCCTCGTGCATCATGGTCGGGGGCTTCGCCGCTTCGCTGTCTCGGGCCGCGTTCATCATCCGGTTCATGTCCGAACCGGACAGGATCATCGTTCCCTGGTACGCATCGGGAGTCGTCCTCTTCGACTCCGTCTTCGTGCGCCGGTCCTCCTCGAACGAGATCCACAGGGAGTACTTCCCGACGCGGACGACATCGTTGTTGTACACGTAGTCGCGCTTCACCGCCTCGTCGTTCAGAAACGTTCCGTTTCCGCTCCCGAGGTCCTCGACGCTGTAGTAGCCGGTCGGCGACAGTTCGAACTTGAGGTGATCGCGCGAGACGCTGACGTTGTCGAGAACGATGTCCGACGACGGGTCGCGACCGACGGTGATCACTTCCTTGTCGAAGGTGTACGTCTTGATCGGCCGGCCCTTCAGCGAGAGCCGGATCTTGAACACATGGTTTTCAGGCATGGCCTCGTCTCCTCCTGTGAAACGCCATCTGGTGCATCAGTTATCGGCGCGGGGAGGGCCCGGCTTCGGGGTTTTTCGCGACAGGGAGAGATTCAGGCGCCGAGCGCCCCGGAACGACCGGCCCGGCGGGGCAAGATATGCCCCATATTGCTGCAGGGCAAGGCTTTAGGTTTGGATGGATTTCGCGGGTCGGGGCGGTCCAACCGCCCTCTATTCGGGGATCACCAGACGCGTGACCGCCCGCGACCCGCCCGAGGCCGCCTCGATGAAGTAGAGCCCGGGCGCAACGCGGCGGCCCGACCGGTCGGCGAGGTTCCAGACGGCGCGGCCGTTTTCATGCACGCCGAGGTCGGTGACCCTGCGCCCGAGGATGTCGAACACCTGGAAGCGCACCGGCCCGGCCGGGTCGGTGGCCCACTCCGCCCTGGCCTCATGGAGGGCCGGGTTCGGAACGAACCGGAAGTGGGGCAGCAGGGTCCGGTCCGGCGGACCGGGGGACGAGGTCGGGCCGGACTGGGACAGCCGCAGTATCTTGCCGAGGCCGTACTCCGCGATGTACATGGCGCCGTCCGGGCCGATCGCCACGTCGAGCGGCAGGTCGAGGCAGGTCACGAAATCCTCGGGAGGATCCGCCTTCCACTTGTTCCCCTGTTTCCGGATGCGGACCTTCACGATCCGATGGCCGAAGGAGGTGAAGCAGCCGTCGATCAGCTCGGTCTGCCCGAACTGGGCCACGAAGAGGTCGTGCTTGGAGTAGCCGGCGAAATTGTCGCCGAACGCGAGGCCGTCGGAGGAGCTGTGGGCGTCGAACAGCGCGATCGGCGCCTTCATCTGCGGCGTGCAGCCGCTCCCCGTCTCGCAGTCGTTGGCGCCGCACGGCACGGGATTGCAGTAGGCGGACACGTCGGCGCAGTCCCCCACGCCGAAGCAGGTCGGAAAGCCGTAGTTCCCGCCCGTCTCGATCCAGTTCAGTTCGTCCGGCGCTTCCAGGCAGTTCCAGGCGCTGTCCGGACCGGCCCCGTTGTCGGTGGCGAAGAGCTGGCCCGCGTAGTTGAACGCCAGGCCGTACGGATTCCGGAGCCCGGTGGCCACGACGCTCAGGAACGTGCCGTCCGGAGTGAACTTGAGGATCGTGGCCTGCCACGGATGTGCGGGAACGCCGCGGTTCGAGCTCGAGCCGAGGCCCACATAGAGATTGTCGTCGGGCCCGAACGCCAGGCCGGTCGTCCAGTGCTTCCCCGACGGAAGATTCGTGATGATGTGCTCGTAGAGGTCGGCCACGCGATCGCCGTTCGTGTCGGTGAGCCGGGTCACCCGGTTCTTCTGGGAGACGTACAGCTGCCCGTTCCGGACGGTCACGCCGAGCGGCAGGCTGAACCCGGTGGCAAACGTCACCGTGCTGTCCGCCGACCCGTTGCCGTCGACGTCCTTGAGAGCCGTCACCGTGCCGCCGACCTGCGTCACATAGAGCCAGCCGTCGGGCCCGAACGCCATGGATGTGGGGTTCGGCACGCCGGTCGCGAACGTCACGAGGAAGTATCCGGGCGGAAGGGTGGGATTGGCGTGGACCGGCGCGATCCCGATGATCGCGAGGATCCCGAGAGCGGCCGGAACCGGGGAGATGCAGGACAAGCAGCGCATGATGTTCATGATCGAGGAACAAGCATAGCACGGCGGTGAAACGGCGCCGCCCGGGGCATTTGGCTCAGGGGGAAACGATTCTCCCGGGGGCGGTTACGCTCCTCCCCGGCGGCCGCGGAGCACGGTCGCGCCGCCGGCGATCGCCGGAGCGCCCGGCGCGGTTTCCGATCTACTTCGTCAGCGACGGCGTCCGGAGAATGAACCCGTACCCGTCCTGCTCCACCCGCCCGAGAAGCCGCACCGACTTGCCCGCCACCACGGCCGAGTGCCCGAAGCGGGAGCGGACCCGGTCGAGGCTTTCGTAGAGACGGTCGAGGCGCGGCCCCCGTTCGGGGTCGAACAGGTCCATCTGCCCGGCGCCGCCGGCCGTGAAGTGCGACAGCGCGATGCCGACCATGTGCAGGCTCTCCCGCCGCGTGTGGATCGTCTTCAGGAGGTCGCGGGCCGCGGTGTAGATTTCCTCGTCGCGATCGGACGGTTCGGTGAGCGTGCGCACTTTCGCCTCGCCGCCGGAATCCGTGTAGCGGATCCGGGTGGACACGGTGCGGGCGCGCAGCCCCTGGCTCCGCGCCGTCCGCACCGCGCGCTCCGTCAGGTAGTAGAGCATCCCCTCGATCTCCTCGGGATCGATCGTGTCGGTGTGGAAGGAGCTGTCGCGGCTGATCGACTGCGGAATCTCCCGCACGGTGACCGGCTGCGTGTCCCGTCCGCGGCAGCGCTCGTAGAGCGCCCGCCCCGGCTCGCCGAACAGCCGGACGAGATGATCCACGGAAAACGCCCGGAGATCCTCGATCGTGGCCACGTTCATCCGGGCGAGCACCCGGCCGGTGGCGTGACCGACGCCGGGAAGCTTTCCGACCGGCAGGGCCCGGATGAACGCGTCTTCGTGGCCGGGCATCACCCGGTGGAGGCGGTCGGGCTTGACCGACTTGCCGGCCATCTTGGCCACCATGCGGCTCGACCCGATGCCGGCGGTGACCGTGAGCCCGGTTTCCTCCCGCACCAGCGCGCGGAGTTTCCGCGCCGCGTTGGACGGGTCGCCGCCGTGATGCCGCTCCGTGCCGGTCAGGTCGCAGTACGCCTCGTCGAGGAACGTTTCCACCGCCGGCGCGAACCGCCGGCAGATGTCGAAGATCCGCTCCGCGAACGCCCGGTACGTCTTCTCGTGGCCTTCGAGAATGACCGCTTTCGGGCAGAGCCGCCGCGCTTCCGACAGCCGCATCCCCGCGTGCAGGCCGAAGCGGCGCGCCTCGTAGGAGCACGACGCGATGACGCCGGCGCCGACGATGACCGGGCGGTTCTTCAGCTTCGGGTTCAGGATCTGCTCGATCGACGCAAAGAACGCGTCGATGTCGACGTGAAGGATCGTGCGGGCACTCACATCATCCGTCCAGCATCACCGACTCCAGCGTCCAGATCATGTCGCCGCTTTCGAGGCGGAGCTGGTAGACATCGCCGGAGGTGACGGTGACGGAGAAGAAGTGGAGTTTCTGCGTTCCGTGGCGGTCTTCCCAGCGGGCGTTGACCGTGGTGACGCGGTAGTCCTGGCTGCCCCGGCGGAAGATCAGCGGGGTGATGGTGCCCCCCTGGAAATCGGCCCGGACCTTGATGGGTTCGTCGAAACGTTCCACGCGCATGAGAAGAAAATACTAAACACTTGAATCGCTGTTCAAGGCACGATTTTGACCGGGCTCGTAACGACTTCCAGGAAAAGACCTTGGGAGCGGAATCGCCGACACCGGCGCGTGCGACCCTCCCGGGCCGAGCGGCGACGGACCCCATAACGAGCAGGCACGTCTTGTGTTGCACGGGTTGCCCAAGCCCCCCCCTACCGCAGAAAAATCAGCGCCACCCCCGCCACCGCCAGCACCGCCCCGATCGCCGCCCGCGCCGACACCTTTTCCCTGTGGACCAGGATGACGAGCGGAAGGACAAGAATCGGCGTCGTGGACATCAGGGTGGCCGCGATCCCGGTCTTTGTCAGTTTCGCCGCCACGAGCGACATCCACACGCCGAGCACCGGCCCCACGATCGTGGCGCCGAGCGCGCAGAGCCGCGCGGTGCGGTCGCGGAGAATCAGCACGGGCGATCCGAGACGTGCCGTGAACAGCGCAACGGTCCAGATGCCGATCGTCGCGGCCGCCATGCGGACCGCGTTGGCGGTGAGCGGATCGATCGAGTCCTTCATCCCCTGCTTGGCGATGACGAAACCGACCGCCTGGCAGACGGCCCCGAGCGCACCGAGCAGGGCTCCCTCGATCCGGTGACCGCGCGGGATCGGCACCGCCGGGCGCTCGAGGATGACCCAGACGACGCCGGCCAGGGTCAGCACCATGCCGCCGAACGCCATCAGGCCGAGACGCTCCCCGAGAAACGGGATCGCGATCAGCGCCGTGACCGGCGGCGACAGCGCCCCGAAGACGGAGGAGGAACGCGCGCCGAGCCGGACCAGGGAGCCGAAGTAGGCGAGGTCGCCGATCGTCAGGCCGATCAGCCCGGAAAGCGCGAGCCAGGCAACACCGGGCGCCGGGAGCCGGGGGAGCGTTCCCAGCCGCCCGGTGATCGCCAGCAGCGCGACCAGAAAGACGAGCGCCAGCGTGATCCGGAACTGATTGACGGCGAACGCCCCGGCACGGCGTCCGGCCTCGGCGAACATCAGGGTGCCGAACGACCAGAGAACCGCCGTGGTGAGAGCCGCCAGCTCGCCCTGATGCTCCGCGGTCTACTCGCCTTTCTTCTTTCGTGACGTGGTCCGACGCCGGCGCGGTGCCGCGGTGGTCGACTTCTTGGCCGCCGTCGCACGCGGGCGTGTCGTCCTGGCCCGCGACGTGCGTGCCCGGCCGCCCGACTTCCGGGTGGAGCCGGAGGCCGTCTTGGCCGGCGAGTCCGCCACCGTCCGGCTGTGGGCCAGCGCCGCGGCGCGTTCGTCCAGTTCGCGCTCTTCCGGGGTCCGGTCGTCTCCGTCTTCCGACCGGCTCGCGGCGGACACGGTTTCATCGACCTCTTCTTCGGTCTCCTCCGCGGGTCCGGCTTCGGCCGGCGCGTCGACTCCGTCCTCGTCCTCGGTATCACCGGCGACATCGCCGGCGTCATGGGCCGGCACGGAGGCCGGCGCTTCCATCACTTCCGCGGCGTCCACCGCGGCGAGCGGCATGTCCTCGTCCATGGCCGGAACGCCTTCCGCGGAAACGGGCTCTTCGGCCGGCGCCGGCCTGTCCCCGGCGTGCTCGCCGCCGTGTGTGCGGCGCTCTTCCCAGCGTCCGCGACCGCGGCCGCGCCGACGGCTCCAGCGCTCTTCGCGCGTGTATCCGTTGCCGCCCGTGGGCGACGGCGACGCGGGAGGTGTCGAGGGGATCGGCGCATGCGTGCCCGGCTCCGACACCACGTAGGTTCCGCTGCGCGGATCCGTGGACAGGGAGATCAGGCCGAACTTTTCGCCGTCTTCGAGGAGATTGGAGAAGGAACGGTAGCCGTAATAGGACTCGGAAAACTGCGGCTTCTTGCGCTTGATCGTGTCCTTGACCATCGACGACCAGATCACTTCCTTGTTCTCGCGGCGGAGCGCCTGGAACGCGTCCATCACCAGCGAGAAGAGCTTCTTCTTTTCGGCGGGCACATCCGTCAGCTGGGTGGCCTGCGTCGAGCCCGCGGGGCGGTCGAGATCCTCGTAGAAAATGAACTCGTCGCAGTTCTCGATGAGGAGATCCGAGGTGCTGTTCTTCATGCCGAGCCCGATGACGTGCTTGCCGTTTTCCTTGAGCTTGGACACCAGCGGCGAAAAGTCGGAGTCGCCGGAGATGATCACGAACGTGTCCACATGCTCCTTGGAATAGGACAGGTCCATGGCATCGACGACGAGGCGGATGTCCGCGGAATTCTTGCCGGTCATGGAGCGCTTGGGAATTTCGATCAGTTCGATGGCGGCTTCGTGGAGGGAGGTGCGGTACTCGCGGAAGCGGCCCCAGTCCGCGTAGGCGCGCTTGACGATGATCTTGCCTTTTTCGACGAGGCGCTCGAGCACCTTGTGGATCTCGAACCGCGTTCCGCGGCGGCCCTCGAATCCGAGGGCCAGGTTTTCGAAATCGACAAATACGGCGAGTGAACGTGTTTCAGCCATGAAAATCCTTTGTGATGATTGTCAAAAGTGATGATGTCGCGACTTTACGCGAAATCCGCCCCGTCTTGTAATCGTGCACGACGGGAAACTATTGTCGCGGTCCGGTGACCTCCAGACCTCGATCCATACCAACTCCCGAAGAGGAGGAAGAACTCCTGAGGCTCTGTCGGGCGGGCCATCCTGCCGCCTGGAAGAAGCTTCTGGCGCGCTACCACGCGCTCCTTTACGCGATTCCCCGCCGGTTCGGTCTCGATCAGGACGACTCCGCCGAGGTCTATCAGAACGTCTGCCTTGCGCTGTACCGGGGCCTCCCCAGGCTCAAGTCCGCGGGAGCGTTGACCCGCTGGGTCATGACCACCGCGCACCGCCAGGCCCGTGACCTGGCCCGGAAACGACGGCGCGAGCAGCCGGACCCGGAAGGGATCCTTGCCGGACGCCTTGTCGACGACGCGCCGGCGCTGGATGCATGGCTGATCGAGGGGGAACGGCGCGCGGCCCTGCGGCTTGGCCTGGAATCTCTCGACGAGCGATGCCGTAAGCTACTGTACTGGCTTTATCTGGAGGATCCAACCCCGTCCTACCGGGAAATCGCGCTCAGGCTGGCGATTCCTGAAGGAACCATCGGCCCGACCCGGGCCCGATGTTTGGCGAAACTGCGCCGCTCCATGAAAAAGCGTACGAAATGACGTACCCGGGACACATTATAGGTAGATCAGGAGGTTGTCCAACACTATGAAACGAGGTCCCCACTCGTCGACAGAGGACCACCCGGTCCCCGGAACCCTGCTGGACTGGCTCGAAGGACGTCTGAAAGGCGTCGATTCGGGCCGGATCACGCGGCACGTGAACTCGTGCGCGGCGTGCGGGGCGCGGGCGGACGAGTGGCGGTTGCTCCTCGGCGATCTGAAGCGTGAACGGGAGGAAGCTCCTCCCCCGGCGCTCGTGTCATGGGCCCTGGCGCTTCCCCGAACCCTGGGGAAGAGCTCCGGGCGGCCGACACTCCTCCGGCTCGTGGCGGATTCCTGGGCCGGTTTCCTGGACGGTCTGACCCAGGCCGCCTCTCCCGGTCTTGCCGCACAGCTGCGCTCCACCGACATCCCCCGGAGGCTGGGCCGCCGGCGCCTTCTCTTCAGCGCCGGCGGCTTCGACCTCGATCTCGAAGTCGACTACATGAGCCCGGAGGACCCCCGCCGGATCCACGGACAGATCCTTCCCGCCGAGGGGCCGCGCCGCCTGTGGTCGGAGGCCCGGGTGGAACTGCACGCCGGAAACCGCGTGGCGGCCCGGGCCGGGGTGGACCGCCGCGGCGAATTCCGCCTCCGGAAAATTCCGGCGGGTCGCTACCGCATCCTGGTGACCGGTCCCGCGGAGAGCGCTTCGCTCCCCGTTGAGGTGTGACGGTCGATGGCTCGCCGCGCAACGACGCCTGATCTGGACGCACTGTTCCAGCGCGTCGACCAGGCCACCCGGACGGCCCCCCGCAGTGCCCTGACCCTCGTGGACGTCGCGCTGGGACGGCTGGCCGGACGGGGTCACGGCGCGGTCCGGGCCCGTCTCTACCGCTACCGGGGCCATGCCCTCCGCGCGCTCAACGATTTCCCGGCGTCGCTTCGAGACTATGCCCGGGCCCTGCGGCTGTTCCGGAATTCCGGCAACGAGTTCGAGGCGGCCGTCACCCAGATCGGACGCATCCAGGCGCTCATCTACAAGGATCGCTACGCCGACGCCGTGGCCGCCGCCAGGGACGCCCGCCGCGTCTTCGTCAAGGCGGGAGACCGCCTCCGGACGGCCCGGCTGGACAGCAACACCGGAAACATCTACCACCGCTGGGACCGCCCCGCCGACGCCCTCAAGTACTATGACCGGGCCCGGGAGCTCTTCGCGGAGCTGGGCGACCGCGATGCGCTGGCCATCGTCGACCTGAACCGCGGGAACGTGCTCGGCGGCCTGGCCCGCCTCGAGGAGTCCGGCCGGGCCTATCGTTCGGCGCGGGCCCGCTTCGCCGCCCGCGGGCAGGAACTGCTGGTGGCCGAGGCCGACTACGGCCTCGCCTACCTGCTGTTTCTCGAGGAACGGCTGACGGATGCCCTCGCCGCGTTCGAGACGCTGCGGCCCCGGCTGGAGCAGCTCAGGGAACGCCGCCTCCTCTCACTGTGCGACATGGACGGAGCCGAGGCCTGCCTCCGGCTGAACCTGTGGATCGAAGCCGAATCCAGGGCCATGAAGGCGGCTGCGGGGTTCAAGACTCTCGAGATGCGCTACGAGGAGGCCCGGTCGCTGGCGTTCGCGGGCAGCGCCCTCCTGAAAACGGCCCGTCCGCAGCGCGCGCTCGCGCTCTGGCGGAAGTCGGCGCGGATCTTCCGCGGCGAAGGCAACCTGACCTGGTGCGGAATCGTCTCGTTGTCCATGGCCCGCCTGGAGCGCGGCCGGGGACGACCGGCGTCCGCCGCCCGGCACGCCGCCGACGGACTCGCCCTCCTGGCCCCCCCTGCGCCGCCCGAGCGGCGGGCCGAAGCGTTGTATCTCACCGGCGTCATCAAATCGGAACAAGCCCGGAGCGGAAAGGCGGCGGATGCGGCCCGCCGGATTCTCCTCCGGGCCAGGCGCGCGGCTGCGGGTTCGGGGGCCACGTGGCTGGTGCGGGACGTCGAGGAATCTCTCGGCGAACTCGCACTGGCCCGCGGCACACCCGCAGCGGCCCGCCGACATTTTGCCGCGGCCGTGGCCTCCGGCGAGCGGCTGCGTTCGCTGCTCCGCGGCGACGATTTCCGCGCGGCGTTCTTCCGCGACCGGGCCAGGCCCTACCTGGCCCTGGCCCGCCTGGATCTCGATTCCGGTCGTGCGGACCGCGCGTTTTCCTGGGTGGAGCGCGGGCGGTCGCGCGCCCTGCTCGAGGGGCTCGACGATCTGGCGCCCGCGCGCCCGCGCGCCGATACGGACACCCGGGAACTCGAAGTCATCCTGAGGCGTCTCGGCGCCCAGTATCACTCCGGCGGGCCGGGCGGCTCGCGCCCGGCCCCCGAGGCCGTGCGGCTTCCCGACACCGTGCGGCGCCACCTGGAATCGCGCGCCGAAACGCTGGTCGGTCGCCTGTATCCGGAGTGTGATCCCGGCCTGCGGCACGACCTCGAACATCCCGCCGGAGTCGATCCGAACCTCGAGGCCGGCGAAGCCCTGGTGTCCTACTTCGAAACGGACGGCGCCGTCTCGGCGTTCGTGCACTCCGGCGGCAGGCTGTCCGTGACGCAGGATCTGGCCTCGGCGGCGGATGTCCGGTCCGCCGCCGACCGTCTCGCCTACCAGTGGGGGCGTTTCCGGCTGGGACCGGAACTCATGGAACGGCATGCCCGCCTGCTGCTCGACGACGCCCTGGAGGATCTCCATCTCCTGCACGGGCTGCTGGTCCGCCCCCTGGGGCTGGCGGAACGCACCCGCTGGATCATCATTCCGTCCCGCTCCCTTGCCTCCATTCCGTTTGCGGCCCTTTTCGACGGCCGCGGATTCGTGGCGGAAACGACCGCGATCGCCGTGGCCCCGAGCCTCGGGGTCTTCGAGCGCTGTCGCGGCAGACTGGCCCGCCGGTCGAGGGGGACCCTCCTCGTCGGGCAGACCGGACAGGATACGCCGGAGGTCGCCGGGGAACTCCGGGCGATAGCGGCCCGTGCCGCCGGCCCGGTCACCCGGTTGACCGGGCCGGCGGCCACCGTCTCGGCGGTGACCCGGGCCGCGCCGGGAAAGTCGATCGTCCATCTCGCCTCGCACGGCTTCTTTCATGCCGAGCGTCCGAGCCTCTCCGGGATACGGCTCGCGGACCGGTGGATGCACGCGCATGATGCGGCCCGGCTGGAGCTTACGAGCGACCTCGTCGTCCTCTCGGCCTGCCAGAGCGGCGTTTCCCTGGTCATGGAGGGAGACGAGTGGATGGGGCTTCCCAGGGCGTTTCTGCGGGCGGGCTCCGCCCGGGTTCTGGCCAGCCTGTGGGACGTGGATGACGCCGCCACCCGCCGGCTCATGACGGCGTTCGCGGCCTCCGGAAGCGATCCGGCCAGGGCCCCGGCCGAGGCCCTGAGGTCCGCCCAGGCCCGGCTTCTGGCCCAGTACCGGCATCCCTACTACTGGGCCGGATTCCAGGTCGTTGGGGCCCCGTGAAAAAGAAAGTGAGGGTGGCGAACCGTGTATTCTTCACCTAAACTACCTCAGCAGATCCCCTGTCAAGGAGTGCGCACCTTGAAGCTGTCCCCTCTGAGTCTGACCCTGGCATTGCTGATGGCCGCCGGCTGTGGCGTGGACCAACCGCTCGTCGAACGGGCCACGGCTCCGGCCGTGCCGACCGGCGCTCCGTCGCTGTCCACCGACATCGTTCTCTCCATGAACGCCGGCGTGGATCCGTCGGCCGTCTGGGCGGATTACGATCTCATGCCACAGGAAGTGATGCCCGACGGACGGACCTGGAGGGCCCGCCTCAACGACGGAGGCAACCCCGCCCCGGTCGTCGCCCAGATCCAGCTCGACGCGCGCGTGGCCGCGGCGGAACTGAATCTCCCGGTCATCGGACCGATCCTCCGGCAGTCCAGCGTGGCCTTCAACGAGGGATTCCCGTCCGTCAGCGACTTCTTCGATCAGACACTCGCGCACCGACTCGCCCTGCGGACCGCCCATACCGGCTCGCGGGGGTACGGGATCAAGGTCGCGGTGCTCGATACCGGGATCGACCTCGACCATCCGGTCCTGGCCTCGAGAATCCTCGCGGGCAGCCGCGACTTCCTGGACAACGACCTGGACCCGTCCGACCTTCCCGACGGGATCGACAACGACGGCGACGGCTTCCGCGATGAGGCGGTAGGGCACGGCACGCATGTGGCGGGGCTCGTGTCGCTCGTCGCCCCCTCCGCGCGGATTCTCGCGCTGCGGGTTCTCGATTCGGACGGCATCGGTAACGTCTATGCCGTGGCGTCGGCCATCGAGTACGCCGTCACCCGGGGAGCCCGCGTCATCAACATGAGCATCGGGCTGACCGCGCCCTCCGCCATCGTGGCCAATGCCCTGAATTATGCCTACGACAACGGAGTGATTCTCGTCACCGCCGCCGGGAACAACCCCGGAGGTCCCTACGACTTCCCGGCCACGAGCCCGCGCGTCTGGGCGGTGGCGGCCGTGGACGGCGACAATCGACCGGCCTCGTTCACTTCCGCGTTTTCCGAGGTCGTCCTGTCCGCCCCGGGCGTCAACATCGAAAGCACGTACTGGAACGGCGGGTACGCGATCTGGAGCGGAACGTCGATGGCGGCGCCCATCGTGTCCGGAGCCGCCGCGCTCGTACTCTCGCAGAACCCCGGGACCTCCCGCGGCGATGTGCTGAAAAAGCTGCAGGAGACCGCAATCCCCTTCAGGACGGAAACTTATGGAATGGGCTCCGGCGTCGTGAACCCGGGGGCCGCCACGGGTACCCAGCAGGTGCCCGACTTTCCGCACATCGAGCGGAATCACTCCCGGTAACCCCGGCCCCTCCCGGGGGCCGGTCCTGGAACTTGAGCGATTTCTTTCACATTTTTGAATTTTTCCCTGCCGACCCGCCACATTACTGTTGAGATCAACGGAAACAATGGCCTTTGCGCCCGGGTTCGGCAGCGGAGTTCATTCGATCTTAAAGCCTTGCATCCGCTCCTCGGTCGCCTGGGGGGCCTCATCCGGCGAGGGTGAGTGCTCTGAGTTTCGTTCCGGCCCGGGCGCTTTCTGTTGTTTCCGTGTCCGGCGAGATCGGGCCCCGGGTTTTCGGTGCCTCCCGGGGCTCGATAGCGCTGAAGTTTTCGGGGCAAAAGCCGAAATTTACAGAGGCGGCTTCCGGCCTGCCTGTCCGGCGTATCTTCGTGACCGAAATTTTTGCATCTTAGATTGCAGACGGTTCATGAAGCTCCCGCCGACGGGGTGGGTGGTTGCCGCTTTCTTTTTTGCGGCCGA
>CAZQVN010000022.1:47951-63131 GCA_964596775.1 uncultured bacterium
GCCGACCAGGGATCCCCGGCACAACTTCCGGAAGCGATCCCCGCCGGACCTACGTGTGATCCCCCGCCGGGAAACAGGCCAGGATCGACTCCGCGCCGTACACCGAAGCCGGAAACAGGTACGGCAGCAGTCCCTCGAGGAACTGGCGCAGCTTCAACTGCTCATGGCTTGCGTAGTGCTTGCTGTGCACGGTCTTCAGGAATCCTTCCAGCGTGTAGATCTGGAATTCCACGTTGAACAGGTACGGGGGGCGGTCGGCATCCGGGGGCTGGCACAGGACCCCGACCAGGCTCTTCTTCACCTCGTACCCGGAGGCGGAAAACTCGTTGAGCCGGGTCCGGTCGTCGCGGTTGCGGATCGTGTCCACCTCCTCCCGCCAGCGCATCGGCCCGCCGAAGATGTCGTAGAGCATCGACTGGAGATCGCCGACCTCCTTGACGTCCTTGACGATGAACATCGCGCCGATGAGGTCGCCGATCTTGTGGGGGTCGGCCTCTCCCTTGCGGACCATCTTGCTGACGATCGACCCGCTCCGGCCCCGCTGCAGTTCGGCCCAGATCTTTTCCTCGACGGCATTCTCGTCGGACGCGGAGCTGCCGGGATGGCGGAGAATGTACTGGCGCTTGAACCGGCAGGACGAGTAGAAGACGTGGACGATCGTCGGCTTTCCGCCGACGTTGCGGCGCAGCCGGCGCAGGTTCACGTGCCAGGTTTCCTGCCCTTCCGCGGCGTGCCCGATCGAATAGTCGATCTTCTCCCCGTCGGGCGCGATCGAGTAGCTGATGCTCACGGGCCGCACACGCGTCACGTTGGACCAGAGCTCCTTCTCGAGGCATTCCTGCAGCACCTTCGCGTGGAACGGCCCGTTCTGCACGTCCGTGGTGTGATCCACGTCGAAGAACAGCTTGGCCAGGTAGAGCTTCCGCTGCGCCTCGAACCGTTCCCGCCGGTCCGATCCGAGGAACGCCACCTGCATCAGCTCGAGAAAATCGTTCGTCTCGGTGATCGTCCGCAGCGGCGTGAGCGCCTCCGCGGGCTCGGGCGGAACCAGCCTGAGGAGTTCGCGCACGTAGAGATCCACTTCCCGGAGATAGGAATGGATCATCGCGAGATTCTCCGGCAGCGGGCGCGGATCGTTCCACGGCCGGATCAGGTGATTCAGCTGCTGGTTGTACGAGTCCGGGCCGCGCTTCATCTCGAAGAACGCCTTGTACAGCGATCGCGCGCCTTCCTCGTCCTTCTGCAGGTAGTCGGGATCCAGGATGGCGTGAGCCCGGTAGTCCGGCCGCAAGACCCGGTCGAAATTCAAATGCCGCGCACCACTTTCAGCTGATCGAGGATCGGTCGATCCGCGGGAGGAAACTCGAATTGATCCAGTTCGTGGCAGGGCACCCAGCGGAACTCCTGGCACCCCAGCGCTTCCGGCGTGCCGGCCACCGGAACGCAGTAGAAGAAGTGGAGGGTCACCTCCCGGTCCGGGTGGGATTCCGTGATCGAGTGGGAGCGGCGGCCCACGCGCACGGTGATGTCCAGTTCTTCCTTGATCTCCCGGACGAGACACTCCTCGAGCGTTTCGCCCTCTTCACGCGTGCCTCCCGGAAACTCCCAGAGGCCGCCGTAGCGGGCGTCCGGCCTTCTTTTCGAAATCAGGACCCAGGCACCGCGCAGGATGATTCCGGCGGCAACCTCAACCCTGGCTGGCGCCGGCATCGGCAAGCTGCCGCAGGGTCTGCGTGATCCGCATGGAGCAGAACTTCGGCCCGCACATCGAGCAGAACTTGGCCGACTTGTACGCTTCATCGGGAAGCGTGGCGTCGTGCATCGAACGGGCCCGCTCCGGGTCGAGGGAGAGAGCGAACTGCTTCTCCCAGTCGAACTCGAACCGCGCCTTCGACAGCTCGTCGTCGCGGTCGCGGGCGCCCTTGCGGCCGCGGGCCACGTCCGCGGCGTGCGCGGAGATCTTGTAGGCGATGACCCCCTCGCGGACGTCGTTGGCGTCGGGAAGGCCGAGATGCTCCTTCGGCGTGACGTAGCAGAGCATGGCCGCCCCGGCCCAGCCGGCCAGCGCCGCGCCGATGGCCGAGGTGATGTGGTCGTACCCGGGCGCCACGTCGGTCACCAGCGGCCCGAGCAGGTAGAACGGCGCCTCGTGACAGACCTCCATCTGCTTCTTCACGTTCATTTCCACGAGATGCATCGGGACGTGCCCCGGCCCCTCGACCATCACCTGGACATCGTGTTTCCAGGCCTTCTGCGTCAGCTCTCCGAGCGTTTCCAGCTCCGCGAACTGCGCCTCGTCGTTGGCATCGGCAAGGCAGCCGGGGCGAAGCCCGTCGCCGAGCGAAAACGACACGTCGTGCTGCTTGAAGATCTCGCAGATCTCGTCGAAGTGCGTGTACAGCGGATTCTCTTTCCGGTGATGCGTCATCCACTGGGCGAGGATCGCGCCGCCGCGCGACACAATGCCGGTGATCCGGTCGGCGGTGAGCGGAACGTAGCGGGAGAGGACGCCGGCATGGATCGTCATGTAGTCCACGCCCTGTTGCGCCTGGCGCTCGATGACGTCGAGCAGCTTCTGCGCGGTGAGGTCCTCGACGCGCGGAACCTCCTGCAGCGCCTGGTAGATGGGAACGGTTCCGATCGGCACCGGGCTCTTCGCGATGATCGCCTGGCGGATGCGGTCGATGTCGCCGCCGGTGGACAGGTCCATGACCGTGTCCGCGCCGAAGTGCACGGCGGCATGCAGTTTTTCCAGCTCGCCGTCGATGTTCGACGTGGTGGAGGAGTTCCCGATGTTCGCGTTGATCTTGCAGCGGGCCGCCACGCCGATCGCCATCGGCTCGAGCGATTCATGGTGCACGTTGGCGGGGATGATCATGCGGCCGCGGGCCACTTCCGACCGGATCAGCTCGGGATCGAGGTCCTCGCGGACCGCCACATGCTCCATCTCCGGGGTGATCGTGCCCTTCCGGGCGAAGTACATCTGAGTGATCATCGTAACACCCTCTGCTGTTAAGAGTTGAGAGTTCGAGTTTAGTCGCCTGCGGGCGGGGGTGTCAATGAAGACCCCTGTCCGCGCGCGGTTTCCGGGCTTGGGCCGGACCCGATGGCGTGTTGCCGGACCCGCAGGCGCCTCGCCGGACGCGCGGCACACGCCGCGTCTTGAAAAAACCGGTGGTATGTGGTCTAGTTTTCCCTCGATCAGCAACCCTTCGATTCAATGCTTTCTGGAGGCACCGTGCTTCGTCCACTATCCATTCTTGTTCTGTCCGGCGTCCTGCTGGGAGCGGCCGGCTGCAGTTCCGAATTCGGGCCGGACGAGGCCCGCTACACGTCCAGCGTCAAGATCAAGCCGAGCGCCAGGACCCTGGGCATCTACGGGTTCACTCCGAACCCCGTCTCCGTATCTCCCCGTACGGAGGTCGTCTGGACGAACATGGATTCCGAGCCCCACCAGATTCAGAGCGCCGGAGGCTTCTTCGGAGCCACGCAACCGATCGCGCCGGGCAAGTCGTTTTCCTTCATATTCACGACTCCCGGCCCGTACCGGTATTTCTGCGCCCTGCCGGATCACCGCGAGGAAGGCGTCATCAACGTCACTCGCTAGAGCGAGCCGCTGACGACGCGGCGCGCGCCCGCCGCTGCAGTTCCGTCAACTCCGGATCCCCCGGGTTCAACAGCGCCGCCTTTTCCGCGAGTTCCAGCGCCCGTTCCGGTCGTTCACCAAGGTCCAGGAGGAATCCGGCCAGCGTCTTCAGGTTCCAGAC
The DNA here is from genome assembly GCA_964596775.1 of uncultured bacterium. Lineage (GTDB taxonomy): Bacteria > Eisenbacteria > RBG-16-71-46 > JABDJR01 > JAWXBZ01 > CAZQVN01. Next base: position 51,719 of record CAZQVN010000022.1, read on the forward strand.
GTCGTCCGGGTCCTCGGCGATGGCCAGTTCGAACTCCCGCACTGTTTCCTCCTTCTTTCCGGAAAGCCAGGCCAGTTCGGCATGCAGCCGGTGACGGGTCGGATCATGGGGAATTCTCGACCGGAGGACCCGCTCCAGCTCCCTGCCCTCCCCGGTCCGGACTCCTCCACCCGGGCGGAGGACCCTGTACACGGCCACGTGGCGCCCGAGGAGCGAGGGGTCGAAATAGATGATTTCCAGCCTCGGCTCGTCGAACATCGTGGCGGAATCCAGGACCAGCGGGAGGAGTGCCGGGCGGAAGATTTCGCAGACGACCTGGTCGACGACCAGGTAATCGCCGCCGGCCTGCACGATCGCGTCGATCGTCTTGTGATAGTCGCCGAGCGGTGTCGTCTGGTACCGCGTGCCGGCGTAGAAAGCCGTGTACGGCTTGCGGCAGAACATCAGCTGGTCGCTGCGGACCGACGGCGCCAGGACTTTTCCGGCCTGGACAAGCTCGGGGAAAAAACCGTCCTCGTTGAATGACAGCGACGCGAACTGCGGCCGGACCTGGACGCCCCACGCAACGACCAGGACGGCCAGCGCGGCCCTGGATTTCCAGGAAGACCACGGCCGGTCCTTCCCCCCCAGCCGGCGCACCGCCCCGGCCGCCAGGAGAAGCGTGAACGGCAGCAGGGGAAGCACCAGGCGCTCCACCGGCGGTACGCCCGGGAACATCGGCACGAGAACCGCCTGGGCCAGGCCGCAGGCGGCAAACCGGGGGCCGAACAGGATGCCGGCCAGGGCGGCCAGCGGGAATCCCCAGCCGACCGCGTTCACCAGATTCACGATTTCGGCCTTGAACCGCTCGGGATAGACCCGGGCTATCGCGTCCCGGTGCTCGAGCAGCCGCCGGGTGGTCGAAGTTTCCCCTCCCGGGTTGATCGTCCGCTCCGGCGTGACCTCGTTCCGGATGAAGTCGTCCCCGGTGATGTTGATGATCTTCTGGGTCAGGGTCCAGGCGCCGGTGGTCTGGTGGTTGTAGAGAACGGAAGGCACCGCGCCGAACACGATGGCTCCGGCCGCGATCAGGATCCAGGCCCGCGGGTTCCAGCCCCGCGCCAGCCCGAGCGCCGGCGCCAGGACGAGCCCTTCCGGGCGGATCAGGAACGCGATCCCGGTGAGGGCGCCGGCGCCGAAATCCCGCTTCAGGTGAGCGGCGAGCGCCGCGGCCACCAGAAAGAACACGAACGGAATCTCCGTCATCGTGGTCACCGAGTAACGGATGGCCAGCGGGGTCAGGGCAAACACCGCCGTGAGAACCACCGCCGGCAGGCGGCCGGCCAGCCTGAGGGCCAGCGCATAGAACGGCACCATGACCAGCACGCCGAAGAAGAGATCCACCGACTTCGCGGCGTTGACGCCGTCCCCGTTCCAGATGAGGTTCGCCACACCGATGAAGAACGGATAACCCGGAGGATGCTGGGCCACGATGAGCGGGCCGCCGAACAGGTAGCGCGCCATGCGGATGTAGGTCGTTCCGTCGACGGAAACGATCTCCTGAAACCCCCACGCCGCCAGGCGGGCGGCGAGAGCGATCAGCACAAGCAGGGCGCAGATCAGGACATCACGCCGTTCGATGCGGTCGGGGAGGGAGGACATGGGGAGAATTCTGACAGTCCCGGCAGGTTACGTCCACCCTGCCGGGAAGCGGGTAACTTGGTCACCGGGTTCGTTTTCGAGTAGAGTCAGCGGGTTCCGGCGGCAGGATCCACCGGAAGGGCACTGGGAGCGACGGAATGAAAGCGATCACATCGAAACTGCCGGAAGCCATCAAGGCTCCCCTGCGACGCTTCGGCAGCGCCGCGCGGGGACTCCTCTACCGGGGCAGCGGGAGGGAGTGTCCGATGTGCGGGCGGTCCTCCAGCCGGTTTGCCCGCTACGGTTTCGTGCCCCGGGAGGACGCCCTCTGCGTCCACTGCGGCGCGCTGGAGAGGCACCGGCTCATGTGGCTCTTCGTGACCCGCCGGACGAACCTGTTCGACGGAACGCCGAAGAAGATCCTCCATGTGGCCCCCGAAGAGTGCATGGAGGGCAAGCTCAGGAGGCAGTTCGGTGACGGATACCTGACGGCCGACCTGATGGATCCGAAGGCCATGGTCCGCATGGACGTGACCGACATCCGGTATCCGGATGGATCGTTCGACGTCATCTTCTGCAATCACGTTCTGGAACACGTGCAGGAGGACATCCAGGCGATGCGGGAGTTCCGGAGGACGCTCAGGGACGGCGGCTGGGCCATCGTGCTCGTGCCGATCACGGCCGACAGGACGTTCGACGACCCGTCCGTCACCGACCCCGCGGAACGGCTGAGGCTGTTCGGCCAGGAAGATCACGTCCGGGCCTACGGGCCGGACTACGCGGATCGACTCCGGGAGGCGGGCTTCCACGTGGACGTCGTGGAAGTCCGCGACCTGGTGGACGAAGCCGACGCGACCCGCATGGGGCTGACGGACGCCAGCGGGGAAATCTACTACTGCAGAAAGTAGGCGCGGGTGCGGCTCAGGCCGCCTTTGCCGCCTTGTCCGAGGAACCGGACGGGATCGGAATCACCTTCGACTTCTGGACTTCCGAAGCGCTTTCCCCCATGACGCAGGCGCCCTGGAAGAACACTCCCTCATCGATCTTCAGGCTCTGCGAATGGATGTCGCCGCGGACGTACGCCCCGGTGATCAGTTGAACGCGGTCGTGCGAGAGGATCTTCCCTTCCACGCGGCCGATGACCCGCACGCTCTTTCCGCGGATGTCGGCCTTGACGGTTCCGGTCTTCATCACCTCGACCTGGCCCGTGGCCGCAAGGCTCCCCTCCACCGTTCCGTGGACGATGGCGTCCCCTTCGATGCTCACTTCCCCCTTGATGACCGTGCCGGCCCCGATGGACGTTTTCGCCTCTCCATCACCCCGCGAGACGGGCCTGGGATCGGAACGCTCCTCGACTTCCGGGCGGTCTTCGGACTTCTTTCCACCGAACATGTGCAGTCCTCCGTGATTTCGGCCTGGATGAAATAACTAATGATTCATCGGCAAATCCGGCGGAGGACTTGAGGTCGGAATTGGGAGGCTGCGGTCCATCGCGTCGAACGTGGTGGCGGTGCCGGGGTCGAGAACTCTTTCGTCGTGGCCGTGGAGCCGTGCAGCCTGACGTTAAGAGGCCGCGTCGGATTCGATCCCGTAGCGCTTCATTTTCTTGTAGAGCGTGACGCGGGACACCGACAGCCGGTCCGCCGCGGCCTGCCGGTTCCAGTCGACTTCGGCCAGCGCGGCGAGGATCGCCTTGCGCTCGGCCTCGGCCGCCGCGTCTTCCAGGGTGCGGGGCCCGTCGTGAGCCGGCGCCTCGCCCGCGGCGGCGGCCGGCATGTGCGCGTCCCGGATGGCCGGAGGCAGGTCGTGCGTTTCGATCCGCGTTCCTTCCGAGAGGATCACGGCCTGGGCCACGGCATTTTCGAGTTCGCGCACGTTGCCGGGCCAGGAGTGGGCCATGAGGCAATCGCGGGCCTCGCGGCTGAAGCTCCGCGCGGGGCGGCCGTTCTCCTCGGCGAACCGGTGGAGAAACAGGTCGGCCAGGGCGGGAACATCGCTGCGGCGCTCCCGCAGCGGAGGCAGCACGATCGGGACGACGTTGAGGCGGAAGAAGAGATCCTCGCGAAAGGTTCCCTCCGCCACGGCCTGCTCCAGGTTCTTGTTCGTGGCGGCCACGATCCGGACATCCACCGAAATCGGCTCGCGCCCGCCGACCCGTTCGAAGACCCGTTCCTGGACCACCCGGAGGATCTTCGCCTGGAGCGTCAGTCCCATGTCGCCGATTTCGTCGAGAAACAGCGTGCCCCCGTCCGCCTGCTCGAAGCGCCCCATCCGGGCGTCCACGCCGGTGGCGGTGCCCCGCGCGATGCCGAAGAATTCCGATTCCAGAAGCGTCTCCGGGATGGCCGCGCAGTTGACCTGGACAAACGGACCTTCCCGGCGCGGGGACAGGTCGTGGATCGTCCGGCCGACCATTTCCTTGCCGGTGCCGCTTTCGCCGCGGACGAGCACGTTGACCCGGCTGTCCGCCACCCGGCGGATCAGGTGAAACACCTTCTGCATTCCGGGACTGCTCCCGATGAACCCTTCGAACCGCTCCGGTTCGCGGAGCGCGATCTTGAGCATCGCGTTCTCCTCCTTGAGGGCCTCCTTCTTGACCTCGACCTCCTGGTAGAGCCGGGCGTTGTCGAGGGCGATCGCGGCAAGGCTGGCGATCGCCTCCAGGTACTTCTGCTCGGCCGGCCCGAAGATCCCGGCCACCCGGCGGTTTTCCAGGTACAGCGCCCCGGCAACCGTGCTGCGGATCGTCAGCGGCACGCAGCAGATCGAACGGAGGGCCAGGTCCTGGATCGACTCGCTGGACCAGTTCGGGTCGGACAGGGCGTCGGTGATCAGCACGGACTCCCCCGACCCGGTCACGTCCCGCAGGACCTTGCGGCTGGCCTGGACCTGCTCCTCCGGAAGGCTCTTCTCCTCGAAGTTGCGGGCCGTGCGGATTTCGGGGTCGCCGGCCGGGTCGAGGAGGACCAGGATTCCCATTTCCGCGCTCAGTTCGTGGATGGCGGTATCGAGGATGACTTCGATCAACCGGTCGAAATCGAGAACGGACGTGAGCGCCCGGGCCACCTCGACGATCGTCTCCTGGGCCCCGGTCCCGGGGGTATCGGAAGGACTCATATAATGTGATATTAGTCGTCGGGTCCGGAAACGGCAAGAATGCCGCGGAAAAACGGCTTCATGCCGTTCCGGCGATCCCGTCTTTCAGCCGGCCGGAAGATTTCATAAAGGTGTCTGGGTGATATGACGATTCTTGTTGCGGGAATTCAACCGTTATCAAGGAGGATGGCTTTGAAGCGAAGAACTGCCAGCCCATGGGTGCTGCTTGCACTGTGTCTGCTTGCCGCCGGCCTGTTTACCGGGACGGGGATCACGCAGACGTCCGATCATGGCGGACACGCAACTGAAGCGACGTCGCAGGCGGCACAGGCCGGTGGTGAGGCCGGTCACGAAACCGTGGGTGAGGCCGGTCACCAGGCCGGCGCTGAAGCCGGTCATGAAGCCGGCGGACACGGCGGCGAGGTGGCCCATATCCTGATGGCCGTCATCCTCATCCTGCTCACCGCCAAGATCGGCGGCGACATCTTCACCCGGCTGCATCAGCCCGCCGTTCTCGGCGAGCTGATCGGCGGAATCGTGCTCGGAAACCTCACGCTCATGGGCTTTGGAGGGTTCGAGTTCATCTCCACCGACCCGATCGTCGCCGTGCTCGCGGAAATCGGCGTCATTCTCCTGCTGTTCGAAGTCGGCCTGGAATCCACGATCAAGGAGATGATGGCCGTCGGCGTCGAATCCTTCCTCGTGGCCCTGCTCGGTGTCATCGCCCCGTTCTTCCTGGGCTGGGGAGTGGGCGCGCTCTTTCTTCCCAATGAAACGATCTACGTCCACGTCTTCCTCGGCGCCGCCCTCTGCGCCACCAGCGTCGGCCTCACGGCCCGCGTGATGAAGGATCTCGGCAAGCTCCAGACGAAGGAAGCCAAGATCATTCTCGGCGCCGCGGTGATCGACGACGTCATGGGCCTGATCATCCTGGCCACCGTGGTGGGCATCATCCAGGCCGCGAATGTCGGCCAGCAGATGTCGTCGCTGGGAATTCTCCTGATCGTGGCCAAGTCGACCGGCTTCCTGGCCGTGGCGCTCGTTCTCGGCGTCTGGCTGTCGCCGCGCCTGTTCGGCCTCGCCTCGAAGATGCGCGTGCAGGGTGTCCTGCTGTCGACGGCCCTCATCGTCTGCTTCGGCCTGTCCTGGGCCGCCCAGCAGATCGGCCTGGCCCCGATCGTCGGCGCGTTCGCGGCCGGACTCATTCTCGAGGAGGTCCACTTCAAGGACTTCCGCAACCGGGGTGAGGACACGCAACTGGAGCACCTGATCGCTCCGATCGGAGCGCTGCTCGTGCCGATCTTCTTCGTCCGCATGGGCACCCAGGTCCAGCTGACCACGTTTGCCCAGGTCGGCATCCTCGGGTTTGCCGGCGCGCTGACGCTGGCGGCCATCATCGGCAAGCAGGCCTGTTCGCTGGGCGTCCTGTCGAAAGGCACGAACCGTCTGGCGATCGGCCTCGGCATGATCCCCCGCGGCGAGGTCGGCCTCATCTTCGCGTCCATCGGAGCGTCGCTGATGACGCCGGACGGGCACCGGGTCATCAATCACGAGACGTTTTCCGCAGTGGTGATCATGGTCATCCTGACGACCATGGTCACGCCCCCGTTCCTCAAGTGGGCGCTGCTCAAGGGCGAACAGCAGAAGCCGCGGGCCGCCGCAGCCGCCTGACCCGCGGCGCCGTCCTCACCGACAGTGAGGACGGCCGGGTCGTCGCTGTGCTGCGGTGATTTCGACCACTATCGGCCGCGGTTCCTCCCCGGAGGGACCGCGGCCGAAACCTTTAGACCATCCGGCGATGATCCACGGCAATGCAGCGGTCCATGACGACGATGACGCCCCGTGAAGCGGCCGCCTCCGCGGCTGCCTCGTCGATGACGCCCAGCTGCATCCAGACCGCCGGAAATCCGAGATCCACGCACTGGCGGACATGGTCGCCCGCCTCCTCCGCCCTGCGAAAAATGTTCACGATGTCCGGCTTGCGGTCCGGGGGGATGTCCCGCAGCGACGGATAGCACGGCTCTCCGAGAATCTCGTCGACTCCGGGGCGTACGCCGGTGATGATGTATCCTGCCTGCTGCATGTATCGGGACACGTCGTGACTCGGCCGCGAGGCCTTCGGCGACAGGCCGACGACGGCAATATGCCTGCTCCGGCGCAGCAGTTCCGCGATTTCCGCGGACGACGGATTTCTCCACATGTGTTTTTCCTCTTTCATCAGGCCGCGTGATGCGGCACAATTTCCGATTCCGGTTCCAGAGTCGATCCAACTCCCTTGTCCAGGAGTCTTCACTTCGTGTCAGACATTCTGTTCCCAGAGATCACCCAGTATACGACCTCCCTGCCCATCGAGCGTTCCGACGTCCTCAAGGAGATGGAGGACATGGCCGCGAAGGAAAACATCCCCATCGTCGGGCCGCAGGTCGGCGCGGTCCTTTTCCAGATCGCACGGATGAAGGGAGCGGTCCGCATCTTCGAACTCGGTTCGGCCATCGGTTATTCCACGATCTGGCTGGCCCAGGGAGGCGGTCCCGAGTGCGAGGTCTTCTACACGGATTCGAGCGAGGAGAACGCGGCGCGCGCCGGCAGCTTCTTCGAGAGGGCCGGGGTCGGGGACCGCATCCAGATCAAGACCGGGGACGCGCTGGCCATGTTCGAAAACACAGGCGGCGACTTCGACCTGATCTTCAACGACGTGGACAAGGACGGGTACCCGAAAGTGTTCGAAACGGTCCTGCCGCGCCTCCGCAAGGGTGGCGTCCTCATCACCGACAACGTGCTCTGGTCCGGCAAGGCGGCGCGTCCGGCCGACAAGGGTGATGCGGCCACGCGGGGGATCCAGGAATTCAACCGGCTGGCCGCGGCCGCGGAGGGGTGCATCTATTCGGTGCTGCCGATCCGCGACGGCGTGGGCGTTCTGCTGAAGCTGTAGCGCCCGGCGCCGCGGCCTTGCCGCGCTTCGGTGTCCTTCCGGGCGCGACCTCCCGCGTTCCGCGTCACTCCGCGGCGACCTTCCGCACTGCGCGTCACTCCGGCGTGACCCGCCGCAGAAGTCCGTCCGGCGTCACCGCGGAAAAACCCGCCGGCCCTGGACCCGCACCGTAGAAGAACCGGGTGGGCCGAACCGGAGTCTGCCCCGCTGCCGAGGGGTCGCCCGGTTCGTGATGGTGACGTTCGTTGTCCGCTCCCGACATGAAGTCCGGAGCGACCCCGCCTTCCGTCAGGATGATGCGCGTATCGGGCCCGAGATGGCCGCACAGCGACAAAATGCGGCGCAGGTCCAGACCGCCGCGTCTTCCGCAGACCACGGGATCCGTCGACGCGTTGACGATCGCCGCGGCGCCGGGCGCCCCCTCGTTGAGATACTTCGTCCACGCCGTGTCGGCCCGGTCGTTCAGCGCCGCCCCTCCGGCGCCGGCCACGACGAGCGCCGCCAGAACCGCGGCGCGCCGGTCAGGGCTCCGCAGCTGCGCGACCCAATGTGCGGCCGCGAGCTCCAGCGCGATCAGCAGCGGGATCGTGAACCGCGGCGTGGAAAAGCCGCCGCCGCCGAGCAGCAGATCCGGAATCATGAGCAGCGCCACCGCGGGCAGACCGAGCGCCGCGAGAAACAGGCCGGCCAGGCCGCCGCGACGGATCGCGCCCCGCACGGCGCAACCGGCGAACGCGACGCCGCACACCGCGGCGAGGACCGCCGGGCCGCTCGCCGAGGCGCGGAAATCCACGAACAGCGACGACAGGCCGTACATCCAGCGCTCGAACAGCGCCGCGAAACCGACCGGGTGCACGACCCAGCCGGTCGTTCCGGTCACCCGCCCGGGCTGAAGGATCATGAACAGGGCCCAGGGGGCGTAGAGAAGCGCACCGGCGGACGCGGAGAGGATCCAGGGTTTCGCGGCCGGCGGCATCGGAAACCGGGCCCGGGTGAACACGAACAGCCCATGGCCCGCGACGACCAGGAGAAACAGCGTATGCGACGCGAGACCGAGCGCCAGGCACGCGGCGTAGGCCGTCCAGGTCCAGCGGGCGCGCCCACCGGCGGCGCCCGCGTCGGAACGGGAGGAAGGCCCGCCCGGTACTCCGTCCCGCTCCCGCGAATCCGTTCCGCCGGTCGACCTCCTCAGCGCTGCCAGGAGCAGCGCGCTCGACGCCGCGATCCAGAACATCCACAGCGTGTACGGCCGGGCTTCCTGCGCGTAGAGGATCTGGAACGGCGACACGGACGCGAGCGCCACGGCCATCCACGCGGTGATGCGCTCCGGAAACAGCTCGCGGGCCAGCAGGAACAGCGGAACGAGCGTCAGCAGGCCGAGCCAGGCGGAGAGGCCGCGCAGCGACGCCGCCGAGTGGCCGAACAGCCCGGCCTGGACGCGGGCCAGAAGCATGTACAGCGGCGGCTGTTTCGGATCCTCGCGGGCGAGCACCGCGAGCGGGCGGAAAAGCGACCCTTCGGGTGCGGCGAACAGGGCCGCGTGAAGGTGGCCGGCCGTGGTGGGGTCGCGCGGGAGCGACGCCTCGAACTCCGTAGAACTTCGGCCGGACACCCAGATCGACGTCCAGATCTCGTCATTCCAGTAGACCTTGCGGCCGGGATCGTGGAGGCGGAAGTACACGCCGGCGACGAGACTCAGGACGATCAGAATGCCGAGAATCCGACCCGCCGTGCTCGAGCTCCCCGGCCCTGCCGCACCGCCGGCATCGTAAAGGCCCGGACCCCGGTCGGCGCCACCGGCGCGGCCACGGTCCGGCCCGGGTCCCGCGGCCGGCCTCACGGCATCAGTCTCCCGTGTACTTCGGCAGCGGCTCGTCCGTCCAGACGCCCTCTTCGAGTTCCACGCCGAGGCCGTCGGCGAGACGATTCACGAACGCGAAGTAGGCCGCGACCTGGCAGATGTCGAGGATCGCGCGTTCCGTGAAGCCGTGCGCCGCGAGCCCGTCCACGTCGGCGCGCACGATCTCCGCCGGCGTCTTCGTGAGCTTCACCGTGTAGTCGAGCATCGCCCGGTCGGCCGGGTTCATCGGGGCGGTCGTGTAGTCGGCCACCAGCGCTTCAATGAACGCCTCGTCCTGCTTCAAACCGCGGAGCCCCTCCGCGTGATGCGTGATTCAGTAGTGGCAGTGGTTGGCCACCGACACGGTCACCGCGATCATCTCGCGCTGGACGCGGGTCAACGGCCCCGGTTTCCGCATCAGGTGCACGTAGTAGTCGTAGTGGAACTTCAGCGACAGGGGATTCGGACCGTGGATGCGGAGAATGTTGTCCAGCTTGTTCCACGGCTCGAATTTGTATTCCCGGACGATCTCCTTGAGTTCGTCCGGGGACTCATCCTCCGGCACGTAGCGGATGAACGCCATGTCAGGCCTTCCCGGCCAGTTCCTGGAGCAGGTAGGCCGAGGTCCGGATGCCGTTGTGGTAATCGTCGAGGTTGAACTTTTCGTTCGGCGAGTGGGCGCCGTCGTCGTTCCGGCCGAAGCCGAGCAGCAGCGTCGGCGCCTTCAGCACGCGCTGGAACGTGGAGACGACCGGAATCGAGCCCCCTTCGCGGATCATCACCGGCTCCTGGTTGAACCCCTTGTGAAGGGCGCGGCGCGCCGCCTGCATCTCGGGACCGTCGATCGGCACGAGGACCGGGTGGCCGCCGTGCAGTTCGGAGATGGTGACCTTCACCGTCGGCGGCGCGACCTTTTCGATGTGCGCCTTGACCAGCCGGCCGATCTCGTGCGGATCCTGGTCCGGGACGAGCCGGAACGAGATCTTGGCGCCGGCCCAGGCCGGGAGCACCGTCTTCGAGCCTTCTCCCTGGTAGCCGCCGAACAGCCCGTTCACGTCGAACGTGGGGCGGATCCAGCGCCGCTCGATCGTGGAGAACCCCTTTTCGCCGAACGTCTTCGGAACGCCGATCCCCCTGCAGAACTCCGCGTCGTCGTAGGGGAGTTTTTCGATCTCCGTCCGCTCGGCCGGCGTCAGCTCCCGCACCTTTTCGTAGAAACCGTCCACGAGGATTCGACCGTCCCTGTCCTTGATCGTGGCCAGGATCTCGGTCAGGACATTGGCCGGGTTCGCGATCGTGCCGCCGAACACGCCGGAATGAAGGTCCATGGCCGGACCGTCCACGCGCAGCTCGAGGTAGGCGATTCCGCGCAGCGCATAGGTGATCGCCGGGATGCCGTCGCCGTACTGGGCCGTGTCGGACACGACCACCACATCACACTTGAGCTTGTCGGCGTTCTTCTCGATCCAGGGATCGAGGTGCTCGCTGCCGACCTCCTCCTCCCCTTCGATCAGGAACTTCACGTTGATCGGAAGCTTGCCGTCCGTCTTCATGAAGCCCTCGATCGCCTTCACATGGGCGAACATCTGCCCCTTGTCGTCGGTGGCGCCGCGGGCCACGAGATTCTTCCCCTCGACCGTCGGCTCGAACGGCGGGTTCCGCCACAGGTCGAGCGGATCCACCGGCTGCACGTCGTAGTGGCCGTAGATGAGCGCCGTCGGCTGCCCCGGTGCGTTCAGCCACTCCGCGTAGATCAGCGGATGGCCGGGCGTCTCGTGCACCTCCACCTTCAGGCCGAGCGCTTTCATGTGATCGGCGAGCCAGCCGGCGCAGCGGGTCACGTCCGGCTTGTGTTTCGGCACGGCGCTGACGGAGGGGATGCGGATCAATTCCTTGAGATCGTCCACGAATTTCGAGCGGTTCTG
>CAZQVN010000023.1:0-52341 GCA_964596775.1 uncultured bacterium
GCATCCGGCGGATCTGCTACGAGAAGGAGTACAAGCTCGACCGGGTGGCGTGGCTACTCGAGCCCAGGCCGGTGGAGATGACGAAGGTGGAGGTGGACGGGTAGGGGGCTCCCCGCGATCCGTCCGCATTCCGAGGAGGCTCACTGTGCGAATCACAATTTCCGGTGTCCGCCGCAGCCTGTTGTGCGTGCTGTTGATTCTCTGCGCAGGCATTCCCGAGCCTGCTCCCGCGGAGACACCGTTTCATCGACCCCCGGCCGAGATCCCGTTCTTCTCCACCTTCTCCATCTGCGCCATCGATCCGGAAACCGGCCAGTCCGGTGCCGCGGTCACGACACGTGTGCCTTTCGTCGGGCGGGCCGTTCCGTGGGTGCGGGCCGGCGTGGGGGCGGTGGCCACGCAGTCGTGGACGGTGGTGGAGTACGGTCGCCAGGGGTTGGACCTGATGGAGAAGGGGACGGCGCCGGATGCGGCGATCAAGCGGCTGCTCACCGGGGACAACGGGCGCGAACAGCGCCAGATCGGCCTCATCGACATGAAGGGGCGGACCGCGGCGTTCACGGGACGGGAATGCGGCGCCTGGGCCGGAAGCCGGCAGGGGCCGAACTACACGGTGCAGGCCAACATCATGGTCGGCCCGGAGGTCGTGGACGCGGTGGCCGATCACTTCGAGTCGACCCAGGGCACCGGCATGCCGCTGGCGGAGCGGATGATCCTGGCGCTCGAAGCCGGACAGAAGACCGGCGGGGACAAACGCTGGGGACGGCTCCAGTCGGCGGCGATCCGGGTGGCCGATCCGAGCGACCCCGGCCGCGGCGGCGATCACCTCGGCACCTCGATCGATGTCGGCGAGCACGCGGAGCCGGTTTCGGAAATGAAGCGGATCTACTATCTCACCACGCAGCGTCTCGGCTACCGCTCCTTTTCGGAGGTGTCCGGTCCGGACGTGGTGGAGCTGAAGCGGATGCTCCACGCACTCGGATACTGGCGGAAGGACCTCGCCGTCTTCCCGGAAACGCCGCGGTTCCAGCCCGACCTCGGCCTTCTCCGCCGCGACCCGGCCGCGCTGTCCCTGAGCTACGACGCGTTCGACAGCCTGTCGACGGCGTTCATGGCCGAGTTCGGATTCTACGACGCCGAAGCCCGCGATGCGGTGGATCGGTTCCGCAGGGAGGCGGGGATGGACTACGCCGGCACTCCGCGCGGCCTGGTGGACGAGCGGTTCGTGACAGCGTTGCGGAAGGCATACTTCACGGCGCGGCGCGGGCGGTAGCCGCGAAGACGGCACGCCGGACCGTCGCAGCCGGACGACGGAGCCGCCGATGACTTGGCCGTCGCGGATCCATGATAGAATCATGTCCGCTTTTTCCGGTGCGGAGGATGCACCGCCACCGAACGGTCCGAGGGAGCCCAGCCTGGCATGAAAACGTATCGAGGGAGGATGACCTGGGCGAGCCTGCCCGCCGCGCTTCTGGTCGTTCTCGTGTTTCGCCTCCTCACGCTGTTCTTCATTTTTCCGGACGCCCGCCACGGATTCACGGGAGAACATCTTTCGACCGCGATCGGCCTCCTGGAAGGGGCGGGGATGACGACGAGCTGGTCGGAAATCCAGTTCACCAGGAAGGATCCGTCCAACATCACCCTCAACATGGACGGCGTCTACTTTCCGCTCTTTCGCGAGCGGTTCGACCGCGTGCTGCCGCTTCCCACGTTGACGATCGCCCTCGTCTGGAAAGTCACCGGAATCCGGTCCACGCTGGTCTACCTGCTGTTCATGATCCTCGTCGAACTCGCGGTGCTCGTTCCGTTCCTGCTGGTGGTCCGCAACCGGGTTTCTCCCCGCGTCATGTTTCTCACCGCGCTGCTTCTCGCGCTCAACGTCCCCCTGGGAAGGCTCGTCGTTTCGGTGAGCTACGACATCTATGCGTACTACGGATCGGTGCTGGCGTTCGTGGCCGGCGTGTACCTGCTGGAAAACAGGCACCTGATGCGCATGGTGATCCTGTCCGCGCTGTCCTCGATCACCATCCTCGGGCGGGAGATCAATCTGCTGCTCTATCCGATCCTCTGCGCGGCGGGGCTCTGGCCTGCCATCCGCGAACGCAGCCGCCGGCTGGCCGTCCGGGCGTTCCTGTTTCTCCTCCCGTTCCTGGTCGTCTCGGCCGGGGTGATGGTCTACCGGCAGATCACAACGGGCAATCCGCGGCCGACGCGGTCGATGCTGTGGCACTCGGTGTGGCTCGGCGTGGGGCAATTTCCGAATCCGTACGGGCTGATCTACGACGACGGGGCGGTCATCGACTATGCGCTCAAGATCGACCCGACGCTGGAGATGAAGGACTACTCCGACGACAAGCCCAACTCCCACTACGAGCAGTCCCTGCGCACGGCAGCAAAGGACCTGGTGGCCCGACATCCGTGGCTGCTGGTGCGGAACACGATCTACCGGACCGGGATCGTGATCTCACCGTTCCTGTACAACGGCGGAGACAGCGTTCCGGCCCGATTCGCGAAACTGGCCAACATCGTGTCCCCGCTCGTCACGATCGCGCTGGCCGCCGGCCTGTTTCTGCTCTACCGCAGGAACCGGGTTCTCCCGGCCGTGATTCTGCTCACGCTCGCGGCGATGATCGTTTCGTTCGCCTGGTTCTACATCGTCGGGCGGGTCGTGCTCCTGGCGTCGCACGTGTACGCGCTTCCGCTGGCCATGCTGATGTCCGAAGTCTGGCGGCGCATCCGGCGCGAGGCCCCGGATGCGGCGGGTGGGAACGCAGCGGCCTGAATCGAATCACCGCGTTCGGGTGATCTTCCGGCGTCAGGACCCGGTGGAGACCGGCTCGACCCTGAATCGCGCGCCCAGCTTCACCAGCCGGTCCCGGATCGTGGCCTCCACCATCTGCCCGGTCATGTCCGCGTTCAGCTCCGGCTTGACCTCTTCGTATCCGGGCACCGAGCCGTCCTCCCGTCGGTATCCGTCCGGATGGGCGGTCAGCCACGTTTCCAGCTCCAGGTCGCTGATGCTGATGTGCTCGACGATCGTGGTCCGGACGTAGCGATCGAGGGTCGCCTCGCGGCGGGCCTCCTCCCGCAGCTCATCCGAACCCGGTCCGGCAAATGCGGGGTGACCGGAGGCGGCCAGGGAGTCCAGCCGCGCCTCGTGCAGCGCGACCTCCTCCGCCGACGGCGTCACGCCCCGGGCATCGGCGTCGATGAGCAGCAGTTCACGCTGGACCAGCCAGGCGAGTGCCCGCTCGCGGGCGTTCTTTCCGGCCGGATCCTCGAGCCCGAGCCAGGCGTCCGCAGCTTCCGGGCTGCCCAGGAACGTTTCCGCGCGATCCACCCGGGCGGTCGTGATCGCGTGTTCACCGACCCACGCGGCCACTCCTTCCGCGGCGTCGGGCTTCCGTTCGCCGCCGCAGGCCTGGACCAGGAGCGCGAGGAGCAGCGCGAGGACAGGGGTGATCGAACCGGCGGGGGCTCGATCGCGGAACGGTGCGGTCAACATGCGGGTCATGCGGTCTCCGGGTTTCGGGGCGTGATCCGGGTCATCTGCGGATCGTCCGGGGTCAGCGCCCGGCCTGATCGCGGAACATCGTCAGCTTGTCCCGTTCCATGTCGCGGATCTCGCCGAATTCCGCGTCGTCGTTGCCGGGCAGGAACGTGCCGCGGTGTCCTCCGGACACCGGCACCATGGAGCCGTCGCGGGTGCGGATCTGAACCTTCCCCTCCAGCACGCAGACGCAGGTGGTGCCGGGATCGCGGATGATGGCCAGTGTCGTCCCGGTGATCCGCACGCGGGTTTCCGGTGTTTCGAACTCCAGGCTGTTTCCCTGGAATTCCGGCGCGGTCGTGATCCGGACCTGCCCCATGGCCACCGTTCCGCTGTAGGCGGTCGATGACCCTTCCCGGGTCCCCACCGGAACACGCATGTCGGTGCCCGGGGTGATGAAAATCGTCATGCCGGCGTGCCGGATCTGGAATTCGCCCCCTTCCGGGGCCGTCAGCCGGGCGCCGGCCTTGACGAGACCGGCGGAGCGGGCCATGTCGCTGAGGGACACCGCCCGGCCGTCCACGGAGACGATGCCGTTTCCGGTGACGTCGCTGATCGTCCAGACGGAAGGCCGCGGCGCGGCGACCCAGACGATCAGCGCCACCGCGGCGGCCGCGGCCACCGCGCTCCAGACCAGCCAGCCGCGCCGGCGGGGCGCCGGTTCGATCACCCGGAGCCGCGGTTCCAGCGTTCCCGCGGCGAATCCGGATTTCATCCGCGCGCGGAACGCCGGGTCCGGAGCCACGTCGGGCAGGGCGTGAACGGCCTCCCGGGCCAGGGTTTCCAGTTGTGTCCGGTCCTTGTCGTGATCACTCATGCCAGCGTTTCCCTGAGAATGTCACCGAGCGCCTTGAGCGCCCGGGAATAGCGTTTGCGTGCGGCTGCCTGGTTGATCCCGACGATGTCGGCAATCTCCTCATGGCTCAGCCCTTCGTAGTCGTGCAGGAGTACGGCGACCCGGAACGGTTCCGACAGTTGCGTGATCGCGTCCTGGACGCGCTCCATCCGTTCCTTCTTCAGGAGATCCTGTTCCGGATTCCCGGAAGCCCGCGGGAGGCGGGGAGCCTGTTCCGGTTCGTCGATCGAGCGGCTCTTCCGCGACATCCGGTAGGCCGAAGACCGCCAGTAATCCCGGCAGGCGTTGTACGCGATGGCCACGAGCCAGGGTGCCGGATCCCGCTCGGGATCGATCTGGTGGGCGGCCCGGTGAACCTTGTAGAAAACGTCCTGGGTGACATCCTCCGCGGCGGGCCTGTCGCCGATCAGCCGGTACACAACCGAGAAAATGTGGTCGAAGTACATGTCGAAAAACAGCCGGAGCGCGACCGGATCCCGGTCACGGACCCCCTCGATCTGCTCCCGGGTGGGCCGTTCACGGGTGGTGCGCCTGGCCGCGGAAGCCGTATCCGCTTGCGAATCCATTGGATCCGGCTCCGTGCCCGTTCCCTGTACGGAGGTTTTCGTTTTCTGTGTCACATCAAATTCCATGAGGTGGCTGGAACCTCTCAGGAGTTTTCAACGATCTCCGGCGACAGTGACACCGGTTCAGGGGGACCCGCATCCCTGACGCCCCGACAGTATGACACGCCCCCCTCCCAGCTGCCAGACTTCGGACGCCAGGGCGGAAACGTCTCCGTCATCGTGGGATACGAGGAGCAGGGGCAGGCCCTTGTCCCGGCAGTAGCCGGCCAGGGAGTCCGCGAGCCGGCGGCGGAGCGGGCGGTCCACGGCGGCGAACGGCTCGTCGAGGAGCAGGAGCCGCGGCTCCGCGAGCAGCGCCCGGCCGAGCGCCACCCGCTGTTTTTCCCCTCCGGACAGGTGCCGGGGCTGCCGGTCCAGGAGCCCCTCGATCTCGAGCCGGCGGGCCATCTCCTCGACACCGCCCCCGCGGGCGCCCCAGGCCAGGTTGTCCCGGACCGACCGGTGGGGGAAGAGCACGCTCTCCTGGGGAACCCAGCCCGCGCCCCGCTTCCACGGCGGCAGAAACACCCCCCGGCCGGAATCCTGCCATGTTGCACCGAAGACCACGACGCGGCCGGTGGCGCGGGGCTCGATCCCGGCGATGATCCGGAGCGCCGTGGATTTTCCCGAGCCGGACGGCCCGACCAGCGCCACCGCGCGGGACCGGCTTTCCATCTCGATCCTGAGCAGTGCCGCGCCGAGGCGGACGGACACGTCGATGGAGAGGGTGATGTCGCGGTCAGCGGTCACGCAGAACCTCGAGCCGTTTGCGCTGGCCGCGCACCAGCGCCTCGAAACCGAGCAGGGCCACCAGCGACAGGGCGATGCTCGCACCAACGAGAATGCGCATTCCGGACCCGGAGTGCGTGGAGTCGAGCAGGGTGTACACGGCGAGCGAGATCGTCCGCGTCTCCCCCTCGATGTTTCCGGCGAGAACCGCGGTGGCGCCGAATTCCCCCAGCGACCGGGCGAAGGCCAGCACGGCGCCGGCGGCCAGGCCGGGCAGGGCCAGCGGCAGCGTGACCCGGAGGAATGTGCGCCAGGGGGGGATGCCGAGCGTCAGCGACACCTCCTCGTTCCGGGGATCCACGGCCTCGAACGCGGTGCGCGCGGCCATCGCGTAGAGCGGAAAGCCGACGACCAGTGCCGCAAGCACCGCCCCCCCGAGCGTGAACGGGATGCCGAGGCCGGACCGCTCGAGCAGTCCGCCCAGCCAGGAGTTCCGCCCCGTGGCGTTGAGCAGCAGCAGGCCGGTGACGACGGGGGGCATCACGAGCGGGGCGAGAAGGATTGCGCTGAGGATCGACTTGCCCGGAAACGAACGCCGGGCCATCAGCCACCCCGCCGCCACCGCCGGCGGGAATCCCAGCACCGTGCACCACAGCCCGACGATGAGCGACAGGCGGATCGCGGACAGCGCGTCGACGCCGGTCACAGGTTCCGGAACCCGGCGGCCGCGAACAGCGCGCGGGCCGTGTCGGCCCGGCAGAACTCGATGAACCGACGGGCGGCCTCACGCTGCGTCGAGCGCGTCGTCACCGCCGCCGCGTAGACGATGGGGGTGTGCGTCGAGTCGGGAAACGTGAACAGGGCGCGCACCGCGGGCTCGGTCCGGGCATCCGTGGCGTACACGATTCCGGCATCCACCTCGCCGCGCGCGACCCAGGCCAGCACCGTCCGCACGTTGCTGCCGTTGACGACCCGCGCTTCCAGGGAGGGCCAGAGGCCGAGTTCGAGCAGGGCGTCGCGGGCGTAGCGGCCGGCCGGAACGGCTTCGTCGGCGAGGCCCAGCCGCCGGAAATCCGGGGACCGCAGCGCCTCCGGTGTGTCGAGGGTCGCCTGCGACACGGCGGGCACGACGAGCACGAGACTGTTTCCGAACAGGTCGGTCCGCGTGGCCGGATCGACCGCGCCCTTCCGGATCAGGTCGTCCATCCACGCCTGGTCCGCGGAAAAGAAGAGGTCGGCCGGAGCTCCCGCCTCGAGCTGCCGGGCCAGCTTCGACGTGGCGTCGAACGTGAACCGCACCGGCGGGTCGCCGGGACGCCGCGCCCTCTCCGCCACCCGGGGCAGCACGTCGGTCAGGCTCGCCGCGGCCCAGACCGTGAGCGGCGCGGGCTCGCTCGATCGGCCGCAGGACACAAGCAGAAGGAGCAGCGCGAGGCCGGCGGGCGGTTTCTTCCGGAGCGTCAGTAGCGCCACCAGCGCCAGCAGTGCCAGCATGGCCGCGGACAGGAGCGCCGGCCTCCGCTTCAGCCACTCGAGGCCGAAACCGGGCGGCCGGTGATGCGGGTTGCTCTCGACCGGGCCGAGGCGGGTCCCGTCGACGGCGGTGACGCGGCGGGCCGTGCCTTCCATGCCCCAGTCGCGCGGCTCGAGAAAATCGTCGCCGAACGCGACCCACAGCGTGGCTTCCGGCACACGGACACGCCACCCCTCCGGAACCGGGAGCCTCCAGCGGAACGGAACCGCCCGCACTTCCCTCACCGTGAACGGCGCGTTCGGCGGGTCGGCACCCTCGACGATGATGCGGAGCGTGCCGGTGCGGACCGGCTCGAATGTCAGCCTGGCCGTGGTGCTCGTGGACCAGTCGGGCGCGGACTCGATGACGACCCCCGTGCGCCGCTCCCCCTGCCCGGACTCGATCCGGATCGGGAGCGACGCCGGGGTCGGTCGCGGCACTTCGAGAACGAGCTCGCCGACCGCGCGTTCCGGCCCCTGCAGCTCGAGGTCCGCCTGCCATGTGCGGTCGCGGAACGCGCTGCGCGTGATCGTGAACGACACCGCTTCCCGCGGCGTCTCCCGCTCCTCGTAGCGGAGGATCCGGACCGGCGCGTTGCCGGCCGGTCCGCGGGGGGCGCGGGAAAGCTTGAGGAAGCGCTCCGGAAACGACAGGTTCAGCTCGGTGGCGGGAGGATGCGGTTCGCCATGGTACACGACGCGTTTCGCGTGGAGGCCCACGTACACCCACTCGCTGCTGTCGGCGCTTGCGGTGATCTCGAGCGTGTGGTCGCCGGCGCCGCTCCCCAGGTCCAGGGAGAGCAGGACCGGGTGATCCGGACCGAGGTCGATGACCCACTCCTCGCGCCCTTCGGTCGTCCGCCACTGCGGTGTCACCGTGCGCCAGGGATGGTAGACGACGTCAATGAGCGAGGGCGCGAGCGCCGCGCAGGGGATCACCTCCCCGGCCCGATTCACGAAACGCACGTCCTTGAATTCCCGGTGCGCCGCGCCGGCCAGAACGCTGTCCTCGACGATCTCGATCCAGTCCGCGGCGGCTTCGGCGCCCGTTTCGGCTTCGGCGCCACCGGTTTCGGTGCCCGCACCGGATCCGGCACCCGCGCCGGGGAGTACGGCCCGCCGCAACGGCAGTTTTTCCACGTCGGAGGACACTTCCGCGCGCGCGGTGCGGGCGGGCGCCGGCCCGGCCACCATCACAAGACAGATCAGGAGCGCCGCGAACCTTCGCGAGAAGCCGGAGGAGCGCCACCCGGTGGCCGTTTCACGGCGGAGTGTTCCGTGCGTCATGCGCGCCGCTTTCTCTGGTAGAGGATGGAGATGAGAAGCAGGAGCAGCCCCACGCCGACGAACGACGCGATGCGGTACCCCCGCTCCAGTTCCTGCATGTCGAACAGGAACACCTTGACGATGAGGATGCCGATGACGGCCATGCCGAGGACGCGGACCGGGCGATAGCGGAACAGGAACCCGCAGAGGATCAGGATTCCGGAGTAGACCGCCCAGATCAACGACAGCGTGAGCAGCGCCGCGAGCCCCGTGTCCACGCCGAGCCGGAGGCCGCGGGCCAGGAAGTACGCGATCGTTTCCACGGAAATGCGCCAGAGGAACAGCGAAACCGCCGCGAGCACGATCGGCGTGACCAGCCGGCGCTCCAAGCGGCTCAGGCGGTGACGGTTCCGGGACAGGGTCCACGCCGCGCCGCCGAGGACGAGGGCCGTGGCCGCGCCCACCAGAAAGTCGCCGTTGACGAGCGGCCGGTACGCTTCGATGTTGTTCACCGTGTGGATCGTGTCGAGGACGAGCACGCGGAAGATGGCGAGGACGAACACGCCGAGCGCCAGCAGGCGATCTCCGAGGTCGCCCATGGTGACGCCCGCCCAGAGCAGCACGCCCCCGAGCAGCGCCCAGCCGAGCGTGACCCAGGCCAGGTCGAACTGGACCGGGATCGCCAGGACGGCCAGCGCCAGCCCCGCGTAACGGTTCATCCGGGCACCGGGAACGGCCGGGCCGCGCGCTTCCGCGACCCGCGATCCGGCCACGTAGGCCACCGCCAGGAACGCCGTGGCGACCCCCCGGAACGCGGTGA
This sequence comes from uncultured bacterium, assembly GCA_964596775.1. Taxonomy (GTDB): domain Bacteria; phylum Eisenbacteria; class RBG-16-71-46; order JABDJR01; family JAWXBZ01; genus CAZQVN01. Next base: position 9,339 of record CAZQVN010000023.1, read on the forward strand.
GGTCGCCGGACCCGGCCGCATCCGGCTGCATGAGCTGGTAAAGGAACATCTCGAACAGGAGGGCGTTCAGCACGATGATGAACGAGCGCGCCACCCCGAGAAATCGTCCCGTCGCGCGGCTGACCAGCGGAAACAGCGCGTAGAGCAGCCACAGCGCGCCGACGCCGAGGAGCGGGACGAGCCGCCCGAATTGCGGGCCCTGGCCGAGCCACCAGGCGCAGACGAGGAGAACGGTGCCGAGGAAACCGGACAGGGGAAGAACCGGCCAGCTCCGCCGGGAGGAGACGAGCAGGGTGCCGATGTTCACGGAAACGAGATAGGGGAGGAGAACGCCTGGCTGGTACCCCTGCCGGGCCAGGAGGATCGGCGTGAGGACGGCGCCGGCCTGCGTCAGCGAGGCCACCATGAGCGAGTCTTCCCGCAGCGCCACGACCGCTCCGATCAGCGCGGAGGCGAGCAGGAACGGGTAGACGACGGACGCCGGAACAAGATCGTGAAACGCGTGAGCGGCGTAGGACGACAGGTAGAGGAGCGCGATGCCGCCGCCGAGGAGGCCGCGGGCCAGGAACGCGCGATCGCCCGAGGACATCGCGCGGCCGGCGGCCAGGAACACGACGGCCACGACGAGGCCGGTGAGGATCTGCCCCGGACCCGCCAGCGGGTTTTCGCCGAGGTCGAAGGCCAGGAAGAACGCGGTGCCGAAGAAGATCGCGAGGACGCCGAGCCAGGTCAGCCACTGTCCGCCGACGAGCGTTTCGAGGTCGGCGGGGATCCGGTTCCCGAGGGGCGCGGCCTTTTGTGGAACCGCCCCGGCCGGCCGCGCGGCCGCGGCCTCCCGCGGAGCTTCCGGGGCGGACCGGGCGGCCACGTTCATCGCGGACGCTTCCGGAACCCCGCCCCCAACCTCCAGGCGCTTCAGGCGGGCCTCGAGGTCGGCGTTGATCCGTCCCAGCCGGGCCACGTCACGCCTGAGGATCCAGACGAGAATCAGCGCCACGGGAGCGGATACGAGCAGGGCGAGAATGAGGATCACCAGGGCCGGAATCACCCGGCGAGTCTGCCCCGCGGTCGGGCCGTTTGCAAGTGGAGCCCGGGTCGTTTGCAAGTCGAGCCGGGGATGTTAGCGTGATACCGAATCCGGCGGCGATACCGGCCTGTCGAGGCCGAAAAACCCCAGGGGGATGAATGCGTGCTCGATCCGTTCGACTGATTCCGTTTCTCGTTCTGATGTGCGGCGTGATCACCTGGGGAGGAGCGGCCGGTGCGGCCGACCGGAAGGCGCCGTCCGACCTGTCCGACCTGAGCCGGTCGCTCGAGGAGCTGGCGGAGCGGATTGCGCCGGCGGTGGTCCGGATTTCGGCCACCGCCCAGGGCACGGAGGGGGCAACCGGTGCGTTTCCGGGGCGCGAGCGGCGGGGCGGTTCCGGCGTGATCCTCACCGTCGACGGCTACATCATCACGAACGCGCACGTCGTGGACCAGGCCCGGCAGATCCGGGTTCAGCTGTCCCCGCCGGACGCCGCTCCCGGCCGGTCGATCCTGAAGCCGGTGGGCAGCCGGTTCCCGGCCCGGATCATCGGGGTGGACCGCGAAACGGACCTGGCCCTGATCAAGATCGACGGGTCGGATCTCCCGTATCTCCCTCTCGGCGATTCCGACCGGCTCCGCCCCGGCCAGATCGTCCTCGCGCTCGGCAGCCCGCTCGGCCTGGACAATTCGGTCACGATGGGGGTCATCAGCGCGGTGGGCCGGCAGCTCCGGCCGGAGGACCGCATGGTCTACATCCAGACGGACGCCCCGATCAATCCGGGCAACTCCGGCGGGGCGCTGGTCAGCGCCGGAGGGGAACTCGTCGGCATCAACACGCTGATCTTTTCGCAATCGGGGGGGAGCGAGGGGATCGGCTTCGCCGCGCCGTCCAACATCGTGCTCCGCGTGTTCGACGAATTGCGGACTCACGGCCGCGTCCGCCGCGGCGAGATCGGCGCGTCGGCCCAGACGATCTCGCCGGTGATGGCCCGCGGCCTGTCGCTTCCGCGCGACCGGGGCGTCATCATCGGTGATGTCTTTCCGGGCGGCCCCGCGGACCAGGCGGGCCTCCGGGCCGGCGACGTCGTGTTGACGCTGAACGGCAAGGCGATGGAAAACGGGCGCCAGCTCGACGTGAATCTCTACCGCGCCGGTGTCGGGTCCACGGCCAGGCTGGACGTTCTCCGCGGCGACCGCACCGTGACGCTGCACGTGCCGGTCGTCGAGCGCGCCGACGATCCGGAACGCTTCGCCGATCTCGTGGACCCGCAGGCGAACCTCGTGGCCCGCCTGGGGATCCTCGGCATCGAAGCCGACGCGAAGATCGCCGGGTTCCTCCCGTGGCTCCGCGCACCGGGCGGCGTCGTCGTGGCCGCGCGGGAAGCTGCCGGTATCACCGGCGACGAGGGTGGCCTCGAAGTCGGCGACACGATCCTCGCCGTGAACGGGGCGGCCACGGTCACGCTGTCCGGTCTGAAGACCGCCGCGGAGGCGCTGCGCCCCGGGGACGCCGCGGTGCTCACCGTCAACCGGCGCGGCCGCATGATGTATCTCTCCTTCGAGATGGAATAGCGGGGGCGCGCGTTGGACTCGACCGCCGCGGCGGACGATCCGGACGTTCTCATCCGGGCGGAGCGGCTCAGCCGGCACTACGTGCGGCCGCGCCAGACCGTGCGGGCCGTGGACAACGTGGACCTGGCGCTCCGCCGCGGCGAGTTCCTGGCCGTGGTCGGCGCGTCGGGGTCGGGCAAGTCCACGCTGCTCTGCCTGCTTGCCGGGCTCGACAGCCCGACATCGGGACACGTGGTGGTGTCCGGACGGCGCCTCGGTGACCTCTCGCGGCGGGCGCGTTCGGAATACCGGGCCCGCCAGGTGGGCGTGATCTTCCAGCAGTTCCACCTGCTTCCGCACCACAGCGCGCTCCGGAACGTCGAGATGGCCCTCCATTTCAACGGCACACCGCACCGGGAGCGCCGGGGGCGGGCCCGGGTCGCGCTGGAACGCCTCGGTCTCGGCGACCGCCTGGATCACCGCCCGATCGACCTGTCGGGCGGGGAACAGCAGCGGGTGGCCATCGCCCGGGCGCTGGTCAAGAATCCGCTCGTTCTCTTTGCCGATGAACCCACCGGCAACCTGGATCGCGAGAACTCCGAGGCGATCCTCGGCACGCTGTCCGCACTGCACCGGGACGGCATGACGGTGATGCTCGTCACCCACGATCTCGACGCGGCGGCGCGGGTGGCCGACCGGATCGTCCGCATGGACTACGGGTCGATCGTCGCGGGGGCATCGTGAACGCGCGCGACCTCGTTTCGGTGTCCTTCGAGAATCTCCGGCGCAGCAAGCTCCGCACCGCGCTCACGATCGCCGGCGTCGTCATCGCGGTGGCCACGTTCACGGCCATGCTTTCGTTTGCCGCGGGCAACCAGCGCTACTTCACGACGGCGTTCCGCGAGTTCGGCCTGCTCAGCACGATGACGGTGACCCCATTCCGGGACGCGCCGGCCGATGCGTCGGCGCCGCGGGTGCTGAACGAGGAGGCGGTGCGGGCGCTGGCCGCGATCCCCGGCGTGCGCCTCGCGTACCCCTATTCCACGTTCGCGGTGACCGCCGCCGTCCGTGACACGGCGGTGGCGTCGACGGCACGGGCGATCCCGCTCACGGCGCTGAGCACGAAACTCCAGAACCGGGTGCTCGGAGGCGCCGTGTTCAGCGCGGACTCGGCGCGGGAGGCGATCGTCACCCACGAGTTCGTGGAGAGCGTGGCCGCTGAGCCGGAGTCGCTGCTCGGGAGACCGCTCGTGATCTCGCTCAAGGCGGCAAGCCTCGACAGCGCCTTCGCCGCGAGCTTCGACGCTCCGGTCCTTGAGGCCGGCAGACTGTTCGAGCGGGTCGATCTCGATTCCGTCCTCGATCCGGGCTACCGGGGCCGCTTCGTCCGCCACGAACTGTCCGAACGCTCCCGCCGTTTCTTCGACGGCTTCATGAACCGCCAGGAAACCGTGGCCGAAACGCTGGTGATCGTCGGCGTGGCGCCGGAGGATCGCGCGCATCCGTTCCAGACGACCCCGATCGTGATCCCGGAAGGGGTGGCGGTGTCGCTCGCGTCGCGCGGGATGATCGTGGACGGGAACATGGCCGACCTGCTCGCGGCGCTCAGGGACGGTCGCCTGTTCGAACCCGAAGGGGGCGGGGGGCGGAGCTTTCCGAGGGTCACGCTGGAGCTCGAGCCGCTGGTCGATCCCGCCGTGGTCCGCGACAGCGTCGAGGCGCTCGGCTACCGGGGATTCAGCTTCGCCGAGCAGTTCCGGGAGATGCAGCGGTTCATGGTCTACTTCTACGCCGGCCTCGGCGTCGTCGGGCTGATCGCGCTGGTGACCGCCGCGCTCGGGATCATCAACACGCTCGTGATGTCGGTTTCGGAGCGCCGCCGCGAAATCGGCATCCTCAAGTCGCTGGGCGCCGACGAGGACGACATCCACCGCCTGTTCCTCATGGAGTCGGCGGCCATCGGGGCGATCGGATCCGTCATCGGCATCGGGTGCGGCTGGGTCGGCACGCGGATCGTGGCCGCCGTCGGAAAGGTCATCATGGAGCGGGAGGGGATGCCGGTGTTCGATCCGTTCGCGCTTCCCGTGTGGCTCGTTCTGGGGGCGCTTCTGCTCGGAGTGGCTGTGAGCGTCGCGGCAGGGCTGTTTCCCGCGGCGCGGGCGGCGGCCGTGGACCCGGTGGAGGCGTTGCGGGGGGAGTAACTGGTTAGCTCTAGCGTTGAAGGTTCAAAGCTGGCCCGTCAGTGGGAGTCCAGCAAGGTTTGAGGGAATAGTTCGAATGTGCCTTCTAACAGGATGCAGGCAGACGGTCTCTCGTGTCACGGCGGGTGCCTGCGCACCCGCCGCGCCACCTACGCCAAGCGCCTCAAGAAGCAGCTCACGATTCGTTTGGACGAGGCCACTATTGCCTACTTCAAACAACTTTCGGACGAGACGGGAGTGCCTTACCAGACGCTGATCAACCTGTACCTGCGAGATTGCGCGACATCTGGTCGAAAACTGGCGATGAAGTGGAAGTCTGAGGCTGCTTGAGGTTGAGGTTTTGAGACGGCGCCTAACAGGCTGCAGCAGGCGGTCTGTCGTGTCACGACGGGTGCAGAGCACCCGCCGCGCCACTCGGTCCGCTGCTGAGCCTGCCCGTTAGATGAAAAAAGGTGTGAAGGTCATGCGTTGTGGCGGATTGCTTCTCGTTGGAGTCTTGTTGATTTCAGCCCACGCTCTTGCCCTCTCAAACGATGACGTTGTCTCCGGGAGCTAGACACGTGCATATTGAATTGGACGGGTCACGTCTGTGGTTTGACGTTGAAGGGGTCAAGCTTGCGGCGGTTGGGTCAGCGATGCGTGAGCGACCCACGGTCATTGTGGTCCACGGTGGACCGGTTTCGTTCGACCACTCCTACTTCAAGCCTGCCTTCGCGCAGATTTCGACATCGTCGGTCAGCTGTCCAGGGTGTGCTGCCCGACCCTCGTTTGTGTCGGCACGCTCGATCCCATCACTCCCCTGGAGGCTTCACAAGAGATCGTAACTGCTCTGTCCCAGGCAAGGGCGCGGCTGGAAGTGATCGACGGTGCCGGCCACTTCCCGTGGAAGGACGCTCCGGTTGAATACTGGACGGTCATCGAGGAGTTCATAACGGCGACGTATGAAGCCAGGATCGCCGAAAGTTCGATTGCGGCCCACCAGGCCGAGGCATCGGGCCGGCCTTCGGACGGCGGTTGATCGACAAGTTGGATTGCACGAGGTTCATGAAGCGTGCACTCGAGGGCGACGGCGCGGCGCTTGTGTGCCAGGAGGTGGGAATGGAGGCACATTGTAGTTTAAGCTTGGACATGATGCCCGCCTTTCGGTGAAATTGTCGGAAAAGCCGCGCGATGTGAAGTGGCCTGGATTTTTCAAGCCATGAAAAACCCCTGTCAACACGGTGGCTGCATTCCAATCCGAGGAGACAAGCATGGACAACGTGACCTTCCTGAAGAGTCTTTACGATGCGTTCGGCCGCGGAGACATCCCGACCGTTCTTGGGGCGATGAGCCCGGACATCCACTGGCACAAGGCTGAGGGCAACCCCTGCATGCCCGGCGGGAAGGCCTGGGCAGGGCCGGACACGGCGAAACTCCAGGACGTCATGGGAGCCAGGTAGGTCACCATGGCTTCCGCAGCTGCAAGGAAGTTCGCGTCTGAACTGAACGGCAAAGACACGAAAATGGGGGACATCAAGAAGCGCGGCGGCGAAATCGGAAAGAACCACGAACTCGCGATGGAGCTGTGGTCGATGGGCGGCTATCACGCCCGCCTTCTCTCGTGCCTGATCTTCGACAAGGCGCTGCTGACTCCGGACGTCATCGAGAGGCTGGCCGCCGACATGCTCGACCACGACGAGAAGGAGCGGAGCCAGCTGGCGGACTGGCTGCTGGCCAACCAGCTCATGAAAGCCAGGAAGACCGTCGCCCTGATCTCCGGGTGGGAAGACAGCCCTTCACCGATCCTCCGCCGTCTCTTCTGGTATCACCAGGCTCGCTTGCGATGGACCGGTCAGGCCCCTCCGGACAACAGCGGAAAACTCCTGAAGTCGCTGGAGCGCGACATGGGAACGGCTCCGCCGGAAGTCCAGTGGGCGATGAACTTCTGTGCCTGCCAGATCGGCGTTCATGAACCCGAGTTCCGATCCCGGTGCATCAGGCTGGGCGAAAAAAACGGGCTGTACAAGAACGAACCGGTTGCCAAAAACTGCACGCCTTCATACCTGCCGGAGTTCATTCGGATCGAAGTCGCCAAACGACAATGAGGGCCACCGCGGAGATCCGGCGGAACGCGGCCGGTTTCATCCGCCGTCCTTCTTCAGGTGGATGGTCTGTGTCGGGAACGCGAAACTGCAGCCCGCGCCTTCGACGACCTCCATGAACTTGAGCAGGATCTCCTGGCGGATCTCCTGAAACTCGTCGAAGTTCTGCGTTTCGAACCAGGCCTGGACCTTGATGTTCAGTGAAGATCCGGCGAACTCCTCGAACCGGACCGTGAGGCTTTCGGACCATATTTTCGGATGCTCCCGGAGCGTTTTTTCCAGCCCGGCCAGCACGGTGCGCATCTGCTCCGCCGTCGTTCCGTACTCGAGTCCGAGGATCGTGAAAAAACGGAGGCGGTCACGGGCCGTCAACGATTCCAGGCGGCTGTCCGCGAGCTTTCCGTTCGGGATCGAGATGAGCGTCCGGTCAAGCGTCCGGAATCGCGTAGAGCGGAGACCTATCGCCTCGACCTGCCCGACAAAGTCCTCCACTCTCACGGTGTCCCCCTCGCGGAACGGCTGGTCCACGCCGATCGAGAAGGAACCGAAGAGGTTTTCCACCGTCTTCTGCGCGGCCAGCGCCAGGGCCAGGCCGCCGATGCCGAGTCCGGCCACAAGACTCGCCACCGGAAAGCCGAGTTCGGAAATCACCGCCACGACGGCGATGCCCGCCACCGCCACCTTGGCCACCCGCGCCCCGATCGGCACGAGCGACCGCGAGGCGGGGTGGGCCTGCGCCCACGGCGAGTCCAGCAGGACCTGGGCCACGATGTCCACCGTACGGAGGATCGCCCAGAAGAAGACGAGATAGAACCCGGTGCGGAGGACCCCGTTGATGAAGTCCTCGGCCGGTTTGTAGAGTTCGAGCCACGGGAGAAGAAGTCCGAACAGGACCAGCGACCAGGCCATGGTGAGCGGTCCGCCGATCCGGGACAGGATGGCGTCGTCCCATTGCGTTTCCGTGCGCGATGCGAGCCGGGCGAGGAACGCCTTGGACATTCCGGAGAGGAAGAACCCGATGAACCAGGAGATCAGGAGAATGAGCGGCAGCGCCACCCACTGCCACCAGAGCAGGTCGCGCGGGCCGGGGCGGAGCAGCGGTTCCGGAAGGTTCTCGAGCAGCCACTGATTTCCGAGAGTCTGGTACCAGGCGTCGATACGGCCGACCGTGGCGGCCGAAAAGACCCAGCGGCCTCCCTCATCGTCCTCCTTCCGTACGACGCGCACCGGTTCGTCGCGCCCCGAAGGGCCGGCGATCGTTCCGATCTCGTCCGTGCCCGGCGGAAGGCCGTCCTGAACATCCCCTTCCGACCGCGGGGAGATCTGGTCGAGATCGATCCAGAGATGGCGGTCGAGCACGGCCTTGAGTCGCTTCGCCTGGCGCTCGGCCTGCCCGCCGGTGGCCTCGGTGTCGAGGTATCGCGCGGCGCCGGCGTAGTCGAGTTCGCGGGTCATCCGCAGAAAGTCCGTCACCGACCGGCGCGGTGAGTCCGGCAGGACGTCCTCGGCGATCAGGGAGTCCGGCGTTGCGCCGGTCGACTCGGCTGCCGCGTCCCGGGTGGACGACTCCGCCGCCTCCTGGGCCTGCACGGAGGCGGGAGCCAGGCACGTTCCCCATATGATGAGGACGGAGGCCATGAGCATGCCGGTCACCGCCCGAAAGGATCGGAGGTTCATGTTCGCTCCTTCCTGAGTAAGGGTTTGAGGGACAAACGGATAGCAGTCTACGGGGGAGGGGGGGCGCGGTCAAACCGGCGCGGGTCCGCACACTGGACTCCCTGCACCTGGCCACGATCCTGCATCTCATGGATGGGGCGCGAACCGATCCGGCTGGCCACCCACGATGAGCGCCTTGCGGAAGCGGCGCGCGGACTGGGAATCGAGATGGCGGAAGGGGTCGGCTGAGGATCGAGTCGCGGACCTACAGCGGCCAGAACTTCGGAATGAGCCAGGTCGACAGCCCCCAGACGATCAGGTTCAGCGGCGTGCCCACCTTCAGGAAGTCGGCGAACCGGTAGCGCCCCGGCCCGTAGATCATCGTGTTCGTCTGGTACCCGACGGGCGTCATGAAACTCGAGGATGCCGCGATCATCACCGCGATGAGGAACGGTTTCGGGCTCACGCCGATGGACAGCGCCGTGTCGATGGCGATCGGCGCCAGAAGGACGATGGCCGCGTTGTTGGAGAGCATCTCCGTCATCACCGACGTGAGGAGAAAGAAGGCGGACAGGAGCACGGTCGGCCCGAAATGCCCCGCGTGGCTCACCACGAGATCCGCCAGCATCGCCGCGCCGCCGGTTTTTTCCAGCGCGGCCCCGAGCGTGAGCAGGCCGGCCAGCAGGAAGATCACCCGCCAGTCGATCGCCGTGTAGGCCTCGCTTGCCTTCAGGCAGCCGAGCATCACCATCAGCGCGGCTCCGGCGATGGCCCCGACCACGATCGGAACGACGCCGAGGCTGGCCAGGGTCACGACGGCGCTGACCACCGCCACCGCGTGGAACGCCCGTCGTGGCCGGAACTGCGGGATCGCGGCACGGGACACGATGACGAACATGTGCTCCTGCTGAAGGCTTTCGATCCGGTCCCGGGGCACGTCGATGAGCAGGGCGTCGCCGGCCGCCAGGGGGGTGTACTTGATCCTCTCCCGGATCACCTGGTCGCGGTGGCGCAGGGCAAGGACGGTGCCGCCGAACCGGCGGCGGAAATCGACCTGGGTCAGCGTGGCGCCGACGAGAATCGAATTGGGTGCGACAACGGCCTCGAGCAGGCGCGTTTCCAGGGTGTCGAAATCCGGGTCACCGGCAACGCCGCCGTCGCGGAAGACGATCCCCTCGCGTTCCTTCAGTTCGGCAATCCTGTCCGCTCCGGCCTTGATGCGCAGGATGTCGTTCTTGCGCAGCACGACGCCTCCGCCCGGCATGTGAATCCGCCTCCCGTCCCGGGTGATCTGGAGGATCCGCACGCCGAGGTCGCGGGTCAGCGGCGCCTCGGCGATCGACTTGCCCACGGACTTTGCGTCGGGTCCGAGTATCACGTCCGTCACGTAGTCGGAGAGACCGTAGCTTTCCGCGAGATCCCCGCCTCCGCGGCGTTCCGGTATGAACCGGGCGCCGATCACCAGGATGTAGACCATTCCGACTCCGAACAGCACCAGTCCGAGCCGCGCGAACTCGAACATGTGCAGCGGTCCGAAACCGTAGCGCTCGGAAATCGTCGAGGCCAGGATGTTCGTGGACGTTCCGATCAGCGTGCAGGTGCCCCCGAGAATCGAGGCGAACGACAGGGGCATCAGGAGGCGGGACGGGCTGAACGACGCGCGGCGCGACGCCTGGATGATGACCGGAATGAGGATCGCCACGACCGCGGTGTTGTTGAGAAACGCGGAGAGGACTCCGGAGGTGATCATCAGCGCGATCAGCAGGGGGTAGCGCCCGTGATGGGAGAGCCGGTCGAGCATGACGCCGAACAGCTTGACCGAGCCGGTGCGGAACAGGCCGGCGGACAGGACGAACATGGCCGCCACGGTCACCGTGGCGGTGTTGGCGAATCCCGCCAGCCCTTCCTCGGGCGTGACGATGCGGGACAGCAGCAGCGCCACCATGACCAGGATCGCCACCATGTCCGCCGGCAGGCGGTCCGTGGCCAGGAGCGCCACCGCGCCGATCGTCAGACCGAAAACGAAGAGAATTTCCCAGCCCATGGAGGCACGTTAGCACGGGACCCGCTACAATGGCGACATGGAGCGCGCCGATCATCTGGAACGTTTTCATGACCTGATGCCCTACCGGGTCCGCAAGATCCTGCTCGTGGCCAGCCCCTACGACTCGTTCATCCTCGAGGAGGACGGGCAGCTCAACGAGCTGATTCTCGCGGAGTTCCTCGACCTGAACCTCCGGAACGCTCCCCTGATGACCCGCGTTTCCACCGGCGGCGAGGCGCTGGCGATGGTCCGCCAGGGCGGGTTCGACCTCGTCATCTCCCTGCTCCGCCTCGGCGACATGCACATCGTGGACTTCGCCCGGAAGGTCCGGGAACAGGGCGTGGCCGTGCCGATCGTCCTGCTGGCTTTCGATTCCGTGGAGATGAATGCGCTCCGCGACCACCACGACCTGAAGGACATCGACCGGCTGTTCATGTGGCAGGGCGATTTCCGGATTCTCCTGGCGATCGTCAAGGACATCGAGGATCGCCGGAACGTGGAGTCGGACACGAAACAGGTCGGCGTGTCCACGATCATCCTCATCGAGGACTCCGTCCGCTACTATTCGTCGTTCCTCCCGATGATCTACACGGAGCTCCTGAAGCAGTCGCAGAACGTGATCGCCGAAGGGGTCAACCTGACCCACAAGCTGATGCGGATGGCCGCCCGCCCGAAGATCCTCCTGGCGTCCACGTACGAGGAGGCCGAGGCGTGGTACCGGAAGTACCACCTGCACATGCTCGGCGTGATCTCCGACCTGAATTTCCCGCGGAACGGAAAATCGATGCCCCGGGCCGGTCTCGAGTTTGCCCGGATGATCCGCGAGGAGGACAAGGACCTTCCGATCCTGCTCCAGAGCCGCGACCCGGAGATCGCCGGCCATGCGCGGGAGGTGGGCGCCGACGTCGTGCTCAAGGGGTCGCCGGTGCTGCTCCAGGAACTGCGGCGGTTCATCCGCGACCGCTTCTGCTTCGGCGATTTCGTGTTCACGCTTCCGGACGGCACCGAGGTCGGGCGCGCGTCCGATCTCCGGGGGCTCGAGGAGGCGCTGGGGACCGTGCCGGACGCGTCGATTCTCTTTCATGCCGAGCGGAACGGCTTTTCCGGCTGGCTCCGGGCGCGCACGGAGTTCGGCCTCGCCCGGGCCATCCGCCCGATCCAGGTGTCGGAGTTTCCCACACCGGAGGATCTCCGCCGCTACCTGGTCCGGGCCATCCGCACGTACCAGAGCGACCGGCAGGGGGGCGCGCTGGCCGTGTTCCATCCCGGCCGGTTCGATCCGAACCGGAGTTTCGCGCGGATCGGCGGAGGGTCGCTGGGCGGGAAGGCCCGCGGCCTGGCGTTCATCCGCCGCGTTCTCCATTCCATCGATACGGTCGAGCGGTTTCCGGGCGTGCGCATCTTCGTGCCCCCCGCGGTCGTCCTCGGAACCGACGTGTTCGACCAGTTTCTCGAGGCGAACGACCTGCGCGACTTTGCGCTCAAGGATTCCACGGACGCGGAGATCGAGCGCCGCTTTCTCGACGCCCGGCTGCCCGAAGAGGCGTACGACAGCCTGGTCCGCTACCTCGAGCGTGTCGACTACCCGCTGGCCGTCCGGTCCTCCGGTCTGCTCGAGGATTCGCAGCATCTTCCGTCGGCGGGGATCTACAAGACGTACATGGTGCCGAACAATCACCCGGACAGCGGCGTCCGCATAGAGGACCTCGTCCGCGCCGTCCAGCGCGTGTATGCATCGACGTTCTTCCAGGCGGCGCGGAACTACGTGTACGGAACCCCCTATCGCCTGGAAGAGGAAAAGATGGCCGTCCTGATCCAGCGCCTGGTCGGCCGGGTCCATGAGGACCGGTTCTATCCCGACATGGCCGGGGTGGCCTGTTCCACGAACTACTATCCGGTGCCGCCGATGAACGCCGAGGACGGCGTTGTGTCGGTGGCTCTCGGTCTCGGCGCCACCGTCGTGGAAGGGGGGCGGGCCATCCGGTTCTGCCCGCGCTATCCACGGCACCAGATGAGTTTCACGAGTCCGGCGGAGATCCTCGAAAACGCGCAGACGGAGTTTTTCGCGCTGAAGCTGGACGATCCGTCCAGCCGCCCCGACACGGAATCCGAACTGGTGCTCGAACTCTACCCGATGGCCACGGCGCTGAAGGACGGCACGCTCCACAACGTGGGCTCCACCTACTCGGCGGAAAACGACGCGGTCTACGACGGCATCGGCCGGAAGGGGGTGCCGCTCGTGACCTTCGCTCCGGTCCTCAAGCACGGCCTCTTTCCCCTGGCGGAGACCATCGACTTCCTCCTGAACACGGCCCGCGAGGGGCTCAATCATCCGGTGGAAATCGAGTTCGCCGCGAACATCGCGCCGGGCGAGGACGAGGCGGGTGAACTCGGGTTTCTCCAGATGCGGCCGCTTGTCGTCAACCCCGTGGCCGACCAGGTTTCGATCCAGTCCTATCCCCCCGGGAAGCTGGCCTGCATGAGCCGGCGCGTTCTCGGCAACGGCCGGATCGACGACATCCGGGACCTCGTGATCGTCGACCGCGAGAACTTCGATCGGAAGAACAGCGCCGACACCGCGGCAACCGTCGGCCGGTTTGCGATGGGCCTGTCGCGCGAGCGGATTCCGTTCGTGCTGATCGGCGTCGGTCGCTGGGGCGCCAGCGACCCATGGCTCGGCATCCCGGTGACCTGGGAGCAGATCGCCGGCGTGCGCGTGATCGTCGAGGCGAGCTTCAAGGGCGTGCACGTGGAGCCCTCGCAGGGGTCGCACTTCTTCCACAATCTCACCGCGTCCCGCGCCGGATACTTCACCGTGGATGCCGACCGCGACGACGAATTCGTGGACTGGGACTGGCTGGGGTCGCTGCCGGCGGAAAGATCGGAAGGGCACGTGCGTCATGTGCGGATCGAGCCGGGCGTCACGATCCTGATGAGCGGGAAGGACGGGTTCGGGGTGATCGTGAAGCCGGAGGGGCCGGAGTAGCCTGTGGTCGCGGGACGCCGCGGATTCGGAGGTACGACATGCGAAAGAGTCAAATCCTGAGCTCCTTGATCGTGGGACTCCTGGCCGCGGCCATGTTGTCCTTCGTCCCCGTGGATTCGTTGTTCGCCCGCCCATGGTTCCGGACCTTGTTCGACATGTACTCCATCAGTGCCGGGAACACGATGCTCCCCACGGATGCGAACCGCGACGGCAGGACCGACTTCATCGGGGGGAGCGGTGCCCTGGCCATCGGCCTCGCGAACGGGGACTTCATCCAGGGAACGGGATTCACTCCGCCGACGGGTGCGAGTCTTCTTGCTCTCTGCGACTACAACCACGACGGATGGGAGGACGCCCTGGTCACCGGCAAGATCGGAACAGGCGCGAATGCCCCCGCGTTCGTGTTTCTGTACCGGAAGCTGGCCGGCAACGGCTTCGCGTCGCCCCTGAGCTATCCGATCCAGCAACGGCCCAATCAACTGGCCACGGGCGACTTCAACGGAGACGGGCAGGTCGACGTCCTCGTCCTCTACGCGCGGGCGGGCACGCCGAGCGAAACGGATTCCGCCACCGTCTACTGGGGCGTCCCGGCAGGACTGGGCAGCCGTTTCGATTTCCAGCTGCCCGAGGGATACCCGAACGATGTTCTCGTCGCCGACTTCGACGAGGACGGAGTGTCGGACGCGATCGTCGTCTGCACGTTCCCGTCCGAGGCCTATACGCTCATCTACTACATGAGCCGCGCCGGCGGCATCACCGGAACCCCCGTGACCAATTCGGAGCAGTCTCCGCTCGCCTGGACCCTGGGCCTGGCCGACGTGGATCACGACGGGCACATGGACTTTGTGGTGGCGAACGCCAACGGCGTGCTGTCCACCTATTTCGGACACGGTGACGGATCGTTTCACAAGACGCCCGAGCCCATCGACGGCGTCGGTCCCTACTGTGCCGGCGACATTTCGCTCGTCGACATCGACCGGGACGGCGAACTGGACATCCTCAGCGGCTGCTATCCGCTCGACACGGTGAACCTCGTGTTCGGAAACGGGCTGGGGATGTTCTCGAACCCGTTTACGCATCACTTCGGCCGGCGCCCCTATGGTCTTGCCCTCGGCGATTTCGATGGGGACGGCTACAACGACATCGCCGGGACGATGAACTTCACCGGAGGCATCGGCGTTCTCCGCGGCAATGCCGAAGGCACGTACAACGTCGTGCCGGAATTCCCGGGCCCCGCGAACGTGTCGGAGGCTATGGCTCTGGACTGGGACGAGGACGGCCGCGAGGACCTGGTGACGGTCGACCGGACCGCGAATCTCCTGAACGTCCTGATCAACCGGGGCGACCATTTCGATCCGCCGTTCACTTTTTCGATCGGATTCTACCCCGGTGGCGTGCGCTTCATGGACGTCGATCTCGACGGCCACAGCGACCTGCTGGTGACGGACGACGCCACGAAGTCGTTGCATGTGTTCCTGCGCGACATGAACGGCGGCTACCCATCATCCACCGCCTATCCGGTCGGCGACGGACCGAGCGACGTGGCGACCGGGGACTTCGATGAGGACGGCCTGCGGGATCTCGTGGTCAGCAATTTCAGCTATCCGAGCTGGTCGGCAACCTGGCTCAAGGGGATCGGCAACGGACAGTTCCAGCCGGTGGCGACGATGCCGGTCCTGTCCAATGCCGCGTCGATCGACGTCGGCGATTTCAACGAGGACGGGCATCTCGACTTCGTGACCGGCCACACGTACGAGAAGCTGAGTCTGGTATTCGGGCATGGCGACGGAACGTTCGATCCCTACGTCGTCATCGGCAGCGGCAGTCAGCCGGCCACACCCGTCATGGCCCGGGACCTGAATCTGGACGGCCATCTCGACCTGGTCACGAAGCGGGGGAACAACGTGAGCATCCGCTACGGAACCGGCCTCGGCACGTTCGGCCTTCCCGCCATCAAGAGCATGGGCTCTTCCACGAACATCGCGCTGCGCGATCTCGACCTGGACGGCCGGCTCGACATCGTTTCGGGGGGGGCGGGCGTGGACTACGTGACCGTCCGCTTCGGCAGCAAGATTGACAGCCTCGCTCACTATGGCGTGGAACGCGAGGTGCAGTGGGTCGTCCCTATCGCGTTCGACGACGGTCCCTCCATCGACGTGGCCGCGTTCTGCTCCACCGGTCCGACGATCGTGATGCTGATCCATCCGGACGCTCCGTCCGCCGCTCCGGAGCCGGAGCCGCCGCCGTCCCCGGCGCCCTTCGTGCTTCTCGCGAACCCGGCGCGGTCCGCGGCGCGATTCCGCGTGACCCGCGATCTCGACCCCGGGGCGACGCTCGAGATCTTCGATGCCCAGGGGCGCCGGGTGGCCGGCATTGCTGTCCCGTCCGGTCACGGCGGTTCGGACCTGGTCTGGTCCGGCCGGCGCGACAACGGCCGGTCGGTTGCACCGGGACGCTACTTCGCCTCACTGAAGGGCGATACGCGGTGGTCGGTTTCGTTCCTGTGGTTTCCCTGATCCCGTTTCACCCGGCGTGCGTGGAGCGTTACGCTACCGAATTAGCACGATCCTCCCGGACGACACCGCGGGCTCGCGTTCTCGGGACGCCGACACGGAGCAGGATCCGTTCCTGACTGCACCCCTGGTCCGATTTCTCCCGCCATCGCGCGTAACGGCCGGAAACGGTTTCGTACGTCCGGACCCGAATGACGGAGACATTCATGATGCGACGCGTTGCTCGTCTTGCCGGCCTGGCCGGGCTGCTCATTCTTCTTGTGATCGCTCATTCAACGCCGGTTTCCGCGACCCCGAAACGGCATGGGAAACCGCAGTTCCGGATCGGCGCCGGGCTGGCCCGCCGGAACGGCGGGGCGGACGGTCCGGTGGCTGGCTCCATCGGAGCCTGGGGCGCCGCGATGGGCCGGATCGGCGAAGGCACGGCCCTGGGGGTCGAGGCCGGCTACTACGACCTGGGCCGTTTCGCGGGGACGTCCACCTGTCTCACCCCGAGCTGCGAGGAGTACAGCTATTCGGACTACCACAGGATCCGAGTGATCCACGCCGGCCTGATCCTCGACACGGCCGGAAATCCCGGGAAACGCCAGGCGGCCTTCCTGGGCGGGGTCGGCCTGTACTACGTGATGACGAGCCACGAGAGGAATCCGAACATCATCCGCGACGAGGAGCAGGAGGGGGCCGGCCCCGGCGTGACCCTCGGCCTGGCCGTGCCGGTGGCCCGGATCTCGCCGGTTGCCCTGTTCGAGATCAGCGCCCGGTTTCATGGCATGGTGGTCGTCCAGAGTGAAGGGGTCGGCTCGGGCGGCTTTCTGACTCTTGGAGCAGGCGTCAAGTCGTTCTGAACGGCGGGGGTGAGTGCTGCTGGCCGCTTCGATCCTGTCGAGGCCGGGAACCCGCGCTCGTGATGAGTCGCGGATGACTCCTGCCGGCCGGAGCGCACGACGCGTCGCCGCCCGCATGCCCTTCACCGTCTGTCCCCGCTCGATCGCCGCCATGTCCCTGAGCACTTCTTTGCCTTTGCAGAGAACGGGATGTGCAGGCAATAATGTCGCATCGAAATGCGCATCCCATCGGGACTCTCACCGAGAGATGGTTACCTGTGACACGGCCCTCCATCGACAACAAGCGGACGAAACCCGAAGACACGCCGGTGTACGCCGGAGACGCGGACCTGGTCCGGGACTGCCTCGAGGGCGACGCGGAAGCCTGGCAGCGCCTGATCCGTCGCTATGAGGACCTGATCTACTCCATCGCCCGGCTCCATGGCCTCGACGCCGACGATGCCGCCGACGTGTTCCAGACGGTCAGCCTGGCGCTCTGGAAAGGCCTCTCGGAACTCCGTTCCGAAAAGGCCCTGACCCGCTGGATTCAGGTGACCACCCGCCGGCAGAGCGACAGGGCGCTGAGCAGGAAGAGGCGGTCCCTCCAGGCGAACGAAGAGTCCCTCCTTCGCCTGCCGGACGAAAACCCGGAAATCCTGGAGAGGGTCGTTCAGGCCGAGGAGCAGCACCACGTGCGGAAGTGTGTGGAAAAACTGCCGGCACAATGCGCTCAACTCATTACGGCACTGTATCTTGAGGATCCACCCTGGACCTATGACGAAATCGCCGACCGCCTCGGCGTGCCCCGCGGCTCGATCGGACCGACCCGGAGCCGATGCCTGGACAAGCTGAGAAAGATCCTGTCATGACCGACGGATCGTATTTATCCGCTCCCATCGCGTACCTTTCGAATGCCTCGACACCTGTCCACGAGGCCATCGAAAGATGCTCGGAGAGAGTCACACGATGACATCACACGGCAAGCGAAAGCGAGATCACCCGGCCGAAGACACCCTCGCGGATCTGGCCGAAAATCGCCTGGGTTCGGATCTCCGAACCGAACTCCTGGCCCATGTCGACGCCTGCGGGCGGTGCCGAAAACGCCTTGAAGCCGTCACCGTGCTGCTGTCCCGACTCGCGGGGGGAAACCTCGAATCCCCGCCCGAGTGGCTGAGCGCCTGGGCCGCCGACCTTCCAAGGTCCCATCCGAGACGGGTGCCCCGGCCGGCCCGGAGCCGGCTTCGCCTTGCATTCGATTCGATGGTGCTCAAACCGGCGGGAGTGCGGGGTCAGGCAACACGGCCCCGGCGCCTCGTCTTCCGAAGTGGCCCGGTCGACATCGATCTCGAAATCGACGCGCGGCCGGACGGCTCATTGATCCTGAACGGCCAGATTCTCGATTCTTCCGTTCCCGGCGGGCGTCTCTTCGACTCCGGCACGGTCGCCATCAAGTCGGGCCGATCCGTCGTCGCGCGATCTCCGCTTTCCGAACTGGGAATGTTCCGCATTGCGGCGCCGGGATCTGGCACGTTTTCGCTCTCGATCGAGTCGCGCGACTTCAACTGCGGCATTCCCTCTCTCGAGATTTGACGTTGCCGGCTCCGTCCGACACGGAACGCCTGTCCCGGCGGCTTCTCTCCCGTGACGGATCCCTCCATCGGTCCAGGCTGCTCCGCTGGCTCGACGTGCGGCGACGTGACGTGCACAGGAAGCCGGACCGGGTGGTCGACGAGGCGGAACAGGCGCTTTCGCTGGCCCGCACTGCCCGGGACCGCACCGCGGAGGCGTTCATTCTGCGGCTGCGGGCTCACGCGCATCGGGCCGGCAACCGCTACGCGCAGGCGCTCGAAGACTATCGACGGTCGACCAGGCTCTTTGCGGCGGAGGACCGTGGAGAGGAACTTCCCGTCAACGCGATCGGCACCATCGACGCGCTCATGTACCTCGGCCGCTACGCGGAGGCGCGGCGGACAGCTCTCGATGCCCGCCGCCGCTTCGACCGCGCCGGCGACATCTCCCGCCGGGCCCGCGTGGAAACGAACCTGGGAAACATCCACCATCGACTCGACGAACCGGAGAAGGCCCTCGGCTGGTACGACCGGGCCCTTCCCACGTTTCACAGGCTCGGGGAAACGGATGCCGAGGCGCTCGTGGAGTTCAACCGCGGCAATGTTCTGACCGTGCTGGGTCGGACGCGGGGCGCCCGGGAGGCCTACCAGGCGGCTCTCGGAATCGCCGCGAGAAACGGGATGCCGGGCCGCGTTCGCCAGATCCGGTACAACATCGCCTATCTCGATTTCATGGAAAACCGCTTTCCGGAATCACTGGAGGAACTGGCCCGGTTGCGCCCCGCGTTCGAGGACGGGGGGGACCGCCGTCATGCCGCGCTCTGCCGGCTCGACGAAGCGGAGATCCTGCTCCGCCTCAATCTGTGGGACGAGGCGGGATCCCTGGCCGGAGAGGCGCGCGCTGCTTTCGATGATCTCGGCATGAGCTATGAGGCCGCCAAGTCGACGGCTTTCCTGGGCGCCGCGGCCTACCGTCTCGGGAATCTGCGCGGCGCCGAGCGGGATATCCGGGCGGCATCGCGGCGGTTCGACGCGGAGGGCAACGTCGTCTGGCGCGGCGAAACGGCCCTGTTCCTCGCGCGCATTCATCTGGAGCGCGGCCACTGGAAGCGGGCAATCCGTTCCGCCCGGTCGGCGCGGCGTTTCCTGGCCGGTTCTCCCTGGAGCGGCGGAAAAGTGCGGGCCGCGGTCGTGGAAGCTCTTGCGCTTCGCGGTCTCGGAGAACGGAAGGCGGCGATCCGCAGACTGGACGAGGCGGCTTCACTCCGCTCGGGATCCCCCTGGCTGAAAATGGAAGTCATGGAGGCCAGGGGGCTGCTGGCCCGGGAGGCCGGGGATCTCCGGACGGCCCGCCGCCGGTTCCGGGCCGCGATCCGCGCGGTCGAGGGAATCCGGGCGCTCCTGTCCGGCGATGACTTTCGCGCTGCGTTTCTCCGCAACCGGGATCGCCCCTACGTGGCGCTGGCCGCACTCGAACTCGATGCCGGCCGCCCCGGAGAGGCGTTCCGGATCCTCGAGCGCGGCCGGTCGCGGGCGCTGCTCGACATGCTGGCCCGACCCGGACACCCTGCAGGGCGGCGGTCCCGGCAGCGCCGCGATCTCGAGAAGAAGGCGCTGGATCTCCTCGGACGCCTGGGGGGCGAGTACCACCGCATCGACCTGGCCCGGGAGAGGGGGCTGCGCGGTCACACCCACCTGGAAAACGGTCAGTCGCTCAAGGCGCTGGAGTCCCAGACCACCCGGTTGCTCCACACTCTTTCGCGGGGAACGAAACAGGCTGTGCCGGTGCTCGACACCGGCATCTCCGACGTCCGGAAACTGCTGCGCCCCGACGAGACGATGATCGCCTACTTCGAGCACGGCGATGATCTCGGCGCGTTCGTGGTCACCCGAACCGGATTCGAGGTCCGGACCGGCCTGGCTTCACTCGATCGGTTGACGGAGGTCGCGGCGGCGCTGCGCTTTCAATGGGGCCGGTTCCGGCTGGATCCGTTGCTGATCCGCCGCCACGAGGAGCAGTTGAAACGGCTGGCGAAGAGCGATCTGGCTTCGCTGTACGACATGCTGCTGAGACAACTTCCGCTGCCGCGGGGCCGCCGCCTGATCCTGATCCCCACGGCGGCCATGCGCACGCTCCCGTTCGGGGCGCTGTTCGACGGCCGGCGCTACCTGGCCGAGGAACGCATCGTGTCGGTAACGCCGGGGGCCGGAGTGTTCGCCGCCTGCCGCTCCCGGGCCGGGGGCAAGGCGGACATCCTGCGTCGACCGCTGCTGTTCGGCGTGTCCGACGAACTCGCCCCGGAGGTGATTCGAGAGATAGACGATGTGGAAGGCTCGCTTCCCGGATCCCGGGTGTTTCGTGCCGAGGACGCCACGGTGTCCCGCTTCCGTGCGGAAGCGGGCAGGGCTTCGCTGATCCACCTGGCTGCCCACGGTCTCTTCCGGGCAGACCGCCCGAACCTGTCCGGCCTGCGTCTCGCGGACCGCTGGCTCTACGGGTACGATGTCCATGACCTGACCCTCCAATCCGATCTCGTGACGCTCTCGGCCTGTGCCTCGGGGGAAAGCACCGCCTGGGGGCAGGGGGAATGGATGGGGCTGGCCAGGTCGTTTCTGATGGCCGGAAGCCGGCGGGTGCTGGTGGGACTCTGGGATGTCCATGACGCCGCCACAAGGCAACTGATGGCTTCGTTTTACAGTGAATTGAACTCGGGTTCCGGGCGGGATGTGTCCGCGGCACTCGCCCGTGTGCAGGGGCGATTCGCCCGATCGGGCGCCCACCCGTACTACTGGTCGGGATTTATGCTGGTGGGGGACAGCTGATGCCGCCACAAGAACCTTCGCCCGGCGCGGCCCCATCAGCTAGAATGCGTGGTGCCACACGAATGTCCCCGCAACGAGAGGCAGGTGGTACGGTGACCGCGAGAAGACTCTTCATCCTGCTGGTGCTGACGGCTGCGGTCGGAGGCTGCGGCGGAAACGGGAATGAGCCGCCGCTCGCACCCGAACGCGCCGCTCGTCTCGATGAATACCTGCCGCGGATGATTCTCGCCGTGATTCGCAACCCCGGGGATGTCGATGGTGTCGGCTCCGATCATGGACTCGCGGTTGCCGAAGTCCTGGCCGACGGAGTGTCCTACCGACTGACCACATCAGCCGACGCGGACCTCCCGGCGCTGGAGGACGAACTCGCCGCCGACCCGCGCGTTTCCGGCGCCTGCCTGAACTACCTGGCCATGGATTCCGAGAGCCGGCAGTCGAGCATGGCTTTCGACGAGGGAATTCTCGATGAGGGCGAGTACCATGACCAGGCCTTCACCCGCCGGCTGAAGATCGCCGAGGCGCACCGGACGAGCCAGGGCGAGGGCGTCGTCGTGGCGATTCTGGACACCGGCGCCGACCTCGATCATCCCGTCCTGGCCGGACACATTCATCCTTCCAGCCGCGACTTCATCGACAGGGATCTCGATCCTTCCGACGTGCCGGACGGCCTGGACAACGACGGCGACGGCCTTGTGGACGAGGCCACCGGTCACGGGAGTCATGTGGCGGGTCTCGTGGCGCTTGTCGCGCCGGAAGCGGAACTGCTGATCCTCCGGGTCCTGAACTCCGATGGTCGTGGTTCCGCCTGGGCGGTGGCGCGGGCCATCGAGTACGCTGCCGATGCCGGCGCGCAGATCATCAACCTGAGTCTCGGCATGCTGGAGCGCCCCTATGTGGTCTACGAGGCGCTCGATTATGCGCACGACCGCGGCGTGATCCTCGTCAGTTCCGTCGGCAACTGGGGCAGCAACTCACCGATGGAGTATCCATCATCGAGCCGCCTTGTCTGGGCCGTGGCCGCCTCCGATTCGCTGGATCGGGCCGCGTCCTTCACGAGCTATTCGCCCCTCGTCAAGCTCAGCGCCCCGGGGACCCGGATCCGCAGCGCCTACTGGAACGGCGGTTATGCGGTCTGGAGCGGCACGTCCATGGCCAGCCCGCTGGTGGCGGGCGCCGCGGCGCTGCTCCGCGAGGAACATCCGACCTGGGATGCATCCGGCATCCTGAACCGTCTCCTGGCTACCGTGGATGGAATTGCCCCGATTTCAGAGCTTCAGATCGGGGAACTCGGAGCCGGCCGTCTCAATGTCGGGCGTGCCCTGAGCCCGGGAGATCCGCTCAAGGACCGCAAGACCCCGGAATTCGCGCGCCCGGCCGGGGTGGAGGCCCGCCTGAAGCCGGATCCTGAAGATGGTCGTATTTTTGAACCCGCAGCCGGTACCTTGCACCGGGATGAGAGTGCGGACCGGCAGTGACAGCGCCGGCACTCAGGAGGCCTCGGCTGTCTATCTGGTGCTGAGGGGGGCCGGGGTTCTCGGCGCTGTCTCTGGCGGTCCTCGCGCATGCGAGCCGGATTGCCTGTATCCTGTTCACGGCATGGAACACGGCGCCCCGCACCAATGCCTTTGCCGATGTCCCGCCAGTCCGGGTCCGGTCGTTCGCGCCGAACGGCATTCACGCGCCGCATTGAGATGAGATTCATGTCCTGGAAGCGTTCTGAACTTCTGCTCGTTGCCCTGGCCGGAATGGTCGGATGCCGGCCCCTGCCGGATGCGCCCTCCGAGCCGGTGTCCGGGCGCTCCCCCATCCGGCATGTCCAGCCGTACTCCGAGCCGTTCGAACCGGGAGCCCTTCTCGCGGTTCTGTTGCCCGGCGCCGATCCGGAGCAGGTTGCCCTGGATCACGACCTCAGCATCGAGGAGGAATTGCCGGACGGTCTGACGCTTCGCTTCGGGCTCCTGCCCGGCGAGGATATGGCGCTCAAGGAAGCCGAACTGGCGGCCGATGCGCGCATTGACGGGGTGTCCCCGGACTTCATCGTCTCCGATTCGGAATCGCGGCAATCCAGCTTTGCCTTCGACGAGGGATTTCTGGACATCGGAGAGGCGCTGGACCAGGACTTTCTGGATCGCATCGGAGTTCCGGCCACTCGGACGACGGCCAACGGTCACGGAGTTCTTGTTGCGATCCTGGACACGGGCGTCAATCCGAACCACCCCCTGCTGGCCGGACGGATTCATCCGGCGAGTCACGACTTCATCGAGAACGACACCGACCCGTCGGATGTTCCGGACGGCCTCGACAACGACGCCGACGGGGCCGTCGACGAGGCCACCGGGCACGGCACTCATGTCGCGGGCCTGGTGGCGATGGTCGCGCCGCAATCCAGCCTGCTGATTCTGCGTGTGCTCGACTCCGACGGTCGGGGCCCCACGTTCCAGGTGGCGAGGGCCATCGAATATGCCGCGGATGCGGGGGCGCACATCATCAACATGAGTCTCGGCGTGCTCGCAGAACCGCGAGCCCTGGACGAGGCGATTTCCTACGCCGCCGAGCGCAACGTGATTCTCGTGGCGGCTGCCGGCAACTGGGGCGCCGATTTTCCGGAGGAATACCCCGGATCGAGCCGCAGTGTCTGGGCGGTGGCGGCCGCCGACTCGCTCGACCGCGCCGCGTCATTCACCAGCTATTCGCGCCGCGTCATGATCAGCGCACCGGGGACGAGGCTGCGCAGCGCCTACTGGAACGGCGGCTACGCGATCTGGAGCGGAACCTCCATGGCGGCGCCGCTCGTTTCCGGAGCGGCGGCCCTGCTGCGCCAGATGCATCCGACCTGGCCGGCGGAGTCGATCCGCTCACGGATTGAAGCGACGTCCGACCCCGTGTATCCCACTTCAAGTCCGCAGTTCGGTGAACTCGGAGCGGGACGTATTCACGTGGGTCGCGCGGTCGATCCGAGCAAGCCCCCCGCACGCAAACTCCCTGAACGCGCCGGTTCCTGACGCCGGTCTCGCAATGAGCCGTTTCTCCGGACGGCCGTCGCGCCCGCACCGCTGAACCACGAACAGGTCCCGTGATCCCGACGCGGGTCGATGATTCTCGCAATTCCTGCCGGGCGACATTCGATGTTCCGAGGCGAAGTATTTTTCCCGGGCCGCCGGGTACCTTCACTACTGCAAGCGGTTGTTTCGCCTTCACCCCGAAAGCACCGGTCTCTTCATCAAGGATTTCACAATGCGACGGCGCCTCGCCGCCTATTCACATGACACGGTCGGCCTCGGTCATCTGCGCCGCACGATGGCCATTTGCCGTCATCTCGGCCGGGCATCCCGGAATCTCAGTACGCTGGTGGTATCCGGATCGCCGTTCGTGCAGGCGTTCGGATCGCAGGATCGCATCGACTTTCTGAAACTCCCCTCGGCACGAAAGCTCGGAAACGGAAACTATGAATCACGTTTCCTGAACCTGGACATGACGGATCTCACCCGGTTGCGCGGGCGGGTGATCGACGAGAGTCTCCGCGCTTTCGACCCCGGGCTGCTGCTGGTGGACAAGACCCCGTCCGGCATGGGCGGCGAACTCCTCGCATCCCTCCGGCGCATCAGGGCATCCGGCCGGCCGACCCGGGTCGTCCTTGGCCTGCGCGACGTTCTCGACGAGCCGGAGCACATCCGCCGCGAATGGACCGCCACCGGCGAGTTCGACGTCATCGAAGAACTCTACGATGAAATCTGGGTCTACGGATCGCCGGAGGTTTTCGACACGACGACCGAGTACGACTTTCCGGAACCGCTGCGCCGCCGCACGAAGTACCTGGGTTACATCCCGAAATACAACGGCGGTCTCTCCGCCGCCGATGTCCGCTCCATGCTGGGGTTGAATGGCGACCCCTTCGTGGTGGTCACGACCGGAGGCGGAGAAGACGGCTATCCGCTGGTGAACCTCTATCTGGAAATGCTGGACCGGGGGGAGGGACCGCCCGGCTTTTCGTCCGTCGTCATCACCGGGCCGGGGATGACCGGAAGCCGGCTGAAGCGCGTTCGCGAGCGGGCCAGGGACCTGTCCTGCCGGGTTGTCGAGTTCACGAACAGCATGACCTGCATCGTGTCGGCGGCGGAACTGGTGGTGACGATGGGCGGCTACAACACGCTGACCGAGGCGCTGGCCCTCGGCAAGCGGGTCATTTCGATTCCGCGGGTCAAGCCGCGCCTCGAGCAGATGATCCGGGCACGCCGGTTCGCGGAAATGGGTCTGCTGACCATGCTTGACCCGGCCACGGCCACGGCCTCCGATCTCGGCAAGGCCCTGCGCTCGGAACTGAGCCGTCCCCGGAACAAGGGCGCGTCGCTTCCGTTTACCGGACTGGTCCGGGCCGAAGCGGAATTCCGGGCGCTCACCGAAAACCTGGAGGAGCGCGAACCCTGCTTCCTGGAGAAGGGGAAGGTCCCATGAAACGCCTGTCGATCGCCTATCTCGTGAAGCGATATCCGCGGCTCTCCGAAACGTTCATCCTCAACGAGATCCTCGAAATGGAGCGCCAGGGTGCCGACATCACCATTCTGTCGCTGCGGCGGCCCGCCGAGAGTCGTTTTCACGAAAAACTGGCTCGGGTGAAGGCCGGGGTGATCTACGCGCCCGAAATCCGCTCGACGAAGTGGATGGACTTTCTGAAGCAGCACCTGCCCCAGGTCGCCGGTCGTGAATCGATCGTGTCCGACCACTTCTGGGGAGCGCTCCGGTCCGGGGACGACGAGGGGATTGCCGCGCTCGCCGCGGCGGTGGCTTTTCTCCCGGTGATCGAACAGCGGGGCATCCGCCACGTCCATGCACACTTTGCCACTTCGGCGACGGCCACCGCCCGTTGCCTGGCGGACCTGGCCGGAATCGGATACTCGTTCACGGCGCACGCCAAGGACATCTTCCACGAGTCCGTCGATCCGGGCCGGCTTGTCGAGCGGATCAACGACGCTGCGTTCACCGTGGCGGTCAGCGATCTCAGCGCGGATCATCTCCGGAACCTCGCCGGGCGCCGCAACGGGGCCCGGGTCCACCGGATCTACAACGGGCTGGACCTCGAGGAGTTTCCCGCGCCGGGCCCGGCGGCGCATCGCGATACGCCCCTGATTGCCTCCGTGGGTCGTCTTGTTCCGAAAAAGGGCTTTCCCACGCTGCTCGAGGCGGCGGCCCGGCTGCGCGATCAGGGTGTGGCCTTCCGCTGCGAAATCGCCGGCGACGGCGAGATGAAAGGGGAGATCGAGCAGCGGATCGAGAGCCTGCGCCTGGGCGATCGCGTCGTGCTGAGAGGCGCCCTCTCGCATGGCGACGTCCGCGGCCTGCTGGGCGCGGCCGACATTTTTGCGCTGCCCGCCCGGATCGCCGCGGACGGGAACCGGGACGGGCTGCCGGTCGTGCTCGTGGAGGCCATGGCCTTCGGCGTTCCGGTCGTGTCCACCCCGGTGGTGGGCATTCCCGAGGCGGTGGAAGACGGCGTCACCGGCCTCCTCGTTCCGGAGCAGGATCCCGCGGCGCTCGCCGGCGCGATCCGGCGGCTTCTCGATGATCGCGGTGCGGCGCTGAAGCTGGGCGCCGAAGCGCGGCGGCGCGTCGAGCAGCGTTTCGACGGGCGGAAAAACGTGGCCGAACTCCGCGCCCACTTCGAGCACGCCGCGGCATCCCGGACCGCCGATCGCTCCGCGGCGCCGGTTCTCGAGCCCGGCGGTGTCGGTTCATGAAACGGCTGCTGATCCTCTGCGCGGACTTCGGGATTCCCGTCTGGGGAACCAAGGGCGCCTCGGTGCACCTGCGGTCGATGACCCGCGCCCTCGCGGCCACCGGACTGGAGACGCGGTTGGCCGCGCTGGCGATCGGCGATCGCCCGGCCGGGGAGCCCCAGATTCCCGGCCGCGTCCTGCACCTCGATCCTCCGCTCAAACCGGGCCAGGCCGGGTTCCGCCCGGCGGCGTTCAACGCGTGGCTCGGCGAAGAAATCCGGCGAATCCGGAAGGACTTCCCGTTCGACGCGATATACGAACGCGCAGCCCTCTGGTCCACCGCCGGACTGGATGCTGCGCGGTCCGCGGGCCTGGTCCACTTTCTGGAAGTCAATGCGCCACTGGTCGACGAGTCGCGCCGCTGGCGCTCGCTCGAGTTTCCCGCGGAGGCGGAAGCCGCGGAGGCGCGCCAGGCCCGCGAAGCCACCCGCCTCCTGCCGGTATCGCGGTCGCTCGCGTCGCATCTCGTCGGCCTCGGCGCCGACCCCCGCCGGATCACCGTTCTTCCCAACGGCGTGGAGCCGATGTTCGTGGAAGAAGGGATGCGCCGGCCTTCCGATCGCCGGGCAGGGACGTTCACGATCGGTTTCGCGGGAAGCCTGAAGCCCTGGCACGGCGTGCCGGCCCTCATGGATGCGTTCGACGTTCTCGCGGGAGAGGATTCCTCGTACCGCCTCCTGATTCTCGGCCATGGCCCGCTCGCGGGGGAAGTCTCGATCCGGGCCCGCGGACGGGAGGACATCCGGTTTGCCGGTTCCGTGCCGCACGCCGCGCTTGCCGGTCATCTCGGAAACATGGATGTGGCCGCCGCTCCCTACGCCATTTCGGCAGGCGACTATTTCTGCCCGCTCAAGATCGCCGAGTACCAGGCGGCTCGCGTTCCGGTCGTCGCCTCGGGGGGCACCGGCGTTCGCGATGCCGTCGAGGACGGCCGCACCGGCCTTTTCGTTTCCGACGACGCCCCGTCGCTCGCGGCGGCTTTCCGCGAGGTCCGACGCTTCCCGGAGCGCGCCGCGGAACGCGCGGAGCGGGCGTTCGCCCGGGCGGCGGCGCGGACCTGGACGGAACTGGCCCGGACGGTACGGAATATGGGCGAGGCTTCGACCGCGGTCGCAACGACCGGAGTGGCGCCATGAACCTGATCCTGAACCAGCGCATCCCGCGGCGAACCGGCGTTCCGGACCGGAAACTCCCGGCCCTGGATGCCGCGCTCGATGCCCGGCATGTCGGGGAACTCCTCAACGGCGCCTGCGCCGATCTCGGTCCGTTCCCGGAAGGCGGCACGGTGACCTATGTCCGCTACAAGCCTGAGACCAGCCTCGTCGCGGGCTATCGCTTCGGTGAGCCGGACTCTGTCGCCGCGCGGCTCGGCTACGCGAAACTGGTGCCGGAAGCGCGGCTGCGACAGGAAGTGGAGAAGGCGCAGGCCATCGCGTCCGGCCGGACCGGCGCCCGGATCGTCGTCCTCGATCCCTACCCGCTGGTCTTCAGCGTGTTTCCGTTCGACCGCTCGGTGCGGGGCCTTCGGCTCATCACCGAGCCGGGGAAGATGAAGCGGAGGGCTTCGGTGTTCTGCGTGGCCCCGGGAGACGGCCTGCGGATCAGCGGCAAGCGATCACGGCTGAGCCTGCTCCGCTACAAGCCGGAACGCCGCGCCGTCCTGGACGCGGACCTCGCGGTGGTTTCCGATGCGGGTCCGGCGACCCGGCGCCGCCTTCACGTCAAGGCCTACGGCGACGGCACGGCCGTCCGTACGTTCCGGGTCATGCGCGCGCTCGAGTCGGCGGGGCCGGCGGACAGCCTGCCGAGGTTCGCCCGGGCCCTGGATATCGATTCCGCCCAGCGGGTGCTCTTCCAGGAATGGGTGGATGGAGTCCGGCTCAGCGAGGTCGAGGATCCCGCCGGGAATGCCCTCCGAGCCGGGCAGTGCCTGGCCGCACTGCACGATCTCGACGTCGCGGCGCCGGAACTGGCCGGGGCCGCCATCGCGCGGACACCGGAATCAGCCCTCGCCCGGGCCCGCGACCTCTCCCGCTTCTTCGAGCGCATCGCTCCGGGCCGGGTGGCCGTCGCGGCAGCGCGCCTCGTGCGACGACTCGAAGCGACGCTGCCCCCGGCGGAGCGGCCGGCGCTCATCCACGGCGATTTCTATGATCACCAGGTGCTGTGCCACCCTTCGGGACCCGCGTTCGTGGACTTCGACGAGGCGGGCCCCGGCGATCCACGGTTCGATGTCGGAAACTTCCTGGCCCACGCGACCCGTCGCGACGCCGCGCACGGAACGGAAGCCGTCGCCGACCCGTTTCTCGAGGGATACCGGAGCCGCGGACGCGGAGCAGACCGTCTGTCCTGGTTCACGGCCCTGAGCCTGCTGCGGCTCAGCGTCGTGCCGTTCCGCAACCTGCGGCCGGGCTGGAGCGACGAGGCGGAAGCCATCCTTGCCGCGGCACTCCGGGAGGCGGGGGCGTGATGGCGTTCACGACCGGATCGCCGGCCGCCGCGCTGACTCCGCGGCCGGAGGCGGCTCTCCACCTGGATCGGGCGCGCCTCGAAAGCCACCTGGGAGCGGCGCTGGCCCGCCGCGGCCTGCGCCTGCAGGGGTTGCGCCGTGCGGTGACCCGCGTCCGCGAAGGCCTGATCGAGACGACCTGCAATCTGGATGCAATCGGTGCCGACGGAACGATCGCGCCGCTTCTCGCCGGGCTCCGGCACGACGTGTCCGCCGGGGAGAAGGGGATCCGACTGCTGATCTCCCCCGAGGACCCCCGACTCACCGGCGATGACCCCTTGAGGTCCGGTTTCGCTGTCGAGCTGGCCCGCTTTCTCGACAGGGACCCCGCAGGGCTCGACGGAATGGCGGCCTCCGTGGCCGGCCATCGCTTCGGGTCCCGCATCGTCTGGAAAGTGAAACTGCGGTTCGGGAAGCCGGACGGGGATGCATGCGTCATGGTCCGGATCCGCCGCCGCCCCCCGGCGACCGGCGTGACTCTCGCCGTCGAGGGCGCGCGGTCCGCGGGTCCGGTTCCCGTCATTCCCCTGCCGGACCGGCCCTGGCCGGCAGACCGTCCGGGTTTCCGCAGCGTGCGCCCCTGGATCGAGGGGACCCCGCTCCATGACATCCTGGGCTCCGCGGCGGCCGGCGCCTTCGACTTCCGCGTTCCCGGCCGGGCCCTGGCGATCTTTCACGAGCGCGCCCGACTCAGCCGGACCCTGGATTCCGTTTCGTGGCGCTCCGTTCATGACGAGGCGGTCGTTCTTCTCCGTCGCCGTGACGACGCGCGGTGCCTGCTGGAAGGAACGGGCTCGCTCTTCGACGCTCCGGTCGACCGCCTTGTTTCGGAAGCTCAGGCGCCGGAGATCGCAACTCCGCCGATGCGAGTTCTCCACGGCGACCTGCACGACAAGCAGATTCTCGACACCGGTCGCGGCATCGGGTTCATCGACCTCGACCTGGCGGTGCTCGGCGAGCCG
The DNA here is from genome assembly GCA_964596775.1 of uncultured bacterium. GTDB lineage: Bacteria > Eisenbacteria > RBG-16-71-46 > JABDJR01 > JAWXBZ01 > CAZQVN01. The sequence goes on from CAZQVN010000023.1 coordinate 39,857, forward strand.
GAACTCGACGCCGGAAACCTGGTCGCGCACTTCCATCTGAGAGCCATCCAGAACAACCGCCCCCGGCCGGAAGCGGCGGACCGGGCCGCGGCCTTCCTGTGCGGCTATCGCGAGGCGCAGCCGCTCGCGGAATCGCGGCTCCGCCTGTACACGCGGATGTCGCTGGTCCGGCTGGCCCTGCTCTACGCGCTGCGGCTCGATTCCGCGCACATTCCGCCTCTTCTGCTCGAAGAGGCGGGTCGCCTCCGCCGGAGCGAACTCTCATGAGGACTCTCCGCGGTCCGGGCTTCGTGCTTTTCCTGGGCGCCCTCGTGATTGCTGTCCCCGCCGCCCCCGCGAGCGCCGCGTTCGGCGACCTCGCCGGCGTCGATCCGGGAGACTGGGTCGAGGCCGAACTGATGCCCGACGGGTCGAGCGGCTGGGCCACGCGCGAACTGGACATCAAGGGCCGGCCGAAAAGCGGCGGCGGTTCCGTCGTCGGGCCGCTGGAACGAATGGCGGACGGCGGGACGGTGCTCGGGCTTCACTTTTCCGTCGGGGCCGCCACGTCCGTGAAGGACACGCTGGGCGACAACATCACGTTCGACAGCGTGCCGGACGGGGAGATCGTGGAAGTCCGCATCGCCCGGGCGGGCGACGGTTACGAGGCCCGCAAGATCCGGATGAGACCGCGGGACACCGCGTTCGAAGTGGAAGGAATCGTCGAGGACCTGCGTGCGGAGGGGCGGCCTTCCGTCCGGATCCTCGGCATCGAGGCGCTGATCCTCGACGATGTGCGGGTCCGGAAGCTCCACAAGCGGCCGCGGTTCATCCGGCTGACCGACGACGACGATCCGATCCCCGCCTCCCGGCTGTCGCTCGGCCCGCTGACCGTGGGCGCCACCGCCACATTCGAGGTGGATCCGGAAAAGAACTACGACCTGAACCGGGACCGGCCCCGCGACCTGTCCCGGTCGACCGTGTCGAGCCGCCTCGAGGTCAGCGGGCGGATGTCCGACGCCGTGCGCCTGTTTGCCAAGGGGGGGTATCGCCGTCGCTTCATTCTCGAGGACCAGCGGAACACGAAGACCGGGTTCGAGTCGTGGGAACTCGCCGAGGCATACCTGCTCTATCTCGGCTTTCTGCGCCCGGAAATCGTACTCCAGGTCGGGCGGCAGGACTTCGACGAGGCCCACGAGTGGATCCACGACGAGAACCTGGACGCCGTGCGGCTCCACTACTTCGGCGGGCGTATACGCGCGGAAGCCGCCGTGGCGAGCCGGATCGATTCCGTGAGCTCGCGGTTGAGCGGTCGCTGGAGCGTGCTCGGTTCGGTCACCACGGCGGTCACCGCCGACGTGAGCGCCGGGGGGTGGTTCGTGGCCAGCCGCCCCCGGGGCCCGGATCCGTACGCCCGCCTGACCTGGGTCGGGGCGCGCATCCTGTCCCTCAAGAGCGGCCCCTGGCGGGGCTGGGCGGAGTTGTCCCGGGTGACCGGTTCCGACAACGACACCCCGGTGCGGGGCTCGGCGTTTCACCTGTCGGGGAGCCGCATCCTGCACCGCCCGACCCGTTTCACGCTGAACGCCGCCTGGGCGCGCGGCTCCGGCGACGACGATCCGCTGGACAACCGGGACGCCGCATACCGCCAGACCGGATTCCAGGACAACAACGATCGCTTCGAAGGGGTCACGAGCTTCCGCTACTACGGCGAACTCGTGGATCCCGAGCTCTCGAATCTCGATGTGAAGACCGTGGGAGTCGGCATCCGGCCGATTTCGCAGGGTTCCGTGGACCTGGTGGTCCACCGTCTCCGCCAGGTGAACGCAGCGCCGTTCCTGCGCAACGCGGCCCTCGATGTCCGGCCGTCCGGGCTGTCCACGGACATCGGCACGGAGGTGGATCTCGTTTTCGGATTCCGCCATGCGCGAAATCTCAAGCTGGAGTGGGTGCTCGGCGTCCTGCGGGCGGGGAAGGCGTTTCCCGACGACACGGAGCGGGCCGTGATGAGTCACCTGCAGATGGACGTCAGTTTCTAGTCATCGATCGAAAGGAGCACGACCATGATTTCCGCCGGTCTTCGATTCCGGTTCATCCTCACTTTCGCGGGCCTTTCCCTGGCCGCGCAGGCGGGCGCCTGGACGGTTTCCGGGCACATCCGGGATGCGCAGGGGACGGGCATCTTCGGCGTCGATCTCGACTTCGAGGATCGCAACACCGGCATGATCATCGTGACGCCGAACGACGACACGGACGCGAACGGGTTCTACTCGACGACGGTTCCGACCGGCGATTACCGGATCTACTTCAACCCCCTGCCGGGCACGCCCTATTTTGCCGACAAGACGGATCTCGCGATCGGCACGAACACGGTCGTCAATCGGACGCTCGGCACGGGTTCCTTCGTGTCCGGTTACGTCTTCGACGAGTTCGGCGCCGGCCTGTTCAACGTGGATCTGAACTTCTACGATGCGACGACGGGCGAAAACCTCGGTTACGGCGGCGACAACACGGATGCGGCCGGCTTCTACCAGGTCCTCGTCGACCAGGGACTCACGTTCGACATCCTCTACCGCCCTTCCCCCGGCGATCCCCACGTGGCGCTGGTGCTCCCGTCAATCGCGGTGGGGACGAGCAACGTCGTGCTGCCGAACGTCGTGCTCGACCCGGGTCACTTCGTCACCGGGCAGGTCCGGCGGAAGGGGACGACGACGCCGGTGGCAGGCGCCGACATCGATGCCGTGGATACCGCCACCGGGATGAAGATCTCGCGGCTCGGCTTCGACAACACGGACGCTGCCGGAAACTGGCAGGTCGTGCTGAAGGCCGGAGTGTGGGACATCATCGTGTCGCCGCCCGGCGGATCGGGCCTGGCCGCCGAGATCAAGCCGAACGTTTCCATCACCGGCAGCACACCGGTCGGCCTCATCGAACTACCGGTCGGCTACTCCGTCGGCGGTACGGTGAACGGTCCGTCCGGCGCCCTGTCCGGAGTGAACGTCGACCCGATCGACATCGCCCGCGGCATCGAGGCGCCGACGTCCGGGGATCACAGCGGGACCTCGGGCCAGTACGCGATGACGCTGGCCGCGAAGACGTACGACATGATCTACTGGCCTCCCTCCGGTCAGCCGCTGGCCGCGGGAGTGCTCAGGAACCGGGTCGTCACCGGGAACACGACGCTCCCCCTGGTGACGCTCACCACCGGCTTCACGGTGTCCGGATTCGTCCGGACGACGGGCGGACTTCCGGTCTGGAGATCCGACATCAACGCCGTGCAGGTTTCGGACGGGTTTTCCTACCCGCTCCGCTCCGACAATTCCCAGGGCGACGGCGCCTATTCGGTTCGCGTTCCCGGAGGTACGTACCGGATGATCGCGAGTCCGCCGGCGGAAAGCGGCCTCCGTCCGGACACGGTGGTCGTCGCCCTGGGGTCCAACCAGGTGATCGATTTCTTCCTGGCTCCGAACGGCACGGTCGGCGTTCCGGAAAGCGTTCCGGGGGGCGAATCGCTCGCTCTCCGCGCGTTGTCCGCGAACCCGGGAGCGGGCCCGTTCACGCTGGGGGTCACGCCCGACGTCCGCGGCGGCCCGGTCTCACTCCGCGTCTACTCCGTGGACGGCCGGCTTCTCCGCCGGCTCCACGACGGTGTGCTCGCAACGGGGGAAACCCGGTTCAACTGGGATGCCCGCGACGACTCAGGACAGCCGGTGCCCGCCGGGATGTACTTTGTCCTGGCCCGGTCGACCGATCGCCGGTCCGCGGTGCGGCTGACCGTGACGAGGCAGGGGCGATGAAGACCGGCTGCGCCGCGCTCCTTCTATCCCTGCTCATCGTCCAGGGTCCGGCCGTGACCCCTGTCGCGGCCCAGACCGCGCCGCGCCTGTCCGGCCGGATCCTGGACTATCGCGGCACGCCGGTCATTCTCGCCGACCTCGACTTCTTCGTTCCGGGCACCCGGACGAAAATCGACCCCACGCCGTCGGGGGCGCCGGCCCAGACCGACAAGACGACGCTGACCGGAGACTACACGATGCTCGTACTCCCGGACCGGTACGACATCCGCTTTCAGCCGCCGTCCAGCCGCACCGATCTCGTCACGATCCTCCTGGAAAGCGTGATCGTATCCGCGGACACGGTCCTCGACATCACGCTGCCCCGCGGCTATCCCATCTTCGGCACGGTCACGGATCCGGCCGGAAGAGCCGTATCGGAGGCCGACATCGACGCCGTCGATGCGATCACCGGCCGCCGCATCCCCACGCCGTCCGACAACACCGGCGCCAGCGGCGCCTACCGGGTGATCGTTCCGCCGGGGCGCTACAACGTATCCGTCGATCCCCCGGCCCGGCTGCGACTCGCGGCGGCGCTCCGCACCGGGGTGGAGGTGGCGGCGGCCACCCGGCTCGACATCCGGCTGGAAGCCGGTTACCGCGTGACCGGCCGGATTACCGACGATACCGGTGTCCCGGTGGAGAACGCGGATCTCGACGTGGATGTTTCCGGCACCTCGGAACGCGTCCCGACCCCGGGAGACACGAGCGGACCGGACGGGCGCTTCACGATGACCGCGCCGGCCGGATCCTTCGACATCACCGTGCATCCCCCGGCCGGCGCGACCCTGGCCTCGACGACCCGCTTCAGCGTGACCGTGGGCGCGGACCTCGATCTCGGCGACCTCGTTCTGCCCCCCGGTGTGCGCGTCGAGGCGCAGGTCCTCGGACCGGGCGGCCTGCCGTTTCCCGCGGTGAAGGCGCTGCTCTATTCCGCCGCGACCGGCCTTCGCCAGGCCGCACTCGACGCGACCAGCGACGCCGCCGGGCGCATGGTGTTCCGCGTGCCTGCCGGCGCCTACGACGTGCGGCTCGTCCCGCCGGCGGGCGTGGCGCTCGACACGCTGGATACCGGTCGGCACGAATTCCGGTTCGACACTCTGGTCACCTGGGACTTCAACGCGCCGGCTCTGCACACGCTGACCGTGCGGCTTGCCGCCCCGGCCGGCGCCACCGGCGTGGTCCGCGTCTGGCGGGCGCCCCGCTCCGGATCTCCGATCGCGGCGGTGGAAACGACCGGGGGGAGCGCGGCCGCGATCCGGCTGCCCGGAGGCATCTACGACGTGCTCGTCCTCTCCGGTTCCGGCTGGACACCGGACTCGACGCTCCTTGAAGGCGTCGCCATCGAGGCCGACGTCGCGCTCGACGTGGCGCTCGAAGCCGCGACGCCGGTGGAGCTGCGCGTGGGCCTTCCGTACCCGAACCCGTTCCGGGAAGCGACACGGATTCCGATCGAGGCGGACGCCGGCGAGGATGTCCTCATTTCCATCGTGAATGTTTCCGGCCGGGTCGTCCGCACCGCGATCGCGACCGCCGCCCCGGACAAGCCCTGGACCTGGGACGGCCACGACGACGCCGGACGGATAGCCGCGGCCGGCCTCTACTTCATCCGCGCCGCGGCCGCCGGCCGCACCGGCGTCGTCCGCGTGATCCGGAGCCGCTGATGACCCCGCTGCGCTCGCTGCCCGACCTGCGGACCCTGTCGCCGGTGATCGAGGCCGCGAAGCCGGCGCTGCGCAGGGGGCGCGGGGCGCTCATCCTCGCCGGTGTCGGAATTGCGGGCGGCGCGGCGATGAAGGTGCTCCTGCCCTGGCCGATGAAGATGGTGTTCGACTACGTGCTCCAGGCACGGCACCACGGAACGCCGCCGGCCTGGTTTCCGGACTCTTCCGGAACGGCGCTTCTGCTCCTTGCGACCGCCGTGGTCGCGTTCTACCTCCTCAAGGGATGGTTCTTCTACATCGAGGAAATCCAGTCGGCCCGGGCCGGACGGATGCTGATCCAGCGGTTGCGTTCGGAACTGTTCCGGAAGATCCTGCGGCTTCCCCGCGCCTTTCACACCCGGCGGAAGACCGGCGACCTGCTGGCGCGGCTCGTCACGGACGTCAACCAGATCAAGGATCTCGTCCTCGGGGTGGGGCTGAGCTTTGTGGGAGAAATCGTCACGATGATCGCCATGCTGGTCATCCTGGCGGTGCACGATCCGTTTCTTGCCGGCGCGTCGATCGTCGTTCTGCCGCTGATGTACGCCGCGTCCCGATATTTCAGCCGCTCCATCCGCGGCGCGGCCCGCGAGCAGCGGCGGCGCCAGGGCGAGCTCGTGGCCAACGTCAACGAAACGCTCCGTTCGATCCGCGTCGTCCAGGCGTTCGATCGTGCCGCGCTGCACCAGGCCGTGTTCGACGGCCGGGACGACGGCAGCCTGCAGTCCGAGGTCAGGATGCGCCGGCTGCAGACGAATCTCGTCCGGGCGGTGGAGGCCGGCGTGGCCGTCGGCTCGGCGCTCATCCTCTGGATCGGCGCCCGGAAGGTCCTCGGCGGTTCGCTGAGCGCCGGCGACCTCATCGTGTTCACGAGCTACCTGAAGACGATGTACCGCCCGATCCAGGATCTCGCGAAACTCTCGTCGCGGTACAACAAGGCGGTAGCGTCCGCGGAGCGGATTTCCGAGATCCTGAGCGAACGGGAGACGATCACCGACCCGGCGGATCCGCTTCCGCTCGGCGACTGCGCCGGACGGATAGAATTCCGGAACGTGACGTTCGGCTACGAGGAAGGACAGCCGGTTCTCAACAATGTGTCGTTCCGCCTGGAGCCGGGGGAGTGCCTGGCGGTCACCGGACCGAGCGGCGCCGGCAAGACAACGCTTGGAGCGCTTCTGCTGCGCTTCTACGACCCGGACTCTGGGGTCGTTCTCCTGGACGGCCATGACATCCGCCGCTACCGCCTCGGCGATCTCCGACGGCAGGTTTCCGTCGTGTTCCAGGATCCCTACCTGTTCGGCATGTCGATCCGGGACAACATCGCCTACGGGCGCCCGGACGCCACGGAGGCGGACATTTTCGCCGCGGCCCGGAGCGCCCAGGCGCACGAGTTCGTGGAGAAACTCTCCGACGGCTACGACACGGTCATCGGCGAGCACGGATCCACCCTGTCCGCGGGGCAGCGGCAGCGGATCGCGATCGCCCGGGCGCTCGTCACGAACGCGCCGATCCTGCTTCTCGACGAGCCGATGACCGGCCTCGACGCGGAGCGGGAGCGCGAGGTCCAGGAGGCGCTGAACGTCCTCCAGGAGGGGCGCACGACGCTCCTCATCACCCACAGTCTCAACGATCGTTCCGGCGTGCACCGCGTCGTGCGCTTCGCGGACGGGACGCTCGAGGAGCAGCTTCCCCCTCTTGAACTCATGAATCCGGAAAGATCGGAGGCAGCACGATGACCTGGCAGCAGCAGTGGAGCGATCCGGAAACGGTCGCCAAGTGGCTCGAGCCGAGCGAATGGGTAGCCGCATTCGTCGAAGCGGAGGGACCCGCGGCCGGCCGGCGCGCCCTTGATGTGGGCTGCGGCCCCGGCCGTCACGCGGTGTACCTGGCCGAACGGGGCTACGAGGCGCACGCGTCCGATTTCACCGCCGAGGGCACGGCGCTCTGCCGCGAGGCGCTCGCAAGCCGCGGATTTCCGGAGAACGTCCGGGTGGCCGACATGCAGGACCTTCCCTATGCGGATGCGTACTTCGATCTCGTGGTGGCCTACAACGTGATCTATCACGCCACTCGCGCCGGCATGGAAAGGACGATCGCCGGGATCCGCCGCATACTGAAACCGGGCGGGCATCTCCTGGTGACGCTGAAATCGCCGGAGGAGTGGGTGTTCGGCCGCGGCGAGGAGATCGAGCCCGACACGTTTCTCCGCCCCGGCAAGGGGGTGCCGGTTCACTTCACGCGGGAGGCAGAGATCCCCGGATTCTTCCGGGAATTCGAGATTCTCTCCACGGAATACCACAAGCGCACGAAATCGATCCCCGGCAAGGGGGAGCGACGGCACGCGCGCTGGATGCTGGTGCTGAGAAAACCGATCGGAGCGTGACCGGGTGACACGAACGACTGCATCCTCCGCATCCGATCCCTTGACGGCGCAGGACGCGCTCGATGCGCTGGGCACGCTGGCCCTCGGAAAGCGGCTCTGGGTCAAGCTACGGAGCGATCGGGGCACGGTCGAAGCGCTGTTCGGCGATGGCCAGGGTGCGCCGCTCACCTGCGCGCGCTGGCCGGAGCCGAAGCCGCCCCGGGTGCCGGACGCAAGGCGGCGCTGGTGGCGGGGCTGCCTGCTCCTCGAGTTTCCGTTCGACGACCGGCTGCCCGGCCTGGAACAGGCGGTGGATCCGGATTGGATCGCCGGAGAGATCGCGCGCGTTCTCGGGACATCCCCGGGGACGGCCTCCTGCACCGTCATCCGCTACAAGCCGGGACGGCGCTGCGTCCTCAAGTGGACGGCCGGAAGTTCCTCCTGGTGCGCCAAGGTCCATCGGGCGGGGGAGGCGGAGATGCTTTTCGAGCGCACGCGGGCCGTTCAGGTGCGGGCGCCGGGGGCGCCGCTCGTATTTCCGATCGCCGTGAACTCCGCCGCGTCCCTCCTGATCGCTCCCTGGATCCGTGGTCCGGCCTGGACGGACCTCGCGGACGCCGATCGGCCCGATGCGCTTCGGGCCGCCGGCGCCGCCCTCGCCGCGCTGCACGCCGTTCCGCCCCCCGGCGACTGGCCGGCCCGCACGCCGGACCTCGAGGCCCGGAGACTGGAGTCCGCGGCCGAAAAGATCGCCCGCGAAGCCCCGGAACTGGCCGGCCCCGCCCGATCGGCGGCCGGCCCGGCAGCGCGGATCCTCCGGGCGCTTCCTGCGGACCCCCGCACCTGTCACGGCGAGTGCGATCCCGGCCAGTTCCTGTTCGTGAGCGAAGGCGCGCGTCTCGTAGACCCCGACAACCTGAGGAGCGCGCACCCCGCGTCCGACATCGGGGGATTCCTGGCCGCGCTGGAGCGATTCCTCTCCGATGAGGCGGAGCGCCGTGCCGCGGGTGCGGCATTTCTCTCCGGATACCGGTCGGGCGGTGGTGGTGGGGTCACGGCGGAAGCGCAGGGTGCGTTTGCCGTCGCGAAGCGCGTGCGCATGGCGCTGAGCCGGGTCCGGCGCAGAGGCGACGGATGGGGTGACGAGGCGAGACGGCTGCTGATGTCGTGACAGCGCAGCGAGTCGACCCGGGGAAAAGCATCCGGGCGGAACCCGAGGGAGCGCGCGGCGTGCCGGAAAAAGCGCGCCGCGCCCTCCCTTCAATCCCTGATCAACACCATGCTCTTCTTCTGCGCCGTCCCTTCCGCGACCAGCCTGTAGAAGTAGATCCCGGCCGGCGCCGCGTTTCCTGCGTCATCCCGTCCGTTCCAGTCCTGATCATGGATACCGGCTTCCTTCGGCGTATCCGCTTCCAGCACCCGCACCCGGCGGCCACCCAGGTCGAAGATCTCGAGCCGAACCTGCATGGCTCTCGTCAGTTCATACCGGATCCGGGTGGACGCCGCGAAAGGGTTCGGGGTGTTCGTCAGCAGCCGGGCCGCTGGAACCGCATCCCCGGGGACGCCGGACGGAGAACCGGCCGAAATGACGTCCACGCCAAGCCGCCCGGCCACGGTATCTCCCTGCCAGCCCGGACCGCCCTGCCGCGACAGGATCCGCAGGGCGTCCACGCTGGACAGCGTTCCGTTGAGCGTGGCCGGGCCACCGATCAGGCTCATCTCCGCAGCGGTGAGATGAAACGTCACCGGATGCCACTGCCCGTCCGCCGGGAGAACGACGGCGGTCGTGGACCCGTACTGGGTGGCGGCGCCTTCCACGGCGATCCGAAGGTGAAGCGTGGTGGAGCCGAAATTTGCGGCCATCATTTGGATCGTGGTGACGCCGGCGGCCACGTAGTTGCCGGTCCACTGGGCCTGGTTGAACTGGATCATCCTTCCGCCGGCCGCAAAGATCTCGCCGCTGGAAATATTTTCCAGGTAATTGTCGCCGGCGCCCATCGGGCCCCCGGAGGAAATGTTGGCGGGGGGGTTGGGGGTGAACACCCCCTCCGACCAGCCCTGCGTCGTGCCGTCTTCAAAGTCGTCGACCTGCCCCATCGTGATCGCCGTGGCCGCTCCGGGGAACAGAAACTGTGCGGCCAGGAGGAGAATACCGAAACGGATCATGAGGCCACCCCTTTCATGGTGCTTAAAGCGTCCTATCGCGTCAGCAGAACCTTCCGGGTCTTGACTTCATCTCCGGCGGTCACCCGGACAACGTAGAAGCCGGCCGGCGCCGGGCGACCGTCGTCCACGAGTCCGTTCCATGTGGCGGAATGATCGCCCGCCGGCAGGACCTGGTCGGCGATCAGGGCCACCAGGCGCCCCTCGATGTCATGGATCCCGACCCGCACGCGGTTTTCCGCCGGGATCGCAAACGTGATCCGCGTGCCGGCGTGGAACGGATTCGGGGACGCCGGCGCCAGGACGAGTGCGGCCGCCGGCGCTTTGGCCGGTTCCAGGACGACCGGGCCGTGCCAGGTCCGCTCTCCCGACCGGCTGATTTCGGCGAGCCAGTAACGGGCCGCGGTCCGCGGCGCATCGCGATCCGTGAACTCGTAGCGGGTCCGTCCGGACAGGAGCGTTCCGGTCAGCGGAACGCGCTGCCCCTCGCCGTCCTCGCGGTAGACATGGAAGCCGAGATGATCCTCTGCTCCCGCCACTTCCCAGGCCAGGACCGCGTCGCCCCCGCGCCGGGTCACGGACAGCCTGGCGAGCGTCACCGCGATCGGCTGGCAGTCCTGCGGGACGATCTTGTGCACGACTCCCCCGGTGCCGAACGGGGCGAGCGCCGTGGATCCGCAGGTAAAGAGGTTGCCGTCCTCGTCTTCGCCGAACCCCTTCAGGTAGAGACCGTAGGGGACATCCGCCATCCCGATCTGGAACTCGCGGATTTCGTAGTTTCCGGCCGTCGGCTCCACGAGATAGTAGAGCCGGCCCCCGGGAGTGCCGAACGACGCCGAGAAGTCCCCGAAGACGTACCTGCCGGTAAGCATCGAGGTGCAGACACCGCGATACACGAAACCGCCGATCACGGTGATGCCCCCTTCGGAGTGGATATAGTCGATGATCGGATCGATGAGCGGTTCGCCTCCGGCGCCGGTGGTGGCGCAGGTGGCCGGGGGCACGGTCGGATTGAACGGATCGAAGCAGTGCTTCCCCTCCCGGAGGACCCAGCCGTAGTTTCCTCCCTTCGTCACGATGTTGACTTCCTCGTAGAGGTTCTGGCCGACGTCGGCCAGGAACAGCCGGTTCGTGCCGCCCGGCCGGCTGTCGAACGAGAACCGGAACGGGTTGCGCAAGCCGTAAGCGTAGATTTCGTCGAGGCCGGGGCCGCCGACGAACGGATTGTCGGCGGGGATGCCGTAGGGGGGACCGGCGTCCACGTCGATCCGGAGGATCGCGCCGAGCGCCGTCTCGATGTTCTGTCCGTTTCCGATCGGTCCGTGCGAAGGGGGTGTGTCGGCGAGGCCGTCGTGGGCGCCGCCTCCGTCGCCGAGCGAAAAGTAGAGATAGCCGTCCGGCCCGAACGCCACCATGCCCCCGTTATGATTGAACTGCGGTTCGGCCACGCGGAACAGGATGATTTCGGAGGCCGGGTTGGCCAGGTTGGGGTCGCCGGCCGAAACGTGATACTCGGCCAGGACCTCGTCATGGCAGCCGCGCGACGTTCCGAAACAGGGCTCGCCGGCCGCTCCGGGGCGCGGCGCGCTGTAGCGGACGAAAAAGCGCCCGTTCGTTTCGTAGTTCGGATGGAAGGCCACCCCCAGCAGGCCGCGCTCGTCGAATCCCGGGTTCAGTGCCGGAAGCTTCGAAGAGATGTTGAGGAACGGGGTGGCCAGGAGCGAGGTCCCGTCGTGGATCCAGATCGTACCCGACTGGTCCCAGATGAACAGCCGCCCGGAGCCGTCGCCGGCGTGGGTGGCTCCGATCGGCGCCCTCATGCCCGAGGCGATCGTCTGGAGTTCAATGATCTGCCCCTTGGGAATGACGGCTCCCGAGGGTCCGGGAGCCACGGCCAGCAGGCCGGCCACGATGGCGGGAACTACGCAAGTCGTTGGTCTGATTGAATTCATGAGATCTCCCTCCCCGATCGAATGTGTGGTTGTAAAACGTGAACCGTGGTCTGGTGGACTGTGCCGAGGGAGCACCATGGGGAAAGTACCGGGAGATCGTGCGGAGATACGACATTCGTCGGGCCGACCAGCCTGAAACGACCGGCGCCCGGAACGAGGGTCGTTCCGGGCGCCGTGGTCCGATTTACGGGCAAGTCACAATCGTCAGTCTACACGACCCCCTGATCCATCATCGCGTCGGCCACCTTGAGGAACCCCGCGATGTTCGCTCCGTTGAGCAGGTTGCCGGGCGTGCCGAAGTCTTCCGCGGCCTCCACGCAGCTCGCGTGGATCTTCTTCATGATCCCGCGCAGCCGCTCGTCCACCTCGTCGCGCGTCCAGCTCAGGCGGAGGCTGTTCTGCGACATCTCGAGGCCGGACACCGCCACGCCTCCGGCATTGGCGGCCTTGGCGGGGCCGTAGAGGACCTTCGCCTCGTGAAGCCTCTTCACGC